>NZ_CP015348.1:27500-627500 GCF_002109325.1 Sporosarcina ureae | reverse complement strand
ATTTTACAGGCATTAAAGGATCAGGAATGAGTTCCCTTGCCCAGTTACTACATGACTCTTCTTACACAGTTCAAGGTTCTGACGTGGAAAAATACTTTTTTACAGAAGATCCTTTACATGAAAGAAATATAAAAGTACTACCTTTTGACGAAAATAATATCCAGCCGGGTATGAAGGTGATTGCGGGGAATGCATTCAAAGATGACCATCCTGAATTAGTCCGTGCTGAAGAACTTGGTTTAGAGGTTATTCGTTATCATGACTTCCTAGGCTCTTACATGGAACAGTTCACATCCATTGGGGTAACGGGAACGCATGGTAAAACGTCTACCACAGGCTTGCTTGCGCATGTTTTAGGCGGCTTTGCGCCAACTTCTTTCTTAATTGGGGACGGTACGGGAAAAGGTGTCAAGGAGACAGAGTACTTTGTATTTGAAGCATGTGAATACAAACGTCACTTTTTGGCATACCATCCAGACTATGCGATCATGACGAATATTGATTTCGATCATCCGGACTATTTTACAAGTTTAGATGATATTCTAGACGCATTTGGAGAAATGGCAAGCCAAGTCAAAAAGGCATTAATTGCTTGCGGAGACGACGATAATCTTCAAAAGCTACAATGTCAGGTTCCGATTGTCTATTATGGTTTAGATTCATCTAATGATTTCTACGCGGCGAATATTGAAAAAGATCAAAATGGTTGCTCGTTTGATGTATTCATCCGAAATGAATTCTATCATCGTTTCACTATTACGCAGACAGGTGATCATGCTATAAAAAATGCATTGGGCGTTATTACGCTATGTCACTATGAGAATATTCCAGCTGAAATTGTAAATGAACGCTTCGCGACGTTTACGGGTGTGAAAAGACGTTTTTCTGTCATGGAATTAGAAAATCGTGTCATCGTGGACGATTATGCCCATCACCCAACGGAAATTCGTGCGACATTGGACTCGGCACGTCAAAAATATCCAAATCGTGAAGTGATTGCTGTATTCCAACCGCATACTTTCAGCAGGACAGCTGCGATGCTAGATCAATTTGCAGAAAGTCTTTCTGAAGCAGATCATGTGTATCTATGTGATATTTTCGGCTCTGCGAGAGAACAAGAAGGAAGTTTAACGATTCAAGATTTGGTCGATAAAATTCCACATTCTCAACATTTAAAAATAAATGATATGTCAGGTCTAGCATCACATCAAAATCCTGTAATCCTGTTCATGGGTGCTGGAGATATCCAGCAATATTTAAAACAATTCAAATCTGACATAACTACAGAAGAGACAGCCTAATCTTTTATGAGAGGGCTGTCTCTCTTTTTTAAGAAGTTTTAGGAATTTGTTAAAGGGAATAGCTAAGTTATGTCGAACAGGATGTAGTAGGACGAAAAGTTTAGAAACTCTGAAAGAGGGGTAAAGTTTTCGTAAGAATATGCTTTAGGAGGATTACGAAGGTGATCAATTTACTTTACGTTGCTGCAGTGATTGCGGCAATCGCATTTCTTATTCTTTGTGTAAGTCTGGCGATGACATTGGGGTCTTTAAAAACATCTTTACAAAGTGTCTCGCATACAGTGGATGACTTATCAAAGCAATTGGAAGGAGTGACTACAGAAAGTACACAGCTCCTACAAAAAACGAATCAGCTGGCCGAAGATCTGCAAGGGAAAACGGACAAGCTGAACACTGTGGTGGATGCGGTAAAGGGAGTAGGCGACTCAGTGAACACGCTCAATCAATCCGTTCATCGGATCTCGAGCTCAGTCACTACCCAAGCTGAACAAAACAGTGATAAAATCGCGCAAGTAGTACAATGGGGAACTGTTGCGGTTGGTCTATACGATCAAATAAAGGAACGGCAACCTGAAAAGTCCGCTGGTTGGACAGTGTACAAAGCGCGCTCCTAGTACAAGCATTTTCCTTTGAAACATACAAAAAAACAGCTAATTCACAGGAGGAAGAAAAAAATGACAGAAAACAAACCAAACTACAACAACAACAACCAAGGTAACTACTCAAACACTTACGGACAGCCACAATATCCAGCAAACTACACATACCGTTCAACAAATGATCTGTATGATGAAGATAGTAGCGGCACAGGGAGTTTCATTGCCGGCGCGATCATTGGTGGAGTTATTGGGGCGGCAACTGCGCTATTCCTAGCACCGAAGACTGGCCGTGAAATGCGTGAAGATTTAACTACACAAGCTTCACAACTGAAAGACAAGAGTATTGAATTGAGTTCAACTGCGAAAGAGAAAGCAGTAGAACTATCAAGCACAGCAAAAGATAAAGCTGCTGAGCTATCTAGTACAGCTAAAGACAAAGCGGCAGAATACTCAAGTGCGGCAAAAGATTATACAGCTGACTTCACGGATACTGCAAAAGAAAAAACAGCAGCATTCACTTCAGCGGCAAAAGACAAAACTTCCGAGTTTTCCCACAACATCCAAGAGCAATCTGAGCAGCTAGTGGGCAAGGTGAAATCTGCAACGTCAAAAGCTAATATTCCTATGGATGACGGAACTGTATCATCTGAAGGTGAAGAAGCCATGGATTATAAAGGTACAAAAGAAAATAACGAAGAATCAGGAAATCTTTCAAAAGCAAAAGATTCTTCAAATAAAAAAGAAGATAACAAATCTCCTAAAGCAGATACAACTGCTAAAAAGAATGAGCAGTCTAAAGGAAATAATACTTCTTCAAACAGTAACAACAAAAGCCACTCTAAGTAATAGTTAAAAACCTTCCTTTATTGGAAGGTTTTTTTGTGCACTACTGGATGAAGAACACACAATAAAAAGCTACGCTATGCAGTTGTTGCACAGCGTAGCTTTTATTCGAATATGATCTCTAGTTGGTCACCGCCGAATATCAAATCATTGAAGCGAATAGATTCGCCGTTACGCAGTAATCGATAAGATGCCGTGGACTGTGTGGGTAACGTGAAATCAGTGAATGAAAATATATCACTAAAAATAATAGGGGAATGGGATAATACTTTGAACTCAACTTTGTCATTTGGCTGTACACGGTAGTCAAGATTTGCTGGTTCTTCGTTTACATAGACGGCAGTTCGTTGCTTCTTGATGACGATAGGCTTTTCGTTAAACAGTATATCGGCACGCTCTTCAAGAACAATCTCCAAATCTTTCGCTATTTCTTTTAATGAAAGAGCACCAGGATGACGCGTTTCGATGTGATCGTCTGCCTGAATCTGGTAGGCATCCGACACTACTTGGCCGTTTGCGATATAGACAGTCTCACGTTGCTTTAAACGATGGGGAGTACCGTTCCATATAATCGTATAAGCATCTGTTTCAGAATTTGAATGGGACGTTATAATGTCTTTTACTCTTGTTGTTTGATGTAAGGTTAATTCATCACGGTCTGCAATCTTGGTATCCATCGTAACGGGCCTTCCGTTTAGCAGGATTTCACCTATAACAGTCTTACTTACACCGTTCAGTTGATAAGTGATTGATTGGGGTGCATCCATCAAGTCCCTGACTGTCGCTGTAGCGTCTGTGCCGTCTTTGCCGAACATCAACTCAATGTTGTCCTGGTTTGCTATGCTGTCCTTTGTGCCGGCTTCAGTGCCGTTTAACAGGATGGTCGTAGAGGAACCATGCTCGCCAGGAAGCGTTCGCCATTGCCCATTTACCTTAACAGTCAACGCAAGCCCTGGTTTACCGTATAATTGTCGGGCGGAAATCCGAGCTGCAAGCAAAGCGTCGCCTACTGTAAGTTCTTTTAATTCGAATAGTCGAATGGATTGTTCATTGACACTCAGGGAAATATAGTGAATGGGTGCTCTTTGTGCTGCAATTGCGATACCAATTGGCGTGACGAGTGCAGGGGAAGCTTCGATCTGATCCGAAAGTGTGACACCTGAAAGGGCATCTAGACTTCGAATGGCCACACGGTTTTCAGGAAGGTCCAGTTGCGTACTCACTTCTTTCGTGAGAGTAGGCGTTAATCCACCTCCGCCGACAATCATAACTGCCTGTGGAGAAGTGTTATGATTCAATCGCTTGATTTCATTAGCGATCGACAAAGCTAAATGTTTCACGGAAGGTTTTATTACATCAATCACTTCTTCAGCAGGTATTTCTTGTTCAAACCCTAAAATATCTTGAACTTTCAAGATATCTTGATCATTGATTTGTCGTTTCATTTGTTCAGCCATAGGGAAGTCGAGCAAATAGTGGCTGCTTAGTGCTTCGGTCATTTCGTCGCCTGCCACAGGCACCATTCCATAAGCGGTCACAGTATTTTCACTAACAATAGCAATATCCGATGTACCCGCTCCAATATCGACCAATGCGATATTTAATCTTCGCATGGAAGGGGGAACGAGCACATGAATCGCAGCAATCGGCTCAAGTGTTAAGGCTTCCATCTCAAGGTCTGCACGCTTTAATGCAGCGAGCAAAGATTCTACAACTACTCGAGGCAAGAATGTAGCGATGACTTCGACGGTTGCAGTGTTGCCTGTTTGGTCAATCAAGCTTCCAATCTTTTCATCATGTAATTTATAATACAAGACAGAATAACCAACACAATAATAGTGGTCATCCTCTTGTGATTGATGTGCGGAAAGTAACTTTTCTTGCGCATTTTGTACCGCTAATAACTCCAGCCGGTTAATATCTTCTTTGGAAATCAACGTTCGTTCTGAAATATCGACGGTTACGGTTCCTTCTGCTGTTTTCAATGAACGACCGGCTGCCGCTACACTTACGCGCTTTAAAGGACCGTGAATTTGTTCCAACTCTTCTTTGATTTCTTGAATTATGGATGCGACGCTTAAAATATTATGTATTTGTCCATCAATCATCGAGCGTTCTTTATGTTCTTTTGAAATCAAGTCTACAATATGGAATGAATCGTTTTGTTCTTCCAGTACAATGCCCACTACGGAGCGTGTCCCGATATCAAGAGCGAATAACTTAGTAATCAGGATTTCCAACCTCTTTTCAATTTTTTTCTATGTGAAAATAGTGAATAAGGATTAATTCGGTGAAATTGCGTGACTTTTCAAAGAGTATTCATTATACTAGGTCTATTATATAAAAATGTAACATAGATTCCGGCGTTAGAAAAGGAAGATATGTACGGGGAGGAGACAGAATTATGAGCAAGCAAGATTTAGGTGAGTTGAGAGGTACGATTGATCAGTTAAACTTAGATATTCTTAAATTGATCAATGAACGTACAGGCGTTATCCAAGAAATTGGCAAGTTAAAAGAAAAGCAAGGTGTTAATAGATATGATCCGGTTCGCGAACGCGAGATGCTCAACGTCTTGAAGAAGGCCAACAATGGTCCTTTGCCAGACGGTATCCTGGAACAGGTATTCAAGTCTATTTTCATGTCAGCACTAGAAGTACAGCAAGATGAGCAGAAGAATGCATTGCTCGTATCCCGTACTAGAAAACCTGAAGACACGATTGTGGATGTAAACGGCCATAAAATTGGAGACGGAAATCCGTCTTTCGTATTTGGACCTTGTGCAGTAGAATCTTACGAGCAGGTTTTGGCAGTAGCAAAATCAATCAAAGCAAAAGGATTAACGATGATCCGTGGAGGAGCTTACAAGCCGCGTACATCTCCATATGATTTCCAAGGTTTAGGCCTGGAAGGTTTAAAAATTCTAAAGCGAGTTGCAGATGAAACTGGACTATCTATCGTCACAGAAATCATTACACCGTCACACTTGGAGGAAGCACTTGAGTATATCGATGTGATCCAAATCGGTGCACGGAACATGCAGAACTTTGAATTGCTGAAAGAAGCTGGGATGGTCAACAAACCAGTACTTCTAAAGCGCGGAATGTCTGCAACGATTTCTGAATTCGTCAACGCAGCTGAATATATTATTTCTAAAGGTAATACGGAGATCATGCTTTGTGAACGAGGAATTCGTACATATGAGACGGCTACTCGAAACACGCTCGATATCTCTGCTGTTCCAATCTTGAAGCAAGAAACGCACTTACCGGTATTCGTGGACGTTACACATTCCACTGGCCGTAAAGATTTATTGCTTCCAACAGCGAAAGCAGCAATCGCAGTAGGAGCAGACGGCGTTATGGCGGAGGTTCATCCAGATCCAGCCGTAGCATTATCGGATTCAGCGCAGCAAATGGATATTGCACAGTTTGACGAGTTCTACGAAGAGATCACTCGCTTCATGAACACACACCAAACGATTTAAAACATCCAACACCGAACCTTTATTACTAAGGTTCGGTGTTTTTCTGTATAGAATGACATATTTCTGCATAGAAAAACTTTATAATCCGTAAGAACACGGTATACTAGTAGAGAATAAGGATAGGAGGAGCAAAAATGGCTATCACAATTTACGATGTAGCAAGAGAAGCAAACGTATCGATGGCAACGGTTTCACGTGTAGTGAACGGCAATCAAAACGTGAAGCCGGCGACTCGCAAAAAAGTATTGGACTGTATTGAACGATTAGGGTACAGGCCAAACGCTGTCGCTCGTGGACTGGCCAGCAAACGCACTACGACGATCGGAGTAATAGTCCCCGATATGTCTAAGAGTTACTATGCAGAGTTATCTAGAGGGATTGCAGACGTTGCCACGATGTATGAATACAATATCATTCTTTCCAACTCGGACAAGAGTACCTCTCGAGAGGTTGAATTGTTTGAAGATCATTTAGGTAAGCAAGTAGATGGATTGATCTTCATGAGTGATTCTATTTCACCTGAAGTACGTAAAGAAATGAAAACGGCGAATGTTCCAATTGTCTTAGCAGGGACGTTGGATTTTGAAACCAGTTTACCCTCTGTCAATATTGATCATGAACAAGCGGCATATGAAGCAACGAAGAAGTTGATCGACAACGGTCACAAACGCATTGCTTTTGTTTCGGGACCGTTTACGCGTGACATTAATCGTGTCTGCAAGCGTGTGGGATATATTCGTGCGTTGGAAGAAGCGGGAATGACAATCGATGAGTCCTTGATCGTGGAAACTGACAATACGTATGATGACGCGTACGAATGCTGGAATGTGCTAGGTAAAGTGTCTGATCCTCCGACCGCTGTCATGGCGAGCAGCGATGAAATTGCTGTTGGTATCATGAACGGAGTGCGTGATAAAAATCTGAGAATTCCTGAGGACATGGAGATTATTTGTTTCCAACACTCAATTTTAGCGCGTATTGTGCGTCCACAGTTAACGTCGATTGTAGTGCCACTGTATGATTTAGGTGCTGTGTCCATGCGTTTGTTGACGAAGTTAATGAGCGAGGAAGAAGTGGAAGAGACTGAAGTTATTTTGCCTTATTATTTGGAAGAGCGGCAGTCAGTTAGGAAGTAAAAAAGAATAACGCTATTGAAAAACGGATATGTTGTTCTGATCTTATACACTTACTATATTTTCTGTGAGAATATGAAATGTAAAAAGCAACTTATCTTTGCGATAAGTTGCTTTTTATTATGATTTTCTTATAACGTGCAGTGCTCTTGTTAGCATTTGCTCGTTTTTTTCGTTGATGTCATTTTTGCGAGGGACTGCTTCGTATAAGTCATCAGGGTCTTCCCAAGTCTCTATAAGAGGAACGGGGGATTCGGGTTGCCATTTGTTTAGCCAGGCTTCAGGTAGTCGCCCAGTAGGTGTTGGGATATCTTTCATCGTTAGCCATAGGTGTGACCATGCGCGAGGTACTACGCGCCAGATATCATATCCACCGCCACCAATTGCGATCCATTTGCCGTCGCAGTATTCTTCAGCAATTTCTTTTGCTAGTTTCGGAATCTCTTCATAGATTTTCATTGTGCTATATAAATGTGTCAATGGATCAAAGTAGTGTGCATCGGCTCCATTTTGTGTAAGAATAACGTCTGGTTTAAAGTGCGCTGCGACTTCACGTAGAGCCGTTTTGTAAATGTGCAGGAATGATTCGTCTTCTGTGAATGCGTCAATAGGGAAATTGAATGAAGCGCCATAGCCTGCACCATTTCCTCGCTCTGTCACATTGCCTGTCCCAGGGAACAAATAGCGACCTGTTTCATGGATGGAGAATGTGCAGACGTTCGGATCATCGTAAAACGTCCATTGCACTCCGTCACCATGGTGGGCATCTGTATCTACATACAGTACGCGCGCCCCGTACTTTTGTTGTAAGTATTTAATAGCTACTGAACTATCATTGTAAATGCAAAATCCAGATGCTTTACCTTGGAATCCGTGATGCAAGCCACCGCCGAGATTCAGCGCATATCTTGAACGACCTTCCATTACTTCTTCAATCGCAGTAAGCGTACCGCCTACTAGCAATGCACTGGCTTCATGCATGCCATGGAAGAAGGGGGTATCTTCTGTACCGATTCCATAGATACTGCCAATATTTTCACTCACTTCACCTTTACTCGCTTTTTTTACGATTTCAATATACTTTGCATCGTGAGCTAGAAGCAGTTCCTCATCTGTTGCTGTACGTGGAATGACGATTTCATCTGGTTCAATTGTATTCATTTCGTCTAGTAAACTCTTGGTCAATACGATTCTTTTTTGATTGAAAGGGTGCGTATCGGAAAATTCATAGTTTAGTTGGTCGGTTGAAAAGATAAAGCTCGCTTGTCTTGTCATACGCCCATCTCCGGTTCACTTGGCCAAAGGACTTCAAACCCTTGTTTTTTTAACCCTTCGATGATTGGGAGCGGATTCATTCGTTTGATCCGGATGGCTAGAATTTTATACTGCTCGTCATCTTGAAAAGGATAGACGAGTACACTGAGCACGTTCGTATTGTGGTCATGGAATACTTTTGACACTTCATACAGAATGCCGGGTGTATTCGGTACACGAATTTGAATATGAGAACTTGGCTGATTGGCACCCGTCAGTTCGATATAGTTATACAATAAGTCCGTCTTAGTTAAAATTCCGACGAGTTGATAATTGGAAACGATAGGTAGACACCCAATTTCGTACGTATAGAACATCAATGCAGCTTCTTCTACGAAGTCCCGTGGATGTCCGATCAATAAGTCGGTTTTCATAATTTTATCGAGTGTTGTTTCATAAAGAGAAGGCTCCAGTCTCTCAGAAATACTTGAAGGAGACGCTTCTTTCACGTCGCGGTCTGTCACCAAACCTTGTACGCGCCCATCTTCCACAATGGGAATATGGCGAATTCGCTTTTCTTTCATTAGTTGTACTGCATCTGCAATCGTATGCGTGGAATTAAGTGTAATCACGTCTGTTTTCATAATATCTTGTACGAGCATGACCATTCCTCACTTTCAGTAATTAACGCGATTTTTGAAACGTACACGATCAAATTGTTGGATAGATTCTTGATCGACTCGTTTTCCGATCCTTGCCATTAATGCATTGGCAGGGTGGGAGCATACTTCGGGATCATCCGTAGAGAAAAATTCCATTCCCCCTGCACGCATCATTTTCTCCATCATTTTACGATAATCCCATACTGTTAACCCTGTGCCTTTTAAATCCCAGTGCCAATAATATTCTGTCGTAATGATAATATAATCTTCCATTGCGTCATCAAGCATCGATAATTCCAGTAAAGACTTACCGATACGTGCACCACGATACGCCGCAACTACTTCGATGGCGCCTAGCTCTATTAAGTTATCTAAGTCTGCCTCATACCAACGTTCAAGTGGATCGGGATACAAGTACGTCACATATCCGACAATCATATTTTCAATTCTCGCTATATTAATACGTCCTTCAGGGAATGCGGCAATCTTTACTAATGCCTCTTGTTGTTGTTTTGGTGGACGAAAAGCTTTTAGTCCTTCATGAAATTCAAACGATGCTAATTGCTCGGATGAAACAGGACCTTCAATAACAAGCTCACCTTCTTCATGCGGAAACGTTCTGGAAAAGTAGGTTTTTATATGTTCCAAACAGTTCACCCCTTCCTAATCATTCTACCCTTTATACATATAAATAATCGCTGTAGGTACGGTTAGTGTAGCTCTCTATTCAGTATACAATTTATAGATAGTAAAAGTATATTATTATCATGAAATAACTGAATTGTCGGTAATAAACTTTAGTCGTGGATGAAAGGGCGGTGCCAAAGATTTTGGAATAGGCGGAAGAATGCATGTACAGAAGCACTTCATGAAAAAACCGGAATACAATATACGATTGTATTCCGGTTGATCCGTTATTCTTTTTCTGCAGGAGTTGCATCCGGTTTAGGTTCCGGTGTAGCTTCCGGCTTTGTTTCTGGTTTTGGTTCTGGTGTAGCTTCAGGTTTAGTTTCGGGTTTTGCTTCAGAACCGGTATCCGGTTTTGCATCCGGCTTCGTTTCTGGAGTCGATGTTCCTGGCTTTGTATCACTATTCGTCTCAGGTTTTGGCTGAGCTTTCGGTGCAGGTGCCGCATTTGTGATTGTATTGGAAGGACCTGATAACAGGCCAGTAATGTCTACTGCGCGCACATAGTACGAACCATACCCGACTTTATACGATCTGGATGCTCCGTCATGAACCGTACCGATTCTGACACCATTCTGATAGATGTAATAACCAATGACATCATTTGATGAAGAACCAGTCCATGTTAGAACGGAACCATTCTGTCCTGCTGATACTGGTGCTGGTGGTACATTGTCTGCAGGGAAGGCAGATCCTGCCACACTGCTTGAATAGGCACCACGACCAGCAAGTAGTTTAGAGGCATCTCCACCCAAACGTCCAAGCATCCGCTTGCCGTATTCAGTAGTTACACCAATTCCACCAGATGTGACAAATTCACGCGGTGTTGAAGCTAACGCCTGATATACTTTACCGTTTACTCGAACTGCTGCAGAAGAAACAATACTATCATCTGCTTTTGTTGGAACCATCTTTTTCGAATTAAATAGATCCGAACGAACCAGTCCTGCTGCTGAACAAGCTGCTGAAGGTGCTAGACCTGAAATGCCACAGAATGAACGTGTAACAACCCCGGCAGGACGTTTAAATGTATCTCTTGCTTTAATGGTTTCAGGAATTACAGTGTTTGCTGTGTTCATCAATTGACCGTACAATCTTGCTGTCCGTTCTGATGGATGCATTTGACCACTGTTGTAGCCGTTATACAATGGTGTATTTTGGTTTTTATAACCCAACCAAACACCTAGCGATACATTCGGATTATAACCGACTAACCAAGCATCACCATAATGCTGGGATGTACCCGTTTTAGCAGCTAAATCGGGACGGAAATTCATCAATCCAGGTAATCTCGCAGCTGTACCGTTTCCTTTTAATACATCACGCATCATATCGGTGATGATATAAGAAGTTTCTGGACTGAACACTTCTACGGGTTCCGCTTTATGTTCAAATACGATATTGCCTTTCATATCTTCAATCCGTTCAATCATATACGATTCAATAAATTGTCCACCATTCGCAAATGTAGCGAAGGCGTTCGTATTCTCTTCTACTGTTACTCCGTGCTTCAATCCGCCAAGTGAAGCGGCAGGGATTTGAGCATCATCATCCGTAACCTTTGAGAAATTCATTTTCTTGAGGAAATCAATTGGCTTACGGTCAAAGATTTGGTTATATAATCGACCTGTTGATAAGTTTTGTGAACGTGCCAAAGACTCTCTAGCAGATAGTACACCAAGCTCACGGTCAAAATAGTTTCCAGGTTTCCAACCAGACCAATTATATTTCACATCGACTAGGGGACTTCCTGCACCGATTACACCATATTCAATAGCTGGGGCGTAAACAAGTAATGGCTTAATAGAAGAACCATTTTGTCGGAAAGCTTGTGTAGAGTGATTCAATGCTTCAAGTTCATAATCGCGCCCACCAACGAAAGAAAGTACTTTCCCTGTATGGTTCTCGATCATCGTCGCACCGACTTGAACAGGGTTTTCTGTAGTAATCGTTTTACCTGATTCTTCATCTACTGATTCTGATGTATACGTAAATCCGTAGTACTGGAAGTTATCAGCCACTTCATTCATTTTGTCATACAAATCTTTATTGATCGTCGAGAAGATTCGATAGCCGTCTGTTCGCATAGAACGGTCTGCCATGATTTCGTATTTTTCTTTAATCTTGGAATCTTCATCGAAACGTTCTTTATCGATACCATCTTTTTCGGCTAGTACTTCCGCTAAAATTTCGATTGTGCGATTTTGAATTTCTTGTGTGACATACGGATATCGTTCAGTCGCACGTCGTGACGGCTGTCTGAAATCTTTTGTCACGTCGTAAGCCTTTGCTTCTTTCCATTCTGCGTCCGTAATATAACCTGCATCACGCATTCGGAATAGCACGGTCTTCATACGGTTTACCCCGTACATCAGCTTTTCGCGTTCCTTAATTCCTTGATTCTTACTATAAAACGGTGTGTACGTATAAGGTGCCTGCGGAATTCCTGCGATATATGCAGCTTGCGGTAAACTTAGATCAGCTGCTTTAATTCCGAAGATTCCTCGTGCTGCCGTTTCAATTCCCGCGATATTCTGTCCTGTCACATCACGGCCATAAGGAATGATGTTCAAGTAGGCTTCGAGTATCTCATCTTTCGTCATGAAGTGTTCCAAGCGCATAGCCAGCAAGATTTCTTTAGCTTTACGTTCATAGGAAACTTCATTCGTCAGAATCTGGTTTTTCACTAACTGTTGAGTTAGCGTCGATCCACCTGTTTGACTGTCCGAGTTCGTAACGTCTTGGAAGACTCCGCGGAATATTGCTTTTGGTACAATGCCTTTGTGCTCTTCGAAGTATTCATCCTCAGTGGCAAGAACTGCGTCCAATGCATATTGATTCACTTTATCCAGTGTAATTTGACGGCGCTCAATGTCCGAGTTGATCTTGCCTAGATAAATGTTGTTCGCAAAGAACATTTCAGATGTTTCTTCATAATTAAACACTTGGTCGCGAAGTTCTTCTTTTGAACGTAAAGGCTCTTTTGCGACTAGGGAAGCAAAATATCCAGCTCCAACAGAACCTGCAAATACAGCACCGATCACGGCGAAGATAATGAGTAAAATAAACAAGTTCCAAAGTACACCGGTACCGATGCGAAGTTTTTTGGCCCAAGGCTCTTTTTTCGCTTGTTCAAACTTATCTTCAAGTTGCTTAATTCTATTATTCTTTTCGTTATTCAAAGTTTTCTCCCCCCAAAATCTTACTCATTATATCATAGATTAAACAGAAGTTATGCAATAAATGTTGACTTTCAATGGAAGATGGGTAAAATTGAACACATACGAAATTACATGTCGAAAAAACCGAAGTAGTGATAGTGAGTTCCGTCATAGAGAGACAGCGGTTAGTGGAAGCTGTTCGGTGCACTATGCATGAATTACAGTTTTGGAGTGTACGTTTTGCGCAACGTTACCTGCGCCTTAAAGCCGGAGAGTTTTCAGCTCTCAAGCCGGGTGGTACCGCGTTATGAATTAATCAACTAACGTCCCTGCATGATCATTTATTGATCGTGTGGGGACTTTTTACGTTGAAATTAGGAGGAAATGGAAAATGTCAAATGAATTAATGGACGATTTACGTTGGAGAGGTTTGCTATACCAGCAGACAAATGAAGAAGGATTAGAAAAGCTTCTTACGGACGAAAAAATTTCTTTATACTGTGGAGTAGATCCAACAGCAGATAGTATGCATATCGGTCATATCGTTCCAATGCTTACACTACGCCGTTTTCAGTTACACGGACACCAGCCAATTCTATTGATCGGTGGCGCGACTGGAATGATCGGGGATCCTTCTGGACGCTCAGAAGAACGCCAATTGCAAACGACAGATCAAATCGCGGATAATGTTCGTGGAATCAAAAAGCAGCTTGAAATGATTTTTGATTTCCAAACAGAGAATGGCGCGAAACTTGTGAATAACAATGATTGGATCGGTTCGATGTCATTGATCGAATTTTTGCGTGACTACGGTAAATTATTGAGCGTCAACTACATGTTGGCAAAAGATAACGTAGCATCACGTTTGGAACAAGGAATTTCCTTCACAGAGTTCTCGTACATGCTTATGCAAGGTGCGGATTTCAATCATCTATTCGATCACTACAACTGTCGTGTGCAAATTGGTGGATCGGATCAGTGGGGGAATATTACAACGGGTCTAGAAGTTATCCGTAAGATGCATGATGAAGAAGTAAAAGCATACGGATTTACAATTCCATTAGTTACTAAAGCAGACGGCACGAAGTTCGGTAAATCTGCTGGTGGTGCAGTATGGTTGGATGCGAAGAAAACATCACCATACGAATTCTACCAATTCTGGATCAATGCGGCTGACGCGGATGTTGTGAAGTACTTGAAAATCTTTACATTCCTTAGCCGCGAAGAAATTGAAGCGCTAGAAGTATCTGTGCAAGAAGAGCCGCATCTACGTAAAGCTCAAAAGACACTAGCTGAAGAAATGACACGATTGATTCATGGTCAAGAATCACTTGACCAAGCGATCCGTATTTCAGCAGCATTGTTCAGCGGGGATTTAAAAGCATTGACTGCGTCTGAAATGAAAGATGCTTTTAAAGACGTACCGACTGTTGAGATGGAAAAAGCAGATCAAAACATTGTCGACTTCATCGTCCAAGCGGGTGTATCACCGTCGAAGCGTCAAGCACGTGAAGATGTAACGAATGGTGCAATTTCCTTTAACGGAGAACGCATTACAGATACAGCGTTCACAGTAGGAGCAGAGCAACGTTTGGAAGATGCATTCACAATTGTGAGACGCGGTAAAAAGAACTATAGCATGGTGAAGTTTGTTTAATTAGGAGATAACGAATTGAAAAAAGAATATATGATGTACGCTATGACATTAGGTTCAATTGGCGACGCGATTAATGAAATGATGGATGCCATTGAGGAACAAAGTCCAGAAGGTGTCAAAGGGGCGACTAAGCTATTCGCTAATGTGGCGGCAGCCGTTAAAGAAGAAACCCCACCTGACATTTTTGCTGGTGAGCATCAAGAATTAATCGAAGCGTTCAAACTATGGAACGTAGCGAACAAACAAGCAACGGCTATGCGATCTGAAAATATCGTGGAAGCTGCATCAGTTGCGTTAAACAAGCATGAAGTTTTCATGGTAAGTATTATGGATCGGATTTATGATAAATTACGCAAATAAGTAGATTATGGGGCATCTCTTCGGGGGTGTCTTTTTTTGCGGGAAATGAAGATTACAACTGATGGGGCCAATAAAAAGTACCTATATAATAAACAGCTAGGTTAGCATAAGCGAACAAAGAAATTTAATACATAGGTACTCTAGAACACTGTATTTTATTGTGTTAACATTTTTTTGATCATACGAATGTCGGTGTCGTGATCGCTTACGAGGCGCTGAGTAGTGCGCAGGTCATCTAGTTTTGTTGTATTAGAGGAGACTTGTTCAGTTAAAGCATCAATTTTATGACTAGTAACGATGGAGCGCGCATCCAGTTCAAATATAGCCTGTTTCATAAATATTTGCTCTTCTTTAATAGATGAAACATCCTTTTTTAGTGTAGAGACATCAGACTTCAGTGTAGAGACATCAGACTTCAGTGAAGAGACATCAGTCTTTAGCGAAGAAACATCAGTCTTAACACCGAAAAAATCCTGTTCAATATTTGTTACTTTATCAACCAAAAGTTCAAGAAGTTCTCGATCTGTCATAGAAATCCTCCTTTTAATTTTATATATGTGTTTTTTTATAATAAACGTCTACTGGAGATTTAAATACTCTATATGTGTTTTTTATCTTATCATGTTTCGAATAGCTTGTAAAGAACGTACATTCGTAATTAATATAGTGTAATTGGAATTTAATCGAATGAATAAAAGGGTTTTCAATCTTTATGTCGAATAATAAGATTTAGAGGGACGTGAAAATTTTGAAAAAGTACAGAGTACATTATCACTTTGCTAACGCTGGAAATATTTTAAGAATAGTAGAAGCGATAGATAAAGAAGATGCTTTAAGCATAGCTACAAATTCTAGAAGTAACGATATCGTTTTTACAGATAGTAAAGGAACGTTATATTGTTTCTATTACAGAGACGTATTATATGTTTCAGTTACAGAAGACGAAGGATAAACGGTACAATACCATTTTTATACAAATTAAGAACGCCATTTTCCACGGGCGTTCTTTTTCATTTGATATTTTTATAAAATAATCAGTCAGCCATTGCATGTCGAATGTAAGCAAGCCATCTGTCGGTTTTGAACAACTTCATGTGTCGGTATTGCACAAATGCATCTGTCAGTTTGGGGCATACCAATAACCAAAGAACTTTAAATAACTTTAATAATAAGAATAAAGATCTAGTCGTGTGGAAAAAAACATTTCCACACCTTCTATCCTTTTCGCATTTGGACTCTATATAGGGGGCAGA
The DNA here is from genome assembly GCF_002109325.1 of Sporosarcina ureae. Taxonomy (GTDB): domain Bacteria; phylum Bacillota; class Bacilli; order Bacillales_A; family Planococcaceae; genus Sporosarcina; species Sporosarcina ureae_C. The sequence continues at coordinate 611,103 of NZ_CP015348.1, read as the reverse complement.
GAGTATCCTCGTTTCGAAATATGTATGCAGAACAAATGATAAGAGTCCTGTAACTCCATTGTGCAAATACGTGATAGTAAGCATACTTCATTGGGGATAGGGAATAATATTAAAGACCAGAGTTAAAGAGTGTTCAGAAACAATATAAATTTACCGAGAAGACTATGATGTAGTATTTAATTACTAACAGAAACTCGTTAGGAGATGAGGACAATGGGGATACATCAATACTTTAAAAGTTTATCAGATTTAGAACAGATTATTAGATGTCCGGGGAAATTTAAATATCAAAAACATTCAGTTGCCAGCCATTCATTTAAAGTAACAAAAATTGCTCAATTTCTTGGGACGGTAGAAGAGAAAGTTGACAACAAAATAGATTGGAAGCTTTTATATGAGAAGGCTTTGAATCATGATTATGCGGAACTTTTCACTGGTGACATTAAAACACCTGTAAAATATGCATCGAAAGAGTTGAAGAAATTATTTAGTGAAGTAGAAGAAGAGATGACGAAAAACTTTGTGGAAAAAGAAATTCCTGCAGAGTTTCAGAGTATTTATCTAGAACGTTTTAAAGAGGGGAAAGATGATTCGTTAGAAGGCCGAATTTTATCGGTTGCGGATAAAGTGGATTTGCTATATGAATCGTTTGGAGAGATCCAAAAGAATAATCCTGAACCTTTATTTTTAGAAATCTACGAAGAAGCACTCACAACCATTTTGCAGTTTCAAGATATGCACTGTGTTGAATACTTCCTCGAAAATATACTTACAGATATGTTGAGCGAACAATTTACAGAACATGATGAATTGAAGGGTATTACATTGCGGATTATGGAAGAATATTGCGGGTAGAGTAGTTTGTCTACAATAATGTATCTATGATATGTACGTAATTCATAGAAGAAAAACAACAAAAAATCCCGCGAGCCGAGAAGAATCTCAGCCAACGGGATTTTATTGTTATTAACGAGAGTAGAATTCAACGATCAATGCTTCGTTGATTTCAGCAGCTAATTCGCTACGCTCTGGAAGGCGTACGAATGTACCTTTTTTCGTTTCTTTATCGAAAGTAACGAAATCTGGTACGAAGTTGTTGATTTCTAGAGCTTCGTCAATTGCGTTCAAGTTTTGAGACTTCTCACGAAGAGAGATTTCAGAACCTGGCTTAACTGCGAATGAAGGGATGTCAACGCGCTTGCCATCAACCAATACGTGACCGTGGTTAACTAGCTGACGAGCTGCACGACGAGTGCGTGCAAGACCCATGCGGTAAACAACGTTATCCAAGCGAGCTTCAAGAAGGATCATGAAGTTTTCACCGTGAATACCTTGCATTTTACCAGCTTTGTTGAAAAGAGTGCGGAATTGACGTTCGTTAACTCCGTACATAAAGCGTAGTTTTTGTTTTTCCTGTAATTGCATTCCGTATTCGGAAAGTTTTTTGCGTTGGTTTGGACCGTGTTGTCCTGGTGCGTATGGACGCTTTTCAATTTCTTTACCAGTGCCTGTTAGTGAAATACCTAAACGGCGTGACAATTTCCAAGATGGACCTGTATATCGAGCCATGAGAGACTCCTCCTCTGTTGGTTTTATTTTGTTGTAAAATAAGACCAGATATGTTCAATCCATCTGCCATTCTATAATCTTGCAACTTCGCCCCTGCAGCCTCGAGGTTACGTGGTGCACCTTTAAAAAGGAATAGACTGGACAAAATAGAACACATAACTGCTGCGAATATTTTACACAAAGATTAGCATACCAATTTATTGCCTTTAGGTCAAGCGTTATATATAGAAGGTAGAGAAAAGATATTGTTCTTTCGTTTTTTTACTAATCGATGTACACTAGATTAGAGAAGGATTAAGCGCATTCATTCGTTTATGAATAAGGTAGAACTAGGAGGAATCGATATGCAGAAGAATACTAACTGGCATAAAGAAACAGCAATGATTCATGAAGGATACGACAGCAAAGATCATCAGGGAAGTTTGGCTGTGCCACTGTATCAAACCTCAACCTACGTATTTGATTCAGCTGAACAAGGAGAGCGGCGTTTTGCTGGTGAAGAAGCAGGAAATATTTACTCGCGTCTAGGGAATCCGACAGTAGCGGTACTTGAAGAACGTATCGCCAAGATGGAAGAGGGAGCAGCAGGTCTTGCATTTGCTTCTGGTATGGCAGCGGTTAGTGCAGTGCTTGTTCATTTGACAAAAGCAAATGAACATGTGATTTGTTCACGTGGAATTTACGGCTGTACATTCGGATTGCTGAAAATCTTGGAAGAGAAATATAATATCACACATGATTTGATTTCGATGAAAACGGAAGAAGAGATAGAAAAAGCTGTGAAGCCTGAGACGACATGTATATATGTAGAAACACCAATTAACCCCACGATGGAATTAGTTGATCTAGAAGCAGTAGTGAATGTAGCGAAGCGCCACAACTTGAAAGTGGTAGTGGATAATACATTCTGTTCACCTTATATTCAAACACCACTATCATTCGGCGTAGATTTCGTACTGCATAGCGCGACGAAATACATTAATGGACATGGCGACGTGATCGCAGGTTTGTTGGTAGGTAAAGATGCTGATGAGATAGCGAAAATGCATGGTACAGTCTTAAAAGATTATGGTGGCATCATTTCGCCGTTTGATGCATGGCTATTATTGCGAGGTATTAAGACCTTGCCTATTCGTATGGAACGACATTCATCCAATGCAAAGATCCTATTCGAGTATTTAAAAAAACATCCGAAAGTAGAAGATGTATTCTATCCGTTTGATGATCAGCATCCGCAGTTTGAGATTGCACAAAAGCAGATGAAGTTAGGTGGTGGATTGATTTCCTTTACGATTAAAGGTGGAAAAGAAGAGGCTCAAAAGTTGCTGAATCATTTAACGCTAATCAGATTGGCTGTTAGTCTAGGCGACGCGGAGACACTTATGCAACATCCCGCTACTATGACACACTCAGGTGTGCCGAAAGAAGAGCGTGAGAAGATGGGCGTGTCTGATACGTTACTACGCTTATCTGTAGGTCTTGAGCATATGGATGATATCATGGCAGACTTAGATCAAGCGTTTGAAGCCATTTGAATTGAAAAAAGCGAGCGTCCCATATCGGGGAGCTCGCTTTTTGTAATAGGATCTCTAATGTTACGTTTGACAACGATTATGTGTGTTGATTTATATAGCATGTAGATTCTGATTGGACCTCTTTTGCCGCGGTCGTGTTCTACTGGTTGTTTCCCTTAAGCAACGCAAACCCTACCTACTTTTGCGTCCTTGCGACCCTATAGTCGCGCCAGTGATGAATAAGTGTTCCGAATAAACATCTGCAGAACGCCTTTTGTTACGTCAGATCTGTTATCAATCCCAAACAATAACTATACACGAATTGTGATTTTTTGTCAAGGCCTTGCTCTCCTCCTATAAATAAACAAATAGTTTACAAACAAGTGAATAGGGAACAAGTTAAATAGAGCTTGTTGTTGTCTACAGGAAAATATTTATTGGAGGGATTAAGATGAACGTAGAGATTGTAAACGAATTTCCCCATAAGTTTTTGATGGAGCAAGCGGAGACATGTATCTCCATTTATCAACCGACCCACCGGTATAGACCTGAAAATCAACAAGATCCGATACGTTTTAAAAATTTATTACAGAATGTACATGAAAAGTTATCAAAAAACCATTCTGCCGATGAAGTGAAAAGTTTATTGGCTCCACTTGAGAAGCTTCAAGGTGAGCGTCCATTCTGGGCACATGCAGGAGATGGACTAGCGTTATTCGCAACGAAAGATCGTATTATTGCCTATCGGCTGCAACGTCCCGTGCCTGAACTGGCGATTGTATCTGATAGTTTCCATATTAAACCGCTTATTCGTGTATTCCAATCTGCAGATCGCTATCATCTACTCGGCGTGAATAGACAAGAGTTTAAACTGTTTGAAGGGAATCGCTATGGCGTAGAGGAAGTAGAGATCCCTGAAGAATTAGCGAAGACGAAAGCAGAAGCGATTGGTGATCAAGTGACCGAGTCATACTTAGGCACTGGCAACTCAGGTGGTGCTGGAACGGCGATGATGCACGGTCACGGAGGTAAGAAAGATGAAATAGATATCGATATTGAACGTTACTTCCGATATGTAGATCGAACGGTTGCAGAAAACTACTCTAAACCAATGGATCTCCCGCTTTATTTAGTAACACTTGGCGAATATCAGACGCAATTTAAGGAATTGAGTCATAACCCGCATTTGCAAGCCGATGGTATTAAATCCGACTTTGATGCGCTAAGCCTAGAGCAGTTACGTAAAATGGCTTGGGAAATAGTCGAACCAACGTATTTGCAGAAGACAAAAGATTTAGTGGAGAACTTTGAAAATGCTAAAGCAAGTGATCAAGGTTCAGCAAACATTGAAGAAATTGCCAAGGCAGCGAGTGAAGATCGTATTAGACGACTTGTATTGGAAGACGGTTATCTATATCCGGGTAAAATTAATTTAGAAACAGGAGAAATCCAGACGAAAGGTTTGGAAGAAACTGCAGTGGATGACGTGCTAGATGATTTAGCGGAAATCGTTTTTAAAACTGGAGGAGAAGTAGTCGTTCTTCCGAAAGAACGTATGCCTGTCGAAACAGGCGCAGCTGCTATCTTTAGATGGTAAGAACAAAATGCGGGCAAGAGATATCTCTTGACCGCATTTTTCTATCATTTTTCTTGTTCAAGTATGTCTTTAGCAGCAGTTAACGCAGTTTGTACTCGTGGGAATCCAACGTATGGAATGAGTTGCATCATACTTTCCACAATTTCCGTTTTAGTCAAACCTACTGTCAATGCTCGTTTAACATGCGTTTGGATTTGTGTAGTCGCTCCCTGTGTGACAAGTGATGAGAGTGTCACCAATTGTCGTTGCTTGCTGTCAAGTCCAGATCGTGAATAAATCTCACCATACGCAAACTCCACTATGTATTTCCGTAAATCTGGCGCCAGTTCTTTTAATGCGTCCGCCGTCATCATACGTTCGGCTTCTTCTTCACTCACATACTCCCTGATCTTCTCTAAACCCGCTTCAATACGTCCTGTTGACAATGAAATAGCCCCCTTGTTTTGTAAATGAACAATAAAGAAAGTATAGCATATTCTGACTATTATTTTGTTTTTCTGTCTGTAAAATACGCACTTCTTATCAGTTTAAATTCAAGCAATGGTTCGAAGGATGTGAAAATCAACGTTATTGTTTAAAAATCGCTTAGAGTAGGTATAGATGAGTAGAACGAATACAAATATATGTGGAGGTAATGACAAATGAATAAGTTTTTCCTAGAGAATGCGGTACAAGCAAAAAAGAAGATTGAAGAATTGGTAGCACAAGGCTACACACATGAAGAAATCTTCATTTTCGCACATAGCGAAGATCGTGAAGACAAAATTTCGGATGCACTTGATTCAGAACAAGTAGGTATGGCGGAAATGGGCTTCCTCAATGCAATGAAGAACATGTTCACATCACGTGGCGATACATTGCGCGCGCAGATGCAAGCAATTGGCCTATCAGAAGCAGAAGCTGAAGAAGGCGAAAGCGAACTGGATAAAGGCAGACTATTACTAGTCGCTAAAAAGTAAGATTCTAAAAAACCGGTAAAAGGATATTATTCCTTTCACCGGTTTTACTTTTGTGTACACATCTCAAACTACTACGAATTTATCTGCAATGTAAATCCCATACCACTTTCTAAAACTTATCTTCCTTCATTAGCCATTGCATCATAATAAGCATCTACAGGAATGAACAATCCAACCTTACCATGTGTTTCCTCATCTAGCGTAGCAAATACAATACCAATTACTTTACCTTCTTCATTAATAACAGGACTTCCGCTATTACCTCTATAAACAGGCGCTTTTATCATCACGACAGGAATATCCCAATCGGACAATTGTATGTAATCAATTGTGTGGCCTTTATTCGCTATTCCGGAAAAACTTAACGGATTCCCTATAAATGTGATCGGCTCCTGATCGTAAAACATCGTTTCTTTTGCCAATGTTAAATGAGGGAGGTCCGTTCCATTTACTTCCAATATCGCTAGATCGATATTTGGAAACACGTTTGTAACATTTGCGGTAAATCGTTGACCGTCAGGAAAAGAGACAATCATCGATTCATTTCCTTCGACTACATGATAATTCGTGATAATCGTCCCTTCTTCATTGATAGAGAAGCCTGTACCTTTTGTATTCTCAGTAGCAACTACGACGACTGCTTCTTTATATTCTGCTATTTGTGGATCAGAAGATAACTCTGATGATGCTTTTAAAAATTCTAACGCAGGGATTGAATAAATTTGAAAGACAATGGCGAATGTGCTGAGTGCCAAAGTAGTTGCCATGATCCAGAACATCCACTTTGGGAAGGGGCGGTAGGTGCGTCGGACATTTTTTTCAGCAGCTGCTTTTTCTAACGCTTCACGCTGTGCGTCGAGTACTAAATCTTGCAGCTCATCATCATCCAACTCTTCTTGATACGGATCTTTATTATCCACTATTCCCACCTCTTTCTCGTACATAGTTTACCAGATAATGAACTCAAAGGAAGCGTGCAGAACTTTAAACGTAAGATCATAGTTGCTAGGATTGAAAAGTTTGAAAATATAGTTATTTAGAATCTGTTATATGCTATACTATATATGAAGATAAATGCCTATATGAATGGAGGTGGAAACATGGCCAGATCCATTACAACGCAAGCCGAAACGGTAGCAGAGGCGATCAAAGAAGCACTGGAGATTTTGCAACTGACGATGGATGACGTGCATGTCCATGTAAAACGGCCCGCAGGTACATCGATGTTCGGTTTGAGAAAAGTGCTAGCAGAAGTCACAGTCAATGAAAAAGAAAAAAAGGAAAGTGTTCATGAGCAAGCAGAAGAAATCTTGGCAGGTGTTCGAGTTCATAATGAAAGATTAGAAGTTCGGTTCGGAAAACTAACCTATCCAATCATTGTTCCTTCTATAGGTGTCGAACTACGGATCAACGGAACGGAGTGCACAGAGCGAACGATTGTATTGTCGACAGATAGTGTAGAATGCAGTGCGCGTTCAGAAGATGTAGCTGCACATTTTGTGATACGTCTAGATGAAGATCTTATGGTTGCAACCGCTGTCGTGACACCAGGGAAGAGAATCACTCGTACGTTGCAGGATTCACCATGGAAACAAATCCTGAATATACAAGTATCTGAAAAAGTAGATGTATACAATGAACTGACCACAGAACAGCTAGTGGAAGAATTGAATAGTATGGGAATTGATAAGGGTATTTCCTTGAATGGTATTCGGCAAGCCTTGAACACGTTGGAGTATACAGAGATTATCGTGGCGAGAGGAATTCCTCCTATTGAAAGTCAGGATGCCCGACTCGATATTCACCTGAACTTCAAAAAGATAGAGGAAGACGAAGAGGGATTGGTTGATTTTCGAGAACATAATTTCATTCCAACGGTCAAGGCAGGTCAGCTTATTGCGACATATATCCCAGCGGTACAAGGGAGTAACGGCAAGAACTTGAAAGGTGAAACGTATAAAGTAAAACCGCCTAAAGATATTATCGTGCGTCCCCTTGATACTGTAGATAGTGTCGTGCATAAGCTATATGCGAAAATTGACGGAAGACCCGTTATTGAATGGCGGAGTAAGCTTGCAAAAATTTATGTGAATCGAGAATATCGTCATGCATCCTATGTGAATTTGGAAAGTGGCAATATTCATTTTGAAGGGGACGTATGGATTGGGGGTAGTGTCCATCCGTCTATGTTTATCGCGGCTTCTGGCATCATAACAATTATGAAAAATTGTACGAAGGCTTCCATTCGTGGGACTAAATCGGTATTCATACAAGGCAGTATATTTTCTTCTACCGTTACGGTAGGCATTCAGGAAAAGGTTATTACCATGATGGTCAATGATTTAACGGAGGTTTTGCTCTACTTACGCAATATTGAATCGGCACTCGTTCAGATCTTTACATTACGTAATGAAGATCCAGAGGAAGTTGCACCTTTTATATTGAAACAAGTCATTCAGTTATTATTGGAACAAAAGTATAGTGATTTCACAGAAATGAATAAACATTTTATTCAATTAGTGAAAAACCATACGAGACGATTAGATAAAGAGTGGATAGCTTTTGCCGATCGATTGTATCAGCTATTTATCGACCCGCTACGAGAGGAACAAACGAACATCCTGTATTTACGTAAATTGATTAAGGAAGCAAATAATTTACTAGAAGTATACAGCGAAGAAATTCGTCCAGAGTCCGTATTGCAAGCTACATTCGCATTGAATAGTATTTTATATAGTAATGGAGATATTCATATTCGTTCGAAAGGTGTCTATAATTGTTCCGTTACGGCACTACATGATATTACGATTAAAGGTGTCTGTCGGGGCGGAGAAGTCATTGCAGGAAGACATATTGAATTAGATGAAACAGGATCAAGTGCTGGTGTGAAAACATTTATCCAAACAAATGAAGAAGGAAGCATCCATATCGCAAAAGCCTATCCTGGGACATTGATTCAAATTGGATCGCAACGCCATGAATTTTTGCAAATTCGTCAACAAGTAACAGCAAAATTGAATGAACAAGGCCTTCTATCCATTACGTAAATAAAATAGACGCAAAATTTGTAGAGAAAGAACATAAAAATGTGTTGATCCTTCCTGAATTCTCCCAAGATGTGATAAAAAGTTCGTTGTTTTTTAAAAAAGATGTGAATAGAAGACGAAAATGCTTTAAACATGTTACGATATACTATAATATCTAAAGTAGTCACTTTATGCGCGAAGTGTGGGATAGGGGGATCATAGCGAGATGATATACATCATCATTCCATTAGTTATCATCATTGTTTTAACGGTGATGGCATTTCTGTCTAGGCGAAAGCATATACAAGAAATCAGTGAAATGGAACAAGAAAAATTACAAATTCAAAGCGAGCCAATATTCGAAGAAATGACGAAGGTAAAGCAGTTGAATATGACGGGCGAAACAGAAGAAATGTTCGAGAGATGGCGCAACACTTGGACTGAAGTAGTCGATGATCGTCTTCATAACGTAGATTTGCTTTTACTGGATGCTGAAGGGCAAGTAGATCGTTTCCGTTTTAAGAAAGCTACGGAAACAGAAAAACAAATCCGCGAAATCTTGAATGAATGTGAAAAAGAGATGCGAACGATCTTGCAGGAACTAAACGAACTGATTGGTAGTGAAGAAAGAAATCGGTTCGAAATAGAAACGGTAAAAGAACATCACCGTGCAGCGCGCAAAAAGATCTTAGCTCATCAGTACGCATTCGGACCGGCAGTGGAGCCTTTAGAAAAAGAGTGGGAATCCTTTAATCCAAGATTTGAGGAGTATGACGCACTTATCGAAAATGGTAATTACCTACAAGCTCGTGAAATAGTTATTGTGTTAGGAGCAAAAGAAGAACGCTTTTCGTTTTTACTTGATGAGATTCCTACATTACTTAATGAGTTGCAGACGAAAATACCTGCAGCATTGCGAGAAATGCGAAAAGGGATCATCGAAATGGAAGGTCAGGAGTACTATCTAGGACATCTGAAAATGCCTTCACGTTTCGACAAAATCGAACAACAAATTGCGGATCTTCGACAGTTATTAGCGCGTTTGGATGTTGAAGAAGTAGCAGCGGAAGTGAATGAAATTCATGATGAAATCGAATCATTCTATGATGTGTTGGAAGAGGAAGTTAGCTCCCGTCATTACGTAGATGAGCATTTGGATCAAATGTTGGATCTGTTTGAAGAGCTTCAATATGCAATTCCAGATACGATTGAAGAAGTGAAATTCGTTCAGCAAAGTTATCGTTTGAATGAAAACGAGGTTATTATTCCACAAATGGCATTGCAAAAGTTGAACGCACTGGCGAAACGAATAGAAATATTCATCGAACGTCAGGACGCGAAAAACTTAGCTTACTCAGCTCAACAAATCGAGTTGCAAGAGCTAGTGGAAGAATTGGATGCAATCTCTGAAGCACATTCTAAGTTCAGTAACCGCATCAAAAACCTTCGCATCGACGAAAATCTTGTACGCTCTCGCATTGTGACACTTGCACAACAACTTCAAATTGCAGATCGTAATTTACACCGTGCCAATATCCCAGGAATTCCTGATGATATGAATGTACAACTTGAAGAAGCTGATGAACAAATTTTTATTGTGAAACAAAGTTTAGAAGAAGTGCCGCTTAATATGGCATTGGTTGAATCCTATGTTCAAAAAGCAGATGCCGTCGTCACAGATGTCTGTGCGAAAGCTGAAGACATGATTGAAAATGCATTGCTTGTAGAACGAATCATCCAATACGGTAACCGTTACCGTGCGTCACATCCTGAAGTCCACAATAAATTGTTAAAAGCAGAAGAGTCCTTCATGCAATGCCGCTACTTAAGAGCATTGGAAGAAGCGGGTACCGCGGTTGAAGAAGTTGAACCAGGAGCCTTGAAAAAAATTCAAGGTATGATTCAGGTCAAAGCCTAACTATATTCCGACAAAGCCACCGGTTTTCCGGTGGCTTTGTTTCGCTAAATCCCAAGGAAAAGAGAGGGTTTACATATGTATTTCGATCACAGCGCAACAACAAAACCAGATGAGAGAGTTCTTCGCACCTTTATGGATGCTTCTGTATCCTATTTCGCGAATCCAGCGTCGCTTCATGCCGAAGGAAAACGTACAGAGAAATTGCTGGAACGTGCGCGAACTCAAGTACTCTCGGCGATAGGGCTTGAACTGACTGAAGGGATATTCACTTCGGGCGGGACAGAATCCAATAATCTTGCCATACTAGGTTATGTATATGCGAATCAGCACAAAGGACGTCATCTGATCACAACGAGTATCGAACATCCTTCCGTGTTACGTGTTTTTCAAGACTTGGAAAAGCAAGGCTTCACTGTCGATTATTTAACGGTAGATCAAGAAGGACGAATTTCATTGGACGAACTCAAAGAAACGTTGCAGGATGATACAATTTTAGTTAGTATCATGCATGTCAACAATGAAATAGGCACAATCCAGCCGATTGAGCAATGTGCGAAAATCATTCATACATTTCCACGCGCGAAATTCCATTCAGATTGTGTGCAAAGTTTCGGAAAGCTATCATTTGCTGGTTTTACAGATGGCCCCGATCTGATTTCATTATCAGCTCACAAGATGTACGGAATAAAAAATAGTGGATTCCTAGCATACCGTAAAAACATTCAACTACAACCGATTGTGTTTGGCGGTGGTCAAGAACATAAGTTGCGCAGTGGAACGGTGTCGGTGCCGCATGCAGCAGCACTTGCGAAAGCTGTCCGTTTACTAGTGGAAGAAGTGGATTTGCAACAGTTTCAACAATGGCGAAACGAGCTGGTGGAGTTTTTCTCGGAATTTGACGAATGCAGGGTATTGGCACCGAATGCAAGTGCACCCTATATATTATCTGTAGCATTTGCTCAGATTACCGGAGAGATCGCGATTAATTTCTTGCAACAGCAAGGCATGATCGTTTCAACTTCCAGTGCATGTTCATCCAAAAATTCCGATGTAAGTCACGTGATTGAAGCTGTCGGCATGCCACAGAAATTTGAAAAAGGTGTTATCAGAATTAGCTTAGGTAAAGATCAAACAATAGAAGAAATCGAACAATTAAAAGTAGCGGTTCGTCAATTAATCGAACTGATCAGAAAAGGAGTGGGGAAATGAACTGGAATACCATTTTGATTAGATATGGTGAAATGTCACTTAAAGGAAAAAACAAGAGTAAATTTATACGTAAACTGAAAACGAATATTAAAGCGGCTTTGTCGGATTTAAGCACAGTCACAATGCGCGCAGAGCGTGATCGGATGTTCATTTACACAGAAAAACCTGAAGAGTTGGATCGTGCAGTTGAAATTTTGCCTTCTATTTTCGGTATTCAATCATTCAGCCCAATTGTAATTTGCGAACCTACATTAGAAGTCATTAAAGAAACTTCGTTAAAGGTACTCGGTAAGAACGAAACTACGGGAAAGACTTTTAAAGTAGACGTCAAACGTGTAGACAAACGATTCCCGCTTGATACAGGGGAATTGCAACAAGTATTGGGTGGACATGTATTGAAAACGTTCCCTGATTTAATCGTACAAATGAAAAAGCCGGAAATATTATTGTACGTAGAGATCCAACACGAAGCAGCATATATCTCTTCACACACCTACAAAGGTGCAGGAGGTATGCCTGTCGGTTCGAATGGTCACTCTATATTGTTATTGTCAGGAGGTATCGACAGCCCGGTAGCAGGCTATATGATGATGAAGCGTGGCGTCTCCTTCGACGCAGTTCACTTTGCGTCTCCTCCATTCACAAGTGATTTGGCAATAGAAAAAGTAGAAGACATCGTCCGACAACTAGCGAAATTCGGTGCAGTCATTCGATTGCACGTCATTCCTTTCACTGACCTGCAGCAGGCGATTGTGAAACAAGTACCGAGCAACTTGTCGATGACCACTACGAGAAGAATGATGATGAAAGTCGCGGATCAAGTACGTCAAGACACGAATTCGCTTGGATTGATCACAGGCGACAGTCTTGGACAAGTAGCAAGTCAGACACTCGAGAGTTTGACCGCTATCAATGAAGTAACGAATACACCTGTCCTACGACCACTTATCGCAATGGATAAATTGGACATTATTGAGATCGCTCAAAAAATCGGAACATACGATATTTCTATCCGTCCATACGACGATTGCTGTACTGTATTCACGCCACCAAGCAATAAAACGAAACCGCGCGTTGAAAAAGTCGCGTACTACGAAAGCTTCCAGAAGTTCGACGACATGGTGGCGGAAGTCGCAAGCCAGCGTGTAACAACGATCCCAAGCCAGCAGACGGAAGACGACTTCGAAGACTTGTTGTAAAGAAAATATTACCTATCACCTTCCTTGCATGATATTTTCAAAAGTGACCATTCTAATGTCACAAGGAGGTGAGCGACATGCCAAACAACAACAACTCGAACCAACTGCTAGTACCAGGAGTACAACAGGCTTTGAACCAGATGAAGGAAGAGATTGCTTCTGAATTTGGAGTACAACTTGGACCAGACTCAACATCGCGTGCCAACGGATCCGTCGGCGGAGAAATTACAAAGCGATTAGTGCGTCAGGCTCAGTCACAAATGAACGGTTATACTAAGTAAATCGTAAGACATGGGATGTCCTAGAAGCCACAACGCTTCTGGGGCATTCTTTTTTTGGATTGGTTTAGATTTAAGCATAAGCTCAAGTTCAAGTTCAATGCTTTAAGAGTAGTAAGTGAGTTTGTGTGTATATGGGGATGGAAGCTCCAGTTGGCGGACGCTTTCCCATGGGCTCGCGGTGAGCCAACCAGTTCGCTTTGCTCCCTTTGGTTGTCTCACCTGATCGAGCTGATCCATCGGGAGCATTCCTGTTTGGTTAGTGGAACCCTATTGAAATAGAAAAGTCCCCTTGGTATGATTCGGGGTGTCAAGGCGTCGACGGCTTGACCCCTAATTATAACCAAGGAGGACTCACATGAATTCTAAAGAAAATACTAAAATTAATCAAGTCACAGAACAAACATTAGTGATAGGTATCGACATTGCTAAACATAATCATTACGCAACCTTTGTCGATGAACGTGGACGTGTTTTGAAAAAAGCATTTCTCGTTAAACAGACGCGTAAAGGGTTTGAACAGTTCTATCAAGAAATACTAGAGGGTATGAAAGAATTCGATAAATCGCATGTGATAGTGGGCGTGGAGCCTACAGGACATTACTGGTTGAATTCAGCATATTTCCTAGAGGACTACGGTATACCACTGGTCGTTATCAATCCGATGCATGTGAAGAAAGTTAAGGAATTAGATGATAATCTGCAAACCAAAAACGATAAGAAAGACGCTCTGACGATCGCACGGCTAATGAAAGATGGTCGTTTCTCATATCCGAAGCTTCTTCGGGATCAAGCAGCAAATATTCGTTCCTGTTTCACGCTTGAGCAAACTTTAATAGACGACCGCACCATTCTGAAAAACAGAATTCATCGATGGGTAGATAAATACTTCCCTGAGCTATTCGAGGTATTCTCAGATTTTGGAGCCATGGTTCTAGGTGTGTTGGAGACAACCCCGTTGCCTGCAGAGCTGGTCAATATGACAACAGCTGATTTAGCGGATCAATGCGCGAAAGCGAGTCAGATGAAGCAAAGGCGACCTAAAATAGCAGCTAAAGTCATTGAGGTAGCTCAGACATCCATTGGCATCACCGTGGCTCCTTGGGGAGCTAAACGGGAGATACAATGTCTCATTCGCCAATACCGTCTACTCGAGGAAGAACTTGCGATGATTGAAGAGGAAATACAATCCTTAATTGTCCAAACGGCTGATTATGAATATCTCGCTTCATTTCCGGGAATTTCCCGTAGAACTATTTCCGGTCTCTTAGCGGAGATTGGAAGTTTTACTGACTTTGAAAGTCCACGCCAATTAATTAAATTAGCGGGACTTACGTTACATGAGAATTCCTCTGGTAAACATAAGGGAATGAAGAAGATATCAAAACGAGGACGAAGACGATTACGGGCTATTTTATTCAGAGCAATGCATCCAATCCTTAGAAACAACCCTGCCTTTATGAAGCTTCATCAGTATTATACGCAACGACCTCAAAATCCCCTTCGTAAGAAGGAGTCGATGGTCGTGTTATGTAGCAAATTACTAAAGGTTCTTCATGCCATGTGTACAAAAAAGCGGAAATTTGATGGTGAGCAAATGCTTGCGGACCTTCACTGTTTACAATTAGTAGCATGAGGTTGGCATTCTGAAACTTCTATTCATGACACGGAGAAGCTGGCACCAGCGGCGTACATTAGGCCTCGAGCCTCATCGGGAGCATCTCGCCGGCCTCCAACTTATGATAGACCGAACGAAGGAATGTCAGCGCATGACGCTAAGAGATGTGGGAGGGTTCGTCATCATAAGATACTTGGAGATCCATAGTGCATGCCATATTAAATTAACAGTTTCTGTAACTGGTAGCGCAGCGTTATCCTTTACTTACAGTATCTACAAAAGTATGTACTTTCAGGTAGACGATTCTCTTTACTAGTCATATAAATTCTTTTTGGGTCAATAGAATAATGCGACAAGCCTTGTCATCATCACCTTTTCAAGAGGGAGTCGCCGCCAACTTCCGCATCCATCCTACTTTGATAGTGGATGGATGTTGATAACTTATTGGCGTTAGTATGTGATGGGTTGTTGTGTTTTAAACTTTTTTATTTCCAGTTCTAGTTCAAATAATTACAATCCTAACTTCAGTGTGCAACAAAAGATATCACCCGCTTACATTGCAGGGATTGGAGCGGCAGGCGGCGACTCGGGGAGGATCAGTGGGATAGGTGAAACACCCGGCGAGCGAAGCGAGGGGTGTGGTTCACCGTCCACCCTCCCGAACGCGTCCGCCTAGAGCGCAAATCCCCTAACGTACCCAACTTAGCCTTACTCACTTCCAAGCCAAAAACACGTCATACTATACATATCGGAACAATATAATAGTGAATAGTAAATAAAATTTTGAAATATTACGATTCTATTTGTATACTTGTACTATTAAGTAAAAGGGGGAATGAAAATGAACCGTGAAGAACTACTTGCGCCAGACCGTTATAATATCGTTTCGGAATTCGAAAAATATGCAACGGGTGACGGTAGAAAAGCATTAATTTATGTAGACGCGCAAAATCAACAACAAGAAGTGACATACGATGAACTCATCAAAGCAGCCAACCGAACAGCGAATGCACTGATATCGACTGGGCTACAAAAAGGTGATGTAGTATTGGTGATGGTGCCTCGCATGATTGAAGCATACGTTACATATATCGGTGCACTTAAAGCAGGACTTGTTGTGATCCCTAGTTCAGAAATGTTGCGTTCCTCCGATATTGAATATCGAATCGAACATAGTGATGCAAAAGCGATCATTGCATTCGACGCATTCACCGATCAATTAGAACATGTAAATAACTTAGACAAAGTGACAGTCTATATTATCGGTGAAGCAAAAGAAGGAGAAGTATCTTTAGCAGAAAAAGAGAAAAATGCTTCATCTGAATTTACTGCATGCGATACCGCTAGTGACGATATGGCGTTTTTATCGTATACGTCTGGGACGACAGGCAAGCCAAAAGGCGTAGTACATACTCATGGATGGGGATATGCACACTTAAGAACGACTGCACCGAACTGGTTGGGCATTGAAGAACGTGACATAGTTTGGGCTACTGCAGCACCAGGTTGGCAGAAATGGATATGGACACCGTTCTTATCAGTTCTGGGAAGTGGAGCGACGGGGTTTGTCTACAATGGCAAGTTCGACGTAGATAAATATTTGCATTTCTTAGATGAGTACAAAGTAAATGTTTTATGCTGTACACCAACTGAATATCGATTTATCGCAAAAGCGAAGAATCTGGATGAGTTTTCATTGGCTTCCTTAAAAAGCGCTGTTTCAGCTGGGGAACCATTAAATCGTGAAGTCATCGATATTTTTGAAAGACAATTTTCCCTAAATGTGCGTGACGGATACGGCCAAACAGAAAATACGCTTCTGGTCGGTACAATGATCGGAATGGAACCGCGTCCTGGATCGATGGGCAAACCGACGCCGGGCAATATCGTCGATGTCATCAACGATGAAGGCAAACCAGCGGGCGCGAATGAAGTTGGAGATATTGCAGTTCATAAGAGCACTCCAGCGTTATTCCAAGAGTATTTGAATGATCCTGAACGTACGAAGATGCAATTTAGAGGAGATTATTATATTACAGGTGACCGCGCGAAAAAGGATGAAGACGGTTATTTCTGGTTTGAAGGACGCGGCGATGATATTATCGTAAGTTCGGGTTATACAATTGGACCATTTGAAGTGGAAGATGCGTTAATTAAACATCCGGCTGTTCGTGAATGTGCAGTTGTCGCAAGTCCTGATCCAGAACGTGGAAATGTTGTAAAAGCATTTGTTGTTCTACGTGACGATTCTATAGATTCAACTGAAGAGCTTGTAAAGGAATTGCAAAATCACGTGAAAGAGTTGACAGCACCTTACAAGTATCCACGTAAAATCGAGTTTATGGAAGAGTTACCAAAAACCTCTTCAGGAAAAATCATGCGTATTGAATTGCGTAAAAAAGAACAAAATCAATGATACTGATCCACTACTAGTACGGAAAAAGGACTGCCGAAAGTCGTTTTAATTCGACGATTGACCAGTCCTTTTGGTTTTGATTCAGAAAAATGTACGTTGCACTTTTTCGAAGAAGGAGTTATTTGGTAGTTTTGCGGTGCGAACCACTTTATGACTTAACCGCGCCTCCACTTTTTCTACTTGTTTAATACCGAGTGCTTCGTTATCTGCCGCAATGGAGGGGAATTCATTACCTTCTTGTTGGACATTGAGTGTTAACGTTCTCTCGTTACTGAGGATGAACGAAGTGCCAAGTGTGCGATAGCGATTGTTGTTGACCGACGCAAGTTCAGTCACTTGGAATGAAGGGAGTCGTGGGTCAATCACAGCACCTTTAACGGATTTGTTATAAGCAGTACTGCCCGTTGGTGTAGAGATGATCATACCGTCGCCGAGAAAAGTTTCAAATAATAGATCATCAATGAAAATGTCCATGACGAATGTGCGGATAATAGTAGAACGGATGCTGAATTCATTTAGACATAAAAATGGTTTATGTTGATTAATGGTTACTTCAAGTAATGGATAATGTCGTTCTTCAATAGTCTCTTGCCGTAATGTTTCGACAAGTGAGCGGATATCATCATATTTATAATCGCAATATACACCATGTGCACCTTTCACAGACGCTCCTAGATACAGACAATCCTGTCGAAAGTCAGTTTTGCGGACAGCTTGGAGGAAAGTTCCATCGCTTCCGATGCTAATAATGACCGTTGCTTCCCTGTGGTCTTCGGTTAGTTTGAAGCCTTCACTTTTAAGTCGTTGTCCAACGAAATGTCTTTTATGGATAGTGTCTTCATCAAGACGGCTGAAAAGAAAAATTACGTGTCGGGTAGTCATTTGAATCGTCTCCTTTTTCAGTTAATAGAATAAGTGTAGCATGAATGAAACATTTGGACGATGAGGAACGTATAAGTAGATGTCGACAAAGGAGGAACTTTACTTATGAATGCAAAAAGATGGATAGCCGTAGCGGTTGCTGCGATTTTGATCGTAGTATCGGTAGGTATTAATGCCATGTCATGGGTTTTCACTAGAGACTGGAATAGTTTTGTTAGTGAGATCAACTTGATGGAAACGCAAGTGCAGGAAACGGTAGTAGAAGAAGGAAGTGCTAACGAAAGAATTGCTGTGTTAACAGTGGATGGAGTCATCCAAGATACGGGTGAAGCGTCTATTTTCAGTGGCGCTGAGTACAACCATCAACAATTTATGACGCAATTGAATGAGTTGGCAAACGATGAAACCGTGAAAGGAATTGTACTTTCGGTGAATTCTCCAGGTGGAGGCGTATTGGAGTCATCTGATATTTACGATGCACTGACAGAAATTCAAGCTTCGAAAAAGATTCCGATTTATGTAGCGATGGGCGGTATGGCGGCTTCAGGTGGATACTACATCTCAGCACCAGCCGATAAAATTTATGTTCACCCTGAAACGTTGACAGGATCTATCGGTGTCATCATGCAATCTGTCAATTACGGTAAATTAGCTGAGAAATACGGTGTGGAATTCCCAACAATCAAGTCAGGTCCTTATAAAGATATGATGAGTCCGACTAGAGAAATGAAACCCGAAGAACGTGCGATGTTACAAGAAATGATTGATGATTCGTATAAACGTTTCGTTGATATTATTGTAGATGGACGTGGTATGTCAGAAAAGGCTGTTCGCAAAGTTGCGGACGGACGTGTGATGAATGGTCGTCAAGCAATCGAAGCGGGTCTTGCAGATGATTATGGCAAGTTGCCAATCGTTGTTTCCGCGATGAAAGAAGATTATCACTTAGAAAAAGCGGAAGTATTCGAATATGGAATGCCGACTAATTTGAAAGCTATTCTTTCCATGAAAGCACATGACGTGTTTAATGGAGATGTTGAATCACAAATTTTGAAAAAATTACTGACTGAAAATACGGCGCCACGCATGATGTATTTATACGGTGAATAACAAGGAGGGAAATAATCATGACGAATGAACTGCTGGATACGCAACCAACCATGCGACTTGAACAGATGCTCGTGCCGAAATATGCAGGATTCTGGATCAGACTGTGGGCATTTTTAATCGACATGCTGATCATTTCGGCTATTAGCGGCATCTTTGTCAAGCCAGTATTCCGCGTACTCGATATCGCGATTACTAAGCCTTCTGCCTTTTTATTTAGCCCGTATAAAGTAACGGCACTTGTCTTGTTATTGTTATATTTTATCATCATGACGAAAATTGCAGGACAGACGGTAGGGAAAATGATCATGGGAATTCGTGTAATGAAATCAAACGGGGAAAAGGCAACGTGGGGTTCTGTTATCTTCCGAGAAGGTTTCGGTCGTTTTATTTCACAAATGTTATGGATTCCCTATCTACTTGTTTTGTTTTTACCTCAAAAGAAAGCACTTCACGACGTCTTTGCTGACACAGTTGTCGTGCATGAACGAACATTTGAGAGAAAAGAAATACAGAAAATCATTGAACCTGAACATCATCAGTTGCATGAAGACCCTACGGTTTAGTACACTAGTTTAAAAGGAGTGGTTAGTTATGGTACAAGTTACATTCAAAGATAATCCGGTTCATCTGTTAGGTTCAGAAGTGAAAGTTGGAGATCAGGCACCAAGCTTCACAGTGCTTGCGAATGATTTGAATCCTGTTACACTTGACGATTCAAAAGGTAAAGTACGTTTGATCAGTGTAGTGCCTTCTGTTGATACAGGTGTATGTTCTATCCAGACTAAGCGTTTCAACGATGAAGCAACGTCACTTGGTGATGATGTGGAAGTCATGACGATTTCTTGCGATCTTCCGTTTGCACAAGGGCGTTGGAAAGAAGATGAGAAGGTAGAAAATTTACATTTGTACTCTGATCATCGTGATCTTTCATTCGGTAAAGCATTCGGTACAGCGATTGAGGAATTGCGTCTATTGACTCGTTCTATTTTTGTAGTCGATCGCGACGACAAAGTAGCGTACGTAGAGTATGTGAGCGAAGCAACTGACCACCCCGATTATGATGCAGCGATTAAAGCAGTAAAAGAATTGAATTAATTAAAAAACCCACCTGAACAAGAGGTGGGTTTCTTCTTGGAGGAATTTTGAATGAGCAATATGGAAAAAGTGTTTACGTATTACGACAACCATGCAGCAGCGACTGATGGGTTATATTTGGACGCTGTGTTAGAAGCTAGTGAAAAATGGTTGGATCAACCGTCGGCAGTAGACTTGCAAGATCCTGATAAGGAAGAAATTCGTAAAGGTATCCAGCTCGCCTTATTAAAAGGATTAAAGCAGTCTACACAAGCTCATCACCAAATGACGCCTGATACAATCGGCTTCTTGATAGGTTATCTAATCAATAAATTAGTGGATACAAAGCAACCTGTAACCTTCTTGGATCCTGCTGCAGGAACGGGGAATTTATTATTCACTGTAATGAATCAATATAAAGGTTCCGCTTCTGCCAGCGCAGTTGAAATCGATGATGTATTGATTCAAATTGCTGTTGCAACTGCGAATTTATTGGAGTTACCAGTATCATTTTATTTACAAGATGCACTTCGTCCATTGCCTATCGATGTAGTCGATGCAGTGGTAAGTGATATACCTGTAGGCTATTATCCAGATGATGAAGTCGCTATGGAGTATGAACTCATGGCATCTGAAGGTCATGCTTTTTCACATTACTTATATATTGAACAATCAATGCGCTATGTGAAGCCAGGTGGTTACGGATTATTCATCGTCCCTTCCAAACTATTGACGGCTGAAGGGGCCGAACCTATCCTGAACTTTGTCAAAGAGCATAAATTATTGAGAGGTTTGCTTGAATTACCGGATTCAATATTTGCGGATCAACGTTTTGCAAAAAGTATTTTATTGTTACAACAACCGCCAAACGAAAACTATGTCATGCCGGATGTTTTGTTAGCGAAAATACCTGAGCTGGGAAATGCAAAGGCCATGCAAAAGTTCTTTGATAAATTAAGTGTTTGGATGGAAGAAGAAGGGGAGTGACGTTACGTCACACTTCCTTCTTTTTTATATTTCAAGAATATTTGAACAAAAAGAAAGCGCTAATTACTCGAATTCAATTGCTTTTAAAATTGTTAGCTACTATAATAAATTTTAACGTTCTACGACGTAATTATTTTAAGGGGTGGGTATTTGTGCCGAAAATATTATCGATAAATGCGGGAAGTTCTTCTTTAAAGTTCCAATTGATCGAAATGACGAACGAAGAAGAAATTACTAAGGGATTATTCGAGCGCATTGGATTAGAGAATTCTATTTTCACAATGGCAACGGATGAAAAGAAAATCGAAAAAGTATTAGATATTACTGATCACTCTATGGCTGTTGAAATGTTATTGGAACATTTACTAAGCGAGGGAGTCGTTTCTTCTTATGATGAAATTGACGGACTCGGTCATCGAGTAGTTCACGGGGGAGAACTATATAGTGACTCAGTGTTAATTACAGACGAAGTAATCGAGAAACTTGAAGAAATATCAAGCTTTGCACCTTTGCATAATCCAGCTAATATTGTCGGAATAAAGGCTTTTAAGAAAACGTTACCAAATATACCAGCAGTCGCAATATTCGATACTGCTTTCCATCAGACAATGCCTGAGAAATCATTTTTGTACGCGTTACCATATGAGTACTATGAGAAATACGGAATCCGTAAATACGGCTTCCATGGTACAAGCCATAAATACGTAACGGAGCGGGCTGCCAAGATTTTAAATAGACCGCTTGAAGATACACGTCTTATTTCTTGCCACCTCGGTAACGGTGCTAGTATTGCAGCGGTTAAAGGCGGTAAGTCAGTGGACACGTCTATGGGCTTCACTCCGTTAGCAGGCGTGATCATGGGCACGCGTTCAGGTAACATTGACCCTGCGCTCATTCCATACATGATGGAATGTACGAACCAAACAGCCGAAGAAGTAGTCAATGTACTGAATAAAAAATCCGGACTACTTGGTATCTGTGGATTCTCTAGTGACTTACGCGATATTACAGAAGCAGCAGAACAAGGCAACGACCGGGCGCAATTGGCTCTCGACGTATTCACAGATCGTATTCACCAACATATTGGACAATATGCTGCAGGGATGGGTGGAGTAGATGCCATTATCTTCACAGCAGGAATTGGCGAGAACAGTACGATTGTTCGTGAAAAAGTCATGCGTGGATTAGAATTCATGGGCGTATATTTCGACCCGAGTCTAAACAACATCCGTGGTGAAGAAGCATACATCAGCTTCCCACACTCACCAGTTAAAGTACTTATCATCCCAACAAACGAAGAAATCATGCTAGCTCGCGACACAGTGCGAATCGCTAACATTCCACTACCGGAAGAAGCATTACAAGTAGCAGCTGAATAAATACAAAATGTCCCGCCTGTTAACCGACAGGCGGGACATTTTTAACGAACTTGGTATTATGACGTCATCTAACTATAGAAGAAAAAAGACTGTCACAGGAAATCGAATGAACGACTTTCCGGACAGCCTTTACATACATATTAGCCTTGTAGATGTTCAGGCGTACGTACAACAAGTACATCGCACTTCGCAGAACGCACGATATTCTCGGAAACACTTCCGATTAAGAAACGTTCTACACGGTTAAGTCCAGTAGCACCACAGATAATCAAATCTGCATTAAGTTTCTTCGCGATATCGCGTGGAATCAATGTCTTAGGAGAACCATACTCCACGTGAATCTCAACATTTGCAACGCCTGCTTCAACTGCTTCTTTACGGTAGTCAGTCAACAATTCTTCAGCATATTTCTGCGCACGCTCAGCAATTGAACGATCGTATGCTTCAACTGCCGCATATGAACGCGTATCAATAATATTGATCAAGTGAAGAGTTGCGTCGTTACGATCTGCAATCGCGATCGCTTTCTTGAAAGCCCATTTAGCCTCATCTGAACCATCCACGGCTACGATGATGTCTTTGTACGTAAGTGCCATAATTACCACTCCATCCTTAAAGTTAAATTCTTTCTACACTATTCTTATTCTACGTGGATTATGATAGTCCTTCTTTTTTGTCGAAATGTTTTATAAAAATTTAGAAAATGAAGTTTGTATGGAAAAACGTTGAAAAAATGAGGTAAATCTAGCTATTTTCTGATAAGATTAAATAGTCATGAATCGACAATGAGATAATAAAAAACGAATGAAAAGAAATTACAATTCTAGGAGGATTTTGCATGCGTATTGGTGTTCCAAAAGAAATTAAAAACAATGAAAACCGAGTGGCAATAGCCCCTTCAAGTGTATTAACGTTACTAACGGCTGGCCACGAAGTAGTAATTGAAAAGGGTGCTGGAATCGGTTCAAGTTTCCAAGATGAAGAGTATAAAGAAGCAGGCGCGACAATCGTCGATACAGCGGCTGAGGCATGGGCAGCAGATATGGTACTGAAGGTTAAAGAACCTGCAGAATCAGAGTATCAGTATTTCCGTGAAGGATTAATCCTATTTACGTATCTTCACTTAGCACCGGAAGTAAAATTGACGAAAGCACTACTTGAAAACAAAGTAACAGCAATTGCTTATGAAACAGTACAATTACCAGGTGGCGGATTGCCTCTATTGGCACCGATGAGTGAAGTTGCGGGACGCATGGCGACGCAGATTGGTGCACAATACTTAGAAAAAACTAGAGGCGGAAAAGGGATTTTGCTTGCTGGAGTACCTGGCGTATCACGCGGCAAAATAACAATCATTGGTGGGGGACAAGCAGGTACGAATGCTGCGCGTGTTGCAATCGGAATCGGTGCACATGTAACGATCTTAGATCTATCCGTAGAGCGTGTTCGTCAGCTTGACGAGATCTTCGGCAAGAACATTCAAACGTTGGTATCTAACCCATACAATATCGCTAACGCAGTAAAAGACGCAGACTTGGTAATCGGTTGTGTTTTAATCCCAGGAGCAAAAGCGCCAACTCTTGTAACAGAAGAAATGGTTAAATCCATGAGCCCCGGCTCTGTAGTGATTGACATTGCAATCGACCAAGGCGGAATCTTTGAAACTTCCGACCGCGTCACAACACATGACGACCCGACTTATACAAAACACGGTGTCATTCACTATGCTGTAGCTAATATGCCAGGCGCTGTTCCACAAACGTCTACAATGGCACTAACAAACGTTACAATTCCTTACGCTCTTCAAATTGCCAATAAAGGCGTTAAAAAAGCATGTACAGACAATGAAGTCCTGCGTAAAGGAATCAACACACTAGCTGGAAACGTAACATACAAAGCAGTAGCAGAAGCACAAGGCCTAGAACACGTTTCTGTTGAAGACGTACTAGAGACTGTTTAATCAACAAAAAAGACCATTACGTAAAGTAACGGCCTAAAACTGAAGGCATCCCCGCAATAGGGAGTGCCTTCAGTTTTTTTATATAAAATGAAATTAACGGTTCAATTTCATTTGCCAGTCTTTAACTCACTTAACTACTTTCAAATCCTTAGGGAATTTCGTCAATACCTCAACGCCATCCTTCGTCACATACAAATCATCTTCAATCCGTACACCTGTAATTGTCGGATCATAAATGCCTGGCTCAACTGTAAACACCATACCCTCTTGAAGTGGCATATCATTCGTAGCTGTTAAAGAAGGGAACTCATGAACAGAAATACCAAGACCATGCCCGATACGATGTGGGAATAACTCGCCGTAACCAGCTTCCTCGATAATAGAACGAGCTGCTAGATCAACTTCCATTGCTAACGTACCCGGACGCACGATGTCAATTGCTGCTTGTTGTGCTTTCTGAACGGTCTCATAAATTTTACGCTTTTCCTCTGTTGGCTCACCGAACGCTATCGTCCGTGTGATGTCTGAACAATAACCTTTATAGACCACACCGAGATCAAATAAGATGAAATCACCTTTTTCAATTTTTTTCTCTCCTGGAATACCATGTGGTGATGCCGTTTTTGTGCCCGACACAATAATCGTTTCAAACGACATCTTCTCCGCACCTTTTTGTTTAACAGCTTGCTCCACGGCTTGAACTATTTCCAGTTCGGTTTTCCCTTCGGCGATTTCATTGCAACCTACTTCGATCGCATAATCCGCTAATTCCGCTGCTTTGCGCAAGTGCTGAAGTTCTCTATCATCTTTAATCAGACGATTTTTAGCTAATTCGTCATCCAACTTAGCGAATTGTAAAGCAGGGAAGCGCTCTTGGAGAATTTCAAATCGATCCACAGTCAAATGTTCTTTTTCGATTGCGAGTAATGACAATGCAGGAATACGTTCATTGATGGCTTGTTCTAGGAACTTAAACGCATTATCTGTGTCTTTATATCCTACTGCTTCGTGCTGCCAGCCGATTGCTTTTACATCTGGGACTTCCATCGCTGGGCAAATAACGAAAGGATCAGCATCTTGGAAAACCACTACACCAAGTAATCGTTCGTGTGGATCACTACGAAAGTCTGTTAAATAAAATATGTTATCTGGATTCGTTATAAGTGCTGCATCAATATTATGTTTTACTAAGAAATCTTGTACTTTTTGAATGTTCATCAACATGTTACCTCCTCTGTTTTGCTTAGTATAACAAAAAAGAGGGTTTTACGCTGTGTTGTAGAAGGTATAGAGTGTATAAGTGATAAAAAATAGGAGTGTGATCGTTGTGAAAATCTCATATCATGGCCATTCGATCGTTAAAATCGAAACAAAAGGAAAGACTATTTTAATCGATCCTTTTATTACAGGGAATAAATTAACGGATCTAAAGGCAGAAAACGAAAAGCCAGACGTGATTTTACTGACGCACGGCCATAATGACCACGTAGGGGATACGATGGAGATCGCGAAAAGAGAAGACATCCTAGTCGTTGCTCCGAATGAATTAGCCGTATATCTTGGATTCCAAGGATTGAAAACACATGGCATGAATATCGGAGGAGCAAAGGAATTTGATTTCGGTACCGTAAAATATACACAAGCTTTCCATAGTTCTTCTTATACAACAGAAGACAATGAAATTATTTACACCGGAATGCCTGCAGGTTTACTACTGACGATTGAAGATAAAATTATTTATCATGCAGGGGACACCTCCTTATTCAGCGATATGAAACTGTACGGGGAAGATGGAATTGATGTTGCGTTCCTACCTATCGGAGATAATTTCACGATGGGCCCTAAAGATGCTGCGAAAGCAGTCGAGTTGCTGAATCCTAAGCTAACAGTTCCTGTTCATTTCAATACGTTCCCACCGATTGAATTGGAGCCTGAAGACTTCAAATCACTCGTGACGAATCATGAAGTGAAAATAATGCAACCAGGGGATTCCATCGAGCTATAAAATAAGAAATAAATAAATACGGTCTAAGACGCATTGTTAGCGTCCTAGACCGTATTTTTGATGGACTTATGGTATGATATTCTAAAAGCCGAAACCTTAAATCAGGTCGAAGAAAAAGGTGAAATCATGTCAACTAAACACGAACAGATTTTGCGTTATATAGAAAGCTTGACAGTGGGCGAAAAGATCTCTGTACGACAAGTTGCGAAAGCATTGGAAGTCAGTGATGGAACCGCTTACCGGGCGATAAAAGAAGCGGAAAATCAAAAATTGGTAAACACGATTGAACGTGTAGGTACGATTCGAATCGAGAAAAAGAAAAAAGAAAATATTGAACGTCTGACATTTGCAGAAGTCATCAACATTGTAGACGGTGTTGTACTGGGTGGACGTGATGGATTACATAAAACATTAACGAAATTTGTAGTCGGAGCTATGCAACTCGAGGATATGATTCGTTATATTGATGCGGGTAGTTTGTTGATTGTTGGAAATCGTTTGAAAGCGCATGAAATAGCGATTAAAGCAGGAGCAGCTGTTCTCGTGACAGGTGGCTTCGATGCGACTGATGAAGTAAAGCAACTAGCAGACGAAATGAATTTGCCTGTTATTTCAACAAGTTATGATACTTTCACAGTCGCTACTATGCTAAATCGTGCAATTTATGATCAGCTGATTGAAAAGGAAATTTTATTGGTGGAGGATATTTTGACACCTCTAGCCAGTACAGTCACGTTATCACCTGAGGATTCAGTTGACCAATTCTATGAAGTAAATCACCAAACATCACACTCCGCTTATCCTGTCGTAAAAGCCGATGGCACATTAGTAGGAATTATTACGTCTCGTGATGTCGTCAGTAAACCGCATGTGGATATCATAGGGAAAGTCATGACGCCTGGTCCGATTACTGTTAACGGTAAAATGAGTGTCGCATCGGCAGGGCACAGTATGATTTGGGAAGGTATCGACTTAATGCCAGTCGTTAATGATGCCGGAGTCTTAGAGGGAATCATCAGTCGACAAGATGTCTTAAAAGCATTGCAAATGACACAACGTCAACCACAGCAAGGCGAAACAATTGATGATATTGTCAAGAATCAAATGAAAGCCATCTCCAATTCACCTGAAAAAATAGAGTTTGCCGTTGTGCCGCAGATGACCAATCAATTTGGTTCACTATCCTATGGAGCAATGTTAACGATTTTGACGGAAGCGGGTAGTCGTGCGATCAAGCTTCAAAAACGAGGAGAAAGTGTACCAGAAAACGTGACGATCTATTTCATCAAACAAGTACAACTTGGTGCGTCTGTCACAGTCGAACCGAAGATTATTCACTTGAGCCGTCGATTTATCAAGCTAGAAATCGAACTGATATCAAATGATGGTATTGTAGCGAAAGCAATGGGGACGTTCCAGCTTTTTGAAAAATAAAAAGCTGACGTCAATTGACATCAGCTTTGTTTAGTTCACGTTCTTCAGCTACGAATTGCTTATAATGTTTTTGAGCATTAAAGTTAAATATCGCAACATAGCCACCGAATAAAATGAAGATAGCGGACACGATATATGTTAAAGCACCGTCAAAGATAAGTAATTGATTGATTCCGAAAAAAATCAATAGCGCACCAAGTGCTGTGCCTGCCATGCTTGCATACATCTTTTTACGGATGGGAAACATAGGGCTTGTGCGGAATTGGCGCGTTTTGAAAACGAAATAGAATACGCCGGAAGCGATTATACCAAATACAAAAATAAAATTAACCATTTCCATCAAAAAAGCCTCCATTACATGAAAAATAACCTGTGGCCTACGCGTCGAGGTTCACTATACATTGTAGCGGCTTTTAAAAGGAATTGCGAATACTTGTACAGAAACCTGGGGGAATATACATGAAACGACAAATCATTGACACAATTGAACAATACGAAAAAATCATCATCCACCGTCACGTCCGACCGGACCCGGATGCATACGGATCGCAAATGGGGTTGAAAGAACTTATCAAAAAGAATTACCCTAAAAAGCAAGTACTCGCAGCAGGAGAACATGATGAGCTATTAAGTTATTTAGGAAAACCGGATGCAGTAACTGAAGCAGATTACGAAGGTGCACTTGTTATTGTCACCGATACTGCAAACACGGACCGTATTGACGGACCGCTTTACGATAAAGGTGCGTATGTATTGAAAATCGATCATCACCCGAATGAAGATCCATACGGTAATGAGCGCTGGGTGAATACAGACGCGAGTTCTTGTTCTGAAATGATCTATACGATTTATGAGGAAGGTCACGCGTCCTTCGGATGGGAAATGTCTCCGGAAGCAGCACGTTTCCTGTTCGCCGGGATCGTGGGTGACACAGGCCGTTTTATGTTCCAAAGCACGACTGAAAAAACGTTCGAAGTAGCTAGTTCATTGATCAAGCAACCATTCGATCGCACCGAGTTGTTTGCTGGGATGTACGAAGTCGATCGTAAAATCTTGCATCTACAAGGTTATGTGTATCAAAACTTCACAATCGATGAAAATGGAGCAGCGTATATTAAACTAACACAGGAAATTCTGGATCAATTCGATGTCACAGTGTCAGAGACTTCGCAATTAGTAGGGTCACTTGGCGATGTAAAAGGAATTTGTGCTTGGATCATCTTTATTGAAGAAAATGATCAAATTCGTGTCCGTCTCCGTTCGAAAGGACCTGTCATTAATACGTTAGCGATGCAACATAATGGTGGTGGTCATCCGCTGGCCTCAGGCGCTTCCGCATATTCATGGACAGAAGTAGATGAAATCATCGTCAAACTGCAAGAACTTTGCAGAAACTATTAAGCAGAGCTGAGGGATTGAAATGAACCTGATGTATCCGCAAATCGTAACGGGCGCAGACTTACTGCGTGGAATTGTAAAGTTAGATGAACTGGCTCCTCTTTTGCAAAAAAGAGGGGCTTCTTCTGCTGCTATCGTCAATAGTAAGCTATATGGTGTCCGATCGTTCAGCAAAATGCTAGCTAAATACGGCATCCGTCCTGTAATTGGTTTGTCCGTCACATTGGAAGTCGAAGATCATGAAGTACTTGTTTATATTTATGCACAAAACGAAACAGGCTTCTCTAATCTAATGAAAATGAGCAGCGCCATTTCTACGCGAGAAGAAGAAAACCTCCCACTCAACTGGCTTCAAGCTTACAGGGAAGGGTGCATCATCATATGCGCGATGACAGATTCCTCATGGGCGAACGCGCGTGATCTACATGTCTTGCAGCTAGTGGCAGAAAAAGATTCTAACGCTTCAACATTCATTGGAATCGGTAGGCCTGGTGGAGGAGCGCATACTGACGAAGCAAGCATTATTCAATTAAGTGAAGAAAGTCAATTGCCGATCGCTGCTTGTCAAGAAACGCGCTTTCTTCATAAGGAAGATTTTCAAGCTTACGAAGTCGCGACAGCCATACGCAAAGGCTATAAATTGAATGATTCACAAAAGCCCCCTAATCGTTATCGACAAGCTTATTTACCAGAACGTGAAGAACTTGTTAATTGGTTTGGTGATCATCCAGAATGGTTACGGACAACAGAAGGCATTATGGATTCGTGCGTAGTGACTATCCAAAAAGAAGATTTCCTCATGCCAAAGTTTCCAGTCGCAGACGGTCAAGCGCCTATTTCACTTCTCGAGCAAAATTGCCGAAACGGACTTCAAGCACGTTTCCAGTCACTGTCAGAAGAATATGAACAACGTCTTCGCTACGAACTATCCATCATCGATCAGATGGGCTTCACCGATTACTTCCTAATAGTAGAAGACTATGTGCGTTACGCAAAAACGGAAGGCATCCTAGTCGGCCCTGGTCGTGGGTCTTCTGCAGGTTCTTTAGTGGCGTTCGCTCTCGGGATTACAGAAGTTGACCCAATCAAATATGGATTGCTTTTTGAACGTTTTTTAAATCCCGAACGTGTAACGATGCCCGATATTGATATCGATTTTGCGGATAATCGCAGAACAGAAGTGGTGAATTATGTGGCAAGTACATACGGTAAACAATATGCCGCACAGATTATCACTTTCGGTACGTTGTCAACGAAAGCGGTCGCACGAAACGTGGCCAGAGTGCTAGACTTCACGCCTGAAGAAGTTCGATTCATGTCCAATGAATTAAATAGTGGCCGGTCATTCAAAGAAACGATTATCCAGTCAAAGAAACTACGTGACTGGATTCAAGTGGAGCCACGTAGAGAGCTGTGGCGGCAAGCTGCGGAACGCTTGGAAGATTTACCGAGAAATGCATCGACGCATGCAGCTGGTGTCGTCCTTGCAGCGAATCCCCTCGTACATTACGTTCCGTTGCAGATAGGTTCAGATGAAGTATTCCTGACACAGTGGGCAATGAAAGACGTGGAAGAAGTCGGTTTATTGAAAATGGACTTTCTAGGTTTGCGTAATTTAACGCTACTCGACAGAATCCGTGCAATGATTCAATACAATAAAAAGCAGATTATTGATTTCGAATGCATTCCACTCGATGATCAGGCAACGTACAGAGTATTTAAAAATGGTGACACAACAGGAATCTTCCAATTTGAATCGCCCGGCATGCGGCGTGCGTTAAAGACTATACAACCGGATAATTTCAAAGATGTATACTCAGTGAACGCGTTATATCGACCGGGTCCTATGGAGTTCATCCCGCTGTATAGTCGTCGGAAAAATGGACAAGAGCCAACTGTCTACGACATACCAGAGCTAGAACCTATTCTCTCGGAGACATACGGTATCATCATTTATCAAGAACAGATCATGAAACTTGCGGTGGAAATTGCCGGTTTTACGATGGCAGAAGCGGATCTTCTAAGACGGGCAATCAGTAAGAAAAATCAGCAAGTATTAGAAGAGGAACGGCAACACTTTATTGCGGGGGCAAGTAAAAAAGGGTTTGATCAAATCAAAGCGAATAATGTATACAACTTAATTGTTAAATTCGCGGATTATGGATTTCCGAAAAGCCATGCGGTAGCCTATTCAATGATTTCCTATCGATTGGCATTTTTTAAAGCAAATGAACCTACTTACTTTTATGCAGCATTCCTTTCCTCATTAACTGGTAGCAAAGACAAGATGATGGAAGTAATTCGTGAAATGAAAGCAAAAGGTATCCCGATACTACCGCCATCTGTCAAGACTAGCCGTTATTCACATACAGTGGAAGGACATGCGATTCGTCTCGGTTTAGGCGCAATTAAAGGAGTTACTTTCGCATTTTATCAGCAATTGGCGGCTGCTCGGGAAAAGGGGAGTTGGTCATCGATGTTTGACATGGCCATCTCACTAGGAGCCGATCATTTTTCTGAAAAAGCCATCATCCCGTTAATTAAAGCAGGTGCACTTGACGACTTTAATCAAAAACGCTCAGTTCTTCTTGCTTCAATAGATGCCGCTCATTCCCATGCACTCTTCATAGGAGATGATGCATTAAGTGATCAATTTCAATTTAATTCCCAACCCAAATATACACCAGGCGGCACAATGGATCAGATGACGAAGCTTGGTTTTGAACATGATACGTTAGGGTTTTATTTATCCGAACATCCCGTGGAACAATTAAAAAGAACTGCATCGAGTCACATCCCATCGATCGCGTCACTGTTTTCTCTGAACCGAGGAACGAAAGCAACGTGTATAGGAATCATCTTATCGATCAAACGTATTCGTACTAAAAAGGGGGAAGCCATGGCTTTTCTAACGATACAAGACGAGACGGAAGAAATATCGTGTACAGTATTTCCGAAACAATATGCACAGATCAGCGTCCAGTTAAAAGAAGAAGCGTTTGTTCAAGTGTCGGGTAGCATCGATTTTCGTAATCAATCTGTTCAACTCATTGTCGAGCAATTAGCGTCGCTGAGTCTTTCGGGAGACTGAAAAGTGTAGGAGCAAAATCTTGTATAGTCCATCATGACGCAATCTGCGCCATGATGGACTATACTTCGACTTTTTACTAAGCGAGCGTTCAGTCGGTACGAAAAATGACGAAATAAAAACACTTGTAATTTCAAGATATTGCTTTACGTAGTGCCGACTTTTTTGTATGCTAGTATGCAGGGTGGTCAGACCACTCTGTTTATGGAACGAAAAAGGAGTTCTCCTCATGCAAAATCCACAATCATCATCCAAGCGTTTTTTGGATATTATCGGAGAACTACAATTACTGATTAGCGAACAAAAAATCGAGTATGGCGATAAGTTACCATCTGAACGTCATCTGGCGGAAAAGCTGCAAGTAAGCAGAACGGCAGTACGCGAGGCGTTACGAAGTATGGAATTGCTTGGCCTCATTGAAACAAGACGAGGCGAAGGAACATTTCTATCCGATTTCAAAAAACATCAGTTAGTGGAAGTTCTCTCGACGTTTATTATGCAGCAAGCGCGATCTATCCAAGATGTAGTTGATACAAGGATGATTCATGAACGCGCAGCTATTACAACGGTTACAGAAAATGAAGAACTGCGTATGCTGCCTGTATGGAAAGGCATGCAAAGTAAATTGCGAGAAGAAGAGTCTGTGTTTTTGCGTGAAGATATAGTGCGCGAAACTATTGTCGCTACTGAGAATCGACTCTCCTTGAAAATTTGGTTTTTATTGAAACAGTATAGTGGCGTTTCTTTCGATGTAGCTATTGCAACAGATGAAGAAATAGTAACTGTGCATGAACTGCTGGACGAAATAATGGCAGGTAATACGGAAAAAGCCTTAACTTGGTATGAAAAATGGATGCATCAAGTTGAGGGAGAAAGAAGGGGAACGGAATGAGTATCAAGCAATTATTTAAAAAGAAACCAAAAGTTGACCAACATACAATGCCGTCTGCTCAAAGTAAAGCAGATGTACCAGAAGGAATCATGACAAAATGTCCCGAGTGTAAGCATGTAATTTTGACAAAGGACTTGTTGAAGAACGGTAAAGTTTGCCCTTCTTGTCAGCATCATTATAAAATGACGGCGCAAGAACGAATCGATCATTTATTTGACGAAGGCAGCTTTGAATCAATGGATAATCATTTAAAGACAGAGAATCCGCTAAATTTCCCTGCTTATACAGAAAAAGTTGAAAAAGACGCATTAGCAACTGGACTCAACGAAGCCGTGCTTACTGGTGTCGGAACCATTCAAGAGAACCGAGTAGCTGTTGCTGTGATGGATGCGCATTTCCGTATGGGTTCCATGGGTTCGGTAGTTGGGGAAAAGATCACAAGAGCTGTAGAGAAAGCTACTGAATTAGGAATTCCTATGTTGATCTTCTCGGCAAGTGGCGGTGCCCGTATGCAAGAAGGCGTCATTAGTCTAATGCAAATGGCTAAAGTAAGTGTAGCCCTTGAAAGACATGCCAACAAAGGCTTATTGTATATTTCTATTATGACATACCCGACGACAGGTGGCGTATCGGCTAGTTTCGCTTCAGTTGGAGATATCAACTTGGCAGAGCCAAAAGCTCTAATAGGGTTCGCGGGACGTCGCGTAATTGAACAAACAGTACGTGAAAAACTGCCGGAAGATTTCCAGACAGCAGAGTTTTTATTGAGTCACGGGCAATTGGATGCGGTAGTTCATCGCAATGAAATGCCTGAAGTGATGAATAAAATCCTGAGCCTTCACGCACGGAAGGAGATCGAAATTGTATGAGTAAAACACTCGCATTTGAAGAACCTATCGTAAAATTGCGTGAAAAAATCAATGAATTAGAAGAGTATACAGCAATGAATGACGTAGATCTTTCTTCTGAAATTGTCAATCTGAAAAATCGCCTGTCGAAGTTAGAAAAAGATATCTATGAAGGCATGGAGCCGTGGGATCGTGTACAAGTAGCTCGGCATCCGGAAAGACCTACAACGAAAGATTATATTACTCGTTTGTTTGAAGACTTCCTTGAGTTTCATGGCGACCGCAACTTTGGAGATGACGAAGCCATAATAGGCGGAATTGCTTCATTCGAAGAAACGCCTATTACAATTATCGGACATCAGCGCGGTAAAGATACGAAAGAAAATGTTAAACGCAACTTCGGTATGCCACATCCTGAAGGGTACCGTAAAGCACTTCGTCTGATGAAACAAGCGGAAAAGTTCAATCGTCCTATTATCTGTTTCATTGATACGAAAGGTGCGTATCCTGGTAAGGCGGCAGAAGAACGTGGACAAAGTGAAGCGATTGCTCGCAATCTCGTTGAAATGGCAGGCTTGAAAGTTCCTGTGATTTCAATCGTTATTGGAGAAGGGGGCAGTGGGGGTGCGTTGGCTCTAGGAGTTGCAAATCATATCCATATGCTTGAAAACTCCACGTACTCTGTAATTTCGCCTGAAGGCGCAGCTTCTATCTTGTGGAAAGATCCATCACTTGCTAAACAGGCGGCGGAAGCGATGAAAATCACTGCACCCGATTTGAAAGATATGAATATCATTGATGAAATCATTCCTGAAGTACTTGGTGGTGCACATCGTGATGCGAACAAACAGGCTATTGAGATCCGTTGTACTATACGTAGATCATTGAAGGAATTATGCGATTTATCATCAGAAGAATTGATTGATAACCGATACAATAAATTCCGGAGCATTGGCGTGTTTTCGGAATAAAAGATGCGGGCAACCGCGTCTTTTGCTCGTACATACAAGTCATGATTAAAGGATGGGATCGACATGAAAAAAATTGCGGTCTTAACAAGTGGTGGCGATGCACCGGGAATGAATGCGGCAATTCGTTCCGTAGTCAGAAAAGCAATTTTTGAAGGATTGGAAGTTTCTGGTGTATTCAATGGCTATCAAGGGTTGATTGATGGCAAAATTGAGCAATTCCAACTTGGCTCTGTTGGAGATATTATCCAGCGCGGTGGAACTGTACTGCGATCCGCTAGATGCCCGGAGTTTATGACGGAAGAAGGTCGCGCGAAAGCTCTTGCACAAATCAAGCTCCATGGTATCGATGGAGTGGTAGTCATTGGTGGGGACGGCTCATTTAGAGGAGCGTACGAATTAGTTAAAATGGGTGTTCCGTGTGCTTGTGTACCTGCTACGATTGATAATGATATAACCGGTACGGAATTTACGATTGGGTTCGATACCGCACTAAACACTGTCGTCGAAGCCATCGATAAAATCCGGGATACGGCAACATCCCACGAGCGTTCATTTATTATTGAAGTAATGGGTCGTGACGCAGGAGATTTAGCATTATGGGCAGGGCTAGGCGGCGGTGCCGAATCCATCATATTACCCGAGAAGCCGTTTGACGTGAACTCTATTGTCAATCGGATTAAGCGAAGTACAAGTCGTGGAAAAAAACACAGTATTATTGTACTGGCTGAAGGTATAATGTCTGCTACACAGTTGGCAGATATTTTGAAAGAAGAAGCGGGAGTCGAAACCCGAGTTTCTATTTTAGGACATATACAACGTGGTGGTTCACCATCCGCACGTGACCGGGTAATTGCCAGCCAATACGGAGCAAGAGCGGTTGAAACATTATTGTCTGGAAAAACAAGTTCTGCTGTTGGAATGAGAAATCATAAAGTGGTAGACTATAATTTAGAAGAAGTCTTTATTAAACAAGAAAAGTTGGACTTGTCATTATTAGAATTGGCAGAAACACTATCCATCTAATTAGTCAGAGTCGACATGACGCAGAGGAGCGATAAGTAGTGAGAAAGACAAAAATCGTGTGTACAATCGGTCCAGCAAGTGAATCTTACGAAGGACTGCTAGAACTGATTGACGCAGGGATGAACGTTGCACGCCTGAACTTCTCCCATGGCACCCAAGAAGAGCATAGAATACGTATTGAAAGAATCCGCAAAGCGGCAGCTGAAAAAGAAAAAGTAGTTGGGATCCTGCTCGATACAAAAGGCCCTGAAATTCGGACTCATAAAATGACAGAAGGTCAAATCGAGTTGGTAAGAGGACAAGCAGTAGATATCTCGATGCAAGAAGTACTCGGTACTGCAGAAACATTTTCTGTTACGTACGAACAGTTAATCCATGACGTCGATCGCGGTTCATTCGTACTTTTAGACGACGGCTTGATTGAACTTGAAGTAACAGGCAAAGATCTCGAAAAAGGATTAATTCATACAAAAGTAATTAACGCAGGCCCTTTAAAAGATAATAAAGGTGTCAACGTTCCGAATGTATCTGTGCAATTGCCAGGAATTACGGATAAAGATAAAGAGGATATCTTGTTCGGTATTGAGCAGGGCGTTGATTTTATCGCAGCTTCATTCGTGCGTCGTGCAACTGATGTTATTCAAATCCGTGAATTACTTGAAAATAACAATGGTGGACATATCCATATTGTACCAAAGATTGAAAATCAGGAAGGCGTAGACAATCTAGACGAAATTCTTCAATTGTCTGATGGCCTAATGGTTGCGCGTGGAGATCTAGGAGTAGAAATTCCCGCTGAAGAAGTTCCTTTGGTACAAAAAATGATGATCCGTAAATGTAACCAGTATGGTAAACCTGTTATTACAGCGACACAAATGCTGGATTCTATGCAAAGAAACCCACGTCCTACACGTGCTGAAGCAAGTGATGTGGCCAACGCGATTTTAGACGGTTCAGATGCTGTCATGCTTTCTGGTGAAACAGCTGCTGGGATGTACCCCGTCGAATCTGTAAAAGTAATGTGCAAAATTGCTTTGTCTACTGAAGAATCCATGGACTTCCATTCTGTCGTTTCCACAAGAACGAGAGAAAAAGAAGGGAATCTTACAGAAGCAATTGGACAAGCTGCTTCTTATACAGCTCTTAACTTGAATGTTAAAGCAATTTTGGCACCAACGGAAAGTGGTCAAACTGCAACAATGATCGCGAAGTACCGTCCGGGTGTTCCTATTATTGCGGTAACACGTTCAGAAGTGATTTCCAATAAACTGACACTTGTTTGGGGTGTTTATCCAATCGTTGGAAAGAAAGCACTCGACATCGACGGTATTCTTCAGGAATCAGTCGAAGAAAGTGTTAAACACCAATATGTCACTCATGGCGATGTAGTGATCATCACTGCAGGTGTACCGGTCGGTAAAGCGGGTACAACTAACTTGATGAAATTACACGTTATTGGGGATTTAATTGGTCGCGGCCAAGGTATCGGCAAAAACGTCGCCTTCGGTAAAGCGAAGATTATCAAGAACTCACAAGAAGCATTAACACAAATCAAAGATGGTGACATCATTGTCACGCATTCTACAGATCGTGATATGTTTGCTGCTCTTGAGCGATGCGCAGGCATCATCACCGAAACAGGGGGACTAACTAGCCACGCAGCAGTTGTTGGTTTGAGTCTAGGTATACCTGTAATCGTAGGTGCTGAAAACATTACATCGGTTATTAAGAATGGCAGTGACATTACAATGGATGCAGCGAGCGGTGTAATCTACAACGGTCACGCAAAAGTATTGTAATAAAAATATATAGACCGCTTCTCGTAAAGAGAGAGCGGTCTTTTTTGGAGGTTCCTATATGAAATGGTTACTAGCATTATTCATCATTGTGCCAACTTCTGAACTGGCATTATTAATGTTTTCGGGTAAAACACTTGGGATCATGCCGACAATTTTAATTATTATCGCGACCGGTATCGGCGGTGCTTACCTAGCCAAGAAACAAGGTTTGCGTGCATGGCGCGATTTACAGTTTCGTATGGCCAATAGAGAAACGCCTGGTAAAGCGCTAGTCGACAGTGTGTGTATTTTACT
This sequence comes from Sporosarcina ureae, assembly GCF_002109325.1. Lineage (GTDB taxonomy): Bacteria > Bacillota > Bacilli > Bacillales_A > Planococcaceae > Sporosarcina > Sporosarcina ureae_C. The sequence continues at coordinate 572,656 of NZ_CP015348.1, read as the reverse complement.
GGGTGGTTTATTATTATTAATGCCAGGTTTCATAACAGATATTGCAGGACTATTATTATTGTTCAGTGGTCCACGTAAAATTTTGTATCCGTTTATCGTCAAATGGATTTACAATAAAATACGTAATGGCCAAATCCGAGTTATGTAAATGTCGGATGTTCTTTAACTTTCAATGCGATAAATAAGAAAAAAGGTAAAAACATGATACCGTATAACCCGAATAAATACACTGCACAAGCGGTAATAATGAAGGAGTGTACGGTTCGCAATTTAAATGCGTGTGCCCAAAGAAGTGATTCAACCATCTGACGACTGACGAGTAGTACGATGTATAGGACCAATAAGCCGATCGCGATGTGTATATCATCAATATAGAAAGAAAAAGCAATCATCGGAAGAAATACTAGTCCTATTCCAAGGAATGGAATACTGTCAACTAACGATATTAAGAATGCTTTTGTTAAGAATGATTCAAAATCAAGTAGCCAAAAACCGATCACCATCAATATAAAGGTCATGAAGAATAAGCGGATTTGGACCGAGAAGAAATGCCCCATTAAACGGCTTGACCTATCAAAAATCTTGCGTGCTACCTGTCTGAAGTTTTTAGGGAAGTAAACTAAAAACCAAAAACGATTGGTGGCACTTTCTCGTAAAGCGAAAAAGTACGCGATAATGAATAAAAATGTACTGAAAATCTGCTGGAACGTTTTTTGCAGTAAACTAATGATCCCTTCCATTGCCTCATGACTTAATTGAATAAATTGTTCTGCGGCGGCATGTAAATTCCAGCCTTTGCTATCCATCATTTCGATAATTACACCTAATTGATCTTCCATTGTCCATATGACAGAAATCAATCCGTTGATTGATAGAAATAGAAAGGTGTATACTAAAGAGGCAAGCACCACCATTATGAGTAAAGCAGCTAGAAAAGCCGGCAGTTTTGTAAGCGCAATTAAAGAATTCATAAGCGGAGCAGTGAAGAAAGCGAAAACTATCGCAAATCCTATAGGTGGGATTACGATAAGGAAAATCACGATTAATATAGCCGGCAACCATTGACGAGCATAGGTTTGGAAGCGCTTGGAGTCGATGGATATCATACGGATTTGTCCATTCCTTTCGGGTAATAATAAATAAAAAACATCTTTACCATTCACAAAACCGTTAAAGTTGCTTATAATGGTCATTGTAAGCGTTTTAGATAAAAATATAATTAGCAGATGGTCATCGTTCTGCACTCCGCTTCAGGGAGATGACCAAACTGGGAAGAAGGAGCGAATATCATGACAGCAACAAAAGGTTTGGAAGGTATCGTGGCAGCACAAACTCAAATCAGTTCCATTATCGATGACACTCTTACATACGTAGGATACGGCATCGATGATCTGGCAGAAAATGCTAGTTTTGAAGAAGTAGTTTACTTACTTTGGCACAAACGTTTGCCAAACGAAAAGGAACTTGCTGAATTGAAACAGCAGTTAGAAGATAACGCAGAAATTCCACAAGGGGTTCTTGATCACTTCAAAACGTACCCAATCGACAAAGTGCATCCAATGGCAGCACTTCGTACAGCAATCTCGCTTCTAGGATTATACGATGAAAAAGCGGAAGATATGTCACCAGAAGAAAACTACAAGAAAGCAGTTAAGCTTCAGGCTAAAGTTGCAACAGTAGTTACTGCATTCGCACGTATCAGAAAAGGACAAGAGCCAGTAGCACCTAAAAAAGGTTTAAGCTATGCGGCAAACTTCCTTTACATGCTTTCTGGGGAAGAGCCTGCTGATATCGCTGAAGAAGCATTCAATAAAGCACTTGTACTACACGCAGACCATGAGTTGAACGCATCTACGTTCACTGCGCGTGTTTGTGTAGCGACTCTATCTGATATGTATTCTGGCGTAACTGCTGCAATTGGCGCTCTTAAAGGTCCATTACACGGCGGTGCAAACGAAGCGGTTATGAATATGCTAATGGAAATCGGCGATGAAGATAAGGTCGATTCATATATTCGTGAAAAGCTTGCTAACAAAGAAAAAATCATGGGCTTCGGACACCGTGTATACCGTCAAGGTGATCCACGTGCGAAGCACTTACGTGAAATGTCTAAGCGATTGACTACTCTTCGCGGTGAAGAAAAGTGGTACAATATGTCTGAACAAATCGAAGCAATTGTCACTGGAGAAAAGAAATTGCCTCCAAATGTTGATTTCTACTCCGCTTCGGTATATCATTCATTAGACATCGATCATGATATTTTCACACCTATTTTTGCAGTTTCTCGTTTTTCAGGATGGATTGCACATATCCTAGAACAATACGAAAACAACCGCTTGATCCGCCCACGTGCAGAATACGTTGGACCAGGCATGCAGAAGTATGTTCCAATCAATGAACGATAAAAAAAAGTAAATTCGTGGGGCGGTATCTCGTATACCGGCCCACTGATTTTGAACTCAGGAGGATATCAATAATGGCTAATGATGGAAAGATTACAGTAACTAACGGTGTTTTAAACGTCCCAGATCACGCAACGATTCCTTTCATTATAGGCGATGGCACAGGTCCGGATATTTGGCATGCAGCTTCACGCGTAATCGAAGCAGCTGTTGAAAAAGCTTATGACGGAAAAAAGAAGATTAATTGGTTAGAAGTTCTTGCAGGAGAAAAGGCATTCAACGAAACTGGTGACTGGCTTCCAAAAGAAACTCTTGACACAATTGAAGAATATCTAATTGCGATTAAAGGGCCACTTACTACGCCGATCGGTGGAGGATTCCGTTCATTGAACGTAGCACTACGTCAAGAACTAGATCTTTACACTTGCTTGCGTCCGGTTCGTTATTTCGAAGGAGTACCTTCACCCGTGAAACGTCCTGAGGATTGTGACATGGTTATTTTCCGTGAAAACACTGAAGATATCTATGCTGGGATCGAGTACCAAAAAGGTTCTGACGAAGCGAAAAAATTAGTTAACTTCCTTCAAACTGAATTAGGTGTTAAAAATATTCGTTTCCCTGAAACTTCTGGTCTTGGTATCAAACCAATTTCTGAAGAAGGTACGAAGCGTTTAGTACGTGCTGCAATGAACTATACAATTGAAGAAGGACGCAAGTCTCTAACAATTGTACACAAAGGTAACATTATGAAGTTCACAGAAGGCGCATTCGCAAGCTGGGCTTACGAGTTAGCTGAAGAAGAATTCGGCGACAAAGTATTCACTTGGAAGCAATATGACCGCATTAAAGACGCAGAAGGAACAGATGCTGCGAACAAAGCACAATCTGATGCAGAAGCTGCTGGCAAAATCATCGTTAAAGATGCAATTGCTGATATCTTCTTGCAACAAATCCTTACTCGTCCTAAAGAGTTCGACGTAGTAGCTACAATGAACTTGAACGGAGACTATATTTCTGATGCTCTTGCTGCACAAGTAGGCGGAATCGGAATTGCTCCGGGAGCGAACATTAACTACGAAACAGGTCATGCAATCTTTGAAGCGACTCATGGTACAGCACCTAAATATGCAGGACTGGATAAAGTTAACCCTTCATCCCTATTGCTATCAGGCACTATGATGCTTCAACACCTTGGCTGGACTGAAGCAGCTGATCTAATCACTGCTTCTATCGAAAAGTCTATCGCATCTAAAGTAGTGACATACGACTTCGCACGTCTAATGGACAATGCAGAAGAAGTAAGCACTTCTGGATTCGCTGACGAATTAATCAAAAACCTATAAGAAGTAAACGAGAGGGGGATGAAAATCCTCCTCTTTCTACTATATTGTTCTGACAAAGGAGAGTTTTGCATGTCATTGAAGCGTAAAAAAGTATCGGTTATCGGATCTGGTTTTACTGGAGCAACAACTGCATTCCTTTTAGCTCAAAAAGAATTATGTGATGTCGTCATCGTAGATATTCCAGCTATGGAAAATCCTACGAAAGGCAAAGCATTGGACATGTTGGAAGCTGGTCCGGTTCAAGGGTTTGATGCCAACATCATTGGTACATCCAATTACGAAGATACGAAAGATTCTGATGTAGTGGTAATTACTGCAGGTATTGCGCGTAAACCTGGAATGAGCCGTGACGACTTAGTACAGACAAATCAAAAAGTAATGAAATCCGTAACAGCTGAAATTGTGAAGTATTCTCCTGACACGAAAATCATCGTCTTGACGAATCCGGTTGATGCGATGACGTATACAGTCTACAAAGAATCAGGATTCCCTAAAGAACGTGTAATCGGTCAATCGGGTGTACTTGATACGGCTCGTTTCCGTACGTTTGTCGCGCAGGAATTAAACCTGTCGGTAAAAGACGTGACGGGCTTCGTATTGGGTGGGCACGGAGACGATATGGTACCTCTAGTACGTTATTCTACTGCTGGTGGTGTACCATTAGAAAACTTGATCTCAGCTGGTCGCTTAGAAGAAATTGTGAATCGTACGCGTAAAGGTGGAGCTGAAATCGTCAACTTGTTAGGCAATGGGTCTGCGTATTATGCGCCAGCCGCTGCGTTAGTTGAAATGACAGAAGCTATTTTGAAAGATCAAAAACGTGTATTGCCATCTATCGCATTCTTAGAAGGCGAATATGGCATGAATGGCATTTATCTAGGCGTACCGACTGTTCTAGGTGCAGGCGGTATTGAAAGAATCATAGAACTTGAATTAACTGACGATGAGAAGATTGGACTTCAAAAGTCTGCTGATTCTGTACGTACTGTAATGAGTGTTCTAGTGTAAGCGTATAGGTTGAAGATCGAACGGCTATTTGGCTGTTCGATCTTTTTTCGTGTTAACTCGATTTTTGAAGAACGGATTGTTATAATTTACTTATTGAAGTAATTTTCAGCTTTTTCATTGAAGATTGAAGAAATAGAGGAGGAGATTATTTGTTGAAAAGCAAACGTAAGGCTATAGGAAAAGATATAACGGAGTTAGATCTAGGTGAGAGGCTACATTTGACCGAAAAGATCGAGGATAAAGATTTAATGCTGTATCTAGGATTGACAAACGATGCGAATCCGCTTTATTTACAACATGATTATGCAGCGGAGACGATATATGGACAGCCGATTGTACCGCCTATCATGTTGACCGGGATTGTTACGGCGGCTATTTCCAAACACATGCCGGGACCAGGTGCACATATCATTAACCAACAATTGCATTTCCCTAAACCGGTCTACCACTATGCTATTGTAGAATTCGTCCTAGAAGTTACGAAGCTTGACGTTGCAATGAACCAAGTAACGATTCAAGTGGATGCAACGGATCAAGAAGGTGAGCGAGTAATGAGTGGAGAAATAGTGGTCATCGCCCCACAAAAGCTTCCTTCTAAACAAAGCCAGACACAGGAACTTGCGGATGGAAACTAAACAACAAAAGATTTTGATTGTAGAAGATGAGCAATCCATTCAAAAGCTGATTGAATTTACATTGCAACAAGCAAACTTCGTAACGGTACTTGCGAATGATGGAGAAGAAGCGATAGAAAAAGTGTTGGATGAACACCCCGATTTGATTATTTTGGATTTAATGTTGCCCAAAATAGACGGTTTAGAAGTCTGCCGTATGTTGAGAAAACAAGACATTGAAACACCCATCATTATGTTAACCGCCAAAGGAGAAGAAATGGATAAAATCATTGGACTTGAAATGGGCGCCGATGATTATATGACTAAACCTTTCAGTCCCCGTGAAGTGGCAGCTAGAGTACGTGCAGTTTTGAGGCGAACAGGAGAACGTAAGAATACAGTGGAAAAGAAATTGATAGCGGGTCAATTGACAGTCTATCCTGAACGCATGGAAGTCTATTTAGATAACCAACTACTCGAGTTCACGCCGAAAGAATTTGAGTTGCTCGTTTATTTTATGAAGAATCCACATCGCGTATTCACTCGAGATCAGCTACTTCAAGCTGTCTGGAATTATGACTTTGCGGGAGATACACGAATTGTCGACGTACATGTTAGTCATCTGCGCGATAAAATCGAAGAAAATACGAGAAAGCCGCGCTATATCAAAACAATGAGAGGCGTTGGCTACAAGTTCGGGGAGCAAAACTAGATGAAGAACTATTATACAAAACTCTTAACGGCTTCCGCGGTCATTTTATCCATTCTGTTAATTGTGCTAGGAATTATCTTAGGACAATTTTTTCATTTATTCGGAGAAAATGTGGATGCGGGCATACAACAAACGTATTGGGTCTACTTACTGTTCACGCTCGTCCTAGTGTTTATAGTCATGATGTTCGTGTTGGCGAAGATTATTCAACAGTATGTTCAACCGATTGACCACTTCATGGGTGTTGCGCATCAGTTGGCGCAGGGGAATTACTTGGCAAGAGCAAATAATGAAGACAGTGAGATGAACTACCAACTGACGAATTCAATCAATACAGTCGCACAGAAACTACAAGGCAACTTTGCGCTTCGTGCAATGGAGCAGGAGCGCTTAAAAACATTGGTTAGTAGCATTGGCAGTAGTCTCCTGATGTTCGGCAGACATGGCGCAGTGAACTTAGTCAATCGCGTGTTTGAAGAAACTTTTCATCGTGACGGTGAAGAACTGATGGGGAAAACATTTAAAGATATTGGATTACCTTCAGATATTGAAATTGAAATTGAAAAGATTTTCTTGACGGAAGAAGTGCGTACATTCCAATCGAAAGTATTGCTTGAGGAAGGTATTTGTCATTTAGAAGTATATGGAGCTCCTGTAATTGGTGAGAATGGTAACTGGCTCGGAATTGTGATTATTATGCATGATATTACAGAGCTAGTTCGACTTGAGCAAGTGCGCAAAGATTTTGTGGCTAATGTCTCTCATGAACTCAAAACACCTGTTACGTCTATTAAAGGTTTTTCAGAAATGTTGCTAGACGGAGCGGTAGAAGATCCTGTTACCAAACGTGAATTCCTGGAGATCATGTATAAAGAAAGTAATCGTTTGCAATTATTGATCGAGGATTTATTGCGCTTGTCCAGCATGGAACGAGGCAGTTTTGAAATTACACGAAAACCTGTCGATTTGGTTGACGTTGTTCAGCAATCCATCAAAATTGTACAAGCAAAAGTTCAGGAAAAAGATATGCGTATCGATTTGCATATTCCGCAACAAGTAATGATTCCTGCCGATCATGATCGTTTAGTACAAGTGATGGTGAATTTATTAAATAATGCGATTGCCTATTCACAAGAAGAAACGATAGTGACAGTTTTGGTGGAAGAAGTAGAGGAGTACGTGGAAATTACGGTTCGCGATCAAGGAATAGGTATCATGCCATCAGAATTACCACGTTTATTTGAACGTTTTTATCGTGTAGATCGCGCTAGAAGTAGAGAGTCAGGCGGGACAGGGCTAGGTCTGGCAATTGTTAAACACATAGTGGAAGCACATCATGGAATCGTCACAGTAGAAAGTGAAGTCGGTGTCGGCACGGTTTTCCGCATACACTTGCCTATCCATGAACAACAGTAGTAAAGAAAGTTGAAACTTATTTGACTACTGTTCCGTACAGTAGTTATACATAGAAAAGGGGGAACAGATATGAGCACAAAAAGGATCCTAGTGACAATCGGTTTGTTTATCACTGGATTATTACTTTTGTTGATCGTCTTTACTACATGGTACACAGTTGACGAGTCTGAACAAGCTGTCGTCATTTCATTTGGACAAGCGGGTGCACCTGTAACGGACTCAGGTCTACATTTCAAATTGCCGTGGCCGATTCAAAAAACAGAGATTTTATCCAAGGAAACGTATAGTATCCATTTCGGTTACAAGCAAGATAAATCGGGTGAAATCGTAGATAAGGAAACGAAGATGATTACAGGTGATGAATATATCGTTCTGACCGATCTAACAGTACAATGGCGTATTGTGGATCCGAAGAAGTATTTATTCAATGCAGAAGATCCTATTGAAATCTTAAGAGATGCAGCATCTGCTTCTATTCGTTCTGTTATCGGTAGTTCCACAATCGATGCCGCGTTAACGGACGGAAAAGCTGAAATTGAAGCGAAGACACGTGATTTATTGACTAGTTTAGTAGAGAAATATGATATCGGTGTCGCAGTACAAGGCGTAAAATTGCAAGACGTTGAATTACCGAACGCAGAAGTACGTGCGGCATTTACCGCTGTAACGGATGCGCGTGAAACGAAGAATACAAAAATTAACGAAGCGAAGAAATATGAAAACCAGAGAACGAAAGAAGCAATTGGTGAACGTGATGCGATCAAATCACAAGCACAAGGGAAAAAGACTGCGCGTATTGAACAAGCACGTGGTGATGTAGCGGTATTCACCGATTTGTATAATGAATATGCAAAAAGTAAAGACATCACACGTGAGCGTCTGATTCTAGAGACATTGGAGCAAGTTCTTCCTAAAGCGAATCTTTATATTATGAATGATAGCGGAGAAACGATGAAGTACTTACCACTCCAGCAATTGCAAAAAGATCAGCCGCCGGTTACTGAAGAAAAGGATACGTCAGCTGAAAAAGGAGGGAAAGCTTCATGAGTAACGAACAAAACCCTTTCAAAAAGATAGAAGATGCCCTCAAGAAGATGGGGGAAACTGATCAAAAAAGAAGTGCACAGAAGCCAGGGCCGGAATCAGATCCTAAAGTTACACAGATGCGACCGAAAAAAGCATTTGATATGAAAAAGTATACGAAACTCATTATCTCGCTAACAGTAGTTTTTGCGATTCTTGTTATTCTGTTATCCAACTTATTTATCGTAAAAGAGAATGAGTACCGTGTCGTCCGTCAGTTTGGTGAGATTACACGAATTATCGAAAAACCTGGTATGAATATGAAAATACCGTTCATTCAAAGTGTTAGTACATTGCCGAAAAACCGTATGACTTCTAACGTGTCAGAAGCTGAAATCAATACAAAAGATAAGAAGCGGATCATCATTGATAATTATGCAATATGGCATATTACAGATCCAGCAAAAATGATTTCGAACGCACGTAATATCGTCAATGCGGAAGCGAGAATGGAAGAGTTTATTTACTCTGTTGTACGAAATGAAATGGGACGTCTAGATTACGTCAATGTTGTCAATGACGAAGATTCTTCTCGCGGAAGTTTAAATGACGATGTCACAGCAAAAGTAAATAAATTCTTGGATGATGGCAACTACGGAATCAAAGTAGTGGATGTCCGTATGAAGCGCATCGACTTACCGGAAGAAAACGAACAATCGATCTATACACGGATGATTTCAGAACGTGATTCGACTGCTCAATCATACCTCTCAGAAGGGGATGCAGAGAAGCAGAAGATTGAAGCAGAAACAGATCGTGAAGTGCAAGAAATGCTAGCAAAAGCAAAAAAAGAAGCAGCAATTGTAACGGCGCAAGGTGAAGCAGAAGCTGCAAAAATCTATAACAACGCGTATGCAAAAGATCCTGAGTTTTATAAACTGTATAGAACACTTCAGTCTTATACAAAAGTCGTGAATGATGAAACGATGATCATTCTTCCGGCAGATTCACCGTATGCCAAGCTATTAACAGGCAATATGGAGTAATCATAAGTGCGTCATTTTCATTAGAGTTGCCAAACGTGGTAAACTAAATGAAAATGACGTTTTTTTATAGTGACGAACATGAAGGAGTGGGATGAATTTTGACAAAACAGAAAGTCGTCTTATTGGATGGAAACAGCTTAGCATACCGTGCATTTTTTGCTTTACCTTTATTAACGAATGAAAAAGGTGTTCATACAAATGCGGTATACGGTTTTACGATGATGTTGGAGACTATCTTAGCCAATGAAGAACCGACGCATGTGATTGTGGCGTGGGATGCAGGGAAAACGACATTCCGCCACAGTACGTATACGGAATATAAAGGTGGACGTCAAAAAACCCCACCAGAGTTATCGGAACAATTCCCGTACATTCGTAAACTCATTGAAGCATTCGGAATTACACAGTATGAACTTGACTTGTATGAAGCGGACGACATTATCGGTACATTGAGCAGGGAGTGCAGTGATGCTGAAGCAGAAGTTGTCATCATCTCAGGTGATAAAGACTTAACACAACTTGCGAATGATCAGACGACAGTATGTATTACAAGAAAAGGTATTACCGATCTCGAAAAATACACACCAGCGCATATCGAAGAAAAATACGGAATTGCACCGTTACAAATCATCGATATGAAAGGTTTGATGGGCGATGCATCTGATAATATCCCCGGCGTGCCTGGAATTGGTGAAAAGACGGCATTGAAATTATTGAAGGAATACGGTTCCGTCGAAAAAGTCTATGAATCGATTGATCAAATCACCGCAAAGAAAATGAAAGAAAATCTTGTGAATAATAAAGATCAAGCATTCATGAGTAAAGAACTTGCGACGATTGAAGTACATGCGCCGATTACGGTGTCATTGAACGATTTGGACTATGCGGGTCGTAATGAAGAAGAAGTTATCCAGCTTTATAAAGAGTTACAATTTAAATCATTACTTGAAAAGATGGATGCACCTATCGAAGTTCAACCACTAGAAGAAATTGCCGTTCACACTGTAGAAGAAATTACTTCAGCGATGCTGACGGATACGATGTCTCTACATGTCGAAATAGATGGGGATAATTATTTATCCGAAGATATTTTAGGTATTGGACTATCGAATGAAACAGATACGTACTTTCTTTCTATAGAATTAGCTACATCCTCTGATCTCTTTAAGAACTGGATCTCTGATCATGCTACTCGTAAATACGTTTCGGATTCTAAATCAGCCTATGCAGCGATTGCACGACTTGGCATGGAACTAAACGGTGCAGAATTCGATCTCATGCTGGCGGCGTACATCGTCAATCCTTCATTTTCAACGAATGAAGTCTCTGAAATCGCACGTTCATTTGGCTACCATGGTGTAGAAAGCGATGAAGCAGTCTATGGCAAAGGTGCTAAACGGACTGTACCGGCATCTGAACAACTTGCCATCCATACCGCGCGAAAAGCACATGCAGTGTGGGAACTGTTCCCAATCGTCACAAAACAGTTAGAAGACAATGAACAGCAAGACTTGTTCCATGACTTGGAACTACCTTTGGCAAAGATCCTAGGTAAAATGGAAGTAACCGGTGTGAAAACGGATGTGGATGTGCTAGCAACGATCGGAGAACAGCTATCGGAACGTCTCGCAGTCATTGAGAAGACGATTTACGAAATGGCTGGTGAGAAATTCAATATCAACTCGCCTAAACAGCTGGGCGTTATTCTGTTTGAGAAAATCGGTTTAACTCCGATCAAGAAAACAAAGACAGGTTACTCAACAGCTGCGGATGTGCTAGAGAAGCTTGAAAGTGAACATGAAATCATTCAACATATTTTATTATATCGACAGCTTGGTAAATTAAATTCAACATATATTGAAGGACTAACGAAAGAGATCCATGAAGACGGAAAGATCCACACACGTTTCCAACAGGCTTTAACACAGACGGGGAGATTGAGCTCGATCAATCCGAACTTGCAGAACATCCCGATCCGTTTAGAAGAAGGACGTAAAATACGTGCGGCATTCATTCCATCAGAAACAGAATGGATTATGTTTGCGGCCGACTATTCACAAATTGAATTGCGTGTACTTGCACATATTTCGCAAGATGAAAAATTGATTGAAGCATTCCGGCAAGGTGCGGATATTCATACGAAAACCGCAATGGATGTTTTTGGTGTCAAGCAAGAAGAAGTCGATAGCAATATGCGTCGCGCAGCAAAAGCCGTCAACTTTGGTATTGTCTATGGAATCAGTGATTATGGATTATCACAAAGTTTAAATATTACTCGTAAAGAAGCAGGGGAATTTATCGATACGTATTTGGCGAGCTTCCCAGGCGTCAAGCAATACATGGATGACAGTATTACGGATGCCAAGCTAAAAGGCTATGTAACGACACTTTTGAAACGCAGACGGTATTTGCCGGATATTACAAGTTCCAATTTCAACTTGCGTGGCTTTGCTGAACGTACAGCGATGAACACGCCGATTCAAGGGACTGCAGCAGACATCATTAAGCAAGCAATGATCGATATGGATGCCAGACTCGAAAAAGAAAATATGCAAGCACGAATGCTCCTTCAAGTGCATGATGAATTAATCTTTGAAGCACCTTTGGACGAACTGGAAAAATTAAAAGAAATCGTACCGGAAGTCATGGAACAAACAATCCAACTTGACGTTCCATTGAAAGTCGATTGGAATTATGGCAAGTCTTGGTACGAAACAAAGTGAGTGGATATACATGCCAGAACTACCGGAAGTAGAAGGAGTGGTGCGAGATCTTGCGCCACTCGTGGAAGGACGGACGGTGAAGCAACTATCTGTATCGGATACCGTCGTCACTTCTAAAACAGCTGGAAAAGAAACGATTATTAAAGGGAAATCTGTAGACGACTTTCTTCACGGTATGGAAAATATGCAAATCGAGAAAATTGTGCGTCGCAGTAAATATATTTATTTTCATTTGATGAAAGAAAATCAACCATACTTGCTCGTCAGCCATCTTGGCATGACGGGCGCTTGGTTTGTCGTAAATTCTCCTGATGAAATTACAGAAGAGAAATTTCGCAAACATGCGCATGTCTTTTTAGAAATGGAAGATGGCGGTTTACTAGTCTACTCAGATATACGAAGATTCGGTGAAATGCGCCTTTTGCAGACTGAAGAAGATTTTCCTCCTTTGTTAGAGATGGCACCAGAACCTTTTTCTGATGAAGCACTGGAACATTTTTTATCGATGGCAGAAACTCCGAAGTATAAAAGAAAACCGATCAAAGAAGTAATTATGGATGGGAAAGTGATCTCAGGATGCGGTAATATTTACGCTACAGAAGCATTATTCCATATGAAAATTCATCCTGCTCGTTCTGCCGAAAGGATTAGCAGAAAGCGCAAAATATTATTATTCGAAGAAATCGTACGAGTTTTGCAAGAAAGTATTGATGCAGGCGGCAGTACGATATCCGATTACCGTTCAGTTAATGGCAACGCAGGTACGATGCAAAATCGGCTGCATATGTATGGGAAAAAAACATGCTTGGAATGTGACACACCGACAAAAAGTAAACAAATTGCGGGCAGAACGTCTGTCTATTGCCCATCTTGCCAGAAATAAGGAGCGATGAATATGATAATTGGATTAACAGGAAGTATAGCGAGCGGAAAAAGTACCGTGGCCAATATGTTGCGTGAAAAAGGATATCCAATTGTGGATGCGGATGTCATTGCGAGAGAAGTTGTAGAACCAGGCAGCCCATTGCTAGATAAGATCCAGCAAACATTCGGTGCAGATGTGTTGCGAGAAGATGGAACGCTAAATCGTGAACAGCTCGGAGCAATTGTTTTCGGTGATGAAACAAAAAGGCAACAGTTAAATGAATTGATGCATCCTGCAATTAGAAGCCAAATGGTCAAACAAAAGGAAGACTATGTAAACCAAGGCTATCAAACTGTCATCATGGACATTCCATTACTTTTTGAAAGCAAACTCCATGACTATGTAGAAAGAATTATCGTTGTTTCTGTCACGAAGGAAATTCAAAAGCAGAGACTGATCGCGCGCAATGAACTAACGGAAGCGGAGGCAGATGCTAGAATTGCCTCCCAATTGGATATGAGCATCAAAGAACAAGGTGCGGATGCGGTTATTCATAACAACGATACGGTGGAAGAAACTCAAAAACAGTTGGAAAACATCCTAGAAAAATGGCAAGCTGTAGCCAAATAATTACGTTGGGAAATTAAATTGTAGATTTATGATGCAATAGTGTTGGCATAACGATAATATGTGTTATACTAATGAACGATTAAAGATATAAAGTATAACATATAACATATATGCAGGAGGATCCCTTTCATGACTACAAAAATTGCTATTAATGGACTCGGCCGTATTGGACGAATGGTATTCCGTCAAATTATTAAGGAAGATGATGTGAATCTAGTTGCGGTAAATGCTACATATCCAGCAGAAACTATTGCACATCTTTTAAAATATGACTCAACACATGGCGTGTTCGATGGTGAGATTATAGCGGAAGAAAACGCAATCGTTGTTGACGGTAAACGTGTACAACTGATTACTGAGCGCGACCCTTCGAAATTGCCTTGGAAAGAACTTGGTGTAGATATCGTGATCGAATCAACAGGTGTATTCAACTCACGCGAAAAAGCTGCACTTCATTTGGAATCAGGAGCGAAGAAAGTAATTTTAACGGCTCCAGGTAAAAATGAAGATGTAACAATCGTTCTCGGAGTGAATGACGACAAATTAGATGTTGAAAAACATAGTGTAATTTCAAACGCAAGTTGTACAACAAACTGTTTGGCGCCGGTCGCAAAAGTATTGAATGATGAATTTGGTATCGTAAACGGCCTCATGACAACTGTACATGCGTATACAAATGATCAGAAGAACCTAGACAACCCTCATAAAGATTTACGTCGTGCGCGTTCTTGTGGTGAGTCTATCATTCCAACATCAACAGGCGCTGCAAAAGCTTTGTCGCTCGTACTACCTGAGCTTCAAGGGAAGATCCACGGCTTGGCACTACGTATCCCAACACCGAACGTTTCGTTAGTGGATTTAGTAGTAGACGTTGAGAAAGATGTGACGGTTGAAGAAGTAAACAATGCGTTCCGTAAAGCAGCAGAAGGCTCGATGAAAGGCATTCTTCGCTTTACTACTGAACCACTTGTCTCGATCGACTTCAATACGACAACAGAATCTGCAACACTTGATGGACTTTCTACCATGGTTATGGGCGATCGTAAAATCAAAGTACTTGCTTGGTATGACAATGAGTGGGGTTATTCAGCTCGTGTTGTGCAATTGGCGAAAAAAGTCGCTGCTGCATTAACGGACAAAGTAACTTCTTAATTAATGAATGAATTGGCACTTCATCTTACGAGATGAAGTGCTTTTCTATGTCCGTTTGTTGTTGTACGGATAGTTTCTGTTATAATGAAAAGTACTAATGAATATGCGGAGGAACTAACTATGTTATGTCCAGCTTGTCACTACAACGGAACACGCGTGATTGATTCACGGCCTGCGGAAGAAAACCATTCAATTCGAAGAAGACGTGAATGCGAAAAATGCAGTTTTCGTTTCACTACATTTGAAAAAGTGGAGCATTCTCCCTTAGTTGTCGTAAAGAAAGATAAGACACGCGAAGAATTCAGCGGTGAAAAGTTGCTGAGAGGGTTAATTCGCGCTTGCGAAAAGCGTGCGGTCCCGATTGAACAATTAAAAGAAATCGTAGTTTCTATCGAAAAAGAACTGAGAAGCTCAGGAAATGTCGAAATAGATTCTGAACAAGTAGGCGAAATGGTGATGGAACGCTTAGTGGATGTAGATGAGGTAGCGTATGTTCGATTCGCATCTGTCTATCGCCATTACAAAGACATCACAGTCTTTATTGACGAATTACAACAATTACAAAACAGGAAAGATGAACAAAAGTAAGGCGTTTAACTAGAAGGGGAGGCGATTGTCGAAATGCTTTACACAGAGTTGCAGCCTGTCGATTCCTTCGAAGTGAAATTAGCACATCCTTTTTCTGCGTATGACCGACAGATGCTTACATTATTCTATCAGCCACTTATCGGTCCTGAAGCGATCAGTTTGTTTATGACGCTCTGGACGGATGCGGAGAGTAAGGAACCGCAAGAACATACCCACTATTACTTAATGAATATGTCTTCTTTTCCACTTCAGTCTATTTTTGAAGCACGGATTTCATTGGAAGCTATAGGATTATTACGTACGTATAAGAAAAAACATGAAGTGGATAAGCGGTCTTTCCTTTATGAACTATTACCGCCGCTTGACGCACCTTCTTTTTTTAATGACCCGCTTTTATCTACATTTTTATTCAGTAAGATCGGGGAGCAGCCGTATCGTCAATTGCGTGGCCGGTTTTTAGAAGAGCCGATTGCGAAAGAAGAGTATCACGACATCTCAAGGACGTTTTTAGATGTCTATAAACCAGCAAGAGGCGATCAAGCGATGGAATTGACTGCAGGAATGCAGTTTCAAGGGAAAAGTGAACCACCCGGCATACCCTTTTATGTAGCTAATTTTAATTTTGATTTATTTTATAACGGCTTATCGGAACAAATGATCCCCAAAGCTTCGTTACGAACTATTTCTCAGGAAATGATTGCGATGCTGGCTTTCTTGTATTCACTCAGCCCGCTCGATATGCAAAAAGTCGTCATGATTGCGATGGATGAAAATCATCAGCTGACAGAAGAGAAAGTTCGAAAAGCAGCAGCGGAGTTTTATAAGATGAATACGTCAATGCAACCGCCTAAATTGCAGTCAGTATTTACACAGCCGATTGTTGATGAAGTACCAAAAGAGAACATGAGTCGTGACGAAGAATTACTATTCTATTTGGAACATACACCGCCGAAAGAAATGTTGCGCAAAGTGAGTAAGAAAGAACCTTTCCTAGTGGATATCCAGCTCGCTGAACGATTGATCAATTTACACAAGTTTCCGGTTGGCGTCGTCAATGTCTTGTTACAATATGTAATGTTGCGTAATGACGGTAAAATTACAAGTAGTTTTGTGGAACGTATAGCTTCGCATTGGGCGAATAAACAAGTAAATGATGCTAAAACGGCTTTGAAGCTATCTAGGGAAGAACATGATCAATACATGAAATGGCTTAAAGAAGGCAAGCAATCGACACCAAGAAATCGAAAAACAACTAGGGAAGAAAAAGTTCCCGAATGGTTTAATAAGCGTGATAAAAAGAACGAGAAATCCGAAAAACCTAATGATTTCAATGTTGAAGAAGAGCGCCAAAAGTTATTGAAAGAATTGGGGATCCAAGAATCAGAGGTGAAATAATATGGAACGAATTGGAGATGCGATGAAACGAGTAGTTAATGCTCCTTCATTAGCCCAAAAATACGACGAACTTCGAACAGAAGTGATGGAAGATCCAGGTGTCCAACATTTCATTCACGAACATTCAGATGAAATAAACACAGAAGTAGTCAACCGCAGTTTGGGTAAGTTATATGAATACACTACCGCTTCCCATGCCTGTGAGCGCTGTCCGAATCTGGATGGATGCATAAATGTCATGAAAGGCTTTGAGCCGAAATTAGTCATAGCACAGCGCCTTATTGATATTGACTACATCATCTGTCCTACGAAGCAATTGGAAGATGAACGTAGAAATATCTCTAAAATGGTTAATAGTATGTACATGCCTAGAGAAGTCATGGAAGCGCGCTTATCTGACGTTGACTTCCTTTCAGAAGATAGTCGCGTGATCGTTATGCGGGCTGCTAAAGACTTCTTGAATCAAATCGAGTCTACCGGTAAGGTTCCGGAACGTGGATTCTACCTATTCGGAAACTTTGGAATTGGAAAGTCCTTCATTTTAGGTGCGTTAGCGAATGAATTGGCGACTAGACGTATACAGACCGTCGTTGTCTATGTACCAGAATTCCTTCGTGAAATGAAGCAATCTATCCAAAACCAAACGCTGGACGAAAAAGTGGAATTCGTAAAACGAGCTCCAGTATTGATGCTCGATGATATCGGTGCGGAAACGATGTCAACGTGGACAAGGGATGAAGTGCTAGGTACCATCTTGCAGTACCGTATGGCTGAAAAATTGCCAGTATTCTTCACCTCCAATTTTAATTACAATGAATTGGAACACCATCTTACAACGAGTCAGCGTGGGGAAAAAGAGCCTATTAAAGCGGCACGAATTATGGAGAGGATCCGCATGGTCAGCCAACCATTCAAACTCGGTGGCGAGAACTGGCGGGATTAATTATTCAACATACACGGCTTTGTTGAAATAATTAATAAAATATACTTGCAATTACGCTCAGACTTTTCTATACTATTTACACAGTTCAACATAAATAAAATGTCTAAATGCATCGAAGAGGACAATAATTTATTTTTCACCTATCCAGAGAACAGGGGCATGGCTGAGACCCTTGTAGGCAGAAAGTAAATTTACCACCTCCGAGCAGCATCAGTGAAAGTAAGTAGCTGATGACGGTAACGGCCTGTTAGCCGATCGAAAGCTTCGGTCTTTTCGCTTTTTTGCGAATGGAAGGAAGAAGGGTGGAACCACGAGCTCAAGCCTCGTCCCTTTAGGGATGAGGCTTTTTTGCGTTCAAAAAAAGAAAGGGAGTCATACAAATGTCAGAAAACATTCAATTAAAATTTCCAGACGGTGCAGTAAAAGAATTTGAGAACGGTGTAACAACGGAAGAAATCGCAGGCTCCATCAGTCCTGGATTACGCAAAAGCGCATTGGCAGGGAAGATTGGAGACCAATTAATCGATTTAAAAACTCCAATCCATACAGATGGAGATATTAGCATCATTACTCCAACATCAGATGAAGCATTGGACATTTTACGCCACAGTACGGCTCACCTTTTGGCGCAAGCCGTCAAACGTAAATTCCCAGATGCGAAACTAGGAATAGGTCCTACTATCGATAATGGGTTCTATTATGATATCGATTCACCTACACCGATTACAGCTGAAGACTTACCTGAATTAGAAAAAGAAATGAAACGCATTATCGGTGAAAACTTGCCGATCATTCGTCACGATGTATCTCGTGCGGAAGCGGAAAAGCGTTTTAAAGAAATCGATGATGAATACAAATTGGAACTTCTTGAAGCGATTCCTGAAGATCAACAAGTCTCTATTTATGAACAAGGTGAATTCTTTGACCTATGCCGTGGTATTCACGTCCCGTCTACAGGTAAACTAAAAGAATTTAAATTGTTAAGCATCGCAGGGGCGTATTGGAGAGGGAACTCGGATAATAAAATGCTTCAGCGTATCTATGGAACAGCTTTCTTCAAAAAAGATGAGCTGAAAGAACATTTACGCATGCTTGAAGAAGCGAAAGAGCGCGATCACCGTAAAATCGGTAAAGAATTGAACCTCTTCACGAATTCACAAAAAGTCGGTCAAGGTCTTCCGTTATGGTTGCCAAAAGGTTCTACCATCCGACGCGTAATAGAGCGCTATATTGTAGATAAAGAAGAAAGATTAGGTTACCAGCACGTATATACTCCAGTACTAGGAAGTGTAGAACTTTACAAAACTTCAGGACACTGGGATCACTACCAGGACAGTATGTTCCCTGCAATGAGCATGGACAATGAAGATCTAGTACTGCGTCCGATGAACTGTCCGCATCACATGATGATTTATAAAAATGGTATTCATTCATACCGTAACTTGCCACTTCGTTTGGCAGAACTCGGCACAATGCACCGTTATGAAATGTCTGGAGCACTTTCAGGTCTTCAACGAGTACGCGGAATGACATTGAACGATGCGCATATCTTCGTGCGTCCAGATCAGATTAAAGAAGAGTTTAAACGTGTTGTCATGTTGATCATTGAAGTATATAAAGACTTCAATATTAAAGATTATTCATTCCGTCTATCGTATCGCGATCCTGAAGATACAACGAAATATTTTGATGACGATGAAATGTGGGAACGCGCACAAGCTATGTTAAAAGAAGCAATGGATGAGATGGAACTTCCATATACAGAAGAAGAAGGCGAGGCAGCATTCTACGGTCCAAAGCTTGATGTACAAGTTAAAACAGCAATTGGTATGGAAGAAACTCTTTCTACTGCTCAGCTTGATTTCTTATTGCCAGAGCGCTTTGATCTCACATATATCGGTGAAGACGGCAAGCAACATCGTCCAGTCGTAATCCACCGTGGTGTAGTATCTACAATGGAACGTTTTGTGGCATTCTTAATTGAAGAATATAAAGGAGCTTTCCCTACATGGTTAGCACCGATCCAAGTTGAACTGATTCCCGTGTCGTCTGATGTTCACCTCGACTATGCAGAAGATGTGAAAGAAAAGCTAACGATGGCTGGTTTCCGAGTAGATGTTGACAGTCGTGACGAAAAGCTTGGCTATAAAATTCGTGAAGCACAAGTACAAAAAGTTCCATACATGCTTGTACTAGGTGATCGTGAAATGGAAGCTGGCGAAGTGAACGTTCGTAAATACGGCGAACAAAATTCCGAAAGCATGTCGTTCGAAGCATTTCTTGAGGCGATTAAAGAAGATGTCAAGAAGGACTAATAGATAGAAGAAGGCGCTTGCGGAAGTCGCCCGCAAGCCCTTTAGTAAGTTTAAAAGCGTAACTAGCGCTTGCTATGAAAGTACAAATGAAAATAATAGTTGCAATAGTAAACACTATGCGCTATACTTACAAAGTTGAATTAATTCAAACATAACCTATGTATCCGACAACATGATCTACAGGGTTGTTGACAAAAGATACGAAACATGGTAATATAAATAAGGTTAACTGAATACAGTTTGTGGTATAAGAAGAGGCTACCCGCTTCTCACCTGATCGACGCAATGTAGTTGTTGCCAGGTTAGCACATTTAGTGATTTCTATGCATACGTGCATAGGTTACTTGCGCGGGTAGACAAATCATAATTTGTCTACTTTTTTTATTTCGTAAAATGGATGGACCTGTGGGACCTTTAAGTCGGACAATCCGACATACCAAAACGTGTATTCACGAGACAATATTCGGAGGTGGATTACTATTAGCAAAGACATGTACGTAAATGATGGTATCCGAGCACGTGAGCTGCGATTAATTGATCACAACGGCGAGCAACTCGGTATCAAAACGCGTAATGAAGCTTTAGAAATTGCTGCTCAAGCAAACCTGGACTTAGTTCTTGTTGCTCCACAAGCGAAGCCCCCAGTAGCTCGTGTTATGGACCATGGAAAGTTCAAGTTCGAACAGCAAAAGAAAGAGCGTGAAGTACGTAAGAACCAAAAGATCATCAACATGAAAGAAGTTCGACTTAGTCCAACAATTGATGAGCATGATTTCCAAACGAAACTTCGTAACGGAATCAAGTTCCTTGAAAATGGGGATAAGGTAAAAGCTTCAATTCGTTTCCGCGGCCGTGCGATTACACACAAAGAAATTGGCCAAAGAGTTCTTGATCGCTTTGCAGAAGCTTGCAAGGAAGTAGCAACTATTGAAGTTAAGCCCAAGATGGAAGGCCGGAGCATGTTCTTAATACTTGCACCGCTAGCCGAAAAACAGTAAGACGAACAATTTAGGAGGAACAGAACATGCCAAAAATGAAAACTCACCGCGGTTCCGCGAAACGTTTCAAAAGAACTGGAACTGGTAAATTAAAGCGTGGCCGTGCTTACACAAGTCACCTTTTTGCTAACAAATCTACGAAGGCTAAGCGTCACTTACGTAAGTCTTCACTAGTTTCTTCAGGCGATTACAAGCGTATTCGCGAAATGCTAACAAACATGAAGTAAGATCGAAACACACACTTATAGGATAAGCAGGAGGTAATGCACTATGCCACGCGTAAAAGGTGGAACAGTAACGCGCAAGCGTCATAAAAAAGTATTAAAATTAGCAAAAGGTTATTTCGGTTCAAAACATAGACTATATAAGGTAGCAAACCAACAGGTTATGAAATCTTATAACTATGCTTACCGTGACCGTCGTAACAAAAAACGTGATTTCCGTAGACTATGGATCACACGTATCAACGCGGCTGCTCGTGTGAATGGTATTTCATACAGCACATTAATGCACGGCTTGAAAGTAGCTGGCATCGATGTAAACCGTAAGATGCTTGCAGAACTTGCAGTGACAGATGCACCAGCATTTGCACAACTTGCAGAGACAGCAAAAAAATCTGTAGCAAAATAAGATGAACCAAAATCCACTTTCGTTTTCATTCTTATATGGAAATGAAGGTGGATTTTTTCGTATGGAGGAATGGCTGAAATGGCGCAAACTCTATTGATTTATATGGTAATCCTGTCTATCTGGGCATTCGCAGCAATGGGATATGATAAAAAACAATCTAAGAAGAAAAAGCAGCGCATACCAGAAAGAAATCTATGGTTGCTGGCTTTGCTTGGTGGGGGAGTAGGAGCGTACTTTGGTATGCAGTTCTTTCACCACAAAACGAGAAAAACCAATTTTCGTATTGGATTTCTACTTCTGATGCTACTTGATATTGTAATTTTACTTGCAGCATACGGTGTGAAATTACCGGCTACTGTTATGTTTTGACATAAAAAAAGGAAATAGTCGTGAGCAACTATTTCCTTAAAATTAGGATTTCATTAACTGTTCAATTGGATTCTTCCAATTGATTTCGGCATATGGATAATACGTCTGGACTTCCGATTCCAGGAAGTGAAAATCTTCTTTTGTCATACCTTGTAATTTGGATTCGTTCTTCACCCAAATAAAGATGGAAACTACATCAAATGAATTGGGTGTAGTGCCTAAATACTTCTCACCTTCAAACATTGCACCTTTGTACGTAATGAAGAAGTTTTTACGGATATTTTTGGCGTCATCATAAAAATAATATTGTTCTTTTTCATACGCTTCGTCCAGCTTTCGCTTGGCATCAGTCAAATAGCGAATGCCGGCATAAAATAAATAAATGACAAGTGCTATAATGAAGACACGAATCAATAAAATCAATGAAATCAGCTCCTGCAAATTATATAGTACTGTACTATACGGATGAGCAGCATAGAAGGTTTCATTTTAAAGCAAAACGTTGGAGGGGATTCAAATGAAATTACATCAACTATTTGAAATGCAAAGAGCGCTCGATACATACATACAAAAAAATCATCAAACGGATGAAACTTTCACGGAAAGAGGTTTGGCACTAGTAGTCGAACTTTCTGAGTTGGCTAATGAAACCCGTTGTTTTAAATTCTGGAGCACTAAAGGCCCTTCCGCTAATGACGTCATCTTAGAAGAGTATGTAGATTCTATTCATTTCTTATTATCTCTAGGAATCGAAAAAAACTTTGACGGATTGGAAGAATGGCCTGCAGGGGAAAGTACTGATCAAAACTTGACTCAATTATTCATTCAAACAGGTCGATCCATTTATACATTCTTGGATTCATTAACATTTGAAGATTATAAAAATATATGGGTGAATTACGGTGCACTTGCGAATACGCTTGGATTTACCGAAGATCAAATTATTCAAGCTTATATTGATAAAAATGAAGAGAACTACGCTCGTCAAAGAAGCGGATACTAAGCGGTAACAGTAGGCTTGTCACAAATTAAGCTATAAAAGACATTTCATATAAAAATAAATTGACAAAGAGACTGTTTTGATAATAAAATTAATACAACATAGGTCATACAGGGGGTATTTCGTTGAACGAATGGAGTAAAGATGATTTTGGATTGCGTTTAAAGGCACTGAGAGAACGTCGTGGACTGTCAATGATGGCATTTGGCGCGGCTATTGGTACATCAGCCAGCCGAATTAAAGATTGGGAGCGCGGTAAAAATGCTCCATCTGCTGCATGGATTGCTAAAATTTCAGAGCGTTTCTCTGTTTCCACGGATGAATTGATCATGGGCGAGGTGACTTTTACACCGTATATCAAAACGACAGGTAATACAGTAGAATCACTCTATGATCGCCTTCGTGAAACGATGAATGTCGAAACCTCAGGTACGTGGCCAACAGAGACTGATGAGCTATATGCAGAAATTGACTCTGTGAACAAAGAGAAGTATCGCAGCGGTAAAGGACGTCGCTCAGCTGAAAAAGAGCTAATGGAGCTGGCTATCCGTCTACCAAAAAAAGATGTACTAGAACTACTCGAGCTTGCTAAATATAAAAGACGTACGCTATAAAAATAACCCTAGAAGTTAGTATGCTTCTAGGGTTATTTTTTGTATAATCTGAGGCTTACAATCTAAATCAGGTAAGTACAATGAATTAGTTTGACAGTACGAAGGGATAGAAGCTCCAGTTGGCGGAAGCTTTCCCAGAGGATCAGCTCGACAGGCGAGACAACCAAGGGAGCAACGAGACTGGTTGGCTCACCGCGAGCCCTCTAGGAAAGCGTCCCCTCCGTAGCGCAAATCCCTACCCCAACACCCCGTCAGCCACCCCCTTTATTCCCAAATAATTATTAATCAAATAGCGTGAAATGTAGGAATATAGAATGAAATGCGTTATGATAGAGTCGTAGATAAACCCAAGGAGGATGAGTTGATTGAAAGCATTCGTTCATGAAAATGGTGAGTTGCACTATACAGATATCGCCGATCCCTCAGCTGGAAACGGTGAAGTAATTGTCGCATTGAAAACAGCAGGACTCAACCGACGTGATACAGCTATACCCAAACGACGTGGAGACGTCAAAGAACCATTGGCACTAGGCTCAGACGGCGCAGGCACGATCGAATCAATCGGTGAAGGTGTAACTGGTTGGAATGTTGGAGATGAAGTCATTATCAATCCATCACTTCGATGGTTCAAAGAAAGCGATGCGCCACCAACTGAATTTGATATTCTAGGTATGCCAGATCATGGTACGTTTGCTGAAAAAATTTGCATATCCTCAGAACAGCTAGAGAAAAAGCCATCACATCTTACGTGGAATGAAGCCGCAGTCATCGCTCTATCAGGGCTTACCGGTTATCGTGCATTGGTGACTAGAGGTCGTATAGAAGAAGGACAAACGGTCTTTATTCCCGGAGCTGGGAGTGGCGTCGCAACGTTTATGATTCAATTCGCAAAGAAAATGGGAGCGCGTGTTATCGTATCCTCAAGAAGCGAAGAAAAAAGAAATCATGCTATGAAAATCGGTGCAGATAGGGCAATTGATACGAACAGCGATTGGCCAGCAGAACTAAAAGAAGAAACAGTGGATTTGGTGATTGAAAGTGTAGGTAGAGCAACATTTAATCGTTCGCTTGAAATTCTTAAAAAAGGCGGTCATATCGTAGTATTCGGTGCAACGACAGAAGACACCGTCGAACTGAACTTACGCGAATTCTTTTATGGTCAGTATTCGCTACTAGGCACTACGATGGGAAGTCGTGAAGAATTACGCGAGATGTTGACTTTGATGGAAGAACATCAAATCCATCCTGTAATTGATTCCGTAATTCCTCTTGAAAAAACTAGTGAGGCATTTACCAAGTTGGACGACAGCGTTCAATTCGGTAAAATCGTTATAGAAATTACGAAATAAACTATATGACCAGCATAGAAAGGCAGTGGAACTAGTGACAAAAGAAGTAAAGACACTGACAGATTTGGAAATCGCTTCAAAAGCAACGATGCAACCAATTGAAGACATAGCGGATCGAGCAGGAATTCCATTGGATGCACTTGAGCTGTATGGTAAATACAAAGCGAAAATTAACGTAGATCTTATACCTAGACAAACTTCACAAGCTAAGGTAGTTCTCGTAACTGCTACGAGTCCAACTCCAGCCGGAGAAGGAAAATCGACAGTGACAGTTGGCCTTGGAGATGCACTTTCACGTTTAGGTAAGAAAACCATGATCGCATTACGCGAACCTTCATTGGGCCCTGTAATGGGTGTCAAAGGTGGAGCGACAGGAGGCGGCTTCTCCCAAGTATTGCCGATGGAAGATATCAATTTACACTTTACTGGTGACCTTCATGCCATTACGACGGTAAACAATGCGTTAAGTGCTATGATCGATAACCACTTGCATCAAGGAAATGTGTTAAATATCGATCCTCGCCGTATTACTTGGAAACGAGTAATGGATATGAATGACCGTGCACTGCGTCATGTAACGATTGGTTTAGGTGGACCTTCACAAGGTGTCCCACGTGAAGATGGCTTCGACATTACAGTAGCATCAGAAATCATGGCAGTCTTCTGTCTAGCGAGTAGTTTAAAGGACTTGAGAGAGCGCTTGTCCGATATTGTCATCGGCTATACGTATACTAAAGAAGCAGTAACTGTGCGCGATTTAGGAGTTGAGGGAGCGTTAACACTACTTCTTAAAGATGCGTTCAAACCCAATCTCGTACAAACAATCGAAGGCACACCAGCTTTAATTCATGGTGGACCATTTGCGAATATTGCACATGGTTGCAACTCATTGATTGCGACGAATACAGCGCGTAATCTGGCGGACTATGTTGTGACCGAAGCAGGATTCGGATCGGATCTGGGTGCAGAGAAATTTATGGACATTAAAGCGCGCATTGGTAAGTTTCAGCCGGATGCAGTAGTTCTCGTGACGACAATCCGTGCGCTCAAAATGCACGGCGGGGTAGCGAAACAGGAATTAAAAGCAGAGAATAGTGAAGCGGTAGAAAAAGGGTTAGTTAATTTAGAAAAACATATAGAGACGATTCTGGCATTCGGAGTGCAACCTGTAGTAGCGCTCAATCGTTTTGTTGGAGACTCTGACAGCGAATTACAAAAGGTTCAGAAGTGGTGTCAAGACAATGAAGTGAGAATGGCATTAACTGACGTATGGCTAGACGGTGGAGCAGGCGGAGAACTATTGGCGAAAGAAGTCTTGAAAGTGATGGATGAGCCAAATAACTTCGCGCCGATTTATGAAGTCGAGCAATCAGTTGAGGAAAAGCTGACAGCAATTGTGCAAAAAGTATACGGTGGTATAGGGGTATTATTTACGGATCAAGCAAAGAAAGATTTAGCTGTGATTAAACAAAATGGCTGGGATCTGTTGCCTGTCTGTATGGCGAAAACTCAGTACTCATTTTCTGATGATCCGAAAAAGTTGGGACGACCAACAAACTTTTCGATTACAATACGCAGTATCTTACCGAAACTAGGTGCGGGTTTCTTAGTTTGTCTAACAGGCGATATTATGACAATGCCTGGCTTACCAAAAAAACCAGCCGCACTGAATATGGATGTAGATGCGGACGGTAATGCTAAAGGGTTAATGTGATGTATTAATAAAATGATGTCATGAAAAGCAAAGAGTTTTCAGCTCTTTGTTTTTTTGTTGAAAAAAGTCATATGAAAAAGTAAAAAATACCTTTAAAAAAGGTTCCATTGAACTACTGTTATGCTATACTATTCTTTGACGTTTTGTACAAATGCTGAAGAGAAGGGGTGCCATGTAGTGGATAAAAGCTTTCGTCTAAAGTTAACTGGCATCCTCATTTCATTTACTTTGCTTTTGTCATTGGTTATTATCGTGACAGACTATATTCGATTGAAAAAGAATGTGGAAACCAGTTTGGAAATGCAAATTCAGGTGGCAGAAGATGAGATCATTACGAGTCTTGCAACTATTGATAAAGTATATAATGTTTTAGACGTTGAACGAGAGAGGGATATGAGAGAGTATTCCCAAGATCTACTTGAATTGTATGAAAAACAACCTGATTTTTCAACATGGGATTATAAAGCATTGAAAAAAAAGATGGGTATGGATATCTTTATAATTGATAAAAACAATGTAGTGATTGAAAGTAGTTATAAACCGGATATAGGACTGGATTTTAATTTATGTTGTTCAAAATTCAGTTCACTAGTAACTGAGCGTAGGAAACTAGGGGTATTCGCGCATGATGCACTCGATGTTCAACAGAACACAGGTGGATTTAAAAAGTTTAGCTATATGCCCACCCCTGATCGGAATTATATAATTGAACTGGGATATCTATTGGAAGATAAACTTGTGTTTAAAGAATTCAACTTTCTAGATACGATGCACAAATTAGAAAATGAAAATGATCAAATAAAATCCATTAAACTATACAACTACTTAGGTCTACTACTTGGAGATCGAGGAACCGGTAAGGAAAAAGAAATCAATCCTTCCAGAAAACCAATTTTTACAGCTGCTTATAAAAATTTAAAAAAAGAAGAGATAACAGTAAAAGAGAACGGTCAAACTATAACCTATCGGTACATACCCTATAAAGCGGATACAGTGCCTGGACTTTCTACGAATCGTGTAGTAGAAATTGCGTACTATGATGTTCCATTCTCTAGCGTGCTGACATCCTATCGTAATCAGTTTCTATTTCAAACGGCCTTCATTGCATTTACTACTATAGTCATGTCGATTATTCTTGCGAGAATGATTGCAAGACCTGTCCATTTGGCATTCCATGATGCGCTTACGGGATTAAAAAACCGTGCTGCTTTTGACGATACGGCAGTAGAGTGGCTTCGCCAGAAAAAAGGTCCACTACAGTTTATGATTATTGATTTAGATAACTTTAAATCTGTAAATGACATATTAGGACATGGAGAAGGCGATAAATTATTAGTGCGAGCCGCGAATATTATTGATAAGGAAAGTGGGAAAGATCATTTAGCTGCTCGAATTGGCGGCGATGAATTTGTCGTGTTGTTTTCACGTATGTCCGATGACCACGTCATAGAGCGTGCAAATAGTATGCTAGAAACGATGAGAGAGTCGTTTAGCTATTTGGAAACGGAAGGCATTGAATTATCTATCAGTATTGGGATTGCTGTGGCGAAGAAGAAAGATACCATTCATACACTTTATCGTAAAGCCGATTTGGCGTTGTATCAATCGAAGAAAAAAGGTAAAGATCAATATTCCTTATATGACTCGAATGAATTATAAAAAAGAGGATGTACAGACGTCAGTATTATGACATTCTGTTACATCCTCTTTTATGTTCTTGGATTAATAAATCTTATGATCGACCATCCATTTACTGATGAAATCCATAATGGATTCAATAGTTCCTTCTTCAAAAGGGGATTTCAGATGGGCGGTCTCTACAAGTTCCAGAAATGATTTACTTCCTCCTAATTGACATAACGCCAAGTAGTCTGACCACGCGTCATCAAAGTCTTCCAATGAACGTTGCCAAAATTGAAAAGCACAGATTTGTGCAAAAGCATAATCAATATAATAAAACGGTACTTCGTATATATGACCTTGTCTCTGCCAAAAACCACCTTGTTCTAGATAGGGATGTCCATCATAATCCCGTTTAGGTAAATAGGTGGCCTCCAAATCTTTCCATACTGCCTTACGTTCAGCAGGTGTCAGTTCAGGGTGATCGTAGATGCGCTGTTGAAACTCATCTACTGCCACACCATATGGTAAAAATAGTACACCTTCAAGTAAGTGTGCATAGCGATAACGGTCTGCATCAGTACCGAAGAAACGATCCATCCAGAACCACGTAAAGAACTCCATACTCATGGAATGAATTTCCGCTGCTTCAGTTGTCGGCCAAATATATTCAGGTATTCCGATCGAACGGCTTGAGTAAACTTGAAATGCGTGACCTGCTTCATGGGTCAAGACGTCAATATCACCCGACGTTCCATTAAAGTTTGAAAATATGAATGGGGAGTCGTAGTTATCGATAAAAGTACAATAACCACCAGCTTCTTTCCCTTTTTTCGCGACCAAATCCAAAAGGTTTTTACGCTTCATATAGTCAAAGAAGCGCCCGGTCTCACGGGACAACTCGGAATACATTTTCTGTCCGTTTTCTATAATCCATTCAGGCGTACCTTTTGGTTTTGGATTTCCTTCAGGATACTGCAAAGGTTCATCATAAAACTTCATTTGAGAAATACCAATTCGTCTGCTTTGCATACCACGTATTTTCTCGGTCAATGGTACAACATGCATCCGAATTTGTTTACGGAAATCTTCTACCATATCCGTATCATAGCCAATCCTGTCCATGCGAATGTAACCTAATTCAGTAAAGTTTGTAAATCCAAGTGCAGTAGCGATTTTATGACGTACTGCTACAAGACGATCAAAAATTTCGTCGAATTTTTCTTCATGTGATGCAAAGAAATCGGCAGTAGCATTCATCGCATCTTTTCTTACGGCACGATCAAGTGATTCCTTAAATGGACCGAGTTGAGCTAATGTCAGCGTTTCACCTTGAAACGGAATTTGAGCTGAAGCCACGAGTTTGGAATACTCGGAGATCAACTTATTCTCATCTTGCAAGAGGGGTAAGACTTCATCTGAATAGGATCGAATAGCATTTTCAGCAAGATGGAATAACTGGGCTCCCCATTTATCCTCGAGCTGAGAACGGAAAGGAGAGGCGATCAAGGATTTATAATAATCGCTTTGCAAAGCTTGGAATTGAGGGCCGATCTCATCAAAATAATCCCGCTCATCTTGATAAAATATGTCATTCGTATCAATGGAAGATCGGATATACATAATGTTTTCTTGTGTACTGTAATCACTTGTCAACTGGTTAATGTGCTCAATAATTTTGGATTGATCTTCAAATGAGCTGGATTGCTCAAATTGGGTAAGTGCTGTTTTGAATTCAGTTTGTAGTTTTTCGATACTCGGGCGAGTGTACTCATAATCTTCAAAAGTAAGCATTGTAGTCCTCCTAGTTTGCATATAGTGTGACTATCTCTTCATTTTCCGGTAACAGTAATAGAAAAGCAAACTATTTACCGGAAAAGACGTACATAAATTGCCACGAACTTATGAAATGATGTAGGATAGAGAGAGTAAACTCTTAGTGAGCGGGAAGAAGGAGAAATTTAATGCAAATAGTAAATGGTAAAGTGGAAGAATTGGTCGATCCAACAGGTATAATCGATGGTCAGCGCTACGAATTTCTTTTGACAGTTAAGTTCGATGAAGAAGATGAACTGTTCAATGAAGAAGGTACCGGCTTACGTATGCTATATTCTGTGAAAGATGGCCAGCGAAAGATGTTAACGTACCATTTTTATGAATTGGCAACGGAAAGTCCATTTGATGTAGAATGGGACGAAGAAGAACAAGCCGCAGCAGAGCAATATTGTGCAGAAATTTTCCCAGCAGTCTAATACAAAATAGATGTTATTCTTTTTAAAATAGAGGATAATGTACTAGAGAAATATAAATGGTGCACCCCAATAGCTTCTCATTAAAGAATTAAATATAGGAGTGTTTTAGATGAATCAAGAAATAGTGGATATTACGATTATCGGTGGCGGACCCACTGGATTATTTTCATCATTCTACGCAGGTATGCGTGAGATGTCTGTTAAAATCATTGATAGCTTGCCACAACTTGGCGGCCAATTGATCGAACTATATCCTGATAAGTACATTTATGACGTTGGCGGGTTCCCTAAAATTTTGGCGAAAGACTTAGTGTCTAACCTCGTTACACAAGCACACTATGCAAAACCTGAAATTTGTTTAGGTGAGGCTGCATTGTCTATCGAGAAGAAAGACGATCATTTTGTTCTGACGACAGACAAAGGACAACATTTAACACGTACTATTTTATTGACGGCAGGTATAGGTGCTTTTCAACCGCGTAAAATTGGATTGAAAGAAGAACCTATTTTTGAAGGTAAAACATTGCACTACGGTATCAAAGACTTGTCTTTGTTTAAAGACCAGAATATCTGTGTTTGTGGTGGAGGAGACTCTGCGCTTGACTGGGCATTAATGCTTGAAGATATCGCAAGCCAAGTAACACTTGTTCACCGAAGAGAACGTTTCACTGCACATGAAACAAGTGTCAATCAATTGCACAATTCTAGTGTCAACGTGTTAACTTCACATGCTGTAAGTGAGTTACAAGGTGACGGAGATAAAATGGACAAAGTAATTCTGAAAGAAAAAGACGGCAGTGTAAAAGAACTTGAATTCGATCATGTCGTAGTCAATTACGGTAATATTTCTTCTCTAGGACCATTAAAGGACTGGGGATTAGATATGGAGCGTAATTCCATTAAAGTAAACTCTCGCATGGAAACGAATATTGAAGGTATTTATGCTGCAGGTGATGTAACTACATACGACGGCAAAGTAAAATTAATTGCGGTAGGTATGGGTGAAGCGCCGGTTGCCATAAGCCACGCGAAAGCGTTCTTGGATCCTAAAGCGAAAGTACAACCATTGCACAGTACAAGTGTATTTGGTTAATAGACGAGCAAACACCTTGTACGGAAAGTTTTCTCCGTACAAGGTGTTTTTTATATGTAGTGAGCTACACCAAAAGATTATGAAATGCAAAAGGCTGTTCCAAGAAGTTATGACTCCTTGGAACAGCCTATTTTTATTGTTAATCAAATATTACTTTGCCGTTTTCGGATCTGCTACTTTAACTAGTTGCTTCCCTAAATTAGTCCCTTCGAATAAACCAAGAAATGCATCTGGAATATTTTCAAAACCTTCCACAATGGTTTCTTCGTATTTCAACTTACCTTCCGATAACCATTTCCCTAAGTCAGCTGATGCAGTAGGGAAGTCTTTTGCGTAATCTCCTACTGTGAAACCTTTCATCAACGCACTTGTTTTAATCATCGTCGACTGTGGTCGTGGTCCCACATCTTAACCTTCTTTGTTATATGAAGAAATAGCGCCACATAGAGCGATACGTGCATGTTTGTTCAATAAAGTAAACACCGCGTCGGTAACTTCACCGCCGACGTTATCGAAATAAATATCCACTCCGTCTGAAGCGGCTTGAGTTAAGTCATCTTTGAAGCTATCTAGTTTGTAATTGACGGCTTCATCAAAACCAAGTTCATTTTTCAGGTAATCAATCTTTTCCTGAGAGCCAGCAATCCCGATCACTTTGGCGCCTTTCATTTTCGCAATTTGACCCACTACTGAACCAACCGCTCCGGCAGCACCTGATACCACAACAGTTTCACCTTCTTGTGGTTTACCGATATCGAGTAAACCAAAGTATGCAGTTAGACCCGTCATTCCAAGAATACCTAAATGAGTAGTGATCGGCGCAACACTCGGATCGATTTTACGTAGATCTTTCGCGGCTGCAGCTGAGTACTTTGCCCAGTTAAGGTTTCCTACAACAAAATCTCCCGGTGCAAATGCTTCTGAATTAGATTCAGTCACTTCTCCGACGACTCCGCCTGCAATCACTTCGTCTAGTTTAAATGGGGGAATATAAGATTTTGCATCTATCATTCTTCCTCGCATGTATGGATCGACAGAAACGTATAGCGTACGTACAAGTACTTCGTTTTCTTTCAGTTCAGGAATTGATTTTTCTACGAAATTGAATGTTTCCATAGTAGGTAATCCTTTAGGACGGTTAGCTAAATGAATTTCTTTTTGTGTGTCTTGAGTCATAGTAATTCCTCCAGTTTTAAGTGTAATTAATTTCAACAACTAACTAAAAGTAAGCTTAATGATAAGATTACTAGGACGAAGTAGGGAAGTCAATTAATTGCACTGAAATGAAAATGTCATTCATAGTTGTTAGAACAGCTTAAACTTAATAACTTTGAATGGATTGTTAGAATACAAACCTAACAAAATAGAATTTAGGTAGACATTTACTTGGCATCATCGTACAGTAAAGACGTAGACATTCAGAAATATTAATGATTTCGCCGTAAAGGAGCTAACCAAATGAAAAAGGTTTTGGTTGTAGAAGATGAACAGTCAATAGCTACTCTTTTGCAATATAATTTGGAACATGCAGGATACAAAGTGTACGTAGCCCGAGATGGAAATACCGCAATCTCTATGACACTTTCGGAAAAACCGGATGTACTACTTCTTGATATTATGCTACCCGGAATGGATGGTATGGATGTATGTAAAAAGCTCCGTCAAGAAAAGATTCATACACCGATTTTAATGTTAACAGCGAAAAGTGATGAATTTGATAAAGTTCTTGGATTAGAATTGGGAGCAGATGATTACTTAACAAAACCTTTCAGTCCACGAGAGGTACTCGCTCGTGTGAAAGCTATTTTGCGCAGAATAGAACTACAGGATTCTATTCAAGTAATCGAGCCGACAACAGAGCTACGTTATGGTAGTTTACTAATCCATCCAGATCGAATTGAAGCTTTTTTGGATGGGAATCTTTTAGAGCTGACACCAAAAGAATTTGAACTACTGCTATACTTAATGCGGCATTCAGGTAAAGTATTACACCGTGAACAGCTGCTTAATGCGATATGGAATTACGACTACACAGGTGATTCCCGTATTGTAGATGTCCATATCAGTCATCTGCGTGAAAAGATTGAACCTGATACAAAACGTCCCGTCTACATCAAGACTGTTAGGGGCTTTGGTTATAAATTTGAGGAAATAATAAAATAAATTATGTATATACATATTGAAGCTGAAGGTGAATCCCAAATGGATTTGACCTTCAGTTTTTATTTGCATTGGCATTTACATACTATTCATCCCTATTTTGACTTACTGTTTTTTTCTATACAGAGTCTTTACACAACCTTTACGTTTCATCCATCACTCCTCAATACTCATTGATTATAGTAAAGAAGCAGTAGAAAGAGAGCTGCTACTAAAACAAAAAAGTCTAGGGGGACGCAGTGATGAAGAAGCGTAATCGATTTACCGTTTTGGCGTTTGTTTTACTTTGTACATGGATGATCGCAGCTTGTAGCAGTATGAAAGCAGATGAAGGTGAAAAAGAAGAATCCAAACAAGAAACGAAGCAAACAACTGAGTCGATCACGGCAGTAGGTTCGAGTGCACTACAACCTTTAGTGGAAGCGACAGCACAGCAGTATACGATAAAAAATCCAGGCGCGGTCATTAACGTTCAAGGCGGCGGAAGTGGAACTGGCTTAAGTAAAATCAGCGAAGATGCAGTAGATATCGGAAACTCTGATATATTCGCTGAAGAAAAAGAAGGCGTGGACGCAAGTAACTTAGTTGACCATAAGGTAGCTGTTGTCGGAATGGCACCAGTGAGTCACCCAGAGACAGGTGTAACCGATATTTCATCTGAAGATTTGATTGCAGTCTTTACTGGAGACATCACAAACTGGAAAGAGCTTGGCGGAAATGATCAAGAAATTATTGTTATCAATCGTGCAAAAGGATCTGGTACGCGAGCTACTTTTGAAGCGTTTGCTCTAGATGGAAAACAGCCGATCGATGCACAAGAACAAGATTCTTCAGGCACAGTGCGTAAAATTGTCAGTGAAACACCAGGAGCAATCAGCTACTTAGCATTTTCATACTTCGATCAAACAACTACAGCTTTAAAAGTCAATGGAGTTACACCAAATCGTGAAAATGTCGAGTCGAATGAATGGAAAATCTGGGCTTACCAGCATATGTATACAAACGGTGAAGCAACGGGACTATCCAAGGAATTGATCGACTATATACTCTCAGATGAGATTCAAGAAACATTACTTCCCGAAATGGACTACCTACCGGTAACAGGTATGCAGGTAGAACGGGATGCGGAAGGAACTGTTACAAAAAAATGATAGTGTTTGTAAACTACTCTACTTTCGAAAGGAGTGTATAGGATGGCTAAAATGATTAAAGAGATGGAACATCCACTGTATAGAAAAAGCAATAAAATGCGCATGGAGCGTATTGGTAAGTGGATGACATTCCTTTCAGTTGCCTTAACAGCGACGATCACCGCAGCCATTCTATTTCTGGTCTTTTCAAAAGGTTTATCTACTTTCATTACAAATGACGGCAGTGTCACAGACTTCTTTACAGGTACGGCTTGGAAGCCAGCGGAAGTAAATTCCCTGGGTAAGCCCATCATTGGAGCCTTACCTTTTTTAGTAGGGTCCATAGCAGTTACAGGAATTTCTGCGCTGATTGCGGCGCCACTCGCAATTGGTGCTGCAATTTTCATGAGTGAGATCGCACCGAGAACTGGAAAGAGAATCATGCAACCGGTCATAGAGCTGTTAGTAGGTATTCCTTCAGTTGTTTATGGATTCATCGGCTTAACTGTAGTTGTTCCCTTTTTACGTAATCTGTTCCCAGGTAGTGGATTCGGTATTGCAGCGGGAACGATTGTATTATCCATCATGATCTTACCAACCGTCACAAGCTTAGCTTTTGATGCGATTCAAGCAGTTCCACGTTCATTACGTGAAGCTTCTTTGGCACTTGGCTCCACTAGGTGGCAAATGATTTGTAAAGTTGTTTTGAAAACAGCGAAATCCGGCTTGATGATGGCAATTATATTCGGAATGGCGCGTGCATTTGGTGAAGCATTAGCTGTGCAGATGGTCATCGGGAATGCTTCTGTTATCCCACAATCCCTATTTGACCCAGCTTCCACGGTTACTAGTGTATTAACGATGGGCATGGGATACAGCGTCATGGGACAGGTTGAGAATAATGCACTTTGGTCACTTGCGCTTGTACTTTTACTGATGTCCCTATTCTTCACCATCACAGTCCGAATGATTGGAAAGGGGAAAAGTAGCTAATGTCAGCTAAAAGTACAGATCGACTCGCGACAGCTGGATTATATGTAATTGTCGGCATGATCATTACAGTTTTAGCAGGATTGCTGGGATTTGTCTTTGTTCAAGGGATTCCGCAACTCAGCTGGCAATTTATCACGTCTCCTCCACAGATTTTTAAAGAGGGTGGCGGAGTTGGCCCTCAACTGTTTAATTCATTTTATTTACTCGTGTTGACACTGATTATTTCGATCCCCATTGCGATTGGGGCTGGAATTTATTTAGCGGAATATGCAAAAGACAATTGGTTCATTCGTTGTATTCGTGTACTCATCGAAGTGCTTTCTTCTTTGCCGTCGATTGTAGTAGGACTGTTCGGATTTTTGTTTTTCGTTTTGTATATGGGTTGGGGTTTTTCAATTATATCGGGCGCCTTTGCACTATCCGTGTTCAATCTACCCTTATTAGTCCGAGTGGTTGAACAATCAATCAGTAACGTCCCTAAATCGCAGCTCGAAGCAGGGTGGGCGCTCGGTTTTTCAAAATGGGAAACAATTACGACTATCATACTTCCAGCAGCTCTTCCTGGTATTGTCACAGGTGTCATACTGGCATCCGGAAGAGTATTCGGAGAGGCAGCTGCTCTAATTTACACAGCCGGAATGAGTACACCGATTATAGACTTCACTAATTGGAATCCACTGTCACCTACATCCCCTTTAAATCCATTTAGACCGGCCGAAACAATGGCAGTTCATATTTGGAAAATTAACGGAGAAGGTATTATGCCGGACGCATCAGCTATTTCTGACGGAGCAGCTGCATTATTAATTATTTCAATTTTATTCTTTAATTTCACATCACGTTTTATTGGGAATGTACTGTTTAAAAAGATGAGTGCCAACTAAAAGGAGGATTCATATGCAATCAGTTGCATTACAACCTACCACAATGAAAATGAATAGAACGGAAATAGGGAACAGTCCTGATTTTCAACGAAGTTCTGTGCTACAAACGGTCAACTTATCGGTGTATTATGGTGAACATCGTGCTGTAGATCAAGTAAGTTTAACCTTTCCGAAACAATCCGTTACGGCATTAATCGGCCCATCTGGTTGCGGAAAGTCCACTTTCCTACGTTCTATTAATCGAATGAATGATGATATCCAGCAATGTCGTACGGAAGGTGAAATCTATTATGAAGGTGTAGAACTGCATTCGCCCCGTGTCAATTTACATGAGATACGTAAACAGATGGGGATGGTATTTCAGAGACCTGTCCCGTTTGCCAAATCTATTTTCAAAAATGTTGCATCCGGACCAATGCGTCATGGAGTGAAGGATAAGACTGAATTACAACGAATCGTGGAAGACAGTCTAAAAAAAGCAGCACTGTGGGATGAAGTGAAAGATCAATTACATACTTCAGCACTGCGCCTTTCTGGTGGGCAGCAGCAGCGTCTTTGTATCGCTAGAGCACTTGCGATGCAGCCGAGCGTATTATTGCTAGATGAACCAGCTTCTGCATTAGATCCTGTGTCCACAGCAAAAATAGAAGACTTAATATCACAGTTAAAAAAGGAATTTACAATCATCATCGTGACACATAATATGCAGCAAGCAGCGCGGATTTCAGATAAAGTAGCCTATTTTTATATGGGCCGCGTAGTTGAACATGGATCAACTGAACAAATATTTAATAATCCACGTCATGAACAAACGGCTCATTATATAAATGGTCATATCGGATAGGGGGATATTAGTGATGAAGGTAGCGCAAACGAAGAGACAAGCAGTTATCCAAACAGAAAATCTGCAATTCTATTATGATACACATCATGCACTGAAGAATATAAATCTGAAGTTTGAAAAGCAGAAAATCACTGCACTTATAGGCCCATCTGGATGTGGAAAATCCACGTTTTTACGGACAATGAATCGGATGAATGATTTAATTCCTAAGGCGTGCACAAAAGGAGCTATTTGGATAGGTGGAGAGAACATAACAGCTTCTTCTATAGATCCCGTAGAACTCCGAAAGAAAGTGGGGATGGTGTTTCAGCATGCATCGGTCTTTCCGTTTTCAATATATGAGAATATCGCTTATGGACCCCGTATTCATGGAGAAAACAATAAAAAAGTATTGGATAATATTGTTGAGGAGAATCTTCGTGCTGCCGCTTTATGGGACGAAGTTAAAGATCAACTGGACAAAAATGCAACAGGTTTATCAGGAGGACAACAGCAAAGACTGACGATCGCACGTACACTGGCAACCAAACCGAATATTATATTAATGGATGAGCCGACGTCAGCATTGGATCCAATCTCAACTACAAAAGTTGAAGAGCTGATCATGTCATTAAAAGAACAGTATACAATCGTTATTGTAACGCATAATATGCAACAAGCGGCCAGAATTTCTGATTACACAGCATTCTTCTTGAACGGAGAAGTAAAAGAGTATGGACAGACTGCCAAAATATTTACCAGACCTGTATTTTCTGAAACAAAAGACTACATAGCAGGAAAATTTGGTTAAGTATGGGGTAAATAGTATATCGGTACTTTAATCATACATTACATACGATAACAAAAAGCCAGCTCCCTGTTATAGGAAGCTGGCTATTCATCTATTAAGAAATCGTTTCGCTTGCGTGTAATTCTTCGATTTTAGCTATACGTGCATCGTATTCGTCCACTGTCATATCGTGTTCAACGAAATAACGGTTACGAGGATGTGTGCGGCAATCGTCTGAACAGCTACGCATATAGAGGTGTTCATTTTCTTCGGAACATAGAATCTTCGCATTACATTCGGGATTCGCACAGTTGACGTATCGTTCGCAAGGAGTTCCATCAAAGTGGTCACGACCTACAATGACATGTTCTACTTGGTTAATCGGAACGGCAATGCGCTCGTCAAATACGTAGCACTGACCATCCCATAACTGACCTTTTGCTTCAGGATCTTTACCGTAAGAAACAATTCCACCATGTAAATGTGCAACGTCTTCAAATCCTTCACGCTTTAACCAGCCTGTGAACTTCTCACAACGAATTCCACCCGTACAATAGGCAAGAATCTTCTTACCTTCAAGTTGTTCTTTGTTTTCATTTACCCATTCAGGAAGATCACGGAAGTTCTCAATATCCGGGCGGATCGCACCACGGAAATGACCTAGGTCATACTCATAATCATTACGAGCATCTAATATAACCGTATTCTCTTCTTGCATTTGCTGTAAAAACTGTTCAGGTTCTAGATATTCGCCCGTCAGTTCCAATGGATTGACGTCTTCAGGTAAGCTTAGGTTTACAATCTCTGGACGATAGCGAACATGCATTTTTTTGAAAGCGTGGCGATCTGTTTCATCGATCTTGAACCATACATCAGCGAATCGAGGATCGGCTTTCATATGCTCCATATACGCATCCGTCTGTTCAACTGTTCCAGAGCAAGTACCATTGATTCCTTCTGATCCAACTAGGATACGTCCCTTTAATCCAGTTTCTTTGCAAAATGCCAAGTGTGAAGCCGCAAATTCTTCAGGTTCCTCAATCGTTACATACTTATAAAACAATAAAACCCGATAGTCTTTCTCTTCCATATAAATTACCGCCTTCTGTTTAATCTTTGCAATAGACAACAGCCGAGATCGGTGTGTACAAAGGGATAATTATCCCTTGAACCCGAAGTTGCAAAATTCGAGCCTTGAATAGTATAGCATAATTTTATTTTTGAGAAAAGGATTCTAAAGTTATTTCACATAACTGTTCAGTATAAAGTAACTAGCGGGAATGGGCGCAACCTTGTATCACCCATTATTTATTGTATACTAGTAGATAGAAAAACAGGAAAGTTATAGCTTTTAGCTGCATAAGAATATATCATTAAAATGTAGAATAGCTTTGTGTTTTAAAGGGTATAGTAGGTCAATTACAAATAAATTGTAATTAGCTCTTAAATGTAGGGCGCTGTGTTATAAAGGAGTTTTTTATGAAAATCACAAATACAAAACGACGTTCACCATGGATTGACAAGATATTTATCATAGCGATTGTCGTCATGACATCTGTTGCTTTTATATTAATAATGAATGTAATGAAAAACCATAAAGATCAAGGGCCTATTAAACAAGCAACGCACGAGATTATACCTGAGCCAAAACAAGAAGTAGCAGTAGAGTCCATTACATCATCCTATCCAGGAATTAAAGAGTTTGTGGAGACAGCTAATGGAGCACAGTATCCGTTTACCATTCACTATCCACAAACCGAGTATGATGGGTTCAATCAACAAGTGCTAGATTATGTAGAAGAATTAAAAACAACGTATGCTACAGAGCAAAAAAAGAATAACCGAGTGTCAAAGTTGGATGTATCTTTTGAAACGCTTCAGCATCTTTCGGGGAACTATTCGTTTGTCATGCGGGCTGTGACATATTTTGCTGATAAGGATAGTCAAGTGGAAATGCATACGTTTCATATCAATCCTGAAACTGGCAACGAATTAGCGATTCAGGATATTGTGGATCATAACCTGGAAAAGTTAAAGCGTATGGCGAGTGTAGTGCGTGACGAAATTCATCATAGTCCTTTACTTAAGGATGATGTGATTGACGAAAGCGTGTGGCAACCAACAGAGCCGATGTGGGTAAACTATCAGAACTTTGCTTTAACCGATGATTCCTTAATTTTATACTTTGGAACTGGTGAATTTACTAAACGTCAAGCTGGACCGGCAACAGTAGAGATTCCATTGAATAAATTGAATCCATTCATTGCGAAGAGGTTCCAAGTAGCAACAGATGATACCAAAAAAGAAAAGACGATTGCGTTGACGTTTGATGATGGACCGGATCCTATATATACAGAAAGAATTTTAAAAACACTTGATAAATACAATGCGAAAGCTACATTCTTTATGCTTGGCAATAGAGTCCATTCATACCCTGCAATTGCCAAGAAGGTAGCAGAAGCTGGCCATGAGATAGGTAATCACTCATGGAATCACCCTTCATTGACCGGGGTTACGGATACTGAACTTTTAAGTGAAGTGACAGGCACCTCAGATATAATAAAAGCAGCTACAGGAAAAACGGCTACTGTTTTCAGACCGCCATATGGGGCTATTGATGATCGTGTACGAGAAAGCACGAAATTACCTGTGGTGTTATGGAACGTGGATACATTAGACTGGGAGCATCATGATCCAGAGCTGTTATTAGAACATGTTACGGAAGCAACCCGTGCAGGAAGCATAATTTTAATGCATGATATTCATAAATCTACAGCAGATGGACTGGACGCGGTGCTCGAGAATCTACAGTCTCAAGGCTATAAATTCGTGACAGTATCTGAAATGGACGATTATTAATCGTGAAGTTGTTTCATTGTTTTAGTTTAACAATGGAACAACTTTTGTTTTGAATAGTCCTATTTAGGTACGGATATTCATATAGTGTTCAAACAGTTGTAATATCTAAAGAAAGAAAAAGTTGTGAACTGTAAATAGTGCAGCACAGCATGATATACTAAACGGAATGAAATCATTGGGGGAACAACAGGCATGGAATGGAGAAATTTATATCGTGGTTTTTTGATGGGAATCAGTGACTTGGTTCCTGGAGTTAGTGGCGGAACAATTGCATTCATATTAGGGATCTATGATCAGTTACTCATCTCGATTAGTGGATTTTTTAGTAAGGACTGGAAGAAGCATATCGGATTTCTTCTACCTCTTGGTATCGGGATGGGCGCAACGATCGTTCTATTCAGTAAGGTCATCTCATATTTGCTGAAGCATTATCACGAACCTACTCAGTACTTCTTTTTAGGA
Organism: Sporosarcina ureae; assembly: GCF_002109325.1. Taxonomy (GTDB): domain Bacteria; phylum Bacillota; class Bacilli; order Bacillales_A; family Planococcaceae; genus Sporosarcina; species Sporosarcina ureae_C. The sequence goes on along the minus strand of NZ_CP015348.1, from coordinate 530,741 downwards.
TTAATTATTGGTGTCATTCCATTTGTTTCAAAGCAAGCAGGCTTAAAACAAAATTTTAAATTACATCATATAATATTAATGCTACTAGTGGCCGCAGCATTGGCTTCTACCGCTTTTTTGAATCCTATTGCTCCAATAACTATTACACATCTAACAGTTAAGAGTACTATCATCTTATTCCTTTCAGGATGGGCAGGCAGTATGGCAATGCTATTACCAGGAGTAAGTGGATCATTCGTTTTGCTGTTGCTAGGCGTTTATGCGACGGTCATTACGGCAATATCAGACTTTAATATACCGATTATCATTGCAACAGGATGCGGAATCGTATTTGGATTTATCATTAGCAGTAAAGTCATACGTTATTTACTTTCCCATTTCCACACGGGAATGTTTGCTGTCATCATAGGATTAATCCTAGGGTCGATTTTCGTAATTTTCCCAGGAATGCCTGAGAGTGGTACACCGTTCGTCATGAGTGTAATCGCCATCGTACTTGGGCTGTTGATTGCTAACATTTTAAATGGTGTAGGCGATAAAGCATAGAATGAAAAGAAGCTATCGAAGAAGTCATTACTTTTATGACATCTAGTGATAGCTTCTTTTTTCACTTGAAAAATTGTGCATAGAAAGATAGTAGCGATGGTGCGGCAGGCATTCTTGTTGGAGTGGGGATTAAATGCAAAGAAGTACTCCTAACGTTTCGCTTTTACTCACAAAAGCCGTCCTTGGCTACAGCATTCGCTTGGATGGGTGTTTTATCTGTCCCACTGATCCTCTCAGAGTCTCGTCCCTCCAACGCGCCAATCCCTTGCAGGGTGAAACGTTATTGATTTGTATTGAAGTAGGGGGGGAATCGGTATTTAACTGTTTTACTTGAACTCAAATAAGTTAAAACAAAACAATAGTTCACACACTACTTATAGTGAGTAATATAGGTAGCTCAGCTATAAAAGTAGAATTGAAGCGGAAGCTGGTGGCGACTCCCGATGGATCAGCTCGATCAGGTGAGACAACCAGAAGGAGTGCAACGACTTGGTTGGCTCACCGCGAGCCCATGGGAAAGCGTCCACCAGCTGGAGCTTCAATTCCCTTGTACACACTAACTAACCCTGCACTAATCCTTAAACCTAATTCCGCACAAAAAGAGATGCCCCATTGTAACAATCGGGACATCTCTTTTTTATATAAACTTACTCTTCAACAATCGTTGTCGTGTTTTCAATATCTACATCGGCCATTGGAATATCCAAAGCTTTTGCTACACCTTCACCGTATTTCGGATCTGCCAAGTAGCAGTGGCGAATATGCTTGATTTTAATCTCTTTCGGTGCATCACCCATATTACGCGCAGTATTATCAAATAAACGCTGCTGCTCCTCCAAGTTCAATAAATTGAACAACTTTCCTGGTTGTGTGAAGTAATCATCATCATCTTCACGGAAATCCCAGTGGTCTGCGTCGCCATGAATTTTTAGTGGCGGCTCTTTGAAGTCCGGCTGTTCTTGCCACTCACCGTAGCTGTTTGGCTCGTAGTGAGTAGTAGAGCCTAAATTGCCATCAACGCGCATTGCACCATCGCGGTGGAAGCTGTGGAACGGACATTTAGGTGCGTTAACAGGAATCTGGTGATGATTGACACCTAAACGGTAACGTTGAGCATCGCCATAAGAGAATAGACGAGCCTGTAACATCTTATCAGGTGAGAATCCAATACCTGGAACGACCGCTGCTGGTGTAAATGCTGCTTGCTCTACTTCAGCAAAGTAGTTTTCAGGATTGCGGTTCAATTCAAATTCACCGACTTCAATTAAAGGGAAGTCTTTTTTATACCAAACTTTTGTTAAGTCAAATGGATTGTATGGCATGTTCATTGCTTCTTCTTCTGTCATAACTTGAATGTACATTTTCCATTTAGGGAAATTGCCATTGTCGATGTTAGTTAGCAAATCGCGTTGTGAACTTTCACGATCTGTTGCAACTGTTGCTGCAGCCTCTTCATCTGTCATGTTTTCAATACCTTGCTGGGAACGGAAGTGGAACTTCACCCAGTGGCGTTCGTTGTTTGCATTGATCATGCTGAATGTGTGGCTACCAAAACCGTGCATTTCACGGAATGAACGAGGAATACCGCGGTCGCTCATTAAAATAGTAATTTGATGTAATGCTTCAGGAAGTCCAGTCCAGAAATCCCAGTTGTTTGTTGGGCTACGTAAGTTTGTACGTGGATCACGTTTTACTGCGTGATTCAAGTCAGGGAATTGCAATGCATCACGGAAGAAGAATACAGGTGTATTGTTTCCGACCATGTCCCAGTTTCCTTCTTCAGTATAGAACTTCAAAGAAAATCCGCGGATATCGCGCTCTGCATCTGCTGCACCACGTTCGCCCGCAACAGTGGAGAAGCGTGCGAACATCTCAGTTTGTTTACCAATCTCTGAGAATAGCTTTGCTTTCGTATATTTTGTAATATCATGCGTTACAGTGAAAGTACCATATGCTCCAGAGCCTTTTGCGTGCATACGACGTTCAGGAATTACTTCACGGTCAAAATGCGCCAATTTCTCAAGCAACCATACATCTTGTAATAAAAGTGGGCCACGTGGACCCGCTGACATAGAGTTTTGGTTATCAACTACAGGTGCACCCGCAGCGGTTGTGAGTTTTCTTTTTTGAGAATTACTATCATTGTTATTCAAAATACATTCCTCCCCGGTTGTTGGTTTATAATCTATGAATACTATTATACTAAAGCTAAATCAAAAAAGATAGCCTTATTTATAATAATTATCAACTAGTAATAGTTATTAATAAGTATAGGTTATTATGTACTGTATATTCATCATAATTTGTTGCCAACCATTTGTCTAGAAATACGAATTAAATTAAGTATAATTGTAGAATGATGTATAATAATAATAGAAATTGTTTTAATAGAAAGGACATCAATCTATGAGCTTTATGAAGAAATGGATTTTGTATGCCGTTGTACTTAGCTGTTTATCGGTAGCGTTAGTGGCGTGCAGTGACAAAGAAGAAGCAGCACCAAAAGAAAAGACACCTGAACTAACTCCTGAGATTCCAGAAGAAGAGGAAATCATAGTTCCTGCTGTGGAAGATGAAAAGATATTTCAAGAAGTGGTTAGTCAACTCGAGGTAGCAGGATTCACAGTAAGCGAACCAGCAGAAGCAGCAATCGATATGTTTAGGGCGGAAAGTGGCATGACATTGAATATTAACGGCGATGCTTTACTTCCATTACATCTCTATAAATTAGATCCATCTGACAAGCGTTTGGAAATAGTCGACGAGACAGGGAATCTTCCTGTATATATTGGTAGTAAGACAGAGAAATTAGCCGTAAGACGAATAGATAACTTCATTATACATCTGCATAAAGGACACCCTGATTATGATGAGATTATGAAAGTAATAGATAAAATCTAAATTAACAACTTGCTTCCTACTATATAGGTAGCAAGTTTTTTTATATATTAGCGTGGTTAAAGAAAGAGGGAGGTACTGTTTATTGACATTACAGGCAGAAGACTTTCGCCTAATGTGAATTGTCTTCTCGCTTTCAAACAACTGCTACTGGTAGATTTAGAGAGGAAATCCACTGAAATCCATTCAAACCGGCACTTTTTGGACCTTGTTACAAAGCTGCCATAACTTATAGACAGTTTTGACATAAGTTCGCAGGTTTGTAACAGGAATATCGTACATACTTCACGAACTTTTTTTCCTTCTGCGTTATTCTAGGTAATAGAAACACAGATCGAAAGGAGATCAACAACATGTTGGAAGAAGTCTTATTAGCTAGAATCCAATTCGCATCTACTACATTGTTTCACTTCATTTTCGTCCCTTTGTCCATCGGCCTGGCACTGATCATTGCGATCATGCAAACGATGTATGTAGTGAAGAAAGATGAAATTTACTTAAAAATGACGAAATTCTGGAGTGTTTTCTTTCTTATAAACTTTGCGATTGGTGTAGTAACGGGAATCATTCAAGAGTTTCAATTCGGAATGAACTGGTCAGCCTACTCGAGATTCGTTGGAGATATCTTCGGAGCTCCACTAGCGGTAGAAGCGTTACTAGCATTCTTCTTAGAGTCTACATTTATTGGGATTTGGATCTTCGGTTGGAATAAGCTTCCGAAGAAATTACACTTAGCGTGTATTTGGTTAGTATCGATCGGTACGGTCATGTCAGCCTTCTGGATTTTAGCGGCGAATTCGTTCATGCAAAATCCAACAGGTTATGTATTACAAAATGGCCGTGCGGAAATGAATGATGTTGTGGCTGTCTTAACAAATGAAAAACTATGGGTTGCGTTCCCACATACGATTTTTGGTAGTTTTGCTACCGGTGCGTTCTTCGTAGTTGGTGTCAGCGCATGGTACTTGATAAAAAAACGTAAAGTAGATTTCTTTAAGAAGTCTTTAACGATTTCACTAGTAGTCGGTATGTTATCAGGTCTTGGAATAGCATTTACTGGTCACGCACAAGCACAGTATTTGATGCATGCTCAACCAATGAAAATGGCTGCAGCGGAAGCGCTATGGGAAGATAGTGGAGACCCGGCTGCTTGGACGTTGTTCGCCAAGATTGACGTGGAAAATCGTGAGACAACGAAACGTATCGATATACCCTACATGTTGAGCTATTTAACATATAGTGAATTTAAAGGGAAAGTTTCAGGTATGAACGCACTGGAACAACAAATGATCGATAAGCACGGAGAAGGCGAATATCTTCCACCAGTTAAAACAACATTTTGGAGCTTCCGTATAATGGTGGTTACGGGCGGAACACTACTTGGGTTAGGTGCAATGGGTCTGTTCTTGTTGTTCCGTAAGAAGATAGTAGAATCTGTTTGGTTCTTGCGACTTCTAATAGTAGGGATTTTCTTACCGTTCATAGGTAACTCATTTGGTTGGATCATGTCTGAAATGGGACGACAACCTTGGGTAGTAAACGGTTTGATGAAAACGGCTGATGGTATTTCACCAAACGTTTCAGCGGGGCAGATTCTGTTTTCACTCATATCCTTCTCTACTATTTATACGATCCTAGGTATCATCATGGTCGTATTATTTGTGAAATTCATTCAACGAGGTCCAGAAGAGCAGCCGGAAGAGGATGTATCGGCAACAGATCCGTTTGAAACAGGGGGTGCAGGACATGCCATTAAGTGATATCTGGTTTATATTGATCGGTGTCCTCTTCACAGGATTTATCTTTTTGGAAGGGTTTGACTTTGGTGTAGGAATGAGCACGAAGTTCCTAGCACGTAATGATTTGGAAAAGCGGGTCGTGATGAATACAATCGGACCTGTTTGGGATGCGAATGAAGTGTGGCTGATTACTGCAGGGGGCGCGATGTTTGCAGCTTTCCCACACTGGTATGCGACAGCGTTCAGTGGGTTTTATCTTCCTTTCGTCGTCCTGTTATTGGCTTTCATCATACGAGGCGTTGCCTTTGAGTTTCGCAATAAAGTGGATTCAAAAGCTTGGGTCAAAACATGGGACTGGGCTGTTTTCATCGGTAGTATCTTACCACCATTCCTATTTGGGGTGTTCTTCACGAGTTTAATCCGTGGATTACCGATTGATGGAGACATGAACATGTATGCGAGCTTTACCGATTTCGTAAATGTCTACACAGTTATTGGCGGTGTGACGTTTGTTCTATTATCGTATTTGCACGGGTTGCTGTTCATTGGATTGAAAACGGTAGACGAGTTACGAGAGCGAGCAAATACAGCGGCACGTAAAGTGTATGCATTGACGGGCGTGTTCCTCGTATTGTTCATCATCTTCACATATTTGGACACAGACGCCTTTACAGATCATGGAGCTATTTTGATTCCTCTGTATAGTTTGGCGGTTATATTGTACGGTTTACTGTTCTTCTTCTTGAAAACTAAACGAGAAGGACTGAGCTTTACAATGACTGGTTTAGTGTTAATCATTGTTATGGCTAACTTTTTCATCGCGCTATTCCCGAATGTGATGATCAGCTCAATGGATCCTGCATTTAATATGTCGATTGCAGAAGCAGCTTCAGGAGAATATTCACTGAAAATCATGACGATCGTAGCGTTTACTATGGTGCCAATCGTTTTGGCGTATACAATTTGGAGTTATTACGTGTTCCGTAAACGGTTGACAGGTGATAAGGAGCATCTAGAATACTAATGGATAAATACTTGCTTCAATACAAAGGAAGTAAACAAGTGATGGCATTGATTGGACTACTTACTGTAGTTCAGTCTATTGCCATTGTTTTTCAAGCGATTTATTTAGCAAAAGCGATTACACAATTGTTCCAAGGTGCAGATTGGAGTGAAGCACTTCGGTCATTTGTGATTTTTGTCGTAGCAAACAGTGTACGTCACGTGATTCAATGGGCGAAGGAACGGATTTCATATCGCTTTGCCGATCTAACAGCAAAGGCTTATGAGCAACAATTAGTAAAGAAAATCTTTGATCTTGGTCCTCAAGTTGTGGGGAAATATGGTTCTGGACATTTGGTGACGCTTGGTTTAGAAGGTGTCCCGAAGTTCAGAAAGTATGTAGAATTGCTTATACCGCGGACGTTAGCGATGGCCATTGTTCCGTTTGTCATTGTGGTATATGTCTTTACTCTAGATATTATGTCAGCTGTGACGCTCATTATAGTCTTGCCAATTCTCATCATTTTCTTAATTTTGATCGGATTGGTTTCGAAGAAGAAAATTGATGAACAGATGGATACGTATCGTTTATTATCTCGGCATTTCGTTGACTCTTTACGGGGTATTGTGACGTTGAAATACTTGGGACGTAGCCGAGCACACGAAGAATCTATTGCGATTGTAAGCAATAAATACCGCATTGCAACGAATCGTTCATTGCGCTATGCGTTTCTATCTTCATTTTCATTGGATTTCTTTGCAAGTCTTTCCGTAGCGGTAGTGGCGGTTGAACTTGGCCTGCGATTGATCAATGGACAAATTCTTCTTGAACCATCATTAGCTATTTTGATTTTAGCGCCGGAATTTTTCTCACCTGTTAGAGAGTTGGGGAATGACTTCCATGCGACAGCTGATGGTAAGGACGCGAGCTTACAAATCCACAGTATATTAGAAGAGGAAACAAAGGTTCAGCCAGTAGTTGCTTCACCGATTGCAGCTTGGAATGACAAATCAAGACTTGAATTGCGTACGGTCGAAGTCAAAATGGGGGAACAAACCATTTTTGAAGACTTGAATTTAGAATTAAACGGATTTACAAAAGTAGGTGTCATCGGTCATTCAGGTGCAGGAAAGTCAACGTTGATTGATGTACTATCTGGATTCACACTTCCGACGGCCGGAAGTTTTAGGCTTGACGGACAAGAATTACCGCATCTCGCTGTTGCAGACTGGCAAAATCAAATTGCTTACATTCCACAACATCCAACGATATTTCCGGATACTGTCATTGGAAATATTCGCTTTTATGAACCCGACGCTTCTTTGCAGGAAGTACAGGATGCAGCAGAACGTGTAGGTTTGGATCAGTTAATTGCGACATTCCCTTTAGGTTACGAAGAACGGATCGGTGCGGGTGGACGCGTGCTTAGTGGTGGGGAAGAACAACGGATTGCTTTAGCGCGTTCGTTACTGCAACGTCGTCAGATTTTATTATTCGATGAGCCGACTGCACACTTAGATATTGAAACAGAGCATGAATTAAAGCAAATGATTTTACCGCTTCTAAAAGATAAACTCGTTGTGTTTGCTACGCATCGTATTCATTGGATGCAAGAAATGGATACCATAGTAGTACTTGAAAACGGTAAAGTAGTAGAAACGGGCTCTCACGAACAATTATTGAAACAAGACGGAGCCTATTGTCGTTTACTGGAAGCGCGTGGAAGGGGGCATGCTGTATGAACTTGTACCAACAACATATACTTCCCTATGCCCGTAAATATAACAAAACCATACTATCTACTATACTTCTAGGAACACTGACTATACTTTCGGCTGCGATGTTGACCTTTACATCAGGATATTTAATATCCCGTACATCGGAAAGGCCTGAAACGATATTACTCGTTTATATTCCGATCGTGGCAGTTCGGACATTCGGTATTTCGCGTGCAGCCTTACGATATGTAGAGCGTTTACTTGGTCATAATGCCGTATTGAAAATTATTGCGGATATGCGAGTGCAGCTATATCACGTACTGGAGCCGCAAGCATTATTCATTCGTTCGCGTTTTCAGACGGGTGATTTACTTGGTGCACTAGCGGATGATATTGAACATTTACAGGATGTCTATATCCGTACGCTGTTTCCGACTGTCATTGGATTATTCTTATTCAGTTTCTCTGTCATTGTGCTGGCAATCTATGACTGGAAGTTTGCGCTTATTATGGCTGTGTTACTAGCCATCGTGACGTTTATCTATCCTATGCTGTCACTTTATATGATGAAGAAAAACCAGCTGCAATCGAAAAAACTTCACAGTCAGTTGTATAATACGATGACAGAAGGTATTTTTGGTTTACGTGACTGGATCATCAGTGGCAGGAAAGAACAATTCCTTGCGTCATTTAAAGAGGAAAGTCATGCAAGCCATGCTATTGATAAAAAACTGGCGTATTGGCAACAGTCTCGGACGATGCAATTGCAAATTTTCTCAGGGCTACTAGTCTTAGTCGTCGGAGTATGGGCAGGACAGCAAGCGGCAGCAGGTTCATTGGCGCCAACGTATATCGCTGCATTTACATTGGTTACGTTGCCGATTTTAGAAGGATTGATTCCCATATCGTTTGCAATAGAACGTTTACCTGCTTATGAAGCATCCTTGCAAAGGATTGATGCGATCCATCAGCAAAATACTGCAGTGGATCAAAAAGCAATGGAGCTTGGTAATGTAGAAGAAGCGACTATTGAACTCGACAATGTAAGTTATCGGTATGAAGGTCAGAAAGAAAATGCGGTTCAGCATATTTCACTGACGATTCAACCTGGAGAAAAAGTTGCAGTACTTGGTAAAAGTGGCGCGGGTAAGTCTACTCTCATACAGCTTTTATTAGGCACAGTTCAGCCAACAAGCGGACATGTACATGTCAATCAAAAACCTGCATCGCTGTATGGCGACTCTATATATGAGGTGATGAGCGTCTTAAATCAAAAACCTTATCTTTTCGCAACAACTGTTCAAAACAATATTAAACTTGGTGATGCATTCGCAACTACTGAAGATGTACAACGAGTAGCTGAACAAGTTGGTTTGTATGAGTACTTGCAATCACTTCCTGAGGGCTTGAAAACCCAAATGGAGGAAACAGGACAACGATTCTCAGGTGGAGAGCGTCAGCGGTTTGCACTGGCAAGAATTTTATTGAAACAAACACCGGTTGTCGTTTTGGATGAACCGACTGTTGGGTTAGATCCAGTGACTGAACATTCTCTCGTAGAAACTCTTCATCACTCTCTAAAAGATAAAACGGTCGTATGGATTACACATCACTTAATAGGTATGGAAAAATGGACCGTATTATTTTCATGGATCATGGTGAAATCATCATGGATGGGACACATAAAGAATTATTAGCTACGAATGAAAGATATCGACAGCTATATACATTGGATCAAGGTATGTGAATTTCTTGAATTACAATTCAGACTAAGAACGACTTATAAAAAGGACGACGCCATTTCTTAAGCAGAAATGGTGTCGTCCTTTTAAATTTTACTATCGAGAAGGTAAAAGGCATGTTTAAACAACTATGCCATCTGCTTTCATTCGCTATTGTTTAGAAAAATGGTAGACGAATGAAGTAGCCAAGCAACAAGCAAACCGTAGTGGAAACAATAACACCTGGAATAGCGAACAACACATATCGTCGAATGCTCATGCCGCTCATGCCTGAAATATAACAAATTAAATGGCGCATGCCCGGAACAAAATAACCGAAAGTCACCGTCCACGAGCCATAGGTCATAAACCAACGCTCAATCTTTTGCATACGTCGAGGCGTGAGGAAGAAGTAATTTCCAAAACGCCGAATTAAAGGTTTACCAACTTTTCTACCAATCATATACGTGAACAATGTTCCGACCATTACACCGGATATTGTAAAGATTATCGTGAATATAAAATGAAATGTACCTGCTGAAGTTAAATAACCGGCAAATGTTACAAGCAATTCATCCGGCATAGGCAAGCCGAAAATACCAAGAGCCAAAAAGAAAAATATAGAAAGATAGCCATACTGCACTATATATTCTTGGAGATGTTCCATAATAAAACCTCATCTACTTAAGATTGCCACACTCCGATCCTATCACCAACTTGGACTTCTGTAAAAGGCATTTCTTCGGGCTTAAATATATTACTCTGTTCAATGAATAAAATAACAGTAGAACCAAATGCAAAATGACCAAAATCTTGTCCTTTTTCACAACTAGTTTTAGAATTTGCAATGCGGACACTATTTACATTTAATGCACCAACCTTAACAATGGCCACCTGTCCAAAATCTGTGGAAAGCTCAGAAATAACCCTGTGATTGGAAGAAAATACATCTTTACGCATACGAATACCTAAATCGTTAACAGGATAAGAAGTAGAACCTAATGCATAACGGTTCACTAGCGTTCCTGAAACAGGGTAGTGGAAATGGTGGTAATGTCTGGGTGAAAGGTAAAATAAATAATAATAGCCATGTGTATAGCGAGAGGATTTTTTTGAATCACCAAGCAGCGAAGTCAGACTATATGTTTTGTCTTTTACTATAAATTGCTGTTGCGAGTCTATAATTCCTGAATCGCTCAGTACACCATCTACTGGTGAAATCAAACTGTTTGGATGGTTGTCAATCGGTCTTTTACCAGGTTGTAATGAGCGAGTGAAAAAGTCATTAAGACTTTTATATTGTTCTATTGAGTATTTAGCTTCGTCTAGTTGAATATGATAAAAAGATGCAAAAGGCTTGATTAACGGTTTACTAATTCGTGAAGTAGTTATTTGTTTTAACAAAGCAGAACTGATCGGTGATCCGGTTAATTCAACAAATGATTTAAAAATACGTGTTTTCATCTTTTCTTCCTTCCGTTAAAAGAATATACTAGAGAGATACAATGAGGAGGCTGTAATTTGTTTTCATTCAGATATTTTGATTATACTAAACTAAAATCCCAATTGGCGAATATCATTACACTTTTTAATTTGAGTTTAGGGATTATAGCGATATTGCTTGTGCTTCAGGGTCATGCGCATATGAGTTTAATGTTTATTTTCTTTGCTGCTTTATTTGATCGGTTTGACGGTATGGTAGCTAGGCACTACCAAGCGGAATCAGCTTTCGGCAAGGAACTTGACTCACTTAGTGATCTAGTCTCTTTTGGAGTAGCTCCTGCTATTCTACTATATTCTACAGCATTGTCCGATACGATGTGGATTGGCTTGTCCGCTGTAATTTTTTATATTTTAGCAGGTGCTGTTCGTTTGGCTCGCTATAATGTAGAAGAGTTTGACGGTTCTTATTATGGCTTGCCTATTACTGCAGCTGGAGTATTGCTTACATTGGGATATTTTGCCGTACCGTATTTGATCGCACCTTATTTTGTGATTTATATGTGTGTGCTAGCTTGGTTGATGGTCAGTCGCTTTCGTATAGCAAAAGTATAAATAATGTCTTGCGGAGAAAGTTTCTGCGAGGCATTTTTCATTAGGGGAAACTATCACTAAAACATGAATTCTGTTATGCTTAAGAAAACTATAAGGAGTGGTCACTATGTCAGGACCCGCATTAAGACAGCTTCATTCACATAAGGCTATTCATGAAGGCGGACTCTCGGGAGCCGTCATGAAAACAGATGATTTATTGGAGTACTTCGAACAAGGTGAAACAGAAATGGTTCAGCAAGCTTGCGATCATTTATTGGATTATTGGAAGACACGAGTCATCAGTCATGCAGATGCGGAAGAAGAAGGTTTCTACAAACAAATGGTGGAAGAAAAACCTGAACTCGAACGAGATATTATTCAACTCACACGAGATCATGATCTCATGCGAATACTTGTAGCAGATATAGAAGCGTTGCGAGAAGAAGATCCAACTGTGACACCTGAAATTCTACAAAAGTTCAACGGATTAATTGTAGTGAATGAATTACATAGCCGAGAAGAAGAACGGATATTATTTGAATCATAAAACATGAATGACTAAGAGGAGGTGGTAGCGATCATTCAAAATCCGTTAGATATATTGGACAAGTATTTTGGCTATTCAGCATTTCGTGAGGGACAACAACGAGTCATCGATCAAGTATTGCAAGGTGATGATTCACTCTGCGTCATGCCCACAGGTGGCGGTAAGTCTGTTTGTTATCAAGTACCTGCGCTAGCGATGGAAGGAACGGTTCTTGTCATCTCGCCGCTTATTTCCTTGATGAAAGACCAAGTCGATGCATTGCATCAGTTAGGTATTCCTGCAGCGTATATTAATAGTACGCTATCGACAGAAGAATATTTTGGTACAATGGACAACGCACTTGAAGGAAAATATAAACTGTTATATGTCGCTCCAGAGCGATTGGATTCCGAATCCTTTCTCAACCAATTGCAAAAAATGACGATTCCACTGATCGCGATCGACGAAGCGCATTGTATTTCACAATGGGGACATGATTTCCGACCGAGTTATCGAAATATCCATCGTATCTTTGATTATTTAAACAACCGGCCCATTGTTCTTGCACTAACCGCAACAGCTACACCGGAAGTTCAGGATGATATATGCCAGCAATTGCATATCCCGCCTGTAAGTCGTGTCGTAACAGGTTTCGAAAGAAGCAATTTGGTGTTCTCTGTAGTCAAAGGTCAAAATCGAGATCAATTCGTTAAAGAATATGTTCTAAAAAACAAAAATGAATCGGGCATTATTTATGCTGCTACTAGAAAAGCAGTGGAGCAAGTTTATTTATTACTTGAAAAAAGTGGTATTCCAGCTGCAAAGTATCATGCAGGATTATCAATTGATGAACGCCAACAGCAACAAGACCGATTCATCATGGAAGATGCACGCGTGATGGTCGCAACTAACGCGTTCGGTATGGGAATCGATAAATCCAATATTCGCTACGTCATTCATTATCAAATGCCGAAGAATATGGAAAGTTATTATCAGGAAGCTGGAAGAGCAGGGCGTGACGGGCTTGACAGTGATTGTTATTTGTTATTCTCTTCGCAAGACGTCTTAACACAACGCTTCCTCATCGAACAGTCTCCAGATCCTTCCCGTGTATCGAATGAAATCAAAAAGATGCAAGTGATGGTAGATTACTGCCATACAGAAGGCTGTCTGCAAAAACATATCATCAAGTATTTTGGCGAAGATGACGTTGAAGATTGTGGTCGTTGCGGTAACTGCACCGACACGCGCGAGCAGTTTGATGTAACTGTTGATACGCAAAAAGTGCTTTCCTGTGTTATTCGCATGGGGCAACGCTTCGGTAAGACGATGGTTGCGCAAGTACTGACAGGATCGAGAAATAAGAAGCTCAAAGAATTGAACTTTGATGAGCTATCGACATATGGATTGATGAAAGGGCGCAATGCCAAAGACGTGGCAGATTTTATCGAATTTTTGATTTCGAAGAATTATCTACAAGTTGAAAGTGGGCCGTATCCTACTATTTTCGTCAGTGAAGATGGCAAAGACGTCTTATTAGGGAAAGTAAAAGTCTGGCGTAAAGGCGAGATGGTGACAACTGTCGTCGCTAAAGACGATCCGTTATTCAACGAACTGCGAGCGATGCGTTTGAAACTGGCACAAGAAGCTGGTGTCCCACCATTCGTTATTTTCTCGGACAAGACATTACGGGATATGGTTGCCAAAATGCCTGCCACTAATGAAGAGTTATTAACTGTGCAAGGGGTAGGCGAAACGAAGCTTGAACGTTACGGGGAAGTGTTCCTTGAGATTATCGATTCGTTTTCAACACAGCAAGCGTAATAGAAGGTGTCCAGAAGGTCGTGAAGCAACGACTTCCTGTGGCATCTTCTTTTTCATTTCTAGGTTTGTGAACTAGAAGTCTCGTAATGGTGTTAGGAATGGGGGCGCGTCCGCCAACTGGAGCTTCCATCCCTTCGTACTCACTAAGTAACTCGCTTATTCCAAGCGTTTGCTTTTGAACTTAACGAGTTTAAAAATTACCTATTAATCGACAATCTCCATATAAAAAGGTATGCCCATTAAAGTCAAATGACTTCAACAGACATACCTTTTTTATACTATTTACTGTGCAGAGCGTTGACCCTCGAATGGACGAGTATCTTTTCGCAAACCGATTAATGTGAAAATCGCTGCGATCAACAAAATCGCACTTGCAAGCATAAAGGCATGATGGAATTCCAAGTCCAATATACCGATAGCACTAGATCCTACTACAACGCCAAACGAGAAGAACGCATAGAAGAATCCGTACGCTTTCCCTCTTGTTTCCGGTTCCGTAGAATCAATAAGCAATGAGTTAATAGAAGGGAACAGGAATGCGAATCCAGTTCCATAGACGACCATCGCCAACATCATCAAAGACAGTTCGTCAACTTGTGATAAGAACAACATGCTGCCACTCATCAAAATCAAGCCGACTGCCAATGTGACCATCGGACGAGCGATATCAAAAATACGATTGATCGGCAAAACGAAAATCAACACAGCGACTAGACCGAAAACACTTAGCAGCATGCCTGTCGTTTTTGCATCAAACTGAAGGTACTCGACTTTTAGTGGGAGTACTAAGGCCAATACGCCTTGTGAGAACATCAGGAAGAACGCGCCAAGAAAAGCTCGTATGATACCTGGGTGGCGGAAAAACGCTAACGGCTTGACTGCTTTTTGTTTTGCTGTCTTTACTTTTCTTACGTATGTAAACGAACGTAAAAATATAATGGCGCCAATTGTCAGTAGAACCATGAAGACCCCATTGATGGCCATGATCGTTACAACGCTTGTCTTAACGGAAACGATCCCGCTATAAGCAGGTCCAAAAATGGCAGCAAGTCCAACAAACGCACCTGAGATTGCAGCATTTCTACCACGCTTGGAACGTTCGGAACCATTCGCGAGAAACGTAAAGGCAGCTGGAATGATCAAACCTTCCGTTAAGCCGTGCACAAAACGAATGCCGATTAATGTTCCTGAACCAGAAATCAATCCATATGAGAACAACGACAAAGCGGATGTGAACAAACCGAATAATAGAATATAGAATGGTCCTTTGCGATCTGTCAAAATACCTGAAATGATATTACCGAAAATATTCGCAAACGAGTAAATACCGACCGATAATCCGACAATAAAAGCAGAAGCGCCGAGACCTGTAGCGAACGGACTCATGATGGGCAACTGTGAAAATAAATCAAAGAACGAGAAGAAAACAATTAGATAGACAAAAAAGCGCATAATGATCCTCACTTTACAAAAAATTCAACTACTATCTATTTTAACATGAAACTTTTCGAATAGAACTGAACTGCTCAAAGATAAATATTCGCAATCTATCATCCTTCACGGTAAAATGAACAACGTAAACAACAAAGCATAAGGGGATGAGTGATCTTGACGAAAGAAATTCGAGTAGGAATCGCTGGTTACGGTAATTTAGGGCGTGGCGTAGAGTCAGCAATCAGTCAAAATGAAGATATGACATTAGTTGGCGTATTCACGCGCAGAGAACCGAAAGACGTACAATTACTTTCGGAGCAAGTACCCGTTCATAAGCTGGACGAAATAGAATCATTTAAAGAGGATATTGATGTCTTGATTTTATGCGGTGGTTCTAAAAACGACTTGCCAGAACAAGGGCCAGCCCTTGCAAAGCACTTTACAACGGTAGATAGCTTCGACACGCATGCCAAGATTCCTGAGTACTTCGCGGCAGTTGACGAAGTGGCTAAAGAGGCAGGAACAACAGCTATCATTTCTGTTGGATGGGATCCAGGTTTATTTTCGATCAACCGCTTAATGGGTGAATCCATTTTGCCAGAAGGTGAAACGTATACGTTCTGGGGTAAAGGATTAAGTCAAGGTCACTCAGATGCAGTGCGTCGTGTTGACGGCGTGAAAGCAGGCGTTCAGTACACATTGCCAGCTGAAGATGCGATCAACCGTGTGCGTAACGGTGAGCACCCTGAGCTTTCGACAAAAGATAAACATACACGTGAATGTTATGTCGTTCTTGAAGAAGGAGCTAGTGCAGATCAAGTACATGAAACGATTGTTACGATGCCTGATTACTTCGCAGATTACGATACGACCGTTCATTTTATTACGGAAGAAGAACTTCGTCTTGACCATGCTAAGATGCCACATGGCGGTTTCGTCATTCGCAGTGGCAACACGGGTAAGCACACAGATCAAGTCATAGAGTTCTCGCTTAAATTAGATAGCAATCCCGAATTTACATCAAGCGTCCTTGTCGCATATGCAAGAGCAGCTTATAAATTGCAGCAAAAAGGCGATACTGGAGCGAAAACAGTTTATGATATCGCACCAGGCTTGTTATCACCTAAATCACCTGCAGCTATTCGCAAAGAATTACTGTAATACCAGACAAATTATTTTGGAATGTAGAATGAGGAGGTAGAATCTTTTATGAAACTGGATGAAACATTAGAGATGCTAAAAGATTTAACAGATGCACGAGGAATCCCGGGCAATGAGCGTGAAGCACGGGACGTCATGACGAAGCATATTAAACCCTATGCAGATGAAATCGATCATGATGGACTCGGTTCACTTATTGCAACCAAAGAAGGCGATGCAAACGGACCGAAGATTATGATCGCAGGACACTTGGATGAAGTAGGCTTCATGTTGACACGAATCGATGATAAAGGCTTCATTTACTTCCAAACAGTTGGTGGCTGGTGGTCACAAGTTATGCTTGCGCAGAGAGTGTCCATCGTTACACGTTCAGGCGAGACGATCACAGGCGTGATTGGTTCAAAGCCGCCACATATCCTGACACCTGAAGCTCGCAAGAAACCTGTCGATATTAAAGACATGTTCATTGATGTAGGTGCCGAGACAAAAGAAGAGGTTCTATCATGGGGCGTTCTTCCAGGCGATATGATTGTGCCATACTTCGAATTTACCGTGATGAAAAATGAAAACTACTTGCTCGCAAAAGCATGGGATAATCGTATCGGCTGTGCAATCGCGATTGAAGTGATGAAGCAGTTGAAAGATGAGAAACATCCGAACCGTTTGTATAGTGTGGGAGCAATTCAAGAAGAGGTAGGTTTGCGTGGAGCTAAAACAGCGGCGAATAAAATTCAGCCGGATATCGGTTTCGCTGTCGATGTAGGTATTGCTGGTGATACACCTGGTGTTACTGCGAAAGAATCTATTGGAACAATGGGCGAAGGTCCACAAATCTTACTCTATGATGCTTCGATGGTGTCTCATAGAGGATTACGCAACTTTGTAGTGGATACAGCAGAAGAGCTGAATATCCCGTATCAATTTGCAACTATGTCCGGTGGCGGCACGGATGGCGGATCAATTCATGTAAGCGGAACAGGAACTCCGACATTGGCGATTTGTATTCCAACACGCTACATTCATAGTCATGCGGCTATGCTTCACCGTAAAGACTTTGAAAACACAGTGAAACTTTTAGTGGAAGTCGTTAAACGCCTTGATGCAAATGAAGTAAAAAACATTACATTTGAATAAATAATACTAGTAGACAACGATGCTCAAAAGTATCGTTGTCTTTTTAATTAAATTATACGATAAGTTATAAAAATTCATTTGACTTCATAAATATACATATGTATACTAGTTTATACATACTTCAAATGGATGGATGGGGATTAAAAAATGGTAAAAACAAATCAAACAACTTCACTTATAGAAAAAGATAGCTTAAAAGGACGCGATTTTTTAACACTACTCGATTATTCTAGCGAAGAGGTCGCGTATCTCGTGCAACTGGCATATGACATGAAACAGGATACATTGGCTGGTAAGACGCCGGACATTTTAGCAGGTAAGACACTCGGTATGATTTTCGAAAAAAACTCCACACGTACACGTATTTCATTCGAAGTGGGCATGATCCAGTTAGGCGGACATGGCATTTTCATGAATGCGCGTGATTTACAGATTGGGCGTGGCGAATCCGTTTCAGATACTGGAAAAGTATTGTCCGAGTTTTTGGATGGCGTGATGATCCGTGCGAAATCTCATAAAATGGTGGAAGAATTGGCAGAACATACAACAGTTCCTGTTATTAACGGTTTAACGGATCTATTTCATCCGTGCCAAGCGATGGCAGATCTACTGACAATCAAAGAAGTTAAAGGGGATTTAAAAGGCTTGAAACTTTCGTATATTGGAGACGGAAATAACGTTGCGCATTCATTAGTGATTGCAGGTGCACATATGGGTATGCACGTTTCTGTCGCAACACCAAAAGGCTATGAATATCATTCAGGTTTGTTTGAAAAGGCAAAGAAAATTGCCGAGTTGAACGGTGGTAGCGTAACGTCAACATACGACCCAATCGAATCTTCTACTGATGCAGACGCTATTTATACAGATACTTGGACAAGTATGGGGCAGGAAGAAGAAGCAGCGCAGCGTTTGATCGACTTTAAAGACTTCCAGATCAATGATCAATTGGTCGGTCATGCGAAAAAAGATTATGTATTCTTGCACTGTCTTCCAGCACATCGTGAAGAAGAAGTATCGACTTCCGTAATCGATGGTAAGAACTCGTATGTCTTCCAACAAGCAGGAAATCGTCTGCACGCACAAAAAGCGGTAATTGCTTCATTACTATAATAAATTGATTAGCTGTTTTCCTTTACGTGGAAAACAGTTTTTTTATGCTCTGCTTCCTATCATTTGATATACTGAATGGAATCGAAGTAGGGGAGGAAACTTTTTGTTAACATATCTACTTGTGTTTCTTGCAGGTGCAGCGCCAGGGTTTGAAGTGCTGGTGGCAGTTCCGCTCGGTATTTTACGTGGAATGCCTTTGGCAACTGCCGTACTAATTGGATTTGCAGGAAATGCTTTGACTATAATATTAGAAATTATGATCTTTCAAAAGTTAAAAGACTGGTGGGAAAGTAGAAAGAAAACGGATGCGAATGCTCCGTCAAAACGTACTGCACGGGCTGAAAGTATTTGGAAGCGCTTTGGTATACCTGGCCTTGCCCTTCTCGGTCCGGTTCTCATAGGCTCTCATCTGGCTGCATTTTTAGCGTTGGCGCTCGGTTCTTCCAAATCTCAGACCGCCATTTGGCTACTAATTAGTCTTGCGATCTGGTCAGTTGTATTTGGAACGTTAACGGTTATGGGAGTTGACGTATTCTTTTGGACACGTCAAAAATTAGCGTAAGCGATATACTACAGAATTATGTAGACAGAATAGTTTGACAATGTATATACTATATTCAGAAAGTAACGTTAACAACTATTCATAGTACTACTCGTTTGCGCATAGAGTACATCCTGAGAATCATTCCATCTGCGCATCGATTTCATTGAAATGAAGAGTACATGCTTTGAATCATGCACGACGGATTGATAATTTCACTTCTAAAAAAGAGGAGCGGATGGATATGATGCAAACCCCATTGATTCTATCAACATTTATTACACGGGCAGAACGATTCTTTCCAAACAAGATGATCATTTCACGTACAGGAGAGCAACGCATACAGCGTTTTACGTATCGTGAATGGGCGAAGAGAACACGTAAACTATCAAATGCATTGACAAAGCTAGGAATGGGACATGGAACAAAAGTGGGTACATTTGCGTGGAACCATCACCGCCATTTGGAAGCCTATTTTGGGGTGCCTTGTACGGGAGCAGTCTTGCACATGATCAATATTCGGCTATCGCCTGAACATATTATGTATATCATTAATCACGCAGAAGACGAAATCTTGCTAGTGGACGAAGAGTTTTTCCCTCATCTTGAGAAAATGGCACCTATGTTGAAAACGGTAAAGCATTTTGTCGTCATGAGTGACAGTAAGGAAATACCTGAAACTACGTTAGAAAACGTCCATTCATATGAAGCGTTATTGGAAAGTGCTTCGGATGAATATGACTATCCAGAAGATTTAGATGAAAATACTCCAGCAGGCTTATGTTACACATCGGCTACTACAGGTCAGCCCAAAGGCGTGATTTATTCTCATAGAGGATTAGTGCTGCACAGTTATGCACTCGGATTGTCAGATGCTATGGGGCTGTGCGAACGTGACGTCGCGATGTCTATCGTGCCGATGTTCCACGCAAATGCGTGGGGAATTCCATTCGCTGGTGTGTTCTATGGGACAACCCAAGTATTACCTGGCCCGGGATTCAATCCTTCTGTACTTCTTGACATGATTGAAAGTGAAAAAGTGACAATGACAGCTGGCGTTCCAACAGTTTTTCTAGCTATATTAAAAGAGCTCGAGCAAGCATCACATGATATTTCATCACTTCGTGCCATTGTGTGTGGTGGCTCCGCATCTCCTAAAGGCTTGATTCGTGCATTTGAAGAAAAATACAACATACCGTTTATTGTTGGCTATGGTATGACGGAAACGACACCACTCGTTAGTCTATCGGTTCTTACTTCCTCTATGGACAACTTGTCGACAGAAGAACGAATCAACACGCGTGCGTTGCAAGGTTTAGTTATGCCGGGACTCGACATTCGGATAATCAATGAAAACGGAGAAGTGCCGTGGGATGGTAAGACGATGGGCGAATTAACCGTTAGAGGTCCATGGATCGCGGACGAGTATTATAAGGATGAACGTACGGAAGAAGCATTCAAAGACGGATGGCTGTATACAGGAGATATTGCTGCTATGACAGAAGATGGCTACCTAAAGTTGATGGATCGTACGAAAGATCTTATCAAGAGTGGTGGCGAATGGATTTCGTCAGTCGATTTGGAAAATGCGTTAATGTCACATAAAGATGTCTACGAGGCTGCCGTGATTGCGGTTCCCCACGAGAAATGGATGGAACGTCCGCTAGCCTGCGTAGTGTTGAATGAAAATGTGGCGGAAGACGATGCGAAGGTGCAAGAGTTGAAGGATTCGTTAAAGGGACAATTTGCGAGTTGGTGGATTCCGGATGAAGTTTTGTTTGTGAAGGAGATTCCGAAGACGTCAGTCGGAAAGTTCTTGAAAGCTGCGTTGCGTGATCAGTTGAAGGAGCATTATACGAGCAAGTAAAAGGACACGGAGATGCATCGCTTCACTACTTTTTAGATGGATAAAAAATAAAGTAATTGTCCCTTTCCTCCACACCAATCCTTTGCAATGCGAATAGAAGATACTTTTTATTGCGCATTAAAGTAAGTGCTGTAATCTATTTTGAACTTCAGTACTTGAATCTGAATAAGTTAAGACAAAAAGAGATGCCATTGTAATGACTGTGGCATCTCTTTTGCCTTTCCTCACACACCTTTTTATTGTGCTTGTGCGAATGATTGGGAAAGTTCGTTTGTGATTTCTTCTTTTTCTTTTTCGTCGGAACGCTTCCATAGTTGTTCAAAAAATACGCCTAGTCCAGGTAGAAGGTGTTCTTCTCCTCTTTGTATGGCGTCGTCTATTACGCCTCGAACGTCAGTGGAACTATTGTTTGTCATGTTTGCTGTAATTGCATCACGTATTTGGAAATTCATTTGCATCAGCCTCCTTTATTCGTATCTTTTCCACAAAAGTCGCTAAATATACGCTGATTTGGTACACTAAAAAGAAAAAAGGATGTACAGCCTCTTGAATAAACGAATTGAATCAACTCAGAATTCTTTAGTGAAGCATTGGAAGAAATTAGTGACGACGAGAAAAGAACGAGATCAGACGAAAGAGTTTCTTGTGGAAGGTTTTCATCTTGTAGAAGAAGCTATTAAACAGCCGGATTTGGTTATTCAATTGCTTGCACGCGAAGATATTGAAATTCCGGCACACTGGAATGCGCCGATTATTGAACTGACAGCGGCAGTTGCAAAAGAAATTTCTGAAACGGAACAAACGCAAGGTGTTTTTGCTTATTGTAAACAGCCACAATATGAGGAAGCTGATCAACATCAATGGAAGAAAGTATTACTAATTGATGCTGTACAAGATCCAGGCAATATCGGTACGATGATTCGTACAGCAGACGCAGCAGGTCTTGATGCAGTGGTACTCGGCAAGGGATGTGCAGATCCGTTCAATCCGAAAACGGTACGTTCAGCACAAGGCTCACACTTCCACATTCCTGTAGTTCGAGAAGAATTGACGGTGTGGATCGAACGTCTAAAAGCTCACAACGTTCCGATCATCGGTACAGGTTTGCAGCAAGCAATTTCTCTTAACGAATTGCAAGCACAATCCTCATTTGCGTTACTAGTAGGCAATGAAGGAAGCGGTGTCGATAACGAGTTGCTATCCCAAGCAGATCATGTAGTGAAAATTCCATTATACGGTCAGGCTGAATCATTAAATGTGGCAGTTGCGACAGGCATATTGCTCTATACACTGCGTCAGTCATGATATCGCTATTGAAGGCGTAAACGTTTTACGGTATACTAGAAGGCGAATCAAAGAAAATAGCAATGACCGGGAAAAGTAAATGGCCAACACGTGATCAGGGATTTCACACCTCGACTGAAAGTGTGGAAAACGATGTTCCATTGAAGTTCACCCCGCGAGCTGCACGCTTGGACCAGACATGTAAAGGCGTGCCGGCAAAGGACCGTTATTCCAATTCAAGTGATTTTGTATCATATTTTTGATGCAAACTAATCAGGGTGGTACCGCGAAATCGACCTCGTCCCTTTTATAGGGGCGAGTTTTTTTGTTTTCCGATAAATTAACGGGAAGTATGCGATTACCACTGAAATAGAGAGAGGAGCAAGTACACATGAAAGAACAGTTGCACGAACTAAAAGAACAAGTCATGCTGAAAATCAAAGAATCCAATACTGTCAAAGAATTGAACGATGTACGCGTAGCGTATCTTGGGAAAAAAGGTCCAATTACTGACCTGTTAAAAGGAATGGGTAAACTGCCTGCTGAAGAACGTCCTAAGATGGGGGCGCTCGTCAATGAAATCCGTGAAAGTGTTACGGAAATTCTTGAAGAACGTAAAGTGATGCTTGAACAACAAGCAATTCAGGAACAACTGGAAAATGAATCAATAGACGTTACATTACCAGGTCGTCCTGTTGAACTTGGTAACCACCATCCACTGACTCGTGTTGTAGAAGAAATCGAAGACTTTTTCATCAGTATGGGGTATGAAATTGCAGAAGGCCCAGAAGTAGAGAAAGATTATTATAACTTTGAAGCATTGAACTTGCCAAAAGGTCATCCAGCTCGCGATATGCAGGATTCCTTCTATATTACAGAAGATATTTTATTGCGCACACATACGTCTCCTGTCCAGGCGCGAACTATGGAAGCGAAAGACGGAGCGGCTATTAAGATCATTTGTCCTGGTAAAGTATATCGACGTGACTCAGATGACGCGACGCATTCCCATCAATTTACTCAAATTGAAGGACTTGTCGTGGGTGAAAACATCCGCATGAGTGATTTGAAAGGTACGCTTGATCTACTCGCGAAGAAGTTGTTCGGTGCTGAGCGTGAAATTCGTTTGCGTCCAAGTTTCTTCCCATTCACCGAGCCTTCAGTTGAAATGGATATATCTTGTTTCAAATGTGGCGGTTCAGGCTGTAACGTTTGTAAGAAAACAGGCTGGATCGAAATATTGGGAGCGGGTATGGTACATCCTAATGTTTTGGAAATGGCTGGCTACAACCCGGAAGAAGTTACAGGATTTGCATTCGGCATGGGGCCTGAAAGAATCGCGATGTTAAAATACGGAGTGGAAGATATTCGTCATTTCTATACGAATGACATTCGGTTTATTTCACAATTCCACCGGACAGAGGCATAAGGAGGAATACTGATGTTAGTATCAACAAATTGGTTAAGTAATTACGTAGAATGGAATGAACTTTCCATAGAAGAGCTGGCTGAGAAAATCACTCGTGCCGGTATAGAAGTAGATGGTATTATTGATCGTTCATTCAATATGGACAATATCGTCATTGGACACGTAAATGACTGTGTAAAACATCCAGAAGCGGATAAATTACATATCTGTCAAGTAGATGTAGGTGGAGAAATCTCACAAATTATTTGTGGAGCACCAAATATTGCAGAAGGACAAAATGTAATTGTCGCGCGTCCAGGCGCTGTTTTACCTGGTGGCATGAAAATCAAAAAGGCAAAACTTCGTGGCGAAGAGTCTAACGGTATGATCTGTTCATTGCAAGAACTTGGCATAGAAGGCAAATTGGTTCCGAAAGCGTACGCAGAAGGAATTTATGTTTTACCGAATGATGTCCGTGCTGGAGATAGCGCTTTGACTCATCTTGGTTTGTATGATCGCGTTTTAGAATTCGATTTAACGCCAAACCGTTCTGACGCATTGAGTATGCTTGGTGTGGCATATGAAGTAGGAGCCATTTTATCGAAAGATATCAAACTTCCGGAAATTTCTTATGTAGCATCTGCAGAGAAAGCTCAAGATGCTTTGAAACTTACAGTTGAAACGCCTGAAGACAATCCAATGTACGTGGCCAAAGTAGTGAAAAACATCAAGGTTGCAGAATCACCTCAGTGGTTGCAAAACACGTTGATGTCTTCAGGTATTCGTCCGCATAATAATGTGGTTGATATCACGAACTATGTATTGTTGGAATACGGTCAGCCACTTCACGCGTTTGACTATGATCGTCTCGAAACAAAAGAGATTGTCGTACGTCATGCTCGTGAAGGTGAAAAGATGGTGACGCTTGATCAGTCAGAACGTACATTGAATGATCGTCAATTGGTTATAACGAATGGCAAAGAGCCCGTTGCACTTGCTGGAGTGATGGGTGGCGCTAATTCGGAAGTATATGAAGGAACAACGACTGTTGTTATTGAGTCTGCTTATTTCGCACCAGGTTCTGTTCGTCAAACGTCTAAAGAAGTAGGTCTACGCAGTGACGCAAGCACTCGTTTTGAAAAAGGTGTCGATCCGAATCGTGTAGCCGAAGCGGCAGAGCGAGCTGCGCAATTGATGGCAGAACTTGCAGGTGGAGAAGTTCTAGAAGGGTCTGTAATCTTCGACGAACTTGACAAAACACCTGTAAGAATCATTCTTTCTCCTGATTACGTGAATAATCGTTTGGGTATGAAGATTGCAATGGATGAAATGAAAACGATCATGGACCGTTTGCAAATACCTACCGAACTAATCAATGGCCAACTGGTAATGGATATTCCGACACGTCGTCAAGATCTGAAAATCAAAGAAGATATGATTGAAGAAATTGCACGACTATATGGTTACGATGAAATTCCAAAAACATTACCGGTTGTAGAAAGTACACCAGGAGGTTTGACTCCTTATCAAGCAAAACGTCGCATCGTTCGTGGATTCCTTGAGTCGGCAGGTCTTTCACAAGCACTGACATATTCATTAGCTTCACCAAAAGATGCACAGGCTTTTGCATTGGAGACCGCACCTGTAACGAAATTACTTATGCCAATGAGTGAAGAACGCAGTGTTCTTCGTCAAAGTATCATTCCACACCTACTAGATGCAACAACGTATAATGTGGCACGTCGAAATGAATCGATTGCACTTTACGAAACAGGATCTGTTTTCCTAGGTATCGAAGAAGATGGCTTGCCGAAAGAAGTAGAACACGTTGCCGCAGTAGTGACGGGCAAATGGGTTCATCACGCTTGGCAAGGTGAAACGAAAAAAGTTGATTTCTTCGTCATGAAAGGAATTGTAGAAGGGCTATTTGAGCAATTAGGTTTGCTTGAGCGAGTCCAATTCACAAAAGCGACTGTCGATCAAATGCACCCGGGTCGTACTGCGACAGTTTGGTTGGATGATCAGTCAGTAGGAATCATCGGTCAAGTCCATCCGACAGTACAAAACCAACGGGACTTGCAGGAAACCTACGTTATGGAAATGAACTTGCAATCTATTATGCAAGCTGCAACGGAAGAACTGTTGTATACAGCTGTTCCTCGCTACCCATCTATATCCCGCGATATTGCTTTGGTTGTTGATCGAGATACATCGTCTGCTACGTTAGAGAAGATTATCCATCAAGCGGGCGGTAAATTACTGAAAAAAGTTCAGTTATTTGATCTATACGAAGGAAAGAATGTGGAAGAAGGAACAAAGTCTGTTGCGTTCTCACTCACATATTTTGATCCTGAACGTACATTAACGGACGAAGATGTCGTCAATGCGCATAGTAAAGTATTGGATGCATTAACAGTCCAAGCAAATGCACAACTTCGCTCATAATAAAAAGAAAATCTGGCTACCCATTTGGGCGGCCAGATTTTCTTTTGATACCGTTAAATTATTTCTTATACACTAATTTCAAAGCTTTTTGAGTATTGGCGAAGTGAACTTTCGTGATGGAGTGTAAAAAAGGCTCTCCCTTTTTGCGGATAATCTGACAAGCTACTTGATCAACTCTTGGTCCTGCACCTTTAGGTAGTGTTACACCTGCTTCAATACTTAATTGATCCATTGCTTCGAGGAAAGCAACCCGTGCCAGTATAGAGGCAGTAGCTACCGATACGTGGAGGTTTTCAGCTTTTGTTGAAAAAAGAACCCTGTCACGAATGATGTTGGATTCATCCTTTAAGTAATTGAAATAGGTTTTTCGTTGAGCAAACTGATCGATTAAAATATGTTCCGGTACGACTGGATCTATTTTTTCCAATACTTCCTGAAGTGCTTGGTTATGAAGGATCGCTTTAATCTTTCCTTGCGACCATCCTTGGCTTTGAATGTCGTTATACGCAGCATTATCGAGCGTTTTCACAGAGTAGGTGACGACTTCCTTTAAGTCATTTGCGATTTGTTGCATGTACGCATCCGTCAGTTGTTTGGAATCCTTTACTCCTAGTTCCTTTACCAATTCAATTTGATCGCTACTGACAAAGCAAGCAGCTACTGTGATAGGGCCGAAAAAGTCGCCAGTACCTGTTTCATCCGATCCAAGAACAGATAGTGATGCAAAGTTTGCGGGTAGCGTATCTCCTGTTGCTCCTGATGGCTTCGGTTTCGCTACTGCAGAAATAGAACCATTAGCACTCCAGCGTGCAGCTTCTCTATCCGCACCTGCTCCTTGAAATAATACTTTTCCCGAACGGTAGGCAGTGATGGATGTATCGGAAGTTTTTGCTGCGAAAATGACACCTGGTGCATTGCGAATCACTTTATTCGTTCCATAGTAGCGAACTACTTCTGGCATTTCTTTTTCAGACAGAACTATGACTTGATGGCTCATATATTTACCCACTCCTTGAAATAATCTATTCCTCAGTATACCTGAAACTAGAGTCTGTACTGAAGAATAATGTCAAAAATTCGAACCTCATGTCAATATGAGGCATAATTGATTCACAAGTAATCGATTTTCATGGTATGATTATGAGAGGGTTTTTAGGGGGAGGTCGTAACAATGGCGGACAAAAAAAAGGCAAGAGTGACAGTTGATATCTACGGACAAACATATACGGTTGTTGGTACGGAACCGGCTTCACATGTGCGTTATGTAGCCTCGCTCGTTGATGAAAAAATGCGCGAAATTAGTAAGCATAACCGGCATCTTGACAGCAAAAGAATTGCTGTTCTGACGGCGGTAAATAGTGTAAATGAATATTTGAAAATGCGGGACAAAGTAAAAGAATTAGAAGAAGAATTGAAAAAATTGAAGGGTTGAGGGGCAAAACATGATAGATTTACTCATCATTTTATTGCTGGTAGGCGGCTTAATCGCAGGATTTAGACGTGGATTCATCGTACAGCTCATCCACATGTTTGGATTGATCTTATCGGTGATTGTAGCGTATAAGTTCTACAAGCCCCTAGCAGAAAAATTAATTTTATGGATACCATATCCTGGTGCGACTGCGGCAGATGCACTTAGCTGGACATTCGAAAACTTGGATATGGATATGACGTTTTACCGGCTAATCGCATTTATATTGATATTTGTCGGAATGAAATTGATTCTACAATTAATTGGTTCCATGTTGGACTTTTTGAAACATTTACCAATACTTGGTTTCGGTGCACGTCTGATTGGTGCTGCACTAGGCTTTATTGAATTTTACGTACTTATCTTTTTTGCATTATCTTTACTGGCCATGCTGCCGATTGAGGTAATCCAGAATTCATTGAGTCATTCTATGCTAGCGAAAGCAATGTTTGAACACACACCGATTATTTCCTCGGCAATAAAAAATTGGTGGTTCGTTTATATAGGCTAACGCAAGTAAATAATGTACTGTACATATGAACCAAAAGCTTCCCGAACGCGTGGAAGCTTTTTTAACAGAGTGAGGAGGATACTGACTTGAATAAAAAGACTATAATCCGCACGTTTGAGAAAATCGCATTATACATGGAGTTACTTGGAGAAAATCATTTCAAGGTAGCAGCGTTCAGAAAAGCGGCTTCGATCCTAGAATTGGATACCAGAAGTCTTGCTGAAATGGATGATATTCTTTCATTGAAGGGAATCGGTAAAGGAACGGGTGCCGTTATTATCGATCTAATGGAAAAAGGAACGTCAGATGCATTAACTGAACTAGAGGAGAAGGTGCCCAAAGGTTTAATTCCTCTGTTGGATATCCCAGGTCTTGGTGGAAAGAAAATAGCTAAGCTCCGTGAAGCGTTGAATATAGATTCAATTGAATCTCTTCAAGCGGCTTGCGAAAGACAAGAAGTAAGCAAGGTTCCCGGTTTCGGTAAAAAGACGGAAGAAAACTTACTGCGCGAAATTGAAATACTTGCACAACGATCTGGTAAGACACCGATTTGGCAAGTTGCAAAAGTTGTTGACATTGTTCAGGCTGAATTAGAATTGATTGATGAGATTCAGAAGTATCAAGTGGCGGGTAGCCACCGTAGACGTGAAGAAGAGAGTTCCGATGTGGACTGGATTCTTGTAACAGAGCAACCACAAATTGTTCGTGAGAAAATACTAGCTGCATTGCCAATCGAAAAAGTGATTGCGGCAGGCGATGCCAAATTATCCATTTCACTTGATACAGAACATCCAATCGACGCAGACTTTCGTTTTGTCACGGAAGACCAATTCGCAACTGCTCTCCATCACTTTACCGGTTCCGCTGCACATAACATACGAATGCGGCAGCTGGCTAAAAGTCGCAAACAGAAAATCAGTGAGTATGGTGTAGAAGATGAAGCGGGGCATGTGCAGACATTTTCAAGTGAGAAGGAATTCTTTGCGCATTTTGATTTGCCATTCATTCCACCAAGTATTCGTAAGGATGGAACGGAACTTGATCGAACAGATGAAATTGCAAAACTTGTCACACCGGAATTGATCCGTTCTGACTTGCATATGCATACAACTTGGTCAGATGGAGGATATTCCATAGAAGAAATGGTGGAAGCTTGTCGTGCAAAAGGCTACTCACACATGGTCATCACCGATCATTCGCATTATTTAAAAGTAGCAAATGGTTTAACACCCGAACGTTTACTAAAGCAAATTGAAGAAATTCGTGCAGTGAATGAAAAGTACGCTGACATAGAAGTATTCTGTGGAACAGAGATGGATATTCTTCCGGATGGGACATTGGATTTCGAAGACGAAATTCTGGAACAGCTAGACTTTGTCATTGCCTCCATTCATTCTAGTTTCAATCAACCTCAGGAACAGATTATGGAGCGTTTGCATGCCGCATGTAAAAATCCGCATGTACACATGATTGCTCATCCTACTGGCCGTATTGTTGGTCAACGTGAAGGCTATAATCCCGATATTGAGCAGCTCATCAAGTGGGCGAGCGAATACGGTAAAATATTAGAAGTAAACGCGAGTCCATACCGTTTGGATTTACGCACGGAACACTTAATCCAAGCAATCGAAGCGGGTGTCAATATTGCGATCAATACAGATGCGCATGCGACAGAACAACTGGATATTATGCCGATTGGCGTGGAGTACGCACAAAAGGCATGGCTTCCTGCAGAACAGGTCATCAACACATGGCCGCTTGAAACGTTTATTGAGAAAGTGATTCGTAGATGAAAGGGAGTGTAAGACATTGGAAAAGCGTGTCTTAAAAACACTTGAATTTGATAAAATCATTCAACAAGTATCAGCACAATGTACGTCCATTGCTGGGCGTGCTCACATAGAACAATTAATACCGTCAACGAGTCTCGAAGAGGTCAGTCGCTTACTGGAAGAGACTGATGAAGGATTGGCGCTATTACGGATACGCGGAAATGTACCGATGGGTGGGATTCATGATATTCGATCTCATGCCAAACGCGCACAAATTGGTGGAATGCTGAGTGCGATGGAACTAGTAGAAATTGCAGACACAATCAGTGCCAGTAGAATTCTTCGTCAATTTTTAGAAGCTGTTACAGCTGAAGATGAGATTTCCATTCCGCATTTAATTGCACGTAAAGAAGCGATGCCCATCCTCACTGCAATCGAGCATGAAGTGAATGCAGCTATCGATGATAATGGTCGAGTAATGGATAGTGCTTCGTCCGCATTACGTTCAATTCGCCAAAGCTTACGTATCCAAGAAAGCCGTGTACGTGAACGTCTTGAAAGTTATACAAGAGGGAAGAATGCATCGAAAATGCTTTCTGACGCAATTGTAACAATGCGTAATGATCGTTACTGTATTCCTGTAAAAGCCGAATATCGCTCTCATTATGGTGGAGTGATTCATGACATGTCTTCATCAGGCCAAACATTATTTATCGAGCCCGATGCAGTTGTTCAGGCGAATAATGAAATTCGCGAGTTGAAAGTCAAGGAGCAAGAGGAAATTGAAAAGATTTTGCTTGCCTTGTCTGCCAGTGTTCAGGAAATCGCACATGAGCTATTCACATTGGTGCAATTATTAGCAGAAGTAGATGTCATCTTAGCGAAAGCCAAATACGGTACTGCAAATAAATGTACCAAGCCAGCTGTGAACGCAGACGGTTATATGCGCCTGTCAAAAGCACGTCATCCTCTCTTGCCGATAGATGAAGCAGTAGCGAATACGATTGAATTCGGTCAGGACATTACGACGATTGTTATTACCGGTCCGAATACGGGTGGTAAGACCGTCACGTTAAAAACGGTTGGACTTTGCACATTGATGGCGCAAGCGGGTCTACCGATTCCAGTACTAGATGGTTCTGAAATTGCCGTCTTTGATTCAATTTATGCCGATATCGGCGATGAGCAGTCGATCGAACAGAGCTTGAGTACATTCTCTTCTCATATGGTCAACATCGTCAATATATTGAAAAAGTTTGATGATCGTTCTCTTTTATTATTCGATGAATTAGGTTCGGGAACGGATCCGCAAGAAGGTGCCGCACTTGCTATTTCAATTCTTGACGAAGTGCATGGGAGTGGCGCACGTGTGATGGCGACTACTCACTACCCAGAACTAAAAGCGTATGGTTTTAACCGTCCTGGTGTAGCCAATGCGAGTGTTGAATTCGATATTGATACGCTAAGTCCGACTTATCGATTACTAATCGGTGTGCCTGGACGTAGTAATGCATTTGAAATTTCAAAACGACTAGGATTGCATAATCATGTGATCGAACGTGCAAAGAGTTTCACAGGAGAAAACCGTGGGGAAGTAGATTCTATGATTGCTTCACTTGAAACGAGCCGTGTGCAATCTGAAAAGGATGCTGAACGGACACACGACATACTCCTAGAAACAGAAAAATTGAAAAAAGAATTACATGATAAATTACAAGAATTTGAAGAACAGAAAGACCGTTTAACAGAAGTAGCCAAAGAGAAAGCGAAAAAGATCGTGGAACAAGCCAAAACTGAATCCGAAGCGGTTATTTCAGACTTACGTGCACTTCGAATGAATGCAGGAGCTAGCGTCAAAGAGCACGAGTTAATTGAAGCCCGAAAACGTTTAGAAGGTGCTGCACCTGAAGAAAAGAAAAAGAAGACTATTAAGGCGCAAGCAGGACCTCGTCCATTACAAACAGGAGACGAAGTGAAAGTATTAGCTTACGGACAAAAAGGAACTCTCGTCGAAAAAGTATCCGATAAAGAATGGAATGTTCAAATCGGAATTTTGAAGATGAAATTACCTGAATCCGGATTGCAATACACCAAGCCTGAAAAAGAAAAGAAACATGTTACGGCTGCTGCAGTGCGTGGTCGTTCCGAACATGTGAAGATGGAGCTCGATTTACGTGGTGAACGATACGAAGACGCGCTAGTACGTACAGAGAAGTATATTGACGATGCGTTGCTATCCAATTACCACCAAGTGAATATCATTCATGGTAAGGGGACAGGTGCACTACGACAAGGTGTCCAGCAATACTTGAAGAAGCATTCGCGAGTAAAGTCGTATCGTTTTGGTGAAGCAGGAGAAGGTGGTAGTGGCGTAACCGTCGTGGAATTAAAATAAATGAAACCTTTCTACCGCTTGGACCGTATGACAAGCAAGAGAACATAAAGAAGGTGCCAAATTATGAATCATACGGGATTTTGGAGTCATCCATTAGTTGAGACAGCGGGCTATTTCAGTGTAGTTACACTGTGCTTGATCGTGTCAATGGTGTTATTTGAAATCGTAACAAAATATAAAAACTGGGAAGAGATTCGTAAAGGGAATTTGTCAGTGGCTATGGCGACAGGCGGAAAGATCTTTGGTGTTGCCAATATTTTCCGCTATTCTATCGAGCAGCACAACAGCTTACCGCAGATGATGGCCTGGGGCTTATACGGTTTCATGCTTCTTGTATTCGCTTATTTACTGTTCGAGTTCCTGACGCCTAAGTTTAAAGTGGACGAGGAGATCCAGGCAGACAATCGCTCCGTCGGCTTCATCTCACTTTGTATTTCCGTAGGTCTGTCATTCGTCATCGGCGCCAGTATTTCATAGGAGATCGTATATTATGGAGAGATTAATTAAGATATTATTGGTAGTCTGTGTACTCTTCGTGCTCGTCGGAGTATACTGGCTCTTCAACAACACACCTTGACCTTGGTCTTGGTGTGTTTTTAGTTTTGGGATTAGAAAATTAAAACCGAACAGTAAATAGTCAATTTGCGAGCGGGAGGTGATGGAAGCTCCAGTTGGGGGACGCTTTCCCATGGGCCCGCGGTGAGCCCTCTAGGAAAGCGTCCCCTCCGTAGCGCTGATCCCTACCCCAACACCCCTCCAAATGAATAAATGCATAATAGTATTCACACTAACATAGATTAAGAGGTATTTAACCAAATAATTAAAGCGCTTTCATATTTATCTTGTAAACTAAATAGTTTATCGATATACTAATGAACAAGGAATGTTCAAACAATTACAATATTGTAAAGGAGTTGTGAAGATGACACAAAAACCTTGGCTTGCTACTTATCCAAAAGAAATCCCAACACATTTGGAATATGAAAATATTCCATTGCAAGACTATTTAACAAGGTCCAGCAAGAAATATGCCAACAAAACGGCAATTCATTTTCTTGGGAAAGACATCTCGTTCAAAGAATTTCATGAGTCTGCGTTGAAATTTGCTACCTATTTGCAAAAACTGGGGGTAGAGAAGGGTGACCGCGTAGCCATCATGCTTCCGAACTGTCCGCAAGGGGCCATTGCGTACTTTGGTATTCTCTATGCAGGTGGAATTGTTGTTCAGACAAACCCACTATATACAGAACACGAACTACATTATCAGCTATCCGATTCGGGTGCAAAAGTTATTATTTCACTTGATATCTTGTTCCCGCGTGTCTCAAAAGCAATGAATGGAACAGCGCTTGAGAATATTATTATAACGGGGATTAAAGATTATCTTCCATTCCCGAAGAATTTAGTCTATCCATTTATTCAGAAGAAGGAACACAAACTCACTGTAAAAGTGGAACATCGTGGTATTCATCATTTATATACTGAAATAATGAAAACGACGAGTGCAGATCCAATCCATGTAAGTTATGAGACAGGCGATATTGCTTTATTGCAATACACTGGGGGGACTACAGGACCACCAAAAGGCGT
Organism: Sporosarcina ureae; assembly: GCF_002109325.1. Classification (GTDB taxonomy): domain Bacteria; phylum Bacillota; class Bacilli; order Bacillales_A; family Planococcaceae; genus Sporosarcina; species Sporosarcina ureae_C. The sequence goes on along the minus strand of NZ_CP015348.1, from coordinate 496,606 downwards.
GGAGTTGACACATTCCAATTTAATCAGCAATACTGAAATGTGTAGTGCGTGGTTGTACAAAACGACAGATGGCGAAGAAACGATTATGGGTATTCTACCATTCTTCCACGTCTATGGAATGACGACTGTACTGATCTTCGCAGTAATGAAGGGTCATAAAATGGTACTGATACCTAAATTCGACTTTAAGACTGCGTTGAAAGATATTGACAAACTCAAACCGACCCTATTTCCAGGAGCACCTACTATTTATATAGGTTTGCTGAATCATCCGGATCTAGAAAAATACGATCTATCTTCTATTAAAGCCTGTATTAGCGGATCGGCTGCTTTACCAATTGAAGTAAAAGAGAAATTCGAAGCGATAACAGGTGGAAAACTGGTAGAAGGGTATGGCTTAACAGAAACATCTCCAGTTGCAATGGCGAACTTTGTGTGGGATGGACTTGAGAAACGTGGCTCTATTGGTGTTCCATGGCCTGACACGGATGCTTGCGTACTAGGACCAGGGGCTACGGAACCGTTGCCAGTTGGAGAAATTGGTGAAATTGCGGTAAAAGGACCTCAAGTCATGACAGGTTATTGGAATAGACCCGATGATACACAAGAGTCTTTCCGTGATGGATGGTTTTTGACTGGAGATCTAGGGTATATGGATGAAGACGGATACTTTTATATAGTGGATCGTAAAAAAGATATGATTATCGCAAGTGGATTTAATGTCTATCCACGTGAGATCGAAGAAGTCCTCTACGAACATCCAGCTATTCAAGAATGTATCGTCGCAGGAGTGCCTGATCCATACCGGGGTGAAACAGTTAAAGCATATATTGTCTTAAAAGAAGGACATTCAGTAACGGAAAAAGAATTAGATACGTATTGCAGAAAACAACTAGCGGCATTTAAAGTTCCAAAGCAATATGATTTCCGTGAAGATCTTCCCAAAACGGCGGTAGGAAAAATTCTACGCAGAACATTAGTAGAAGAAGAACGAAAGAAATTAACAGAAGATAAGAATACATTGAAAAGTTCGTAACAAAATGCTTGACTAAAACTCAAAATAATATTACTATGAAAATATGAATGAATCATCATTCATATTTTCTTTTTTGGTGGTGAAACATAATGAAGCGGACAAAACCTAAATATAAACAAATAGTAGATGCTGCAGTAGTTGTTATTGCGGAAAATGGGTACCACCAAGCGCAAGTCTCGAAAATTGCTAAAGAAGCTGGAGTCGCTGATGGAACGATTTATTTGTATTTTAAAAATAAAGAAGATATTCTTATATCCGTATTCAGGGAAAAAATGGCGATTTTCGTAGAGAATATTAAAGAAATATTAAAAAAAGATCTTCCCATTGCAGGAAAGTTGCAACTGGTTGTAGAAAGTCATTTTAGAGTGCTGCAAGAAGATCCTCACTTAGCGATCGTCACACAATTGGAACTCAGACAGTCAAATAAAGATCTGCGATTCCAAATCAATAATGTGTTGAAAGAATATATGGTTTTGTTGGATACTTTGCTTGAAGAAGGGGTAGAGAAGGGGGAGTTATCTCCTGATCTAGATCTCAGACTAGCAAGACAGATGTTATTTGGCACAATGGATGAGACAATTACCTCTTGGGTGATGAACGAACAGAAGTTTAATTTAGTCAGCTTAGCGCCTAAAGTTAGCGATATGCTACTACATGGCTACAAACAGCAGTAAGCATTGCACTAAAGGAGAGATAGTAGATGACATTGATTAACTTGGAGAAAGACGGTCATGTCGCATTAGCGAAAATTGACCATCCACCCGCGAACGCACTGTCTTCGAAATTGATTGAAGAAGTGGACCAACTGTTAACTAGCGTAGAGCATGACGACGATATTCGTGTTATTGTTCTTTATGGAGAAGGTCGTTTCTTCTCAGCTGGTGCGGATATTAAAGAATTCACTACAGTACACACGGGTGAAGCGTTCACGAATCTATCTAGTAAAGGTCAAGAAGTTTTCGAACGCTTAGAAAACTTCCCTAAACCTGTAATCGCTTCCATTCATGGTGCAGCACTTGGTGGCGGCTTGGAGTTGGCAATGGCTTGCCACATCCGATTGGTAACGAAAAGTGCTAAACTTGGCCTGCCTGAATTGCAACTCGGGCTAATACCTGGATTTGCAGGAACACAGCGTTTGCCACGTTTAGTCGGTGTAGCGAAAGCAACAGAAATCATGTTGACAAGCGATCCGATTTCAGGTGAAGATGCAGTACAATGGGGTCTTGCAAATCATGCGTATTCAGATGAAGACCTTTCAAATGAGACATTGAAGCTTGCGAAAAAGATTTCTCAAAAGAGTCCGATTGCAGTGAAGCATGCATTGCATATGCTTTCTTATTCCAAAGACCAGTCATTCTATGATGGTGTGGAAGCAGAAGCAAAGTCATTCGGAGAAGTATTTGTTTCTGAAGATGCAAAAGAAGGTATTCAAGCGTTTATTGAAAAGCGTCAACCTACATTTACCGGGAAGTAATTATCGAATAGGAGGTTCTATTAATGAACATTTATGCATTAGTAAAAAGAACATTTGATACGGAAGAAAAAATTTCAATCTCAAACGGTGCCATTGCTGAAGATGGTGCAGAATTCATCATCAACCCATACGATGAGTACGCAGTAGAAGAAGCTATTAAACTACGTGACGAACACGGTGGGGAAGTTACTGTATTATCAATCGGTGACGAAGATTCCGAGAAACAATTGCGTACGGCATTGGCAATGGGTGCAGATAAAGCAGTACTCATCAATATTGAAGACGACATTGATGATATTGACGAATATACATCAGCAAAAGTCATTGCAGATTACTTAAAAGACAAAGATGCTGATTTGATTCTAGCGGGTAACGTAGCTATCGACGGCGGTTCAGGACAAGTAGGACCACGTGTAGCAGAATTGCTTGGGATTAACTATGTTACGACAATTACTGAATTAACAATAGACGGAACGAACGCAACAGTTGTACGAGACGTTGAAGGGGATTCAGAAACTATTGAAACATCCCTACCACTTCTAGTTACAGCACAACAAGGTCTGAACGAACCACGTTATCCTTCTTTGCCTGGGATTATGAAAGCAAAGAAGAAACCTCTTGAAGACTTAGAGTTCGATGACCTAGATCTAGAGGAAGATGATGTAGAAGCGAAGACGGAAACAAAGGAAGTCTTCTTACCACCAGCAAAATCAGCGGGGCGTGTACTTGAAGGAGAGCCAGCAGATCAAGCGGCTGAACTTATAAAATTATTGCGTAACGAAGCGAAAGTAATTTAATTCATATAGAGAACCGTAATTAGGAGGGACTACATTATGTCAAAGAAAATGTTGGTTTTAGGTGAAGCACGTGATGGAGAACTACGTAACGTATCATTTGAAACAATTGCAGCAGCAAAAAATATTTCAGGCGGTGGAGAAGTTGTCGCTGTTCTTATTGGCGATCAAGTTCAGTCACTAGGTGAAGAAATGATTCATTATGGAGCGGACCGAGTAGTAACGGTTGAGCACCCGCACTTGAAGTACTACACGCCGGACGGTTTCGGTCAAGCATTCATGGCGGTTTACGAAGAGGAGTCTCCAGACGGCGTAGTTTTCGGTCACACAGCTATGGGTAAAGACTTATCACCCAAAATTGCAAGTAAGCTTGGAACAGGATTGATTTCAGATGTAACGAAAATTGAAGGAGAAGGCGATGATGCAGAATTCATCCGTCCAATCTATTCTGGTAAAGCATTTGAGAAAGTGGAAATTAAAGAAGGTTTACAATTTATCACAATCCGTCCGAACAACATTGAGCCGTTAGCACATGATGCAAGCCGTTCAGGGGACGTAACAGCAAAAACTGTAGATATTACAAATCTTCGTTCTGTTATCAAAGACGTAGTACGTAAATCAACAGAAGGCGTAGATTTATCTGAAGCAAAAGTAATCGTAGCGGGTGGTCGTGGAGTTAAAGGACCAGAAGGATTTGAGCCTTTAAAAGAATTGGCTGATCTTCTAGGCGGTGCGGTTGGTGCTTCACGTGGAGCGTGTGACGCAGATTACTGCGACTATTCACTACAGATTGGTCAAACGGGTAAAGTTGTTACTCCAGACTTGTATATCGCAGCTGGAATTTCTGGAGCAATCCAGCACGTAGCCGGTATGTCCAACTCTAAAGTCATTGTCGCGATCAATAAAGATCCCGAAGCGAACATCTTTAAAATTGCAGACTACGGTATCGTGGGTGACATCTTCGAGATCATTCCGATCATGATTGAAGAAATTAAAAAGATTAAAGTCAGCTAATGTTTCGGTACAGGCATTTTTTTAGCCCCTTCTATACCTCCGTGATATAATACGAATATAGTTAAACACTAAGGAGGAAATAATAATGGCAATTATCAATGCAACTGATTCGAACTTTGCTGAAAACGTAAAAGAAGGCGTAGTACTAGTAGACTTTTGGGCACCTTGGTGTGGACCATGTAAAATGATCGCTCCTGTACTTGAAGAACTTTCAGGTGAATTAGAAGGAAAAGCGAACATTGTAAAAGTAAACGTTGATGACAACCAAGCAACTGCTAGCCAGTTCGGCATCATGTCGATCCCAACACTTCTACTCTTTAAAGATGGAGAAGTAGCTGAGAAGGTAGTAGGCTTCCAACCTAAAGAAGCACTTGCACAACTAGTTGAAAAACACGCATAAATACATTGGACCGGGGCTGCTTTAGCACCCGGTCTTTTAGTAGGTGAAAATAATGAATGAAATTATTGAACATAAACTTTCAATCCTCCCCGAATTACCAGGATGTTATTTAATGAAGGATCGCCAAGGCACCGTCATTTATGTAGGGAAAGCAAAAGTCTTAAAAAATCGTGTTCGCAGTTATTTCACGGGATCTCACGATGGTAAGACCCAGCGATTGGTCGGAGAAATAGAGGATTTTGAATATATTGTCACCAATTCTGAAATTGAAGCCTTGATTCTGGAATTGAACATGATTAAGAAATACGATCCCAAATACAATATTATGCTGAAGGATGATAAAACTTATCCTTACCTGAAAATCACCAATGAAAGACACCCGAAATTGATTATTACTCGTAAAGTAAATAAGAAATCGGGTAAATACTTTGGACCTTACCCAAATGCCACTGCGGCGCATGAGACCAAAAAGTTATTGGATCGACTGTATCCGTATCGTAAGTGTCAAAGTATTCCGACGCGCGCGTGTTTGTACTATCATATTGGACAATGTTTGGCACCTTGTATCAAAGAGGTACCTGCTGAGGCATATACAGAAATGATTACGGACATTACACGATTTCTAAATGGTGGTTATAAGGAAGTCAAAAAAGAACTCCAGCAAAAAATGAATAAAGCAGCTGAAGAGTTGGAGTTTGAACGCGCGAAAGAATATCGTGATCAAATCACAAATATCGAAACCGTTATGGAAAAACAGAATATGAATGCTAACGACTTTACTGACCGGGATATTTTCGGCTATGCGGTTGATAAAGGTTGGATGTGCGTGCAAGTGTTCTTCGTTCGTCAAGGTAAAATGATAGAACGTGATGTATCTATTTTTCCAGCCTATAGAGATCCTGAAGATGAATTACTTACGTATCTGGGTCGTTTCTATGGAGAAGCCCAACATTTATTGCCTAAAGAAGTACTTCTTCCGGAGACCGTTGATTTTGCGTTAGCAGATCAATTGCTCGATACAACGGTGTTAATACCGCAACGTGGAAAGAAAAAAGAACTTGTCAAACTTGCTGCCAAAAATGCGTCTATTGCATTGAATGCCAAGTTCCAAATAATTGAGCGACAAGAAGAACGTACAATTGGTGCTTGTGAAGAACTTGGAGAAGCGATGAATATTAGTACGCCTCTTCGAATAGAAGCATTCGATAACTCTCATACACATGGCGTGGAACCGGTATCCGCGATGATATCATTTGTGGATGGGCGTCCGAATCGTAAAGATTACCGAAAGTATAAAACGAAAACAGCTGCAGCTCACGATGATTATGGTGCTATGCGGGAAGTAGTTAGACGACGTTACGCACGTGTATTAAAAGAAGAATTGCCTTTACCGGATTTGATTGTGATCGATGGTGGGAAAGGGCAAATGGAAATAGCCCGAGAAGTCATTGAAGATGAACTCGGCTTATCGATTCCTATTGCGGGTCTTGCAAAGGATGACAAGCATAATACAGCGCAGTTGCTATACGGTCACCCGCCTGAAATCGTTCCATTGAAGAAGACGAGTGAAGCATTTTATTTATTGCAACGGGTTCAAGATGAAGTTCACCGCTTTGCTATTACGTTTCACAGACAGCGTAGGGGCGCATCATCACTAACATCGTCCTTAGATGGTATTGATGGCATTGGGCCTAAACGTAAGCAACAACTATTGAAGCATTTTAAAACAGTGAAAGCCATACGTGAAGCGACACCCGAGCAATTGAAAGAGTCTGGAATGCCTAAAAAAGTTGCAGATGACTTGATCGCTCACTTCCAAAAACCTGAAGATAGTCAAAAGCCCCTGACTGAGTAGTCAAGGGCTTTTCTATAGTAGAAGACTTTAATCTTCTAAAAACAAAAAATATGTTTCAATTCCGTCACAATTTTTCGGAATAGTCAGACGTTTATTGTCTAGGATGTAAATTGGATCATATTATATATTACTTTCGATTAACAAGTCATGATAACCTGTTTAAAAGAGCGTTACTAAAGGCTTCGTACATTGTCGGCAACTGTCGTATCATGCGGTCAATTATGTGGTAAAACGACATTATTAGAAAAGTCATAATATAGTATAAAAAGTTGACAGCATCTTGACCTGCCCTAAACAGAGGAGTACAATGTACATGTTATCATATTATACCACGAAGAGAGATACTGGTGAATGCGGACCAAATAGAGAATCGCATCATTACAGTATATTCTCAGAAATAAGGGAGGGTAAAAGACTTGTCGAAAGAATCAGATTTTTTCTTACGCCGTCTACACTCGTTGCTTGGAGTTATTCCAGTTGGTCTATTTGTTGCCCAACACTTAGTCATTAACCACTTTGCAACGCGCGGTGAAGAAGCATTCAACACAGCATCTAACTTTATGGGGAACTTACCGTTTGTATTGTTCTTGGAATGGTTTATTATTTATATTCCACTCATGTTCCACGCTTTTTACGGAGTGTACATAGCTTTTTCAGCGAAATACAATGTGGGCCATTACAGTACTTTCCGTAACTGGATGTTCACGCTCCAACGGTTCACAGGCGTATTCCTAGTCATCTTCATTGCATGGCATGTATACGAAACTCGTATTCAAAAAGCGCTTGGAACTGAAGTAGACTTCAACATGATGGCCGATATCTTGTCGAATCCATTTATGCTTGTTTTCTATATCCTAGGTGTCGTTTCTGCTACTTTCCACTTAGCAAACGGACTATGGTCTTTCTGTGTTACTTGGGGAATTGCACAATCACCAAGATCACAACAGATCGTATCTTACATCACAATCGTTATTTTCTTAATACTTTCTGTAATTGGAGTTCAAGCACTTCTAGCATTTGTATAATTAATTAAAACAACTAATGAAATTACGTATAATTGAGGAGTGAAACAATAATGGCAAAAGGCAGATTGATTGTCGTCGGTGGAGGACTAGCTGGACTAATGGCTACCATCAAGTCAGCAGAAGCTGGCGTACCGGTTGACTTGTTTTCGCTAGTTCCAGTAAAACGTTCCCACTCCGTATGTGCCCAAGGTGGCATTAACGGTGCTGTAAACACAAAAGGTGAAGGTGACTCGGTCGACATTCACTTTGATGATACAGTTTACGGTGGAGACTTCCTAGCGAATCAAAAACCAGTACAAGCAATGACGGCAGCAGCTCCTGGAATCATCCACTTATTAGACCGTATGGGTGTTATGTTCAACCGTACACCAGAAGGTTTATTAGATTTCCGTCGTTTCGGTGGTACACTTCACCACCGTACAGCGTATGCGGGTGCAACTACAGGACAACAGTTACTGTATGCTCTTGACGAACAAGTTCGTTCTCATGAGGTAGCAGGACTTGTTCAAAAGTATGAGCACTGGGAGTTCCTTGGAATCATCAAAGACGAAGATGGAACTTGCCGCGGTATCAAAGCTCAAAACATGAAGACAATGGAAATCGAAGCATTCAAAGCGGATGCTGTCATCATGGCAACAGGTGGCCCTGGGATTATCTTTGGTAAGTCTACAAACTCTGTAATCAATACAGGTTCTGCAGCTTCCATCGTTTATCAGCAAGGTGCAAAATATGCAAACGGCGAATTCATTCAGATTCACCCAACAGCAATTCCTGGAGACGACAAACTTCGTCTAATGAGTGAATCTGCTCGTGGTGAAGGTGGACGTATTTGGACATATAAAGATGGTAAGCCTTGGTACTTCTTGGAAGAGAAATATCCAGACTACGGTAACTTAGTTCCACGGGATATCGCAACACGAGAAATCTTCGACGTGTGTGTAAACCAAAAACTAGGTATTAACGGAGAAAACATGGTGTACTTGGATCTTTCCCACAAGGACCCTAAAGAACTGGACATTAAACTTGGTGGAATCATCGAGATTTATGAAAAGTTCACAGGAGATGATCCACGTAAATTGCCAATGAAAATCTTCCCGGCTGTTCACTATTCAATGGGCGGACTATGGGTTGACGATCATCAGCAAACAAGTATCCCTGGTCTATTCGCAGCAGGCGAATGTGACTTCTCACAACACGGTGCAAACCGTTTAGGTGCTAACTCATTGCTATCCGCTATTTACGGTGGTATGGTCGCAGGACCGTACGCAATCGATTACATGAAGCATCTGAAGCGTACTGCTGATGAACTTCCTGCAACGATCTTCGAAGATGCGGTTAAAGAAGAGCAACAGAAATGGGAAGACACTCTTAAGATGGACGGTACAGAAAATGCGTACGTTCTTCACAGAGAGCTTGGCGAATGGATGACTGACAACGTAACGGTTGTTCGTTTCAATGATAAGTTGAAGCAGACAGACGAAAAAATTGTCGAGTTACTTGAGCGCTATGAAAACATTAACATAACAGATACACAACTTTGGTCTAACCAAGGAGCTATGTTTACACGCCAGTTGAAGAACATGCTATATTTAGCACGTGTAATCACATTAGGTGCATTAAATCGTGACGAGAGCCGTGGCGCGCACTATAAGCCAGAATTCCCGAATCGTGATGATGAGAACTTCTTGAAAACAACAATTGCGGAATTTGACGGAGTATCTGCACCAATTATATCTTATGAAGAAGTAGATACTTCTATCATTCCTCCACGTATCCGCGATTACTCAGCGAAGAAAGGAGATTGATAAAAAGTGAGCGAACAACAAACAGCAAGTGCAACTGCAACTGCTACAAAAACTGTCGTGTTTGACATTCAACGTCAAGATAATGCCACTTCAAGTCCTTATACTGAAAGATTTGAAGTTCCATATCGCCCGAATATGAACGTAATCTCGGCTTTAATGGAAATCAGACGTAACCCTGTAAATGCAAAAGGTGAGAAGACTACGCCAATTAACTGGGATATGAACTGTTTGGAAGAGGTTTGTGGAGCATGTTCAATGGTAATCAACGGTCGTCCTCGTCAGTCATGTACTGCATTGGTAGATCAGTTGACACAACCTATTAAACTTGAGCCTATGCGTACATTCCCAGTCGTTCGTGACTTAATTGTTGACCGTGAATTCATGTTTGATTCGTTAAAGCGTATCAAAGCTTGGGTTCCGATTGATGGAACGTACGATCTTGGTGAAGGCCCTCGTATGCCTGAGCGTAAGCGCCAGTGGGCATATGAATTGTCTAAATGTATGACTTGCGGTGTATGTCTAGAAGCTTGTCCGAACGTTAACGACAAGACGAACTTCATGGGACCTGCATTGATGTCACAAGTACGTTTATTTAACGCCCATCCAACGGGTTCAATGAACAAAGATGAGCGTTTGGCTACAGTAATGGGAGACGGCGGAATCACTGAATGTGGTAACGCACAGAACTGTGTAGTGGCTTGTCCTAAAGGAATTCCTTTGACAACTTCTCTTGGTGCAATTGGTAGAGCAACAACGATCCAAATGTTCAAGAACTTCTTCGGAAGTGACCATCAAGTAGATTAATTTCTATAAACTAAGCTGTCCAAGAAGTCGTAAACCTACGACTTCTTGCGACAGCTTTTTTGTTGTTTCTTAATGGATTGGGAGAACGGTGTTGGGGTTGGGGATTAGCACTTCGGAGGGGACGCTTTCCTGAGGGTTCATGATGAGCCGACTGTTCGCTGCGCTCTCTTAGTCGTCTCATCTGTCGAACTGATCCTCCAGGAGTCGTCCCTCCTACGTGCCAATCCCTTGCAGTGTAAGTGGGTGATACTTTTTGTTGTGCATTAAAGAAAGTGTTGTAATGGGTATTGAACTGTAGAACTTGAAACTAAAGAAGTTAAGACAAAACAATAATTCTCACACTACTTACAGTGAGTCATCTAAGTACTAGCATTAATAAAGTAGGATGGAAGCTCCAGCTGGCGGACCCATGAGAAAGCGACCGCCAGCTAGAGCTTCCATACCTGGTACTCACAATCTTACTCGCTATTCTCAAGCACTAGCTAATGAACTTAAACCCGTTCAAACACAGTAACATTTTTTTATGTCATTTGACGTTCATACATATTTTGATATAATGAAAGAATGAATAGTCATTCATTTGTAGAAAAAGGGGGATATGTAAATGAGAGCAAGTTATATCGAAGATGCAGAGCAATGGGAAAAAGGGTTTGAATTTCACGCTGATGTCTCTGTACGATTTTCGGAAACGGATATGTATGGACATCTAAACAACACGAAGGTATTCGCGTACTTTGAATATGCACGCATCGAGTATTTAAAAGACCTGAATCATATGGCGAAATGGTTGGACCCGAAAGGCTTAACAATACCAATCGTCGCGGATTTACAATGCGACTTCGTCAAACAAGTATACTTTGACGAGAAGCTTCGAATCTATGTGAAGGCTAATTCTATGGGCAATAGTTCCGTAGACTTGCACTACATGGCAAAAAATGAACGTAATGAAATTGTCTGTACGGGTAGAGGCGCAATTGTTCAAGTGGGAAGAAAAGACGGTAAACCTGTTGCTTGGACTGAAGAAGAAAAGTTAGTGTTCTTGAAAAACTCTTAAAAGCCTACACAGCCGCCCTTGCGCTTACATATCTTAAGGTGAAAGCGTAAAGAGGAGGGGCGCATCTTGGATGAAATGCAAAACCGTTCTTTATTAACAAACCGGGAACGACAAATTTTCACTTTGCTAGTAGACGATTTTACAACAAAAGAAATTGCTGGACAGCTGACTATTAGTGAGAAAACCGTAAGAAATCATATTTCGAATACGATTCAAAAACTAGGCGTATCAGGCAGAGCACAGGCTATTGTTGAGTTACTACGTTTAGGAGAACTTCAACTGAACTAAAAGTACTCCCCCCTAGGATCATTGTCTAATTTTGTGCAAACCGTGTCGATCACTCTCTCTCTAGCAAAAGATCGCTTGTAAAATTGTTGCGTTCATCAACGAAAACGGTACAATGAAAAGATAGGATTCATTTCAGGGAGCTGATTTTTTTGAATGAACGACAAAACGTATCAATGGATATCGCAAAGATGGAAAAAGATCTGCGTTACATTGCATCCATTATCAAGGAGCAAGGACGAAAAATATTAAAAAACTCTACGATTACACCTCCTCAATTTAGAGCTTTACAATGGCTGCTGGAATATGGGGATATGACAATCGGCGATCTATCTAATAAAATGTTCTTGGCTTTTAGTACAACGACTGATTTAGTAGACCGAATGGAAAATAATCAACTAGTAAAGCGAGTGCGAGATGAAAACGATCGTCGTGTTGTTCGCGTTCATTTATTACCTGAAGGTATACGTATCATTGAAGAGGTTATACAGAAGAGACAAGAGTATTTACAGGATGTCCTTGTGAACTCAGATGAACAAGAAATTCAGCAGTTTTCAGGATTGCTAGCTAAATTGCACGAACAGATGATAAGAGATTGAGGGATTACATTGAATGCACCTATTGGAGTAATTGATTCAGGAGTCGGCGGGCTTACAGTAGTTAGAGAGTTACGCAAATATTTGCCGAATGAACCTATAATTTATATCGGCGATGATGCACGTTGTCCGTATGGTCCTCGGCCTGCGGAAGAAGTGTTGCGATTTACGATGGACATGGTAAATAGTTTAGCGCAAATGGGTATAAAAATGCTCGTTATTGCGTGTAACACTGCGACTGCTATTGCGCTTGAAGAAGTACGAAAACAATTTGACTTTCCTGTGGTTGGAGTTATTCAACCGGGGGCCAGAGCCGCTGTTAACGCATCGCAAACAGGTGAAATCGCTGTGCTTGGTACAATAGGCACCGTGAAGAGTAAAGCATATGAAGAAGCAATACATGAGCTGAGACCACAAGCAATTGTTCATTCGCTTGCGTGTCCGGAATTTGTACCAATCGTAGAGAGTGGAGAATATCGTACACAGGCGGCAAGAGATATTGTAGATCAGACATTATTGCCTTTGCACAGCCATTCGTTTGATTCTGTTATACTTGGTTGTACGCATTATCCATTATTACAAGATCATATTGAAGCCCATTTCTCTCATCAAAAAAATGTTATTTCTTCAGCAGTGGAGACTGTGATTGACGTGGAGCGTATTCTTGAAGCGGCGAATATGCTGTCTGTTTCAGCTGAAGAGCCTATATTTTATACAACAGGCTCGATGGATAAGTTTCAAGTCATTGTTGAAGATTGGCTTTCCATTCCTCAACCTGACGTACGCTTATTAACGTTTTAAAATAGAAGGCAGGACTCGAAAACAGTACGTTGTTTTCGGGTTTTTTGTTGTGTTTATGGTAAGATAGGTTGAATGTAGACTTGATGAACTGGTCACAACAAATATATGAACCATAACGGAGGAAAGCGCATGAGACATGATGGAAGAGCTACAGAAGATATTCGTACAGTAACAATTGAGAAAGATTATTTGATTCACCCAGAAGGTTCCGTACTGATTTCAGTTGGAAATACAAAAGTGATTTGTACAGCGACGATTGAGGATCGAGTGCCGCCATTTATGCGTAATAGTGGAAAGGGCTGGATTTCTGCTGAGTATTCCATGTTGCCGCGTGCTACAGGGCAACGAACAATTCGTGAATCATCCCGTGGTAAAGTCGGCGGTCGTACAATGGAAATACAGCGTTTGATTGGACGGGCTTTACGCGCGGTAGTTGATTTAGATGCTATTGGTGAGCGTACGATTTGGATCGACTGTGATGTTATTCAAGCAGATGGAGGAACACGTACATCTTCTATTACAGGTGCATTCGTTGCATTGGTCATTGCTGCGAATAAATTACAAATCGAAAAGAATCTGCCCGTATTCCCAGTTCGTGACTTCCTTGCTGCTACAAGCGTAGGGAAACTGGCTGACGGTCAATTGATCACAGATCTGGACTACGTAGAAGATTCTTCAGCTGACGTCGATATGAATGTGGTAATGACGGGACAAGGGCAATTCGTGGAACTGCAAGGGACAGGCGAAGAAGCTACTTTTTCTCGCGCAGAAATGAATGATTTATTGACGCTGGCTGAATCGGGAATTGAACAATTGATTGCGATTCAAAAAGAAGTGTTAGGTGAATTGGCGGATAAGATTGGACAACAGGCAGGCGAAGTGCAATGAAAGAAGTGTTAATTGCAACGAATAATAGAGGTAAGGCGAAAGATTTTGAAGTTCTCTTTCGCCCTTTAGGTATCACTGTACTGACATTGCAAGATATAGAAGAATCAATTGATGTAGAAGAAACGGGTACCACTTTCGTTGAAAATGCCGTTCTAAAAGCGGAGACTGTTGCAAATTTACTAGGAAAAGTAGTAATTGCAGATGACAGTGGACTAGAAGTTGATGCACTCAATGGTGAACCGGGTGTCTACTCTGCGCGCTATGCAGGCGAGCCTTCGGACGATGAAGCGAATATCGATAAGTTGTTAGCTAAACTTGTTGAAGTGCCTGAAACGGCGCGTCAAGCTCGTTTTCGGTGCGTTCTGGCGATTACGGGTCCTAATATCGAGACAACTACTTATTCCGGCAGTTGCGAGGGCGTCATTACTGATCAACGTCAAGGAACGAATGGATTCGGTTATGATCCAATATTTTATGTACCTAATAAAGAAAAGACGATGGCCGAATTATCTGCAGAAGAGAAAAGTGCCATCTCTCATCGCGGTGCGGCATTAGCTCAGCTAAAAGATCAGCTACCAGAATTTATCACGAGGTTAGGTGAAATAAAATGAAGTTAATTGTTTTAAGTGATTCACATGGCGACGTAAATACAGTGAAGCAGATTAAATCATTGCAAGCAGACGCCATATTCCATTGTGGCGACAGTGAGTTATCGGCAGAAGATCCATTGCTTAATGGAGTTCATATTGTTCGTGGTAACTGTGACGGTGATGATCAGTTTCCAGCAACCATTGTACAGAAAGTGGGCGATGAGACTATATTCATCGTCCACGGCCATGAGCACAACGTCAAGCGTTCTATGCTCACTCTTTCTTACGCAGCAGATGAACAACAAGCAACCATTGCTTTATTCGGACATTCCCATTTATATGGCGCAGAGATGATCAACGATGTATTGTTTGTTAATCCGGGAAGCACGACTCAACCACGTGGCGGCAGGGTAGCGACATACGCCGTCATCGAAATAGCTGATGCGTATACCGTGAGTTTTTATAGCATGAACCACGACTTAATAGACCAAATTATATTAAATAAATAGTTTTATGAAATAGTGTTGACTTCTCTTTGTATTATGCATATAATAGTTCTTGTGCCTGTGGTTGCAGGTGTTTGTCTCAGTAGCTCAGCTGGATAGAGCAATGCCCTTCTAAGGCATCGGTCGGGGGTTCGAATCCCTCCTGGGACGTCATGAAAAATGTATTGGAAGATAATATAAAAAGCGCTGTAAACGTTGAAAAATGACGTTCGCAGCGCTTTTTATTGTGAGGTAAAACAGCAATTAGTATTTTTGAAATTTAACCACGCGGGCATTGCTGTCCATAATCCCCATATAGATTTTACTTTTGAACATGTTTATGCTTACAAACTTCATTGTGTAAAAGAATTGGGGAGTTAGGCAACCCAGCTATTTAGATGAAAACGATGACAAGGAGCCTATCCCTTTGTCACCGTTTAATATAACGGTAAATGTTCCCCGCCAGCTGAATGTTAAATAATTGCTGGCCATCAGTCAGATCGGCTGAAAGAATTTCTTCAATTCGTTTCAGGCGGTAGTTCAGTGTGTTGGTGTGGACGTGAAGGGCGACAGCGGTTCGTTTGATGTTTTGATTTTGACGAAAATAGGTAAGTAATGTTTGCAACAAGTCCCCTTTGCGGGTTTGTTCATATTGAATAAGCGAGCCGATGACTTCGTGGACGAAATCCAGTAGTTCTTCTTCTGAATTTTGTAAGATGAAGCGCTGGATACCGAGATCTGTGTAGGACAGGGCACGTTCTTCGAAATGGTAGCTTTTCATGAATGTGATGCATTTTTCAGCTTCATTAAATGATTCATGGGCGGCGGCAAGGTTTGATTTCATTCTGCCGATGCCGATAGTGATGTCGAGTTCGCTGTATGTTTTTTCGATTTCCTGTTGCAAGTGTAAGGCGAGTCGTTTAATATCGCCTACTTGGTTTGTTGCCTGCAGTTTAGCAGGGTAGGAGAATAAGGCACCAAGTTTGTTGTGATCGATGAGCGCGGCATCTTGCGAGTTTTTTCCTAGGAAGTATTTGTTCGTCATTTGCAGCAGATTGTTGATGACGTTTTCGCTGATAGCACCGTGCTGCAATTTGTCTTTGTTTTCGACGTTAACACTGACGGCGATGTAGTTGCGGTTCAAGTCGAATTGTAGATTTTTTGCCTGCTTTCTTAATGTTTCAT
Source organism: Sporosarcina ureae (assembly GCF_002109325.1). Classification (GTDB taxonomy): domain Bacteria; phylum Bacillota; class Bacilli; order Bacillales_A; family Planococcaceae; genus Sporosarcina; species Sporosarcina ureae_C. The sequence goes on along the minus strand of NZ_CP015348.1, from coordinate 480,515 downwards.
CCATTGCCTGACCGGATAAAATTTTTATCATGAATTCGCTCTGTAGACGCTGCTGTGTTTCAGAGACAGTTTGTACTTTGACTAGCTCGAGCATGATAACAGTGCAGATGTGTTCGAGCGCGTTGATTTCGGCTTGTCCGATTGGATCTTTTGAGACGATGATGAGCGTGCCAAGCGTCTTCATTTTCGATTGTAACGATAGCGCGATAAATTGATAGTTTTCGCGGCCTAGCGTGATTTCAGAGACGCTGTACGGGCTGCCGGGCGACTGCTCGTTCTGTTTCGCAAAACGTTGCGCCTCGCTTTTCATCTCTTCTGTAACAGGCGTGCGGCAGGCAGAAGCGGTCAATTCGCCTATTTCATCGAATAAGAAAATATGCTCGCCAATTGTTTCGTAAATATAGTCGATAATGGATTGTATTCCTTCTCCGTTGACGACGAGATTGGCAATGTTGCGCTGTGTTTCAATCGAGCGCGACAGCTGCTGAACGGTCTTTTTTTCTTCATAATATATATTCGACTTTTCGAGCGCAATGGCGGCTTGTTGTGCGATCGCCTCTAACAGCTGCATATCCTCTTTTTTGAAATTTAGCGATTTATCGAATGAATCAAGCGTAATGACGCCTATGCATGTTCCTTTCAATAAAATTGGCGATGAAATGATCGAAGTGAAATGGAAATTACCAGGAATCGATTCGTCGAGCAACGTTCGGTTGCCAGGAGTGAGTGTATCGAGCGCCTGTTTGATTTCTTCTTCATTTTTAAACACTAACCCTTTTTCCGCTTGAAATGTCATGCCTGTCATAGATTCACCGTTGCTTAATTCAATCGATTTAAAGATTTGTGGATAAAACAAGCCATGCGCGGATTTGGCCATCAAGCGCTGTTTCTGCTGGTCGAAAACCCAGATTGAACCGCCTCCTGCTGCGTCTACTGCAGAAATTGCTTCACCAATTATCAAGTCGAAAATCGTCTCAATTTCTAATGAAGAGTTAATAACAGTGGAAACATGTACGAGAGATTTGAGCTGACGGTGAGTTAACGTGTCTTGCATAATCTATCATCCTAACCTTATAGTATTTATATTTTTTGTGTAAAACACACAAATTCTTTCAGAAGATCATACATAGAATTGATTTTTCTTATTGTTTATAATTATAAGTGAACTGGAAATAAAATGAAAGCTGGTCTATTGAAAGTATACGTATAGATGAAAGCGTTTGCAATTTAAGCATTAGCAAAACAATGTGTGGCAATGAAAGAATGGAGGGTATTGGATATGAATTTTGATTTGACAGATGAACAACAAATGGTGCGTAAGCTCGTTCGCGAGTTTGCGGAAGCCGAAGTGGCACCGGGAGCGGATGAGCGCGATCGTACAGGAGAATTCCCTAAAGAGATTTTTGAAAAGTTTTCGGAGCTTGGCTTGATGGGACTGCCTTTCTCGGAAGAATATAGCGGTGGCGGAGCGGATACGACGAGTTTTGCGATTGTTACAGAAGAATTGAGCCGTGTCTGCGCTTCGACAGGCATCACGTATTCTGCGCATATTTCACTTGGCGGAGCGCCACTTCATTTATTCGGCACACCGGAGCAAAAAGAGAAATATCTCACGCCGATTTGTACGGGCGAATCGTTCGGGGCGTTTGGATTGACTGAACCGAATGCTGGGTCCGATGCAGGCGGTACAGAAACGACAGCTGTACTTGAAGGCGATGAGTGGGTCATTAACGGTTCGAAATGTTTCATTACGAACGCGAGTTATGCGAAACATCTTGCCGTTACGGCGATTACAGACCGTTCGAAAGGAACGAACGGTATTAGTGCATTTATCGTGCCAACTGATGCGCCAGGATTTACAGTTATCGCAAACTACGAAAAGATGGGACTTCATTCTTCCAACACGACGGAATTGATTTTGGAGAATGTTCGTGTGCCAAAAGAAAACCTTCTTGGCGAAATTGGAAACGGTTACAAACAATTTTTGGCGACGCTTGACGGCGGACGCATTGGCATCGCCGCGATGGGTGTGGGCATCGCACAGGGAGCGTACGAGAAGGCGTTAAATTACGCGCAGGAACGAAAGCAGTTTGGTAGAAGCATTTCGAACTTCCAGGCGATTCAGTTCAAACTCGCGGATATGGCGATGAATATCGAACTGGCACGCAATATGGTGTATAAAGCTGCTTGGCTGAAAGATCAAGGTCGTGCTTTCAAAAAAGAAGCGGCATTTGCAAAGTTATTCGCCTCTGAAATGTGCATGCGGGTCTGCGATCAAGCAGTGCAGGTTCACGGTGGCTATGGCTATATTAAAGAATACCAAGTCGAGCGTTTCTTCCGCGATGCGAAACTTTTAGAAATCGGTGAAGGCACGTCAGAAGTTCAGCGCATGGTCATTGCAAAACAGATCGGCTGCTGATTTGTGAAAAATTTTTTATGAATTAACAAAGGGGCGATTGAATGGATATTGAACGAGTTTTACAATTAGCGGCAAATAGTAAACTTATTTATCCTAGTGAAGAAAAGGCGCGCTCGACATCGATCGGCAGCGCAGAAGCTTTCCAAGAACTTCTCCGGCAGTCCCAAGAAGATCCGGCTGCATTTTGGGATCAGCAGGCCCGTGAGCTCGAATGGTATGAACCGTGGACAGAGACGATCAGCGGCACACTCCCTGATTTCAAGTTTTTCGTTGATGGTATTACGAATCCGAGTATCAATTTACTCGACCGACATATTCAAAATGGTGCTGGTAACCGGACAGCGCTCATTTGGGAAAGTGAGAACGGCGATTCGAAATTTTACACGTATTCGATGCTTCTTGCGGAAGTGAACCGTTTTTCCAATGTGCTTCGGTCATTTGGCGTGAAAAAAGGTGATTGTGTTGCGATTTATCTGCCGAACTTAGCGGAGTCAGTCATAGCGGTGCTCGCTTGTTTCCGTGTCGGGGCGATCTATAACGCAGTCTTTTCTGGTTATTCTGAGCGCTCTTTATCCGATCGGCTAGCAAGCTTTGAACCGAAAGTCATCGTCACGGCAGATGCGACAATACGCCGAGGCAAAGAAATTCGCTTGAAAGAAAAAGTCGATCAAGTGGTGCCGTCTACTCCTTCAGTTGAAGCAGTCATCGTTGTCAATCGTATGGGCATTGATATCGATATGCAAGAAGGCCGGGATTACTGGTGGCATGAGTTGACGCAAAAAGCGAGCATCCATTGCGAACCCGAACGCCTTGAAGCAAATGAAAGCGGCATAGTTTTCTATACGAGTGGCACAACAGGCAAGCCGAAAGGGATCGTGCATTCAGGGACTGCATTTGTAGTGCAGAACTATGTATACGCAAAATATCATCTCGACCATCGCGATGACGACGTGTTTTGGTGTACAGCTGATATCGGCTGGTTGACGATGCATATTTGGGGTATCGTCGGATCTCTTGCGAACGGCGTCACGACAGTCGTTTACGAAGGAGCAATTGATTATCCAGAGAAGACACGTTTTTATGAAATCATTGAAAAATATCGTGTCAATAAACTATTTACCGCTCCAACAGCGTTGCGTATGTTGAAAAGCATGGGCGAGAAGCCGATGGAGCAGTTTGATTTAACATGTCTTGACGTGATCGCACTCGTCGGCGAGCCGTTCGATGCGGAGACATGGCACTGGACATATGAAGTGCTTGGCAAGAAAAAAGTTTATATTAACAACACGTGGGGGCAGACCGAAACAGCGGGCTCACCGATTGCAGGAGCAGCATGGCTGACGCCGATGAAACCCGGCTCTTCCGGCTCACCATTTTTAGGCGCAGTGTTGGATGTCGTCAATGAAGCGGGCGAACCCGTGAAAGCCGGACAGCTCGGCAACTTGATCATTAAACAGCCGTTTCCGATGCTGTGCCGGACGATTTGGAGAGAGCCAGAACGTTACTACGGTTCATACTACAGCCAAGTCGATGGAAGCTACTATGCAAGCGATCTCGCGCTGATCGATGAAGATGGCTATATTTGGGTGGTTGGCCGTTCCGACGATGCGTTCAACGTTGCAGGTCACCGTTTGAGCACGATGGAAATGGAAAGTGCCGTGCTTGAATGTGCAGGCGTAGCGGAATGCGCGGTCATTGGTGTGCCGGATGAAATTAAAGGAGAAGTGCCTTTCGTTTTTGTCCGCCTTTCTGAAGATGTAGCAGATGGGCGAGAAGTTGTAGAGCGGATTAAAGAAAACATCATCCGCCAGATCGGAAAAATAGCCCAGCCGAAAGAAATCGTTGTAACTGACTCTCTGCCAAAAACAGTGAGTGGGAAAATTATGCGCCGTTTAATTAAAGAAATCGTTACGACAGGCAGTGTCGCAGGCGATGTGACGGGGCTTGAAGATCCGTCGACAGTTGCGGAACTTCAGAGTGTCATGGAAGCAAAACCTGCGGGACAAATAAAATGAACAGTGGAGCGGGTCTCTTTACAGCTAGCCTCCTCTTTTCCTAAATTGTTGCACATAAAAGCTAGACTACATGATTAATTGAAAGGGTGAACATCATGTTTAAGAAAATTTTGATTGCGAATCGCGGGGAAATAGCGGCCCGTGTCATGCGTACATGCAAAGTTCTAGGCATTCAAACGGTTGGAGTTTATTCGGAAGCGGATGCGGAAGCTGTCCACGTTAAGCAGGCGGATGAAGCATATTTGCTCGGAGGACCGCGTGTAACGGAAAGCTATATGAAAATCGATAAAATTTTAGAAGCAGCACATAAATCAAAAGCAGAAGCGATCCATCCAGGCTATGGTCTGCTTTCTGAAAATGCGGAATTTGCGCGACGTTGCGAAGAAGAAGGATTCGTGTTCATTGGGCCTTCACCTGAAGTTATTTCTGAAATGGGCAGCAAAATTGCTTCACGCAAGGCGATGGAAAAAGCCGGTGTTCCAGTCGTACCAGGTGTCACCCGTTCGCTAGCAGACGCGGAAGAAGCAATCGAAGTGGCGGATAGTATTGGCTACCCAGTTATGCTGAAGGCATCTGCAGGTGGTGGCGGAATCGGTATGCAAGTCGTCTACGGCGCTGACGAAATAAGCAAAGCGTTCGAAGGCAATAAAAAACGAGCTACTGATTTCTTCGGAGATGGTGCAATGTATATTGAAAAATTCGTTGAAAAACCACGCCATATTGAAATTCAGATTTTAGCGGACAATGAAGGAAATACAGTGTACTTATGGGAGCGCGAATGCTCAATCCAGCGCCGCCACCAAAAAGTCGTGGAAGAAGCACCGTCATCATTCATTTCGGAAGAGACGCGAAGAAAAATGGGCGAAGCGGCGGTTAAAGCAGCTAAGTCCATCGGCTATAAAAATGCCGGAACAATCGAGTTTTTAGTCGATGCAGATCAAAACTTCTATTTTCTTGAAATGAATACAAGGCTGCAAGTCGAGCACCCGATTACGGAAGAAATTACTGGGCTTGACTTAGTAAAAGAGCAGTTGGATATTGCAGCTGGGAAAACACTTTCATTTGGGCAGACAGACGTTAAACGTGACGGGCACGCAATTGAAGTGCGAATTTACGCCGAAGATCCGAAAACATTTTTCCCTTCGCCGGGAACGATCACGAAACTGAAGCTACCAGAAGGAACAGGCATCCGCCACGAATTGGCAGTTCACGGTGAGTCAGTCGTCACACCATTTTACGACCCAATGATCGCGAAACTCGTAGTCAAAGGCAAAGACCGGGACGAAGCAATCGAACGACTGCAAGAAGCGCTTTCGAATTACCATATAGAAGGTATAAAGACGAATATTCCTATGCTTCAGGAAGTAGCAGCGCATGAAGCATTCCGTTTGGGAGATACGACGACCGAATTCGTGGAAAAATATTTGGCGAAGAAAAAACAAAAGCAGACGAAATGACTTTGGGAGGAATTAGTATGACTGAAATTACAGCAAGCATGGCAGGAAGCGTTTGGAAAGTACTCGTCAAAGTAGGAGACGAAGTAGAAGAAGACCAAGACATTGCAATCTTGGAATCGATGAAAATGGAAATACCGATTGCTACTGATTTTGATGGAGTCGTAAAAGAGGTAAAAGTGAACGAAGGCGAATTCGTCAACGAAGGAGACGTCATCGCAATCATTGAATAATTCCTGTAGAAGGAGATGAAATGATGAAGTGGCCTGAAACGATTACGATTAAAGAAGTAGGACCGCGCGACGGACTGCAAAATGAAAAAATCTTCATTCCGACAGAAGACAAAATTGCCTGGATTAATAAGCTTTCCAAAAGCGGCCTGTCATCGATTGAAGTGACGTCTTTCGTCAATCCGAAATGGATACCGGCACTCGCGGACGCAAGTGTTGTGATGGCAGGCATTAAGCGGGAGCCTGGGATCACTTATTCAGCACTCGTCCCAAACCGCCAAGGGCTTGAACGAGCATTTGCTGCGAATATCGATGAAGCGGCTGTGTTCATGTCAGCGAGCGAAACACATAACTTGAAAAACATTAATAAGACGATCGTGGATACATTGCCTGTATTAAAAGAAATTGTCCAAGATGCGAATGCAGCGGGCAAGAAGACAAGAGGCTATGTGTCTACAGTGTTTGGCTGTCCATACGAAGGTGTGGTTGATACAGAAGCGGTCGTCCGCGTATCGGAATCGCTGTTTGACATGGGTATTGACGAATTATCGTTAGGAGATACAATCGGCGTTGCAAATCCGAGGCAAGTCCAGGAAGTACTTGACGTGTTACTGAAACGTTTTCCGGTAGACAAATTGGCGATGCATTTCCATGACACGCGTGGGACAGCTTTAGCGAATATCCTAGCCTCGCTTGATATGGGCATTACGGTGTTCGACAGTTCAGCTGGCGGTCTCGGAGGCTGTCCTTACGCACCCGGTGCTTCAGGCAACGCCGCGACGGATGATTTATTGTATATGTTGCACGGTATGGGCATTCATACCGGTGTCGATGAAGAAAAGATTTTAGCGGCATCCGCGTTTATTCAAGAAAAAATCGGCTATGCACTTCCTAGTAAAAACTTGCAGGCTGCCGGTGCGCATGATAAGCGAAGGACGTGAGTGAATGGGGAATAAAGTGGCAGTAAAGAGGCGCGACGACGGAATTGCGGTCATCTTATTTAATCGTCCCGAAGCGGCGAATGCATTGTCAGTCGAGATGCTGAACGAACTTTATAGTGCGCTGCTAGAATGTCGCTACGACGGGGAGATCCGGGCAGTTATTATAACAGGCGCCGGTGAAAAAGCATTTTGTGCGGGCGCTGATTTAAAAGAACGCTCAGGAATGAATCCGATTGATGTCCGCAAGACAGTTTCATTGATCCGCCAGACAATTAACAGTATTGAATCACTGCCGCAGCCGGTTATCGCTGCAATTAACGGAGTTGCGCTTGGCGGTGGTACAGAACTGGCGCTGGCATGTGACATCCGTATTGCAGCAGATACGGCAAAGTTCGGATTGACGGAAACTTCGCTCGGTATTATTACGGGAGCCGGAGGTACGCAGCGACTGCCAAGATTGATCGGCAAAGGACGGGCGAAAGAGCTTATTTTCACTGCGCGCAGAGTCGAAGCGGCAGAAGCATTGGAAATCGGGCTGGCTGAATACATTGTGGCACCTGATCAGCTGATGGATAAAGCACTTGCCGTGGCAGGACAAATCGCGGCGAACGGACCGCTTGCTGTTGCGCAGGCGAAGTTCGCGATTGACCACGGTTATGACGTCGAACTGCAGACGGGACTCGCCATCGAACAGAACGCCTATGAAGTGACGATTCCTTCCAAAGACCGGCTTGAAGGACTGCAGGCATTTAAAGAAAAACGTAAGCCCGTATACACTGGCGAATGAGGAATGATCATAAGGGAGGCAGGACGATGACTACAGATACGAAATCTTTGCAGCAAGCATTGAATGAAAGAGTAGAGCAGATAAAAGAAGGTGGAGCGCCAAAATACCATGAAAAAAATGCAGAACAAGGGAAAATATTCGTTCGTGATCGCTTGAAATTACTATTCGATTCAGATCTCGAAATCGAAGACGGCCAATTCGCGAACTGCATGGCGGGCGATCTTCCTGCTGACGGTGTTGTAACAGGCATGGGGAAGATTAACGGCCAAGTCGTTTGCGTCATGGCGAATGATTCCACAATTAAAGCAGGCTCATGGGGCGCACGGACAGTGGAAAAAATTATCCGAATCCAAGAAACTGCTGAAAAATTGAATGTACCGCTCATTTACTTAGTCGATTCAGCAGGCGCACGGATTACCGATCAAGTTGAAATGTTCCCGGGTCGCCGCGGTGCTGGTAGAATTTTCTACAATCAAGTGAAATTATCTGGACGTATTCCGCAAATCTGCGTATTGTTCGGCCCATCAGCTGCTGGCGGTGCATATATTCCAGCGTTTTGCGATATCGTCATTATGGTCGATAAAAATGCATCGATGTACCTTGGATCGCCGCGCATGGCGGAAATGGTTATCGGTGAAAAAGTAACGCTCGAAGAAATGGGCGGCGCGCGCATGCACTGTTCAACTTCAGGCTGTGGCGATGTGCTAGCAAAAAACGAAGAAGACGCAATCGCAGCGGCGCGAAGATATTTATCGTATTTCCCGGCAAACTTTTCGGAAAAGCCGCCTGTACATGATGCAGTGTCTCCGAAACAGCTGGATAAAACACTCGAAGAAATCATTCCTAAAAATGAAAATGCTCCGTTTAATATGCACGACTTGATTAAAGGAATTATCGATGAAGATTCATTTTTTGAAATTAAGAAACTGTTTGCAGGCGAGCTCATTACTGGCCTTGCGTGCATCGATGGAAAAGCAGTCGGCATTATCGCGAACCAACCGCGCGTAAAAGGTGGCGTGCTATTCCACGACTCTGCTGACAAATCAGCGAAATTCATCAACCTTTGCGATGCATTCCACATTCCGCTGCTGTTCTTAGTCGACGTGCCTGGATTCATGATCGGAACAAAAGTAGAACGTGCAGGTATCATCCGTCATGGGGCGAAAATGATTTCTGCGATGGCAGAAGCGACAGTGCCAAAGATTTCTGTCATCGTACGCAAAGCATATGGCGCAGGGTTGTACGCCATGGCAGGCCCGGCATTTGAACCAGACGCCTGTTTAGCACTGCCGACCGCTTCCATCGCTGTTATGGGGCCGGACGCAGCTATCAATGCAGTCTACGCAAATAAAATCGCTGCGCTGCCTGAAGAAGAGCGAGCAGCTTATATTGAAGAGAAGCGTAACGAATACAAAGAAGATATCGATATTTACCATTTAGCTTCAGAATTGATTATCGACGGCATTGTCCCAGCGGACTCACTGCGCGATGAGCTGATTACGCGTTACGAAGCATATGCAACGAAATATATCCAGTTTACAACCCGCAAGCATCCGGTTTATCCGGTATGATGCAAGGTGACGTGTACCGCGTCACCGTGAACTGAACCCCAAATGATAGACACTTTAAAAAGTGACTCCATTTGGGGTTTTTATATGTCACTTCTTCTGTATACTAAAGGTAACTATTCGGATCAAAGTGTTTTAAGTGAGTGAAATATTTTTCAATGAACATCAACGTAAAATGTTAAAATTAAATCCAAGTGTTCACTATGTCTCAGATTGGACTATTCAACACATACCCGAATTTTATTTTTTTACTGTCAAGGAGATTTGGTCCCTCACAAATATTTCTCTAACTTCCGGCAGAAGACCCCTGTTAAATAGAATGAATCGTTCATTGCCCCCATGAGTAAGCGTAAGATGAATGTCGGTTGGTACTAGCCAAAGTATATATTCATCTGCTATAATTAGAACATACATTCCCGTTAATAGAGATGATATTATTAATTATATTAAAGGAGGTCACGTTATGGTTTTTTCAAAATACCTGGCAAGTATCGATCATCCCGACCATCGTGAACGGATGGAGGAAGTACTGAAGTGGGTTGCTAATGAATTTCCCGATTTGGAACCGGTCATCAAATGGAATACACCAATGTTTTCTAATCACGGCACTTTTATAATTGGTTTTTCCGTAGCAAAGCAACATATGAGCATCTCACCCGAATACGCAGGGATCGCGAAATTTGCAGATGATATTGCGCAACACGGCTACAGTGCAACTAAAGGCTTGTTTAGAATTCAGTGGAATAAGCCAATCAATTACGAACTGCTTAAGAAAATTATTGAGTTTAATATAGAGGATAAAATGGACGTTACGAGCTTTTGGCGGAAATAGACAAGCGAAACTACCCCCTGATATTTTAATCATTCTGGCAAAACCATTGAAGAGCAAATAGAGAATAGCTACTCTCAAAGAATTGTTAAATAAACGTCTTCTAATCACCCTTAAACCGGCAATTAAGACTCTAAGAAATTGTCTTGATTAATTTATTTAGTAATTCAATTTTACTAGTAATCCATTCTGTGAAATGCTACCCTCCGAGAGTAGTGAGGGATAGAAGGCGCAAGAGGAAGACATACTAATTACTACTGATAAGTTAAAAATGGGTATATATCAAAATCTAGCTGCTTTTAATTATCGGAGTAAGAACTATTGGATATAAATGGGGAACATGTTCTGTACTAAAAGGAGGAGGGAAAATATGGGAAGAGTAGTTCACTTTGAAATTCACGTAGACGACATGGAAAGGGCACAAAAGTTTTATGGGGATGTATTCGGATGGACCTTTCAGGACTGGAGTGAGTATGCAGGAATGCCTTACTACGGAGCAGTGACTGGTGATAGTGACCTTGGAGTGGATGGAGCATTAATGCAACGTCAAGGTCCACGTCCAGAACGTAACCAACCACTAAATGGCTATGCTTGTACTATAGGAGTCGATAATTACGATTTAACGGAAGCGAAAATTATTGATGGTAGAGGCAGTGTTGCATTACCTAAATACGCGTTGCCAGGAATGGCTTGGCAAGGCTATTATTTGGATACCGAGGGTAATGTTTTTGGGCTTCATCAACCAGATAAAAATGCAAAATGATAATGTTTTTTTGTGGGGAATATAATCTTAAACTAAAGAGACGTTTTGTTCTGCAATGATTTTAATGGATTTATTTGCAGATCAACTACATTAGTTTTGATTAAATTAAAGGAGTGGTAGAATATGGCTGTTGATATTTATTTAACGTTTAATGGAAATTGCCGTGAAGCTGTTGAATTTTATACAGAGGTTTTTGAAACAGAAAAACCTAATATTATGACTTTTGGGGATCAATCATCAAATCCAGAATACCTTCTTCCAGAAGAAGCCGAAAACTTAATTATGCATACTCGCTTAGCTATCGAAGGTAGCACTGTGATGTTTTCAGATACGTTCCCTGGTTCTCCTTTCACGCTTGGCAACAATATAAGCCTAGCTTACCAATGCACCGAAGTGAAAAAGTTACAAAAGATTTACGAAAAACTAAAAAAAGGTGGAACTGTTGGGATGGAGCTCCAAGAGACATTCTGGGCAAATCTTTATGGTAGTATCACTGATAAATTCGGTGTGATTTGGCAATTGAGTGTAAACAAAGAACTCGCAGCTTATTAATAGCGCTCAATTTAAACTGCTTAATAATTCGTGATTTATTTGTATTGATTAGCTGTTTCAACTATATTTCATACATTCATTAATGAATGAAAAAAATTATGACTACGATAAATTGCTATTGATCAATACAATAATTAAGTATAAGGGGTGTAAGTATGAGTAAAGTTTCATCTACAAGTTTGAAAATGATAAGAAATTTTGAAGTGGCACCTGAAATAGTATTTGATGCTTGGTTAAAACCAGAAATGATGAGAAAATGGTTCTTCACGTTGGAAGGAACGAATAAAGTGACTCGAAATAATCCTCAAGTGGGCGGTACTTGGGAAATTATTGACCACAGAGGAGGACAAGATTACCGTGCGATTGGCGAATACCTTGAACTTGATTCTCCTAAAAAAATCAAACTCACTTTTAAGATGCCAGAAATGAGCGATTTAGAAGATACGCTAACAGTTGAGCTAAAAGAGCTAGAGAAAGGCTGCGAGATGACATTCTTACAATTGATCCATGTTGCTCAAGAATTGAATTCGACAGATCCTGAGATTAAAATAGCACTTGACGAAATGCGTGATGGTACTGAAGTAGGCTGGAATTATATGTTTATGGGACTGAAGGAATTAGTTGAAACAGGTGAAGTTAGCTACAAAGGGTAATACATGTTGAAATAGCTAGTTAAAATAGTTTAATCAAAAATAAAGTTAATGTAAAGAAAGGGAAGTTATATATGAAAGACGTCAAACCTTTTTTAATGTTTCAAGGCGGTACCGCAGAAGAAGCTATGAAATACTACACTTCACTCATCGAGGATTCAGAAATTAAAAGTATTATTCGATACGGAGCGGAAGGGCCTGGTGAAGAAGGTACAGTCATACAAGCGGTATTTTCGTTAAAAGGACAAGAGTTCATGTGTATCGACAGCCATATCGATCATGAGTTTACGTTTACGCCATCATTTTCTATTTATTTAACATGCGATTCTGAAGAGGAAATTGACAGACTTTATGAAAAAATGATGCAAAATGGTACAGCACTCATGCCTTTAGATAACTATGGCTTCAGTAAAAAATTCGGATGGCTGAATGACCAATTCGGAATTTCTTGGCAGTTGAACTTACCAGAGTAATGTAAAAGGAACTTGAGATATTTCACAATCGGCTGCTTAATTGAAAGCCTAGACACACTTTTTATTTTGTAGACAAAATAATGAACAATTAAACGCTGACCCCATTTATTTAATATAAATGAGGCCAGCGTTTTTCAATTAACAATATTGCGAGAGCGTCATGAAGATATTTACAGTTTCAAGAAATTTTCTACCGTTTTGTTTCGAAAAGAAGATATGTTAGATGCTTAGCGATAATAATATATTAATAAACGAAATATATTTATTGTTAATCGATAAATTAAGTGTTAAAGTGAAATTTACAATATAGAAAATAAATGAGGTGCGTTTTATGAAACGTGGAACAACGCTATTCTTAAAGTTAGCTGTTATATTTATAGGAATTCCAGTTCTAGCTTTATGCATATTTTTATTGCCGCAGTTAGCGTATGAGGCAAGCGAAGCTGCAGGTAGAGGTTGGGATTTTGCATATGTGGTATATAGTATTTTAGCAGTCATGTATATTTCGGTGATTCCATTTTATTTCGCATTATATCAGACCTTTAACTTATTAAACTTTATTGATAAAAATCAAGCTTTCTCTGAGATATCTGTTAGGGCTTTAAAGAAAATTAAATACTGTGCGATCATAATCAGCGGCTTGTATGCAGTAGCTCTTCCATTCGTCTTTATCATGGCGGAGATAGATGACGCTCCGGGTCTCGTTATAGTCGGAATGATCCCTATCTTTGCATCCATAGTGATTGCCGTTTTTGCTGCTGTTTTGCAAAGGCTTTTAAAAGAAGCGATAGATATAAAAGAGGAAAATGATTTAATAGTCTGAGCTGAGGTGAATAACATGACAATTATAATCAATATTGATGTAATGTTAGCTAAGAGAAAAATGAGTGTTACAGAACTTTCCGAACGAGTTGGAATTACAATGGCCAATATTTCAATACTGAAAAATGGAAAGGCGAAGGCCATTCGACTTTCAACTTTGGACTCGATTTGTAAAGCTTTAGAGTGTCAGCCTGGCGATATATTAGAATACAAAATGGAGGAAGATACAGTAAGTCCAGATTAGAAAGTAAGTGAATGTAATAATTTTATAAAAAATTTTAAAAATATAGAGCACTTCCGTGGAATATGGAATGTTCTATATTTTTGTCTATAATAAAATAAATTTATATCACTGTCAGTCTAGCTTTCTTGAAACTATGATTTCTAGGTAGAGAAAAATAGGTAATCGCGATATGATAGGGATAGCTCAAACTTTATTATACTTTGAATAAAGTTTGTTATTCGTACAGATCAACGAGTGGGTAGAGGTTAAGGGGGAATTAGTTTGGATATTTATCAGGAATTTTCAGCCCGACATTTTGGGGCATATTTAGATTCGGAAGAGTTTCTGGATTATATGCTGCGTCAGTGGTTGCTAAAAGGGCGTCACTTGGATGTTTGTCATGTCATCGACCATCCTTCGTTTACGAAAGTAATTAACGAATGCAGGGATGATGACCGATATGCATTGCTCGTAGAACTATCTGACTTGTATGAGAGTGAAATTACGCTAGCGAGTCAATATAATGAAACGTTGCTCGCACTAGCTTATGGTGAAGATTTCGATCCTTTTGAGCTGGATCAAGACACGAAGGCCAAAGGAGATTGGAGATATCATCTGTGGTACTATTTCTTCAATAATGAAGGACATGTGGCAGAGTCTTGGGAGTTATTCAATAAAAAGATCTATCCATTATGTGCAACATTGATTCATACACGTGCCGATCACATGCAGACACTAGCGAGATATTTTAATGAGCTTTGTGTTTTAATGGAAAAAACAAGGAATCCGGATATTTTGGAAAGTGTTACGAAAAAGACCATCATGAATCTGTATGATCTATTTCTGCAAGTCGTCCATAACGATACATTGATCGACTTCGCGACAAAGCGGAGTTTTTGTGAGCGTTTGATTCATATGATGAAATATAAGGACATGCATAGCGTCGGGCTGGAATTCTATATCACGTTTAACGATCTATTTGATTTGAATGATATTCCGACTGTCATTAGTCTAGTGAATCTTTCCAAGTCTGCACATGATTATCACGCCGTACATGTTCTTCATGGAGATATACAAGCAGTTCAATACCGTATTGAAAAATATAAAGGGGATATCGTTTCCCAATTAACAAAGATTTCCGAGTACATTTTACGAATGAAGAATGTTATTGAAGAGCAACATGGCGGGAAAATCAATGAAGATTCCTTTATCCAGGCCGATTTCAACTTCTTCTTTTATGAATGTGAAATTGAAGAAATGTGTACAGCGAATTTTTCTGAATTACCGTTTGAAGATCAAGACGTGATGTTAAGAAACTTATTAAATGCAATGATTTGTTTTTATAAAGCAGATAAAACATTGACGTCTGAAGAAGGGAACACGAAGGAGCCTGCGCTAAATTTACTAATTGGCTGGGAACTGGGCAATGAAGGCATGAAGTTGAGAAATCGTGTTCTGTCATTAATACCTGACGAAGGAATCACGTACCGTGAAATCATGATTTCCGATGCGTTGATACAATTGGATGAATTCTTGACAGAGTTTTACTTGGATGACTTATCCCATGAAGTAGAAGCGGTCATACAAAAGGCAGAACAATACGATCTGAAACCAATCGACCAAAAGCAGGCGATGGTTTTGTTGGAAGAATCCTTTACATCATTGCACTCCCATAGTGCGTTACTCTTCACAAAATCAGAAGAAGAACGTTTTGAAAAAGCAGGATCTCAATTATCACGTTTAGTAAAATCACAAGAAGTAAAACGTCTATTGCCTTCTGCTGAAGCAAAGTGGCATGAATTGACTAAAGACATGCCACTAGACAATCAGCAACCGAGTCAGAAGCTCGCTTTTGTTATCGCGGATTATGTAAAAGCAGTAGAAGAGTTTCTCAGTCATGTTCTGATTAAAGCGAAGGCAGAAAAAGAGAATATGCCTTTACTAGATGTAGTGATACATGAAACAGGATTAACTTCTGTTGAAATCGGTAGTGAGCAATACTATCACTATATTACGCTCGGAAGTCTTTATCATTATTTAAGAGAAAATGGTACAAGCTTGTTAAAAACGGATGCAGATAAACTAAAAGTTGTAGAATATATGACGCGTTGGGTACATACTGTTCGTGCTTCATCTTTTGACAAGAACAGTGAGTTATCAATTGAAAAAGCTCACGTTTTGAGAAGAGAAACATTAGTCGTTCTAAGACGTTTGCTGGCAGATATGTCGAATTAATCCCTACACTTTAAATTAACTTCGAGTCTAAAATGAATTTATTGACTATATACCCGCAGGGGTATATAGTTTATTTAAGGTTAATTACAAAACAAGGGGATGGCAAAATGAAATTTGTTATCATTGGCGGAGTAGCAGGGGGAGCATCCACAGCTGCGCGAATTCGACGTATGGATGAGCAAGCGGAAATTATTATGTTTGAAAAAGGACCGCACGTATCTTTCTCCAACTGTTCTTTACCGTTTTATCTCAGTGGGATTGTGGAAGATAGCGATAAGCTCGTATTAATGGATCCAGTAGCATTTAAAAATAAATATAATATCGAAGCGCGTGTCAGACAAGAAGTAACAGCGATTAATAGGAAAGAAAAAACTGTGACCATTTTGAATATGCTGACAGGTGAAATGTATGAAGAAAGCTACGATCGACTAGTGCTATCACCTGGAGCGAGTCCAATAGTGCCGAATCTAGAAGGTGTCAATTCAAAAAATGTCTTTACAGTTCGCAACGTGGAAGATATAGAGCATCTGCAAAATTATATTCAAACAAAAGATATCAATAATATTGCGGTAATTGGCGGAGGGTTCATCGGAGTCGAAGTAGCAGAAAACTTAAAGCTCGCTGGACGAAATGTATCGTTGATTGAATTTGCCAATCAAATCATGGTGCCTTTTGATTATGATATGGTTCAAATTCTGCATAAGGAAATGATCGATAAAGGAATCGATGTAATAGTTGAAGATGGTTTAGCTAAAATAACTGATACAGACGTTACGTTGAATTCTGGTAAACAAGTAGAAGCTCAGGTCGTTGTTTTGGCCATTGGTGTTCGCCCTGAAACCAGACTAGCGGAAGAAGCAGATTTGGAAATCGGTGAGCTTGGCGGTATAAAAGTAGATGCTAATTACCGAACAAGCGACAGTTCGATCTATGCTGTTGGTGACGCGATTGAAGTCTACCATCAACTTCTTCATAAACCAACAAGACTTGCTCTAGCGGGACCTGCACAGCGTCAGGCGCGTGCCGCGGCGGATCATATGTATGGAATTCCTCATCAAAATAAAGGTGTCATTGGCTCTTCGAGTATACAGATTTTCGACTTGGCAGCAGCCTCTACAGGTCTCAATGAAAAAATGGCGACACAAGCAGGAATCCAACATGACAGCGTGTATATAATCGCTGCTGATAAAGTTTCATTAATGCCTAACAGTAATCCACTTCACTTCAAATTAGTGTTTGAAGTACCAACAGGAAAAGTATTAGGGGCTCAGGCAATTGGTAAAGGAAATGCGGATAAGAGGATTGATGTCATCGCAACTCTCATTTCAATGGGTGGAACGCTGGAAGATCTAAAAGAACTAGAGTTGACCTATTCGCCTATGTATAGCACAGCTAAAGATGTCGTCAATCTCGCAGCACTTGTTGCATTGAATATATTATATGGTCGTTTTAATCAAGTTCATGTATCCGAAGTGCGTGAATTGGTAGAGCAAAACGCTGTAATTATTGATGTGCGTGAAGAGAATGAATTTGCGAATGGTCACTTAGTGAATGCGATAAACATACCACTCAGCCAGCTGCGCGACCGCATGAATGAAGTGCCAAAGGATGTACCGGTCTATGTTCATTGCCGATCTTCACAACGCAGTTATAACGCGTTAATGGCGTTGCAAAATAGTGGTTTTGATAATATTGTCAATATCTCAGGTTCATTCCTAGGCATTTCTTTGTATGAATACTTCAATGATGTAGTATCGGATAGGGAGAAAATTTTGACAGCTTATAATTTTAATTAATTATACTTTGCAGCCTACGTTCCTTTAAGGAATGTAGGCTTTTTTAATGAATTTAAATCAGTAGTAGCTCGTATTATATTTTGATATAATAATCTAGTGAAATGAGGTTTATGAGGGAGCTATAAAGGGCACAAGCAAAGTAGAGGAAAGTAAGGAGATCATTTTATGAAAAAATTTGCATTATATGCATTTTGTTTGTTCTTTTTTGCAGTAGGAATTGGACACTTTGCATTGGAGTCATTCTTTACAGGGGCCATGCCCGAATGGATACCATTTAGAAAAGCCATTGTTTACATATCAGGTATAATGGAAATTGCATTGGCTGTCGGTTTATTTTTGAAGAGAACGCGCTATGTTACTGGTTTTTTAATTGCGGTATTTTTAGTTCTTGTATTACCGGTTAATATTTATATGGCACTCACAGCAGAAAATTATGATTTGCCTGCAGCGGCATTGTGGATTCGACTTCCATTACAATTCGTATTAATTTGGTGGGTGTTGAAGGTTCGAAAAGTATAAAAGCGAAAGAACACGCAAAACCAGTGATGGTTTTGCGTGTTCTTTTATTGTGCTTCTAGATAAGCATTCCTTATCGTCAAATATTGACCATCCGTTACGTTAATAGACGTTTCACCTTCTACTACATCACTTACGAGAAGGTCTATCATATCTTGTCTGCTGTTTTTACTGATTTCATAAAAACCTATATCGTTTTGATCATCCACCTTCAAAGTGTGTGTACCGGCGGGGATATCTGTTCCTACTTTATATTGTCCATCTTTGTATATTTCGTTAGCTGGTTTAATATCAGGTGCAGAAGCTACAGGATACATTTCTCCACCTTTTAATGTGAAGTATTCTCCATGCAATAGTGTTACATACGTGTGGGAACGACCATCTAGTGCAACGTTGAACACAATACTGTCAGGATTCCCCGATTGATCTTTTGTGTTTTCGAGTAGCGTAATGCCGTTAGAAAAAACGAGATATTCACCTGGTTCAATATCAGCCCCCACCTGATAGGTACCATCTTTTATTGGCGTCGTAGCTGCCGAAGTAGGTTGTTTTTGTGGTTCGGGTGGCTTAGGTGCAGATGTTGACGGTTGTGCTTTTGGTGTGCTTTGAACGTTTTTAGATGAATCTGTATCAGGATTTGTTGGTTGTACATTTTTTGATTCTTCGCGATTTGGCACTTCTTTATCAGGGGCTTCAACTTCAGACTGATCTTTCTTAGACTCTTCTTGAAGTACAAGTTCCTCACTAGGTTCCTCAAGTGTGTCCGGTGTCGAAGTGTCAGTAATCATAGGTTCTTTCATCACAGTTTCAGTTATCTCTTTGTTGCTTACGATCGCTATAATCAACGCGAACAATAATACAGCTGCACCAACAGCTGCCCAACTTAATTGTTTTTTGTTCATATAGTATGTAACCTCACTTTTATCATGATAACCATATGATACATGATAGTCTGTGGTAGAATCTACTTATAGGGTATTTTTGGAAAGCTGAAAATCATTAGTTACTTATAAATCGATAGACAGTCAAAAGTGATAAATTAGAAACGTAAAAAGCGAGACGAGTATGCGAGCTGTCGAATAAGAATACAATCTCCCACCTCAATAGATGAGAGATTCTTTTAGGTGATATTCTTTACTAGATACTCTATATGAATGAATCCAAAAAATAATAGTATTATGTAAAATGAAATATATAACGTATAGCTTAAAGGGGGTTGTTCGACTAATGATGACTTTTGAATTCCAAGAATGTCTTCCTTCATTGCCGATACCTGAATTGGAAGACACGAAGAGAAAATTGCTTGAAGCGATTGAACCATTGATAAGTGAAGGGGAATTCCACGAGACAAAAAAAGTGGTGCAACAGTTTTTTGAAGAAAATGGAGACGCACGAAGGCTCCAAGAAAAGCTTGGGATTTGGCGAGATAATGCTGAAGGCAGTTGGCTAAAACCATTCTGGGATGATGTATACTTAACCTACCGTGGTCCTTTACATATAGGCAGTAATTTCAATGTATTAGTCGAGAATCAGCACTACGCACCTCGTACAGTGGCAGAGGTGGCGGGTAAAGTGGGTCGATCGATAGCAGAGTTTTATCATTCTATTCTAGCTGAAGAAACCCCTCCTGAAATGGTGCGAGGAGTGCCACTTGATATGAGCCAATATCCTAACTTTTTTCGGACAGTCAGAGTCCCTAAATTGCATCGAGATGAGCATTACGTGGCGGAACCGTCGAAAGTGGAAAACTATATTAGTTTGATGATCAATGGAAATGTCTACTTGATTCCTGTAACCAATTCACAAGGTATAATTTATTCCAGTAAGGCATTGTCGATTGTGATTGAAGGAATTCTCTCATTAGCTGAACCAGCAGGACCAAACGTAGGGATTTTCACAACTGCAAGCAGAAATGAAGCGGCAAGTATTTACGAACAGCTTTTAGTAAGTGAGGTCAATGCTGAAAGTTTACAAAAAGTAGCAGATTCATTGGTCGTACTATCGATAGACAAAGAAAGTATGAATTCTAATGAAGCATTACAAAACTTAGTATTCAGTGGCAGAAACAAATACTTTGATAAGACGCTACAAATTGTCATTACTGAAGCGGGTGAACTTGGATACAGCATAGAGCATACGGCAATGGATGGGACCACAATATTTGCAGTCATCCAATACGTGCAAGAACAGCTTATGTCGATTGATCAAGAAGATAACAAAACGAACGAACAACCAGTAGCCAAAAAGTTAGAATGGGTACTTTCAGCTGAAATAATAGAAAAGTTAAGCGTATTAGAAGTAAAAAATGATAGAACCATTCAACATTATGTAATCAACGTACAAAATTTTGATGCGTTCGGTACGGATGAAATAAAGCGACTTGGATTCAGTCCAGATTCATTTTTTCATATGGCCCTACAAGTAGCTCAATACAAGACGTTCGGTATGATGCGTAGCACATATGAGGCGGTGTCGATGCGTTTGTTTAATGAAGGAAGAACTGAGTGCATACGACCTTCAAGCTCAGAGAACCTGGCACTAGCGAAAGCGATAGTTGTGGAACAACAAGAACCTGTTTTAATCTATCAATTGATGCAAAAGGCAGGCTCGGCGCATTCCATTCGCTTAAAAGAAGCAAAAAAAGGTTTTGGTGTAGAGAGGCATCTTTATGGATTACAGAGGATCTTTGAGACGTATCAAGCCGAGCTGGATATGGAAAAATTCCCTGCATTATTTACTGATCCTGGTTATTTGACGATGCGTCATGATTTTATTTCCACGAGCAATATGACAAGTCCGGAAGTCAAAAGTTGTGCGTTTGGACCAGTAGTGGAAGATGGCTATGGAATTTTCTATGTTTTGCTGAAAGATCGGTTGATCATAAATCTGTCTAGTTATAGTCGGAATGAAGAAAAAGCTAGGCTCCTTGCGGAAAATCTGGATGAGGCATTGAAAGAATTAAGGGGAATTGCATTGGCTGTTATGTAAGATGAAGATTTGGCTGATAAAGAGTTTATATTTTTATCACGAGAAAAGAAATCAGCAATCTAGCCGGATTAATGGTATACTAGCCAAGTATAATTTACAAGCGAGTAGGTGAAAGATATGATAGAAGTAAAACTTTCTCCAATTGGCGAAGGCGAATTCAATAGGGGTGTATTCGCGAAATGCGATATCAAAGAAGGGCAGCTATTACACGAAGCGCCTGTGATCTCCTATCCAAACGAACAACATCAACATATCGAGAAAACGGTTCTTGCTGATTACGCTTTTGAGTATGGAGCTAACCATACAGCGGTACTACTTGGCTACGGAATGTTATTCAATCATTCCTACGAACCGAACGCGACATATGACATTAATTTCGACAATCACACATTTGATTTCTTTGCGTATAGAGATATTAAAGCTGGAGAAGAGATTTTGATCAACTATAATGGCGATGTGGATGATGATGAGCAATTATGGTTCAATGAAGATTATGATGGTACGGCCAACGATTAATAAATCATGAGAACGCTTTGATGCGATGTATAGTCAAAGTGTTTCTCGTTTTTATCATGTCTCAGTAGCTCAGCTGGATAGAGCAACGCCCTCCTAAGGCGTAGGTCGGGGGTTCGAATCCCTTCTGGGACGTCAAATACGTGTCTACGATTTTAGTGCACTTGAGAAGTTAGTATGTAAATCTAACTTCTTAAGTGCACTTTTTTGCATTTTCATATAATGCGCTTTATGTTTGAATCCTCGGTGCTTTTGCATGATGCAAAAAAGAAGCTGTCTTTTATAGACAACTTCTTTTTAGTATAGAATTATTGATCTCATGTTGTGGAATCTCAGTAGTTTCTTGTATTAGAAGTATATTCTTCTGTTTCTTCTTGATAATCCATATTCTGGTCTTCTTCAAGATTTTCAACATACTCACCATCTTGCTCGTTTTCATCCTCTAAAGATAAAAACTCCCGCAATGCTTGTCTGTTTTGTTCTAGATTAATATCAAGTACTTGCCCTACATCTGTACGTAAGTCACCGAATGAACCTTCGACTGGAATACGCAGTGATTCCATTTTATTATCTTTACCACCGGTTAACATACCTTTACCGATTGAGAAGATCGTTTTTTTATCGATGTTTGTATTGATATAAGGCTCCATTACGCCTAATAACTTAGGTAAATTGACGATTGTTTGGAAACTAATCGCTTCATCTTTAAGCTTCGACAAAGCTTCTTGCTGCCGTTCCACCCGTCCATAATCGCTATGGATATCGTGACGGAATCGCACATATCCAAGTAATTGGTCACCATTTAGTTTCTGTTGACCAGGATAGAGCGTCAAACCTAAACCATGTGACATTTCATAGGGAATATCCACTTCAATTCCTTCAGGAGCAATTACATCAACCATTTTTGAAAAACCTTCAAAGTTTACGATCGCATAGTATTGTATGTCTACATCAAAATTATGCTTAATAGTTTTACGGACTAATTCGGGTCCACCAAGTGCATAGGCTGCATTAATTTTTTCCATGCCGTGATCGGGGATTTCAACGTATGTATCACGCATGAGAGAGACTAACTTCACTTGATTGGTTGTTTGGTCGTAGTGACCGATCATCAAAGCATCTGAACGAGTGTCTTCTTCGTCGCCTCTTGCGTCATCACCGATCAGCAACACATTGATTTCACCGAACTGTGATTCTCCGCCTTCAAAATCATCAAAAGCCGAATCACTATCGAAAAATGTATTACTGCTATCGCTAAGTTCTGTATGTATATCATTGGTTTTGTCATTATTCGCAAAGGATAGGCCGTTTGAATATTGCGCAGCCACATAACCGCCACCAGCTAATAGTAGCAACGTGAATATCATGAAGATTACACGTTTATATTTTCTTTTAAGTTTTTTCTTACGACGCTTTTCTGTCTCTCTGTTTTCCAATAGTGCCACCTACTCATCAGATTATGAATTTTTTGTTAGTACGCTTGAAGCAATTTGGACTGCTATCGCATCATCTAAATACCCGACCGCGAATATATAATCGGGAATGACGTCCACTGGAACGATAAAGTACAATAATGCGCTACCGATAATGGCAAGATCACGTTTTGCAACATCTTGCATTTTGAAGCGTGTAAATAATTCCTTCATTTGGTCGACGAACGGACCTACTCCGCCAGCCAATTTTAACTTCTTGTCAAAGTCATGTAAAATTCTTTCTCTTCCTTCATTCGTCTGGACATACGCTTCGTAACCTGCCAATTGGAGTTCTACTTTTTCAATGGAGATATCAGCAGATAGAAGTTCTGATGTATCAACCAGTTGTTGAATGGTTTCGTCATAAGCTGTCCGCTTTGCGTTTTTTTGATTAACTGGATAGCCTGCCGCTTGAAGTAGTTTTGCTAATGGGATGTCTAAAATCGTCGCAAATTTCTCCAGATGATCAAGTGTTGCTTTTCGTTTGTCGTTGATGATTCGGGAGATCGTCGCAGTATCAATATCTGTAAGTTCGCTTAGTTTACGCATGGACAATGAACGTTCTTCTAATACTTCACGCAATAACTGCCCTATACTCAAACCAAGGCTGCCTTCTGACATGATACTATCCCTCCTTTTCCAAGACAACGTAAAAATTTCTTCGCTCTCAAAATAATAAATGCTTGTTGACAAATTGTCAACAGTTATAGGCGAAGAACTACTTTTTGTCGGAAAATGTCGGCATTTACTCATTTTAAATTTTTTCCGAGTCTTATTCAATACTTTCTACCATGTATTCATTTTATACTAGGTATATGAATAGGAAAAAGGAGGAATCACCATGTTGAAAAAGTTCATTATGTTGTTGGCAATTGTTGCCGTTTTAGGTGCTTGTTCGTCTTCTGATACAGCGAGTAGCGCGAATGACATTGCTTTACAGGACTTTGATGGAAAAACCGTCAGTCTTGCGGATTATGAAGGCAAGAAAGTGTATGTAAAGTTTTGGGCTTCTTGGTGTCCTATCTGTCTAGCAGGTCTCGATGAAGTGAATACACTAGCTAGGGAATCTACTGATTTCGAAGTGTTGACTGTAGTAGCACCTGGTTATAATAATGAAAAGAAACATGATGACTTCATAAAATGGTTCAAAGGTGTTCAAAATGTAGACGATTTACCGGTGTTATTAAATGATGGTGGCAGTCTAGTGCAAGACTTCAATGTGAAAGGGTATCCAACATCTGCTTTCATTGATACAAAAGGAAAACTAGTCCGCTCACAACCAGGACACTTATCGAATGAACAAATCATCGATGCTATGGCACAAATTAATTAATGAGGGGAGTCCTTTATTATGAAACTGAAATATATACTTAGTTTATGTTGCATCTTGCTGCTTGCAGGATGTGGCATAGGAAATTCAGATTCATCCACTAGTCTAGGTTCACTGACTGCTTCCTCAGATTCCAAGTATCCAGCCAATCCGAATGAAGATCTAACATTTAATGAAGAAAATCTTCAGGACATCTATTTGGCTGGAGGTTGTTTCTGGGGCGTGGAAGCTTACATGGAAAGAGTGTATGGTGTATCTGATGTAACGTCTGGCTTTGCGAACGGCACAACGGAAAATCCGACATACAATGAAGTCATTACAGGCAAAACAGGTCACGCGGAAACAGTGCATGTGCAATTCGATCCAGAGCGTACAGACTTGAAAACAATTGTGGAGCACTTTTTCATGATTGTCGATCCGACATCTTTGAATAAACAGGGAAATGACCGTGGTACACAATATCGATCAGGTATTTATTATACGAATCCCGACGACAAAATAATCATTGATGAAGTCGTTGCGAAAGAACAAGAGCGTTATGACGAGAAAATTGTTACAGAAGTAGAGCCATTAACGAGCTATACTCTGGCAGAAGAATATCATCAAGATTACTTAGAGAAAAATCCAGATGGGTACTGTCATGTAGAATTCGATACACTTGAAGATCAAGACATTCCGTCTGTAATTGACGCTGCGGACTATCCGAAGCCGAGCGATGAAGAATTGAAAAAGAAATTGACGAAAGCTCAATATCAAGTGACACAAGACAACAATACAGAAGCGGCATTCTCGAATGAGTACTGGGATACATTTGAAGACGGCATTTATATAGATGTCGCAACAGGGGAACCTTTATTCTCAAGTGCGGATAAGTATGACTCGCAATGTGGTTGGCCGAGTTTTACGCAGCCGATCATACCAGAAGTTATGACGGAACATACAGATAAAAGTTTCAATATGGTGCGAACTGAAGTAAGAAGTCGTGCGGGCGATAGTCACCTCGGCCATATCTTTCCTGATGGACCGAAAGATCGCGGTGGATTACGTTATTGTATAAATAGCGCAGCGATCGACTTCGTACCTCTAGAAGAGATGGAAGCTAAAGGATACGGCTATCTGACAAGTTATGTGGAATAATGTACACTGAATATAACAAAAGGAAAGGGGCCCCTTGGCAGCCTTTCCTTTTTACACGATAAAAAGAAGGGACCGGGTTCAATGAAAGAAATGATAGCGAAGTGCAGGTCAGAAGTCGAAGGGATTTACAATAAATTTGATGCAAGCCATGATCTCGATCATATTGACCGCGTAATGAAAAA
This sequence comes from Sporosarcina ureae, assembly GCF_002109325.1. Lineage (GTDB taxonomy): Bacteria > Bacillota > Bacilli > Bacillales_A > Planococcaceae > Sporosarcina > Sporosarcina ureae_C. Next base: position 454,620 of record NZ_CP015348.1, on the reverse strand, counting down.
TGCAGAGAAAATCTTAATGACAGAGCCGGATGCTGATAAACTAGTCGTTAAACTAGCTGTTCTGTTACATGACGTAGAAGATACGAAGTATGAAAAGATGCATGAGGCAACGACTGTGGAATTACTTGAAAGAATAGGTGCGACGCAATCGATTACGGATCAAGTGCTGTCTGCGATTGAAAGTGTTTCATTCAGTGGAGGCAACGCAAAAGAACTTACTTCAATTAATGGAGCCATCGTTAGGGATGCTGATCGTTTGGATGCGATCGGTGCAGTAGGAATAGCGCGTGCATTTGCATTTGGAGGTGCGCGTGGTAGAAAACTCTATGACCAACAAGAAGAAGCACGAATGGATATGTCAGAGTCGGAATACCGCAAAAAAGAAACGGCCACAGTAACACACTTTCACGAGAAGTTACTATTGTTGAAAGAGTTGATGGTAACGAAAGAAGGTACACGGCTGGCGGAAGAGCGACATGAGTTTATGGTAGTTTTTTTGAATCAGTTAAAGAAAGAAATTGAATGAAAATTAGATTGCTTATACTGAACTTGATAGGATAGAATGAAGTCACTAGCAATAATAATCTATTCGATAGAGAAATAGGTGACGTCTTGGACAGAAATAATCGATTATTCATCATTACACTCGTTGTCATCGCCTTGTTTACATTAGGTGGATTCGCCGTGCAAAAGGGATTCATTACGTTTTAATATAATCACCAATATTCGTAGCTCATCGGTCGTACTAGATCGGGGGCTATTTTTATTTGGATTTAGCGAAACTTCGATTTAATTTACTTCTCTAAAACAGAAAACATCCGGTTATCTATGTAGATGTCCGGATGTCTCCAGATTCATTTTTTATCTGTATAAGTTCTTTTAACACATAATCTATCTGTTCCTGCATTTTAGCCAATTGATCTTCTTCAATCTCTTCTTCTAATGCGAGATAGGCAGCTAGCGTTGTAATCGCTTGGCCGAACAAGCCGATAGATTCACCGAGCAATGCCAATTTAGCAATCTGTTTTTCATTTTCACTCATAGAGAACTCTCCTTAATTGTTTTCTTATAAGTTATGATAAAGTCTTTGTTCTCGTTCGACTAAGTAATCAAGCCATAAATGAAGTATGAATAGGTACAGGTGTTGCATAGAAATAATAGTACTGTAAAAAAAGGAGGGTGTTTTGTATGTATAACGAACAAGAAACACGAACTATTACTGTCTTTGGCGAAGGTGCGGTGAAAGTTTCACCTGATACAGTTCATATGGTGTTATCTGTCACCACAAGAGGAACGGAACTTAAGGATATCCAACAAGAAAATGCTAGTCGTATGAACCAAGTCATCCAATCACTGAAAAAAGTAGGAATAGAAGAATCATCCATTCAAACAATAGATTTTCAAATTCGACCAGTCTATGAATACGTCAATGGCGAACAACGATTTCAAGGCTACGAAGTGATCAACTCCATCCGGATTACAAGCAACGAACTGTCACGAACGGGTGAACTAGTCGATCTCGCAGTCAAAAATGGTGTCAATCAAGTGGGGAGTATTGAATTCACGATGCAGGATCAAGATGACCGATATCAACAAGCTTTGGCGCTAGCCCTTACAGACGCTGAAACAAAAATGATTACAATTGGTACTTCATTGAAGTTACAAAATAAGCCGATTCCAATGAAAATTGAAGAACAGCATACGTCTCAGCCAGTTGCATTTCGAGCGATGGCCATGGCGGATACAGGTAGAACGCCGATCGAATCTGGTACTATTACGATTAGCGCAAGTCTACAAGTGAAGTATCAAATCATCTAATAAATTGGCTAGTATGTCATTTGGCAGTCTGCTACTATGATGAAAAAGGCTTTCGAAAGAGGCGGTACACATGGAAGTGCATTTCATTATCAATGAACAGGCTGGTGACGGTAAAGGGGCTAAAGTGTGGGCGATCCTGCGGAAGAATAGTAACTATCCATATCATCTGACAGAGCGGCGTGGTCATGCGATAGAACTGGCAAAGCAACTGGCTGGACAAACTTCTGAGTCATTGTTGCTTATCGTGATAGGCGGGGATGGCACGATTCACGAAGTGCTAAATGGGGTGGTAGGTTATCCTCATGTAACCGTCGGGGTCATGAAAGCAGGATCGGGTAATGATTTCGCGAGGGAGTTCCCCGCGTTTACTAGTTTGCAGGAAATTGAAAACTATATCGCAACCAAACCGATTAAGCGAAAAACGGTAGACTTTGGATCGGTTCAATTAGACACTGTTCATCAACGCTATTTTGCGAGTAATAGTGGATTTGGTTTGGATGCGGATATTTCATTGGCAGCTAGTCGATCTACTATTAAAAAGACATTGAATAAATGGAAGCTAGGTAGCGTAGTGTATGCATTGACGGTTGCAAAGAGTCTACTAGCTTTCAAACCTTTTAACGCGGAAATTCGAATAGATTCGGATACTCGCGTGTTTCGTAAAGTTTGGATGATCACAGTGAACAATCAAAAGTATTACGGTGGCGGCATGAAAATTTCTCCGCATTCCATTTACGATGATGGAGAGTTTGAGCTGACAGTCGTTCATTCCATATCCACGCTGAAATTCCTCACCGTATTCTTAACTGTCTTTAATGGAAGTCATACGAAGTTAAAGGGAGTTTCTACTTATAAGAGTGATACGTTCATCATTGAACCCGATCGAGTAGTAGGTTGCCACACTGACGGAGAGTATATTGGAACCACTTCAGACCGACCCGTTATTTGTAAGGTGGACGAGCGAAAGTGGTATGTGGCGGATCAGTCGTCAGTATAACCGTCTTCCTTCATTCTTTGCTTCAAGCTGGAATCGTTTTAGAATGCTGTGCTATAGTGAAAGTAACAAAGCAGGCAGGTGAGTACAGTGCAAAAGAAACGTAGACAAGTCATTAAAAAAGGAAATATGGTAGTCTTTCCCGGAACACTCGAGCGTCTTCACCGAGATGGTAGAGAGGCAATGGAACGTGATTTGCATGAAGATGCGATCCGCCATTTTGAATCTGTATTGGAAATTGACCCCGAAGATTATTCTGTTTTCGATGGTCTGGCCATTTCCTTATACGAAATGAAAGAATATGAACGAGCGAAAGAATTTGCCTTGCTTGCTATGCAAAATCAAGCAGGCGATTACATAGAATTACTCGAGCTTTATCTTTCAATTTCGATCCAACTCCAGCAATATGATGAAGTGGAGCTGACGATACAAGGTCTTCTAGAAAAAGAAATGATTCCGAAAAGTAGCTTGCAAAAGTTTCAATATTTACGCGAATTAAATGGACGATTATCCGATCGCTATGAAGAACCTTCTATTGAGGAGCCTTCTATTACAAGTAGCCATTTTTATAAGATGGGATCGATGGAGCAACAAGAATTTTTATTGTCGTTGCAACATCAGAAACTGCAACCGTATATTCCGCTGCTGGTGGATGTCATCGAAGCAGAGGATACATTACCTGTTGTGAAGACATATGCCTTACTTTTACTGCAGCAAACGGGTTATCAAGAAACATTAGCTATTCGCAAGTATCACTTTAAGACGGAGACGAATCCATCGAGACTTGTGTCCCCTGAAGAAGATCAATTTATTGGGGAGGTACAGTTTCTTGCAAAGGCACAATTTGAGAAAGATCCTACAGCGAGTGAGCTAGTAGTGAACCTGATATTGAAATACAGTGTTTTGCTGTTTCCGTTCCACTGGGGTCCTTATACGGCGGACGAAGTGGCGGGCGCATATGTAGCGTATACGAAGCAGTTATTATACGGTAAGCCGACAGAGGAATCTTCATTGCTAACGTTCATACGTTCGGTCGATGAAGAAATGGAAAGCTAACAGTGATTAATTCTTGAAAGATGAATAGACTATGTTATACTAAAATGGTTGTCAACTGCTTATCTGTATTCAGTAACGTTGTTGCTTGTAATAGGCACAACAAAATGAGCTGATTCAGGTAAAGCCTTCAAAGGGTGTCGAAGATTTTTTAGGAAGTACAGAAAAAATTTAGATACAATCATGCGAAGGTATAATTGATTAAAATAAAAATAAAAGTATTGCAAATGATTTGGAGGTCATACATATGACAGTTAAATGGGAAAAATTAGAAGGCAGTGAAGGGAAACTTACGTTTGAAGTTTCCGTAGAGCGTTTCAACGAAGCACTAGATGAAGCGTTCAAAAAAGTAGTAAAGAAAGTACAAGCACCTGGTTTCCGTAAAGGAAAAATGCCACGTAAGATGTTCAACCAAATGTACGGTGAAGAATCACTTTACAACGATGCAATCGATATCGTGCTACCTGGAGCATACTCTGCAGCAGTAGACGAAGCAGACGTTGATCCAATCGCTGCACCTGAGATTGACATCGAAAAGTTAGAAAAAGGCGAGCCGGTTGTATTCACAGCAGTTATCGCACTTAAGCCAGAAGTGAAACTTGGCGAATACAAAGGTCTTGAAGTGACTCGTCAATCAGTTGAAGTAACAGACGAGGAAGTTGAAGCACAGCTTGAACAACGTACAGCAGCACTAGCAGAAATGGTAGTCAAAGAAGACGGCGTTGTTGAAGATGGCGATACAGCTACAATCGATTTCGAAGGATTCGCTGATGGCGAAGCATTCGAAGGCGGACAGTCAGAAAACTACGAACTTGAAGTTGGATCTGGTTCATTCATTCCAGGATTCGAAGAGCAAGTAGTAGGCATGAAAACAGGAGAAGAAAAAGATATTGAAATCACTTTCCCTGAAGAATACCATGCTGCTGAACTAGCTGGTAAACCTGCTACATTCAAAGTAAAAGTTAACGAAATCAAGTCTAAAGAAGTACCTGAACTTGATGACGAGTTAGCAAAAGAAATCGACGAGAGCGTTTCTTCAGTAGAAGAGCTACGCACGAAGTTGAAAGAAGAAGCTGAAGAAGTGAAGAAGAATGATTCTGAAACAGCTCTTCGTGACGATCTAGTAGAACAGGCTGCAAGCAACGCTGAGATGGAAATTCCACAAGCGATGATCGATTCAGAAACGGATCGTATGATGCAGGACTTCGAACAACGTCTACAAATGCAAGGCATGAACTTGGATCTTTACTTCCAGTTCTCTGGTCAAGACGAGAAAACACTTCGCGACCAAATGAAGGACGACGCTCTAAGCCGCGTACGCGTTTCATTAACACTTGAAGCAATCGGTGCTGCTGAAAACGTTGAAGTTCCTGAAGAAGATATTAATGCAGAACTTGAAAAGATGTCTGAGCAATTCGGTATGGACGTTGAGCAAATCAAGACTACTCTTGGTGGCACATCTGTACTTGAAAACGATCTTCGTTTCAACAAAACAGTTCAACTACTTGTTGACAGCGCTAAAATCGTCGACTAATCTTTCTATATAGATAAAACAAGGTACGGTTTGCCCGTACCTTGTTTTTCTTAAATAAAAGACTTCATGTATAGAGTTTTCTAAACTCCATAAGCTAGAGCGTAAATAACCATACATATCAGGCTGGTTGTGTTGGTCGTTAAGTTCTAATTAGTTGATTAAGTCAAAGTAATCTTGTAGTATATTCACTTGAATAGGGGTGAGCATAATGTTCAAATTTAATGATGAAAACGATAACTTGAGCTGTTCTTTTTGCGGGAAATCTCAAGAGCAAGTCCGCAAACTAGTAGCTGGTCAAGGTGTTTATATTTGTGATGAATGCGTTGAACTTTGTGCGGAAATCGTGGAAGAGGAAGTCGGTCTTGAAGAAGGCTTTGAACTAAAAGACGTTCCAAAACCAAGAGAGATCCAAAGTATCCTCGATGATTATATCATCGGGCAAGATCGTGCAAAGAAATCACTCGCAGTAGCAGTATACAATCATTACAAACGAGTGAATTCAGGTAGTAAAATTGATGAAGTCGAGCTGGCTAAATCCAATATCGTCTTAATCGGACCAACAGGTAGCGGTAAAACTTTACTCGCTCAAACATTGGCTCGTATTTTGGATGTACCATTTGCGATTGCAGATGCGACTTCATTAACTGAAGCAGGTTACGTTGGGGAAGACGTAGAGAATATCCTCTTGAAATTAATTCAAGCAGCGGATTTCGATATCGATAAAGCTGAAAAAGGAATTATCTACATCGATGAAATCGATAAAGTAGCTCGTAAATCCGAGAACGCATCGATTACACGTGACGTATCTGGTGAAGGTGTACAACAAGCCTTGCTGAAGATTTTGGAAGGAACAGTTGCAAGCGTACCACCACAAGGCGGTCGTAAGCATCCTCATCAAGAATTCTTGCAAATCGATACAACGAATATCTTGTTCGTTGTGGGTGGAGCATTTGACGGCATCGAAGATATCGTTAAACGCCGTATTGGACGTAAAGTCATCGGTTTCGGTTCTGAATCGAAGCAAGAAATCAATGAACAAGATAGTCTATTGGCTAAATTGATTCCTGAAGATCTACAATCATACGGTTTGATTCCGGAATTCATCGGTCGTTTGCCGGTTATCGCAACTCTCGATACACTAGATGCGGATACATTGTATCAAATTCTAACTGAACCGAAAAATGCGATCGTTAAACAATACCAGAAGATGGTCGAACTTGATGATGTTGAACTTCAATTTGAAGATGACGCATTAATCGAAATCGCGAAAGAAGCAATTGCTCGTAAAACGGGTGCTCGTGGACTTCGTTCGATTATCGAAAATATCATGTTGGACGTAATGTATGATCTTCCTTCACTTGAAGAAGTAAAGAAATGTATCATCACTAAAGATTCTGTCACGGGTACATCTACTCCGATCTTGTATAAAGAAGACGGATCAATTTACGAAGCAGATAACGAAAAAAATACTGCATAACGCCGAAATGGCAAAAAGGCCGGCTCCACCGATGCGTATCCTATACGTTCGGCAGTCGGCTTTTTCTTACATAAGATTTTATTTATGAACTATATACATACTTAGACATAATTTATTTGGAGGTGGCTTATCATGCCGACGATTCAAAAACAGAACATCCCATTATTGCCACTTCGCGGAGTGATTGTATATCCGACGATGCTTTTACATATCGATGTAGGTCGAGAGCGTTCGATTTTTGCTATTGAACATTCTTTAGCAGGTGATCATCAAATTTTCCTAGCAACGCAGAAAGATTTAAGCTTAGAAAATCCAGAAAAAGATGATTTACAAACGATTGGTACGTTAGCGAATATCAAATCGATGACGCAATTGCCAAATGGTACCTATCGGGTATTGATTGAAGGGATACATAGAGCCAAGTGGTGTGTTTACGAGGAAGCGGATCTATATCCTGTTGTGAATGTGGAATGCTACGAAGAGAACGATGAAAAAGATGCTGAGGCAGAAGCGCTGATGCGTTCACTCGTTGCACAGTTTAAACGATACGCGAAAAACAGTAAACGTATTTCCGATGAAACACTCGAAACAGTTGAGAGTATTCAAGAACCGGGAAGATTAGCGGATATGATCGCATCGAATTTACCGTTAAAATTAACAGCGAAACAAGAAGTGCTTGAAATGATCGATGTACCTGAACGTTTGGAATGGCTAATTAGTCGTATGTATAATGAACAGGAAATCATGGAGCTTGAACAAAAAATTAATGAACGCGTAAAAGAAGCAATGGAACGTACACAAAAAGAGTTCTATTTACGTGAACAATTGAAAGCAATTCAGACAGAACTGGGCGATAAAGACGGTAAAGGTCTTGAAGTGACGGAGCTGAATAAGAAAATTGAAGAAGCGAATATGCCTCAATCTGTAAGAGAAACAGCAGAGCGAGAACTAGAACGCTATGAAAAAATTCCTTCTATTTCCGCAGAGAGTGGTATCATCCGTAACTATATCGAGTGGCTGATCATGCTGCCGTGGACCGATGCTACAAAAGACCAATTGGATTTGAAGCGTTCTGAAGAAATATTGAATCGTGACCACGAAGGCTTGGAAAACGTTAAAGAACGGATTCTTGAGTATCTAGCGGTGCGTCAGATGACCAATTCACTCCGTGGTCCTATCCTTTGTTTGGATGGACCTCCAGGGGTTGGTAAAACATCATTGGCACGTTCAATTGCCGAGTCATTAGGACGCAAATTTGTCCGTTTGTCTCTAGGCGGCGTACGGGATGAATCAGAAATTCGAGGTCATCGTAGAACGTATGTAGGTGCTATGCCCGGACGTATTATTCAAAGTATGAAGAAAGCGGGTACTGTGAATCCAGTTTTCTTACTCGATGAAATTGATAAAATGTCGAATGATTTCCGAGGTGATCCATCGTCTGCTATGTTAGAAGTGCTGGATCCTGAACAAAACAGCACCTTCAGCGATCATTATATTGAAGAACCGTATGATCTCTCAAGTGTCTTATTCATCGCTACATCGAATGATCTGGGGGCTATTCCTGGACCGCTACGTGATCGCATGGAAATCATATCGATCCCAGGTTACACGGAGCATGAAAAACAATCGATTGCCATCAATCATCTGATTCCCAAACAAATGAAAGAACACGGGCTGAAGAAATCCCAGCTACGTTTCCAAGATGAAGCCGTACTGGAAGTTGTTCGTTATTATACGCGAGAAGCGGGTGTGCGTTCATTGGAACGTGAAATCGCCAGTATCTGTCGTAAAGCTGCTCGTCAGATCCTCGCAGGTGATAAGAAAAGCTTGACTGTGAGCCCGAAAACATTGGAAACATTGCTTGGCAAAAAACGCTTCCGATTCGGACAGGCAGAAACGGTCAATCAAGTCGGAGCAGCAACAGGGTTAGCCTATACATCAGTAGGTGGAGATACATTGCAAATTGAGGTATCCTTATCACCAGGTAAAGGTAAATTATTGCTGACTGGAAAACTTGGCGATGTTATGAAGGAATCTGCACAAACAGCATTGTCGTATGTGCGTTCTAAAGCTATGACATTTGATATAGATCCAGATTTCCATGAAAAGTGGGATATCCATATACATGTTCCAGAAGGCGCCACACCAAAAGATGGACCTTCCGCCGGTATAACAATCGTAACGGCACTAGTATCCGCATTGACGGAACGCCCGATACGCCGTGAAGTCGGTATGACAGGTGAAGTGACATTGCGTGGACGAGTGTTGCCTATTGGTGGACTGAAGCAAAAAACACTAAGTGCCCACCGTGCAGGTCTTCGCACGATCATCATCCCGTCTGATAATGAACGTGATCTAGATGATATTCCAGATAGTGTAAGAAAAGAATTAACATTTAAACTCGTGTCGGATGCTCATGAAGTACTCGATATCGCTTTGGAGGAAAAGAAATGAAAGTCCATAACGTTGAAATGATTATGAGTGCCGTTAGACCTGAACAATATCCAACAGAAGGCTATCCTGAATTTGCGTTAGCCGGTCGCTCGAATGTAGGGAAGTCTTCATTCATCAATAAAATGATCGGACGCAAGAGCTTAGCTCGTACGTCTTCAAAACCAGGAAAGACCCAAACGCTCAATTTCTATAAAATTGAAGAACAATTATTTTTCGTTGACGTACCTGGTTACGGCTATGCGAAAGTGTCTAAAACAGAAAAAGAAAAGTGGGGCGGTATGATCGAGCAATACATTACGTCACGTGAAGAGTTGCGTGCGGTAGTGCAAATTGTCGATTTGCGCCATCCACCAACAAAAGATGACTGCATGATGCATGATTTCCTAGCCCACTATAATATCCCTACAATTGTCGTTGCGACAAAAGCCGATAAAATTCCTAAAGGTAAATGGGAGAAGCATAAGAAAGTCGTTCGTACAACATTTAACATGGAAGTCCATGAGCCGCTGATCTTGTTTTCATCCGAAAAAGGAATGGGTATGGATGAAGCATGGCGTGAAATTGAAAGTCGCATGTAAATAACGCGATAGTTTCGGGGGAATTGCTACATTATGACTTCAAATGATGTTCACAATTTACATTCCGACTAAAGCGCTATGTATGTTATAATGAATGTACGAAAAAGATTCCGAAAGGTGTGAGCACCTAATGTATACAGTCGTTGTCGGTGTTAACCACCGAACCGCCCCTGTCGAAATTAGAGAGAAGCTATCATTCGTCGAAGCTGATTTGCCACAAGCGATGCAAACATTGCAACAGCAAAAGAGCATCTTAGAAAACATCATTATTTCTACTTGTAACCGTACAGAAATTTATGCGGTGGTCGATCAGATTCATACAGGACGATATTATATAAAGAAATTCCTTGCCGATTGGTTTTCGATTCCTATTGAGGAATTCTCCAGTCACTTGATTATTCATGAAGAAGATGGTGCCATAGAACACTTATTACGTGTAACTGCAGGCATTGATTCCATGGTACTCGGTGAAACGCAAATACTAGGACAAGTTCGCAGTAGTTTTTTTGCTGCACAAAATATTGGTACAACAGGTACCGTATTCAATGAATTGTTCAAACAAGCGATCACAACAGCGAAGAGAGCACATACCGACACAGCAATTGGTGAAAACGCCGTGTCAGTTTCCTATGCAGCCGTAGAACTTGGGAAAAAGATTTTCGGTTCTCTCAAAGATAAGCATATTGCCATTCTTGGAGCTGGTACGATGGGTGAATTAGCAGTCAAGAACTTGCAAGGAAGCGGTGTTGGGAAGATTACTGTAATCAACCGAACATTCTCTAAGGCAGAAATTCTAGCGGCGAAATTTAATGGTGAAGCGAAATCTATGCAAGAGTTGCAGTGTTTGTTACTCGAAGCGGATATTTTGATCAGTTCAACTGGTGCTACTGAATATGTCATTGATTATGAATTGATGGATTTTGTAGAGAGACTACGTAAAGGCAAGCCGCTATTTATGGTAGATATAGCTGTACCACGTGATCTTGATCCAAAAATCGGTGAACTGAGCAGTGTATTCTTGTACGATATCGATGATCTTCAAGGCATTGTCGAAGCAAACTTGGCCGAACGTAAGCGTGCAGCTGATGAGATCGGTTTAATGATTGAACAAGAAGTAGTTGCATTTAAAGAATGGTTGACAACACTTGGTGTCGTGCCAATGATTTCTGCATTGCGTAAGAAAGCAAGTCGCATTCAGAGTGAAACAATGGCTAGCATCGAAAATAAAATGCCGGATTTAACGGAACGTGAAAAGAAAGTTCTGAACAAGCATACAAAATCGATTATCAATCAATTGCTGAAAGAGCCTATTTTACAAGCTAAAGAATTATCTACTGATAAAAAAGCAGCAGAGAAACTCGCACTTTTTGAACAAATCTTTGGGATTTCTGAAGATGTCGTAACAGAAAAGGAACAGCTGGCATTACAGGCAAAAGAACGTCTCCAAAAACGTGCTGATGAAAAATCAGATGTCGTTGATGTGACGAACTTAAATTATCAACACTAATCCCTGGTGGTTCTGTATCTGTCTTTCACAAGAACGATACAGGTCCACTTTTTTTAATGCAGTTAAATAAGCAAGAAATGTATAAATACTCGTGGCACTATGAGAAATATGCTTTCTATGGATGCAAATATTTGCAGTAACACCCTCTCATTTGAGACAATATAAACGAACACTCCTTACTAGCAAAAGAGAGGTTTTCGCTTGAAAGGCAGAGAATAGCATATGGTTGATTTAACCGTCGCAAGACTTCAGGAATTCATGATTGTTCTTTATGCCCTCGGTCTTGTTTTTTACTTAATTGATTACTTTAAAAAGTCAAAAGTCGTGCAACGTACTGCTTTTTGGCTCATCGTTTCTGTATGGGTTACGCAAACGATTATTTTATCTTTTTACATTTTTGAAATGAAACGTTTTCCCGTGCTATCGCTAGTTGAAGGAATTTACTTTTATGTATGGTTACTAGTTACACTATCCATCGTGTTCCAGTTGATTTATAAAGTGAATTTCATGGTGTTTTTTACAAATATCATTGGTTTTGCTTTTTTAATGATTCATGTGTTTTCCAATCTAAAATATACAGCGTCCACTGTAGGTGATTCGCTTATTTCAGAAGTGTTATTTGTTCATATTACATCAGCAATCCTCTCGTATGCGGTGTTCGCATTAGCATTTGTTTTCGCGATATTATATTTGATTGTATATAACGTATTGAAAAGTAAGAAACTTGGTAAGCGGTTTTCTAGTCTGCCGAATTTGCATCAAACGATGATGGGCATGAAAATGTCGATCTACACGGGCATTCCGATTTTATTTGTTAGTTTGTTGTTTGGTGTGCAATGGGCATATGTAGCGCTAGAAGACTGGTCTCCGTTTGATGTGAAAATCATGGGATCATTTGCGGTATTGCTCATCTACTCGTCAGTGGTTTATTACAACTACAAAGGCAAGCTCCAATCAGTGGAGTTCGCTTGGATGACGATATTTGCATTTCTCTTAACGGTCGTTAATTTCTTTTTGGGCAGTACGCTGTCACAATTTCATTTATGGATATAAGAGAGGAAGAGTTTTGTGAGAAAAATTATTGTAGGTTCACGTAGAAGTAAGCTGGCATTAACTCAAACGAAATGGTTCATCGAACAAATGAAGCAAGCGGGTGCACCATTTGAGTTTGAAGTGAAAGAGATTGTGACGAAAGGCGATCAAATATTGGACGTCATGTTGTCAAAAGTTGGCGGTAAAGGATTATTCGTAAAAGAGATCCAGCAAGCATTATTTGATAAAGAAATTGATTTTGCCGTACATAGCATGAAGGACATGCCGGCGGTAATTCCTGACGGCTTGACTGTCGGTTGTATCCCTAAACGTGTAGATCCGCGTGATGCGTACATCGCAAATGACCATGTTCGCTTCATGGACTTACCAATCGGAGCGGTTGTCGGTACATCCAGTCTACGTCGTAGTTCACAGTTGTTGATGTTACGTCCGGATATTGAAATTAAGTGGATACGCGGCAATATTGACACACGTCTTCGTAAGCTCCAAGATGGTGAATATGATGCAATTCTCTTGGCTGCTGCAGGACTTAAGCGTATGGGCTGGGATGATAACATCGTCACAGAACACCTATCGCTCGAAGATTGTATTCCAGCTGTAGGACAAGGTGCATTAGCAATTGAATGTCGTGAAGACGATACAGAATTGCTAAATGAACTAGCGAAATTAACAGATGAGAAAACATGGATTGAGCTACAGGCTGAGCGTACGTTCCTTAACGAAATGGATGGTTCTTGCCAAGTACCAATCGGAGGATTTGCAACGTTTGATGGTAATGAAGTGGAAATGACTGGTTTCATCGCGTCTCCCGATGCAGTTCAAGTGTTCCGTGAAACGGTGAAAGGAACAGATCCTGTTGCAGTCGGTAAAGAAGTCAGTAGAATTTTACGTGACCAAGGTGCTACTGAAGTTATCGAGAAAGTGAAGGCGGAGATGGATGCGTAACGCATTGCCGTTAGCAGGAGAAACGGTTATTTTCACCGGTACACCAAAATCTTCGGAAGCTGCTGAACTCGTGAAAAAGTACGGTGGCATTCCGATTTCGATTCCACTTATTCAAGTAGGAGAAATACAGAAGAAGGCTGATCAGCAAAAGTTGCAACAAGCAATGAAAGCTGATTGGCTCATTTTTACGAGCCAATCAGCAGTTGCTGCATTCCGTGCGAAAATGTTGCGGTTCAATGTAACGGCTGATACGTACAATGGAAAAGTTGCTGCGGTCGGAACTCGAACAGCCGCTGCGCTAGATCAACTTGGTTTTGCCGTGTCTTTCATACCGAGCGTATTTAGTGCAGATGTTTTCGTCAAACAGTTTAATCCGAAAAAATCAGAACGGTTGCACGTGGTCTTTTTGAAAGGTACGCTTGCGGGTAGTCTGATTCGCGAGGAGTTGCCGTTTCATGTATCGGAATGGACAGTCTATGAGACAAAAAGTGCAACGAGTGAAATAGATAAATTGAGTCGTTTTATACTTCATAAAAATCAGGTGTCTGTTTTGTTCGCAAGCCCGTCAGCGGTGGAAGTATTCTCTTCACGTATTGCACCGAAAACGACGTGGTTCGGCTTTACGGTTTGCGCGATCGGACATGTTACGGAACGTGCATTGTTAAAAGTAGGTGCACCTGTTCACGTCAAACCTGAAACGTATACATTAGTCGAGCTAGTTCACGAATTAGCCAAACGAAAGGGAGAATTTGAATGAATCCAATAGAATTTAAGCGTCATCGTAGACTTCGTACACACCCAACAGTGCGTGCGATGGTAAGGGAGACAGAAATTAAAGCAGCGGATTTCATTTATCCTATCTTTGTTACAGAAGGCGAGAACGTACGTAATCCAATCGCTTCGATGCCAGGAGTAGATCAGTTTTCAATTGATTTATTATTGAAAGAGACGGATGAAGTAGTTGAACTAGGTATTTCATCGATTATTTTATTCGGTATCCCTAATGAAAAAGACGCTACCGGATCTGAAGCGTATGACGATGAGGGAATCATCCAACGTGCTACACGTGCTGTAAAAGAACGTCATCCAAAATTAGTTGTAGTGGCGGATACATGTTTATGCGAGTATACAGATCACGGTCACTGTGGCGTTATTCACGATAATGATGTAGATAACGATGCAAGCCTTGTATTGCTTGCGAAGACGGCAGTCAGTCAAGCGAAAGCAGGAGCAGATATCATTGCGCCGTCGAATATGATGGACGGATTTGTTGCGGTCATTCGCCAAGCACTTGACGATGCAGGATTCCAGAACATTCCGATTATGTCGTATGCGGTGAAATATGCATCTGCTTATTACGGTCCATTCCGTGAAGCAGCGCAATCCACTCCACAATTCGGCGATCGTAAAACGTATCAGATGGATCCAGCAAATCGAATGGAAGCTATGCGTGAAGCGGAATCCGATATTCTTGAAGGTGCAGACTTCCTTATTGTGAAGCCGGCATTGTCTTACCTTGATATCATTCGCGACGTAAAGAATCATGTACTATTGCCTGTCGTGGCGTACAACGTCAGTGGGGAATACGCAATGGTCAAAGCGGCTGCATTAAACGGCTGGGTAGATGAGAAGAAAATTGTACTAGAAACGTTAACAAGTATGAAGCGTGCAGGCGCAGATATCATCATGACGTATCATGCAAAAGATGCTGCTCGCTGGTTGGAGGAGAAGTAATATGGGACATAAATCATATACGAAATCTGAACAAGCATTCAAAAAAGCAGTTGATTTAATGCCGGGTGGCGTCAACTCACCAGTTCGTGCATTCAAATCAGTCAATATGGATCCGATCTTTATGGAAAGTGGTAAAGGGGCGATCATTAAGGATATTGATGGCAATGAATATATTGACTACGTTTTATCTTGGGGTCCTCTAATCCTAGGACACACACACCCTGACGTAGTATCAGCAATCCAAAAAGTAGCTGAAACTGGTACAAGTTTCGGAGCACCGACTCTTCTAGAAAATGAATTAGCTGAGCTTGTCATCGACCGTGTTCCGTCAATTGAAATGGTACGTATGGTATCTTCAGGTACGGAAGCGACAATGAGTGCACTTCGTTTAGCACGTGGCTATACGAAGCGTAATAAAATCCTTAAATTCGAAGGTTGCTACCACGGACATGCGGATTCTTTGCTTATTAAAGCGGGATCGGGTGTCGCTACATTAGGTTTACCAGATAGCCCTGGAGTACCTGAATCGATTGCGCAAAACACGCTTACGGTTCCATATAACGACCTGGAAAGTGTTAAATTGGCTATCAAAGAGTACGGAGACGACCTTGCTGCGATTATTGTAGAACCTGTTGCAGGAAACATGGGTGTTGTAGGACCGGATAACGGCTTCCTTAAAGGCTTACGTGATTTGACCGAAGAGAACGGTTCATTACTCATCTTTGATGAAGTGATGACTGGATTCCGTGTTGGTTATAAATGCGCACAAGGTCATTTCAACATCAAACCGGACATTACATGTCTAGGTAAAGTAATCGGTGGCGGACTGCCTGTAGGAGCGTATGGCGGTTCACGCAAGATTATGGAGCATGTTGCACCAGCAGGAACTATTTATCAGGCAGGTACATTATCTGGTAATCCGTTAGCGATGACAGCAGGAATTGAAACATTGAGAAAGTTAACGCCGAAAACATATGAACATTTCATTAAGCTTGGCGATCAATTGGAAGAAGGTTTCCGCGCAGCAGCGAAAGCTAATAATATTCCGCATACTGTCAATCGTGCAGGTTCGATGATTGGGTTCTTCTTTACAAATGAACGCGTCAATAACTACGATAAAGCGAAAACATCTGATTTGGAACTATTCGCAGAATATTACCGTTTGATGGCGGAAGAAGGTATTTTCTTACCACCTTCCCAATTCGAAGGAATGTTCTTGTCAGCAGCTCATACAGAAGAGCATATCGCGAAAACTGTGGAAGCATTCCATACAGTGTTTGCGAAACTTAAGAGATAATTACTAAGCGTCAGGCAGATAGTTGCTTGGCGCTTTTTTATTTTCATTATTAAACTACATTATACTCACTTCTAAACTCCGTATTTTCTTCATATAGTAGCCTGAGTTAAGAAAAGGAGTGAAGCAAATATGACGACGCATCAATGGACATTACAAGAATCTTTTTATTTCCCTGCTGAGTACGGGGCATTTGCAGAATCGGCTGAGGTAAAGGTGACGCCTGGCTTTACGGAAGAACGGACGGAAGAAGCGATTCGTTTGCAAGGGATCTATCATATTGCAGCAAACGTCGTGTTTGACGCAGACAAGCAGGTGGAGCTCCCAGCGGAAGACTTATTGATTATTAATGATGTCGAAGTGGAGAACAGCAAAGGATATTTTGAATATGCGGTGCCACTGAATGTAGATTTACCAGCTGAGCTCGATGGAAACTTGCAACTGGAAGTACAGGATGTTAAAACTACATCACAGGAAGATGGCGGATTAAATTTGGAGTGGACGGTTCACTTGAAGCAGGAACAACCCGTGCAAGAGCCTGTACAAGAACCAGTTGCAATTGTAGAAGAACCTGCAGAACCCCAATTGACGGCTGCATCGACTTCCCATATGCAGTTTCTTGCTAATGCTGATCGTGCGCTAGAGCAAGTCCACAATGAAATGGAAGACTTTCTCTTATACATCGCCGAAATGGATGACGATGTCACGAGAAAGATCTTCCATTCAAATAATGTTTTTGTAGAAGCAGAAAGACAAAGCAGCGAGTAAACAAAATAATAATATGTCTCCGGTTGTCGGGACAATAAGTAATCGCACTAATTGGAACACGGTCAACGGGATGATAAAGCCTTTACAGTAAAATCTCGTTTTCCGTAGCCAGGGCGGCAACAAGTAGGGGTTATAACCTTTTCGCATCGTTCACCATCCTTTCCTTATCGACTAGTATTCAGTTGACGGACACAGTATGCTTCGCTTATAATAATGAAAGATAAGAATATAAATGCGAAGAGTAGGCAAGTACATGTGAAACGTTTTCTTTAGAGAGGGTACGATAGGTGGGACGTACCTGGGAACAACATATGGAAGTCCCCTATGAGCAGTTTCTGTGAAATTTTAGTAGCAGGAACCGGTGAAGACCGTTACCAAATCATGAAGATGTAATGCTTTTTAGCGTTCATAAATAAAGGTGGTACCACGAGCTCCTTCGTCCTTTTACCGGGATGAGTGGGGCTTTTTTGTATCCCTTTTTATTTGAAGGAGGAACTATAATGACTGATGAATTGACAATGCCGACTAAATACGATCCGCAGGCAGTTGAAAAAGGACGTTATGAGTGGTGGCTTGAAGGCAAGTATTTTGAATCGGATGTAAAAAGCGAGAAAGAACCGTACACGATTGTTATTCCACCACCGAACGTGACAGGGAAGCTTCACTTAGGTCACGCTTGGGATACAACGTTACAAGATATGCTCATCCGCATGAAACGTATGCAAGGGTATGATGCATTGTGGTTGCCAGGAATGGACCATGCGGGAATTGCGACACAAGCAAGAGTTGAGGAAAAACTTCGCGCTGAAGGCAAAACTCGCTACGATCTTGGACGTGAGAACTTCGTACAGGAAACTTGGAAGTGGAAAGAAGAATACGCGAGCCATATCCGCGCACAGTGGGCAAAACTTGGTTTGGCACTTGACTACTCACAAGAACGCTTTACCCTCGACGAAGGTCTTTCAAAAGCGGTACGTGAAGTGTTTGTTAAATTGTATGAGAAGAAGCTCATTTATCGTGGCGAATATATCATCAACTGGGATCCTGCAACAAAAACAGCGATTTCTGATATCGAAGTCATCCATAAAGATGTGCAAGGTGCATTCTATCATATGCGTTACCCATTGACAGATGGCACAGGTTCAATTGAAATTGCGACAACACGTCCCGAAACGATGCTCGGTGATACGGCTGTTGCGGTTCATCCAGAAGACGATCGCTACAAGCACTTGATCGGGAAAATGGTTAGATTACCAATCGTTGGACGCGAAATTCCAATCGTGGCGGACGATTACGTAGAAATGGACTTCGGAAGCGGCGCAGTGAAAATTACACCAGCGCATGACCCGAATGACTTTGAAATAGGTAATCGCCATAACTTACCACGTATTCTCGTGATGAATGAAGACGGATCGATGAATAAACTAGCAGGTAAGTATGAAGGTATGGATCGTTTCGAATGTCGTACGCAAATCGTTAAGGATTTACAAGAGATGAATGTGTTATTTGAAATCGAAGAACATATGCACTCTGTCGGTCACTCGGAACGAAGCGGCGCAGTAGTGGAGCCTTATCTTTCTACACAATGGTTCGTTAATATGCAGCCACTTGCCGAGCAAGCGATCAATCTGCAGAAAAATGAAGAAGAAAAAGTGACGTTTGTGCCTGAGCGTTTCGAGAAAACGTATTTAAGTTGGATGGAAAATGTTCATGACTGGTGTATTTCTCGTCAACTTTGGTGGGGCCATCGTATTCCAGCTTGGTATCACAACACAACAGGTGAAATTTATGTGGGTCAAGAAGCACCGGCTGACGCAGAAAACTGGACACAGGACAATGACGTACTTGATACTTGGTTCTCATCTGCTCTATGGCCGTTCTCGACAATGGGCTGGCCTGACGTAGATAGCGAAACGTTCAAAAAGTATTACCCAACGGATGCCCTTGTTACAGGATATGATATTATCTTCTTCTGGGTGTCTCGTATGATCTTCCAAGCACTTGAATTCACGGAAGAGCGTCCATTCAAAGATGTTTTGATCCATGGTTTAGTACGTGCGGAAGACGGGCGAAAAATGTCTAAATCTCTTGGTAACGGTGTAGATCCAATGGACGTAATCGAGCAATACGGTGCAGATGCATTGCGTTACTTCCTTGCAACAGGTTCTTCACCAGGACAAGACCTACGTTATTCTACCGAAAAAGTAGAAGCGATTTGGAACTTTGCCAATAAAATTTGGAATGCTTCCCGTTTCGCGTTAATGAATATGGATGGAATGAAGTATGAAGAAATCGATTTATCAGGAGAAAAATCCGTTGCAGATGCATGGATCTTAACTCGTCTGAATGAAACGATTGAATCAGTAACTAGCTTGTCAGACCGCTATGAGTTTGGTGAAATGGGCCGCGCGTTATATAACTTCATCTGGGAAGACTTCTGTAACTGGTATATCGAAATGGCGAAGTTGCCGTTATACGGTGAAGACGAAGCAGCGAAGAAAATGACACGTTCGGTTCTTGCGCATGTTCTAGATCACACGATGCGTTTATTACACCCATTGATGCCGTTCATTACTGAAGAGATTTGGCAGAACCTTCCGCATGAAGGCGAGTCGATCACAGTAGCGAAGTGGCCAGAAGTGGACGCAGCGATGATGGACAAGTCTCGCTCTTCGGATATGAAGTTGTTGGTGGATATTATTAAAGCGGTACGTAATATTCGCGCTGAAGTAAATACTCCGATGAGTCGCAAAGTCGATTTGTATATTTCGGCGAAAGATGAGACGACAGTGGCTGTACTGGAAGAAAACCGTAGCTATCTAGAGCGTTTCTGTAATCCGGAGACGTTGACGATTGGCGTGAAGGTGAGTGCACCAGGTAAGACGATGTCGGCGGTCGTGACAGGGGCAGAGTTGTATTTGCCACTTGAGGGATTGATTGATATTGAAGAAGAGCTGGCTCGTTTGACGAAGGAGCTTGGCAAGTGGCAAGGTGAAGTGAAGCGAGTTCAAGGCAAGTTGTCGAATGAACGTTTTACTGCGAAAGCACCTGAGTCAGTTGTTGAGGAAGAGCGTGCGAAGGAAGCAGATTATTTGGAGAAGTATGCGGCGGTTGAGCGTCGTATTGCGGAACTGAAGGAGATCTAAAGAGAATTACGACCCATTTGACAGTGTGATGCTGTTGAGTGGGTTTTTTTGTTGGAGTAGTTGAGGAGAAGAGATAATTAACCCAAACCCAATGACTTAAAAATTCTTTAGTAGAAATCCAGTAATACGCTACGGATAGTATTACTGGCGAGTTATGGGTATAATTGGATTTATAATATTTAGAAATAGGCGAGGGGGATTTTATATGAGCTATGTGGTGCGTGAAATGAAAGATGAAGATGTTGTAAGTGTCCAGCATGTTGCTAGTGAAAGTTGGCATACTACGTATGAGGGAATTATTCCTCGGGAAATTCAGGATGATTTTCTCCGGGTGGCGTATAGTAATGAGATGTTGAAGAAGCGTTTGGCTGGTTCGCATGTATTCGTTGCAGAAGACGCGAGTGAGGTAGTTGGGTTCGTTGATTTTTCTCCGGTGGATGAGGCAGGTAGGACAGAGCTACGAGCGATTTATTTATATCTAGCTAGCAAGGGGAGGGAATAGGAACAGCTCTTTTAAGAAAAGGTATAAAAGAACTTGAAGGTGTGAAAGAAGTTGTTGTGGAAGTCGAAGAGGAAAATTGGATCGGAAGACAGTTTTATGAAGCAAAAGGATTTAAGATGGTTGCGGAATATGATGAGGATTTTGCTGGTCATATATTGAAGACGGTTCAGATGGTGCTGATCATTGAATGAAATGAGATGGAAGAAATCACGAATTTAGGAGAGTGTACTATGGAGGAAAATGTATTTGAGCAAATGGCAAAAAGGTACGATTCGGATGAACGAAAGGAATTAGCTAGGATTGTAGCGGAGGAAGTAAAGCCGGAAGTACAAGATAGTCGTTCAAAATCATTAATTGATTATGGAAGCGGTACGGGATTGGTTGGGTTAGCATTAGCGGATCTGGTAGAGTCAATTTTACTGGTAGATTCATCTCAGCAAATGCTGGAAGTCGCGCAAGCTAAAATTTCTCGAGGTGAAATTACAAACGCAAAAGTTCTTTATACGGATTTCACACAGGAGAGTCCTGAACTTCAGGCAGACATTGTTTTAGTATCATTGGTTCTACTTCATGTTCCAGATACTAAAAAAATACTACAGGAATTATATAATGTTCTTACTGAAGACGGGAAATTGATTATTATTGATTTTGATAAAAATGAAAAAGTAACACATCCGAAGGTTCATAACGGATTTGTACACGAAGAATTAAAACAGCTGTTATCAGAAGTAGGTTTTAAAGACATTGAAATTAGAAACTTTTATAGTGGGAAGAATATTTTTGTGAATGAAGACGCCACGATGTTGATCTCGACAAGTAGAAAGTGATGTATTAATAAACAAAACTCTATCATAAGAAGTATTCAAAGGGAGGTTTAATATGCTGAAAAAACCAATGAAACTACAACCAGGAGATACCGTCGCAACAGTCAGTCCCTCATGGGGAGGCGCGGGTGAACCTGAGATCAAGTGGCGTTATGAACAAGGTGTGAAAAGACTGGAAGAAGTGTTCGGATTGAAAGTAGTGCCAATGCCAAACAGTTTGAAGGGAGGAGACTATCTGTATGAGAATCCGCAAGCGCGTGCTGAAGATTTGATGACGGCATTTCGTGATCCAACCATTAAAGCAATTTTTGCGAATATCGGGGGAGAAGATAGTATCCGATTGCTTCCTTATATCGACTTCACGGTCATACAAAATAATCCGAAGATATTCAGTGGATACTCTGATGTCACCATATCCCATTTGTTTTGCCATAAGGCAGGTATCTCTTCATTCTATGGACCGGCTATTTTAACGGACTTTGCTGAAAATGTGGAGATGGATCCCTATACGATCGAAAAGGTGAATCGAACTCTCTTTTCGAATGAAATAATCGGTGAGATTCAATCAGCAGAAAGTTGGACAAGTGAGCGGCTGGAATGGATTGAAACGAATAAACATACCCGTCGTACGATGAATCAGAATACTGGCTATGAGGTACTTCAAGGTTCGGGTACTGCAAAAGGTCAACTAATTGGTGGCTGCATTGAAGTATTGGAGTTTGCGAAAGGGACGGAACTTTGGCCGGATACAGCGTACTGGAATGACAGTATTCTGTTCTTCGAAACATCTGAAGAGAAACCTGAACCGGATTTTATTCGATACTGGTTGAGAAATTATGCAGCACAAGGAATATTGCAAAAAGCGAATGGGATTATTTTTGGGAAACCTCAAGATGAGAAATATTACGAAGAATATAAAGTGGAAATTCGTAAGGTGATGAAAGAGTACAGTTTAGAACATTTGCCTATCTTGTACAATTTGAATTTTGGTCATACGGAACCTAAGTTTATGTTACCTTATGGGGCGATGGCGGAGATCGATTGTGAACGAAAGACGTTTTCAATTCTTGAAAGTGGCGTAGAGTAAGGAAAATGTTTAGTGTTGGATGCCATTTTCTACCTGGAGACTAGAAGATCTATTGTTAAGGAGACATTATATGAGAGTGATAGTTGTTGATTATCATACAGAGTGGCCTAAACTCTTCGAAAAAGAGTCCCAAAAATTAGCTGCTATTTTTAAAGATGAATTAGTAGATATTCATCATATAGGTAGTACTTCTGTTGAAGGGTTAGCAGCGAAACCAATTATCGATATACTGCCCGTAGTGAAATGTATTGAAAATGTGGATGCTTTAACCGTGAAAATGAATGAAATCGGTTATGAAGCACTTGGGGAATTTGGAATTGCAGGTCGGCGCTATTTTAGAAAAGGTGAAAATCTTAGAACGCATCAAATCCATGTATTTCAAGAAGACAATCATTATGATATCACTCGTCATTTGGCTGTTAGAGATTATCTTCGTGTTCATTCTGAAAAAAGTAAGCTTTATGGAGACTTGAAAAAGAAACTGGCTAACGCGTTTCCTGACGAGATTGAATGTTATATAGATGGGAAAAATTTGTTTGTGAAGGCTCTGGAGGAAGAAGCACTCAGTTGGTATGAAGTGAAACACAGGGGCTAATATTCCAAGATTGCTCAATTTTATTTGTCTTAATTAAAGCGATTAATGTAGGGGGATTAATATGCAGAAAGATTTCATATGTAGAATTAATCAAGATGTCCTGGAAAAGTTTGAACTGGCATTGCAACTCAATAAAGAGAACGCCGACGATGTACTGGAGAAACAAATAATGCAGTATATAGCAAATAGCTTTTCCAGAGTCTCACAAGAATATAGTGAACCGAAAAGATTAAAAAGTATAGATGTTGGAAAATTAAACGCAGATACTGGGAAAGCTCGAACGAAGATTCCCATGTGGGCATATAAATCTCAACAAAATAACCATAAAATCGTACGAGCATTCTTTCAAGTCGAAAGTGAATATGGAGTTGTAACGCTTGATAATCTGATAAATAGATGCGCGGATGAGAAAAAATATCCTACTACTTATGTTAAGAATTTCATGGGGAACTTTAATTCTATGAAATCTGATGGACATAATACACATGGTAAAGTTTTTGAAGTTCATAATGGAGAAGTCATTGTGTGGGATTATATTGAGGATGTATTAATGAACTATAAATCCAATTTTTGTAGATAATAACAGTACCGAATATTGATTACAGATTAATTGTGTTTAATATGGAGGTGTTCTATGAAATCAGTCTACTTGTTGGCCTTCGTAATATGTTCTGCGTTTTTATTCAGCGCTTGCCTTGGTGAAAAATATGATTTTACACCGCCAGATGTTACGCTTATGAATACCACAGACTATCTTGGAACAGAAAAGCTTGCTGCGGTAAATATCGAATGGGATTCAGATCAATTGTATACTAAGAAAACAGATGATATATTCGCTGTCGCAAAAGAAGAGAAAACTTTAGTGTATGGTGCAGCACAAGAAGTGAGCGTCGTGTTTGTGAGTCAAGATTTCGCTATTAAGAAGCTTAGTGCTTATGTTCTTAAAAATGACATCAAGACCGATATAGAAGTAGATGGCGAAGTGTTTTCAATGCCTGAAGAAAAAGGTGAATACATTATCGTTTTGCATCTTCTCGCGGATAGCGGAACAGTAGAATATGTAGGGAACGTGCTAATAGAGTAGCAAGTAGATGTATAGAAGAAAAACCATATACTTTACATAATATAATTATTTGTTTCATTTTAAGAAAGGGGCTACTTGTATGCAAACGATCATAGATATTTTCGGCATTGTACTTCCTATTATAATAGCGGGCCTGATTGTGGTGTTTGTCATTAGACGTTTAGACAATAAAATGAAACAAGGGGCTTTGGCTAAGAAAAAGTCGACGAGCGCCCAGACATTACTGGACAGTTTGATACCGCTTGGCATGTTGATTGGTTGTATACTTGGTTTGCTTATTAGTATGATCTCTCCAATAACGTTAGGCTTTGCGTTTAGTTTAGGCGCGTCATTAGGTTTATTAGGTGGATATTTCGCTTATGAATTTTATGGTAGTAAAGAAGAGATGTAAAGAAATGAGGTATACGATATGATGAAAAAAGTAGTATCTGCTTTGGTGGCGGTTCTGATCATTGAATCGGTTACTTTAGGTAAACGCGCATCTTGAGCGACATGTTGAAAATACAGACGGGTTCTTCGAGTTGTGTTATTGTCCTTCATGAAATATACGGAATCAACCTATTTATACAAGATATATGTGAATCACTGTCTAGGCAAAACTTTGATGTAGTTTGTCCGAATCTATTACCGCAAGTAATCCCTTTCGATTATATTGAAGAAGGAATGGCTTATAAGAACTTCATGGCATACGCGGGCTTCGATGACAGCGCGGAGAAAGTAATAGAGTTAGTGAAGGGTATGAAAGAACAATACTCGAAAATATTCATCCTAGGATTTAGTGTAGGGGCTACAGTTGCTTGGTCGTGCAGTGAGGAAAAGGATGTAGATGGAATCGTCGGATATTATGGATCACGTATTCGAGATTATGTGGAGATTCAGCCGACGTGTCCGACATTGCTTTATTTTCCTAGCGCCGAGAAGTCGTTTGATGTGAATGAAATGGTAGTGAAATTAGACAAACCGAATGTGGAAATAGAAGTTTTTGATGCGCAGCATGGATTTTGTGATCCGTATGCTACCGAATATGATAAAGCGTTAGCTCAGATTACATTTATGAAAACAGTAGAATTTTTTAGAGCCAATTAAAAAATCATAAAAAAAGCACTTCGTTGATGGAAGTGCTTTTTTGCCGTCTATTTTCGCTTAGATCAATTGATAATAAAAACCGAGTTTTGTATCGTACCATAGCAATGTGCCGTGCTTTCGTATAGGTAGTCTTGTTTGGAAGTTCCACTCAGGATATTGTTTGATGATTTGGACTTGGTCACCCGTGGCGAATGCGATAAACGAAATATAATGATCTTTTGTCATCGGATGAACACTTGAAATAAATCGTTCATTGTCCATTTCTTCTATAGTTAATTTTTCTTCATCTATTGCTTTCTTTGCTTCAAGAGCTTCCAGTTTTCTGCCGCAGCAAGATATTGTAATATCGCCCGTTGCCATGACGATATTATTGCATGATGGACAGACAAAGTACTTAGATTTTTTCATATTTCCTCCTATGAATTCATTGGAAAGCAAATCACCTTCCAAGATATTTTCTATGTTGACGCCTAATAGTCCGGATAAATCAGATAGTAGCGAGACATCAGGATAACCATATCCACGCTCCCATTTGGAGATGGTCCGATCTGAAATGTTCATTTGATCAGCCAGTTGTTTCTGTGTAAGTCCTTTTTCTTTACGGACTTTATAAATTAATTCACCGACCTTATTTGTACCCATCGTTTTCCCTCCTGCTCTATATTAATCATAGGGGTAGACAGCTTTCGTTTCAACAAACGCTCCGTGGAGTTTATATAGTATGGATCATTCCTCAACTAAAAAGAAGCTACCGCAGAGAATCATTGGAAAATGACGTTCTGCGATAGCCTCTTTTTTATCAGATCCACAATGTCTCACCAATAAGTAATTTCTTCAATCGATCTTCATCCAACTGCAATTTATTCCACTCCGCTTCCAGTCGTTCAATCGCTTCTGGACCCGTGTCATCTGCCAAGTGGTACGCTCCGTAATGCATCGGAATGAATGTCGTGGCCGCTACTTCTAAAAATCCTTTCACCGCATCTTCAGGAGTTAAGTGACTTTCCTTCATAAACCATTCGGGCTCATACGCGCCAATCGGTATAAGTACCGTATCAATAGTAAAACGTTTCGCTATTTCTTGGAATCCACGGAAGTATCCTGTATCCCCAACGAAGTAAATGGCATGATGTTCACTTTCGATGATCCAGCCACCCCAGTGAGAAGTATTCGTGTCCGTCAATGTACGTTTCGTCCAGTGCTGTGCGGGTACGAACGTGAACGTCATGCACTCAAGCACAAATGAATCAAACCATTCCGCTTCAATCACTTTTTTATATCCACGTATCTTAAACTTGCTGCTCAATCCAACTGGAACAAAATATGTAGGATTGCCTTTTAGACGTCTGATCGTTGCGAAATCCAGATGATCATAATGGCCGTGAGAAATGAATACGACGTCGATCGCCGGTAACTCTTTAAGAGAAATACCAGGTTCAGTCAATCGATTCTGAAATCCCATACGCTTCGCCCATACCGGATCAGTAAGTATATTCAGCCCATTGATCTGAATTAAAAAAGTCGAGTGCCCAATCCAAGTGATCGATGTCTCTGATCGATTGATAGAAAGTTTTTCTGTTTCTTTAGAAGGTGCTTGCTCGATCACGACGCGTAAATCTTTCTTATTCTCGCTGCGTTCCTTCTGCCAGCGAATCATATCGCGGAGAGTCTTATGTGTGTCTACATCATCTAAATTCGTATAGCGTTTTCGTATCATCATATATCACCCAGTTGTTTACTAATATAGTCGAGTAATTTCTTTGCGACTGAAAAGTCATGTGTTTGATACAGAGAGCGTGCACCGACAGGATCTTCAATTTCATTGAGCAACCAACCGCCTTCAGTAGGAAGTATGAAATCAATACCGATATAATCGCTTGAAATTGCCTGGGAAATCTTTTGGACTTGTTTCGTTTGAGAATCGTTCAAAGTAAACTTTTCGATTGTACCGCCTAATGCGTAATTAGATTTGAATGAATCCTCTGCACCTGTTCGTTTCACAGCTCCAAGAACTTCGTTGCCGAGCATAAATACACGGACGTCAGTTGCATTGGATTCAATGAAAGGCTGCGCGATTAGCTCGTCAGAATTATATTGATTCAACACTTCTTCAACTTGTTGCGTTGATTCACATAAAAACACTTCGCTTCCACCATGACCCCCACGAGTTTTCAATATGAAAGGCAATTGTGGAAGTCGATCCGCTCTGAATGTGGGAACTGCTGGAATACCTAGCAAAGTTGCGAGCTCAAATGTACGCAATTTATCATTGGCGATCTTTTGAACACTCGCTCGGTTATACATGCGATAGCCGGCTTGCTCTAATTCTAAAGACAAATCAGGATGACGGTCTCGGAATAAAATGAAGTCTAGAGGTTCAGTAGGCGGCACGGTTATCAGTTTTAATTCTATACCGGTGTTAGTCGCTTCTTTCAATAAGTCTTCGATAAACGCCTGATTCCGTTTCGCTTCCTCTTCATTATAGTAGACTACACCTTTCATTTAATCTTCTCCAATATGTACGCGATCATCGCATCAGCTACGTTAATGCCAGTGACGTTCAAGAGATTACGGATATGTGCTGCGCCATTGACTTCACAGACTACAGGCTGTTCATCCGGACCGAATAACAGATCGACTCCCGCAAATTCAGCACCTACTGCTTTTGCAGCTTCCATCGCAAGGGTTTCCTGTGCGGCTGTCAATTCTACAACTTCAGCCACACCGCCGTTCGTAATATTCGCTCGGAAATCTGTCTCCGAGTGACGATACATAGCTGCAATGATCTGATCGCCCACGATGTTGACGCGGAGATCCCGTCCTCGACTGCTTTCAATAAATTCCTGGAATACATAATCGACTCCACGTAGTTCATGAACTTTCTCATCAAACGCTTCCTTCGTCTCAATCAAATAGACTTTCATACCGAATGAACCATGACCTTCTTTAATAATCATCGGCAAACCAAGTGTCTCAAGAACATGCTCGTAATAACCGCTATCGGTAATTGTGAAATTCGTATAGACTTTCGGTGCGATAATCGTCTTCGGCATCGCAACACCATGTTTTGCCAACTCCAAATACTGCTTCGCTTTATTATCACACGTCTCAATTACTTCAGGATCATTGAAGACGGGAATACCTGAATTTTTCAAATGTGTTGCAAGCAATGTATCTTTATCAAGAAAGACAACGAAGTCAGGTGCATTTGCAATGTGGTTCTGCACATCCATCAGTACTTCATAATTTTTCAGGGTTTTCGCTGTCACACCTGCACGTTCTGCCGCTTCTTGCACAAGTCGTGCCTGATCCTCGAATTTATCACTCGTCAAACTACCATTATAAATAACCCAACAACTTTTCAATCGGGACGCCACCTTTGCTATACTGTATATAACTTAATTTTAACACAGGAGGAATTTCTTTGATTCCAAAACTTGACGAATACAAAAAACAATTTGAACTTATGAGTGATGACTCGATTAAACCAGGGTTAGACGCGATAGAAGAGGCATTGGCATGTGTGTTGAATCCCGAGAAGGAGCTACGGATTATTCATGTGGCAGGTACAAACGGTAAAGGTTCAACGATTGCGGTAATGGAAGCAATCCTACAGGCACATGGATTTGAAACGGGTGTATTTTCTTCACCCGCAATCCTCGACGTACATGATCAGATTCGAATCAATGGAAAGCCGATTACACAAGAAGAGCTCGAGTATGTGTTTGAGGAAATGGAAGCAGCAGGATTGAGCGGCATGCTGACGGACTTTGAATTATTGACAGTGGCGGCTTTTTTGGCATTCCGTAACGCGGACCCGGATTATGTATTAATTGAGACAGGCATGGGCGGAAGACTCGACAGTACCAATGTCATGACGCCTTTAGTATCGGTCATCACGTCAATTGCGCTCGACCATACAGGATTTCTTGGAGACAGCGTAGAGAAAATTGCAGCGCACAAAGCGGGCATCATTAAACCATATATTCCTGTAGTCATAGGGGAGTTGCCAGAAGACGCGAAAGAAGTTGTGCTGGCTGAAGCGAAGAAGTATAAAAGTTTGGTAAGGACATATGGAGAAGAATTCATAATGAAATCAGGGGAGACAGAGACGTTTAGTGGTATGTCTACTTTTGAAATTCCCGTTCGAAATATGAAAGGGCCACATCAAGCGATCAATCACGCAGTGGCTTTAGAAGCACTATCATTGGCAGGTGTACCTTTAAAACAAGACAAAGTCGCTGATGCTATTGCGCATGTTTCACTGCCGTTTCGATTCCAGAAGATTGCTGAAAATGTCTATATCGACGGAGCGCATAATCCAGCTGCGGCACGTATGTTGGTGAAGACGATTGAAGAGCAGTTTCCTGGGCAGAAAGTGGACTGGGTTGTGGGGATGTTGAATACGAAGGACTATAAAGCTACTTTAGATATATTGGCGCCGATAGCTAATAGTTTTACGTTTGTTGATTTTCCGCATGAGCAGGCTGCTAGAGCTGATGACTTGCAGGCGGTTTGTTCAATGAAGAACAGTAGGGTAGTTTCGTTTGAGGAAGTGGACATGGGTGTGAAAGATTCATTGCAGGTAGTTGTAGGATCGTTGTATTTGTTGAGTAGTTTAATGGAAAAGAAAAACAGCTTGGCTTAATTGCCAGGCTGTTTCTTTACGTTTGTTAATATTCTTTCTTTCTCGACGGCAGGATCTATTTTGGTGATAATAGGTTCGGGTTTATTGAGCTTCAGGAAATTCTCAATGATTTCCGTATCATAAACTACTTGTAGTCTAGAAGGTTTGTCTGGCTGAGTTTTTGCACTCTCGTACGTACCGTTACTAAAAGCTTTTCCTCTAATTGCATTAAATACTATTCGCTTAGCAGAAATACCTCCTTCTACTTTAACGTTAGAACCGGTACCGTACATCTCAATATTACTCTGACTGTAGAAAAAACCTTTTATTAAGCTTGGTGTATCGCTATAAGCAGAAATATTGGACATAGAAATGTCGCCTGTAGCAAAGATAATAACTGTACCCGTTTTTTTATTTCCTAGATCTTTTCCTTCTAAGGTGGAAAACCGAATACTAACATCGCCATTAACGTAAATTAGCGTATTTCCTTTTAAATTTACGTTTCTCATCGTGAGATCACCATCAATGTACATGGGTCCGTCTATTGTAATGTTTTCCCTAGGATTTTGCTCTGTCTCACGATTGCTGCCAAACTTTCCTATGTCCAAAGTTTTAGCTACATATAAACCTTTTGTAAATGTATGGTCGCCAGTATTTATTTTCACATGACCACTTGATGCGAGTTGTCCAAATGAATTTTTGTCCTTTATCGAAAAATCTCCAAATGCAGTAGGAAACTTTATACTACCTTTTATGGGCACAACGGAAGATGAATTCGAATAATTGCTAAATGTAGTACCAGAAAAACCTGTGGAGCTTTTATCTGCAAGTATTTTTAAAGCGGAAGTAGATGTGTGGTCATAAAAATAATTTGGTTTTTGCGTGATTATACCAATATCAGGCGATATCTGTTCTCTTTTAACAATACGTGGTGAAGAGTTGGGTAAAAATAATGTTTTAATATCAGTTCGCTCTGTATAAGCAGAGGTGTTAAAGATATCTCTATTAATATGATTTGTATAATTCGTTTGATTTAAAGTTAAATTACTTATAAAATACATGCTTTTACCTAGCACTAACTTTGAAGAAGAGGACCCAGGGGAAGGCTTTGTTGTCGGCAGCACACTTGAAACCCATGCATACCCCGCAACTCCGCTATCTTTTACTATCAAATTCCCATCCACTTTCAAATCTCCTGTAATTTCAGACCCTCCATGAAGATATAAATTACCTTCTCCATTCTTGGGGGTTTTAGAGGAAATATTCGTACCAAGTGCATATTTCATTGTTTCGGGGAAAGCCTCGGCTCCTATTTCCATTACTTTATTTAAATTTCTATTTTTATTATTCGAGGAACCTGTACTAGAGAAACTTACGATTTTTCTTAAATCGTTGATTGTATTGTCTTCATTACGAATAGACTCAGGTTCTTTGTCTATACAGACATCGTATTCTCCGTTATAGGTGCTATTACTTACGATGTGTGATTTCTCACATCGATATTTATCTAATACATCATCTAATACAATTTTAAACTTTTCTGATGATAAACCGTCCACACCTAATTTACTCGTTAACTCCGTGTTAATATCAGCAACGATACGATCAATTCCTTTTTCAGATTGGGCAATCGCTTGTGTATCATCAGCACGATAAGCATTTTGTTTAATACCTTGAGTAGACATTGCAAGTACGCTCATCCCGAGAATACTGAACATAATAAGAATCAACAAAGTAAGAAGAAGTGCATAGCCACGTTCATTCCGCAGATATCTAATCATTCATTGTCCACCTTCTTTTTTAAATCATCAATTGATCGCACTACATTTACGAAACTCATCTCTTTAGGCCTTGCGCCAGTCATTTTCAATCGAAGCGTAATTTCATATTGACCGTCATTATCAATCCTAGCGATTTTGGAAGGTGACAATACAATCTTTGGATCCGAGATTTGTTGTATTACGTCTGCAATGACGATTTGATTGTTTATGAAACCAGTTCTTTTACCATTCTCTGTTTGTAAATAGTAGTCAGTGGTTTTCGCTGCAGGGAGTTTAGTAGCACTGATTTCGGACTCTTTTGTAGTGTAGAGTTCTCTTATAAATGAAGTCATCAAATAGTCCGCTTCATTTCGTAGAGCTGTCTCTATTTGAATATTTTCTGAAGTCTTTATACCGCTCATCAAAATAGAGAAAGCAATCGTAGTAATCATTCCTATAATGGCAAGTGTAGCGAGAAGTTCAACTAAGGTTAGGCCACGTTGGTTACGAATATTAGTCATAAACTATCACGTACCCTTCTACTGAATAGTTTTTCTTTTGCGCTTCATCCTTAATTGTTGTAATGATGTTTATAAGCTTACTATCGCTTTCAGCTCTATTCTGTGTCGCTGTTACTTCTATATAGTAGATTCTTTCGTTAAGAGCTATTCGGTATGCATCTCGACAATCATTTGTCTTGCATTGGCTATAGGTATATGTGAAAGTCCCAGCTCGATTATTTTTAAAAAGGTAAGGTGGATTACTTGATGGAATTTCAATGTAGCCATAAGGGTCTAACTTGAGGCGGTCCAATGAGGCTTGGGCAAGTTGAATCATAACGAGCTTGTCCACATTCATGACGGAAGTCTTCTTTGCTGTGATGAGTAATGGAAAGAAACTTAGCAAAATAATGCTAATAATCATAAGTGAAGCAATTACTTCAACTAGCGTAAAACCTTCTTGTCGCTGCACATGAACCCTCTCCCTTATACTTACCAAGTCAGATATTTTTATCTATGTACCTATTAATATATTTGTTACAAGTATAGTAGCATAATTTTTCGTTATATCCATAACTATTTACTTATAAAATTATTGTAAAATGTAGTAACTAGGTAGTTTTGGTTTATTAACATAGTCTTTTTATGATTACGGATCAATGAGATGTATCTTTTGATCTATTTGGTTTAATAATCACTAAGGTATGCATAATTTACTTTCTATTGACGGAAAAGATATATCCACTTTAAATGTGAATGTCCAATGAAATGCTAGTTAATCTTAGTTACGGGTAAGTATTGAAACTTATTATCGATTCGTGAATAACGAGACAACTATTAACCTCTAAAATATGCTTACTTCGATTTGCTGGGGATGAATTATTTGGGGGAAATGCTATCGATTTCATAAGTATAGTTAGATTTAAATATATCAAGAAAATGTTTATGCAGCCGTTAGCTCTCTTTACATAATGAGTACTTTAATGAGACAATAGACTTAATAGAATAGGTTTTATAGAGTGATATATTCATAGCAAGGTATTTAGTTTTAGTTGAGTAGTAAAATTTGGTGATGAATTGAAATAAGGGAGAGACGTTATGGAGGATAATAGAGAAAAAGGTATGACACTTGTAGAGGTCTTGGCTTCATTAGTATTGTTATCCATAATAATTATTTCATTCTTGGCGATTTTTCCAACAGTAGCTAAACAGAATAAAGCATCAGATGAAGTAATGGATGCAACATATATTGCTCAAACTACGATGGAAGAAATTATTCAGATTAAAACTAATAGTAAAACCTTTGAAGCTGCAGATGATGTTTTAGTAAATGGAAAATATATACGTGGAGCTGACTCAGACACTTATGCTTCAAAAGAAAACAACAACCAACTATATAAAGTTTTAATTTATTTCAGTAAACCAAATAGCGATCGTAGTTTGCCTAGTAACACTTCACGTGTGATTGTAAAAGTATTCAAACCAAATGATGAAATTAATTCAAAACCAAGGGCTCAAATGGAAACGATTTTATGGTGGGAGGAGGGCCAATGACAAAGCGTTTAAAAAGTCAAGAAGGAGTTACACTCGTCGAGTTGTTAGCTGTTCTTGTTATTTTATCTTTCGTAGGATTAATGGTTTTTGGAGTCTATTTTTCTGGTACAAAAGAGTATGATATACAAAGAGAACAAACTGTACATCAGCAAAATATACAGTTTGTAATAAAGTATTTAACTAAAGAGATTAGAGTGGAAAATAATTTCATAGTTTATGAAAACGATGTATTAAAAATTAATACAAGCACAGGGAAAGGGACAGATACCTATAGACTTGAAGATAATGCGTTACTAAAAAATGATGAAGTGTTTGCCGATAATATAAAAGATTTTAAAGTGAAATCTTTTGATGAGGGTAACTCTTTAAAAATTGAAGTACTTGGCAACAATGAATTTGGAAGAGATAAAATAAAAGCTGAGACAACAATTTCGATAAGATAGGTTGTGATAGATTGAAAAACGAAAAGGGGTATACACTTGTCGTTGTTATGATGGTTCTTGTTGTTATGTCAGTTTTAGGTACATCAATAATTGGCCTTTCAATAAATAATTCTAAAGTGACACGCGGAGAACGAGATGACCAATCCGTTTTTTATATAGCGGAAGCTGGTATTAACTATACACTAGCTAGAATTAATGAAATTGCTACAAAAAAAGCTAAAAACAATAGTTTTGATGATGAAACAGATTTCATTGAAGCTGTGTGGCGAGAAGTGGAGTTAGCAAGAATTAATGAAGATATAAAAAAGAAAAACTTACTGCCTTTTTCATCTTTTAATGGTGAAACACCATTTATTGGTGATATCACAATAAATACTATTGATAAAAATGACATTTTGAAATATGAAATTATTTCCACAGGAAAAATAGGGGGGAAAGTCAGAACAGTTAGTCAGAATATAATTTTAGCGTATGATCCCCCTACTCCTTCTGGTGATACTGATAGTCCTAATGGAACGGGTACATCTACTACGTTACCGACTATAAAAGTTCCTGATGGTGTAGCTGTCTTTGTTAACGGAAAAATAAACATGCCGAATGGAACGATAATCGGAAGCGTGGGAACTAATTTAAAAGATAAAAAATCTATTATGCTAGACGGTGGTGCATCAATTTCAGGAAACATCTTTGTCCCAGCTGGTTCTGAGGTTGGAGCATTGAATAAACCAGATTGGAAGCCTGCTGCAGCTCCGACTGGTATGCCTGAAGCAGGAATGATGGAACTGCCATTGTTTCCAGAATATCCTTCATACGGTCCACCTCCGAATAAAACAATTATAAAAGACGGTAATTCAAAAGAAGTTATTAAGAACGGTGGTTTATATATAGATAACTATATAACTAACAACTATACTCTAGACCTTACCAAAGATATTTATTTGTCTACTATAAAATTGGATCAAAATAATACGTTAATAATCAATGTGGGCAAAGAGGATAGAGTCATCGTAGTTGACCATTTGGACGTTATTCGTGGTCATATTAATGTAATAGGAACTGGTAAGCTTACTTTCATGGTGAAAGATAAAATTAATGTGAAAGGCTCTATTGGTAATGGCGCGTCTGCTAATCAAGTAGGCATGTTCTTACAGGGTTCCACTACCGACAAGCCTAAGGAAGTAATATTTGATAGTGATACTAAAATCAATGGTTCATTCTACGCAGAAGATGCAAATGTCACTATGACAGCTGGTGGAGGCATTAAAGGAAATATTTTAACTGGTGGGAAAAAGGTGTCTATTAGCGGTGGAGTAACTGCCGATCCCACCCTAATTTTAGCGCCAAATGCAGATGTTAATATATCGGGTGGAGGTACGATAAGTGGTGCGATTTACGCAGACACTTTTACTGCGTCTGGAGGAGCTACAGTGAACTTTAAAAAACAGAATATAGACAGAGTTCCCATTGGTCCAGATTCAAGTTATCCAACCCTGCCAGAACCTCCAGCTACATCGTCTTATGGAACTACGCACATACAAAAAACAGGATTTAAAGAGATTAATAAATAGTAATTCAAACATAAAGTAGGTGCCAAATGAAGAATAAACTATACAGAAACTACTTATTCCTAGGCGCGTTGCTGCTAGTCATTTCAGCACTATTCGCCCAACAAACATACGCAGGTGACGGCTTCTTCTCGAACTTCAAGAAGTTCAATAAACACACGTACGTAGGGCCATTTGATATATCCGGTCATTCTAAAAAGGAAGCGAAGGAAAAGTTGCTAATAGACTTTTCCGGCTTGGAACAAAATATGTTGGTTCAACTTATAGTTCAAGATGATCAAGTCGATGTTCCTGCGGATATTGTTAGTTTTGATCCTGACGCTACACTGAACCAAGTTAAAAATGGTAATGATAATTCATTAGTGGCGAGTGTCTCTCGTGAAGGTTTACGTACTGTCATGAAACAAAACTTTAATTCGCTTACATTTAATGAAGATGAAGTGGAAAAGATTGCTTCGCAAATAGAAGTGCAATTGCAGAGCGGAATTATGCCTCAGCAAATCTATATAGCGAATTTCATTCCAGAGCTATATGAGCAGAAGCAAGTTATTGCGTCTGCTGAATATAAAGTAGATGAGTTGGCTAAAGGGCTACGTTTATTGATGGAAGACTTGGATGGATTGGAGATTCAGCCGAACACTTCGTTTTCATTCCGTGAGTATCTTGAAGGTAAAGAGTCTGCTAGTGCAACAGATTTGCAGATGACGATTATGGCGTCTCTTCTATATAAAGCAGCGTTGCAGACGAATTGGGTTATGGATGAGCGGAATATTTCCACGGAGTTACCGTTAGGTGTAGAGCCGGGATTTGAAGCGGCAATTAACCGCAAGCTTAATTTGGATTTTATTTTCACCAATCCAAATCAAACCGTCTTCACGATTCGTACCAATTGGACAGGCTCTCAATTGGAGCTTTCTATAGAAGGACTTCCGTTTGTTCATCGTTATGATACTGAAGTCGAGAGCATTACAAAATATGATCCTAAAACAGTTATTCGTTACAGTGCATTCGTATCAGCCGGTGCGATAGAGATTGTAGACAAAGGTAAGAAGGGTATGGAAGTGGCAGTTAAGCGTAATGTCATGCTAAATGGTTCGTTGGAAGAAATTGAAGATGTCTCAATCGATTTCTATGCACCGCAACCAATTATTGAGCGTCATAGTTTAGAAAAAGTGGTAGAACAAGTTCCTGATAGTAATGTAGATAGTAATTCTGGCAATGCCGATGGAAACAGTTCAACTAACGGGTCAACGGATAATCCGTCTAATTCTGGTAACTCTAGTACTGGTACAACTGATGGCAATTCTAGTAACGGGAATAATTCAGGCTCTTCTACTGGTAGTGGATCGGGTAGTGGTGGTAATTCTAGCAATACAGGATCAGGAAGCACGGGTTCAGGGTCATCTACTGGAAGCGGATCAGGCAACAATGGTTCTTCTTCAGGTAATGGTTCAAGCAAGTCGAACGGTTCTGGTGGGAAAGATGATGTGAAATATGATTACGATAAAGGCGGCAATCTGATTGAAGTCGACAAGAATGGTAATCCAATCGATTGATAGAGGGGGATTCAAATGGCGACAACTAGAAAACGTCTTGGGGATTTATTAATAGAGTCGGGATTACTGTCGGACGAACAGTTAATGACTACGTTGAAAGAAAAGACGCGTGATGAACGACTTGGCGATGCGCTATTACAACGCGGGTATATTACTGAGCAGCAATTGATTGAGGTGCTCGAGTTCCAGCTTGGAATTCCTCACGTCAATTTGTTCCGTTATCCGTTTGATCCGAAATTGTTCAATATCGTGCCTAAAGGTTTAGCGAAGCAGAAGATGATTGTGCCGTTGAAGAAGGACGGAGATAAGTTATTCGTTGCAATGGCAGACCCGATGGATTACAACACCATTGAAGATTTACGATTGTCTACAGGTTTCCATATCGAAACTGCGATTGCGTCCAAAGATGATATAAATCGAACGATTACACGTTATTATGATGATGAATTATTTGATGATTTACTCTTTGAAGAACCTGAAACGACAGCGAGTCAGTTAGAGCAACAAGAAGATATTGTCGATAACGATTCTCCTATTGTGCGTCTCGTTAATCAGATTATATCCAGTGCTGTTTCCATGAAAGCTAGTGATATTCATATTGACCCTCAAGAGCATCAAGTCGTTATTCGTTTTAGAATTGATGGAAAATTGCAGACTGAACGTGTCTTACCTAAACACATGCAGTCGATGTTGCTTGCGCGGATTAAAATCATGGGGAATTTGAATATTACAGAATCTCGTATGCCGCAGGATGGACGCATTAAAGTGATGATTGATTTTCGTCCGATTGATTTACGGTTATCGACATTGCCAACAGTTTTTGGTGAGAAGATTGTAATGCGTATTTTGGACTTGAGTAGCTCTTTAAATGATATGACGAAGCTTGGTTTCGGTCCGACTAATTTACAACGCTTCCTTGAAGAAATCGAGAAGCCAAATGGCATCGTGCTCATATCAGGTCCAACGGGTTCAGGTAAATCGTCTACGTTGTATGCGGCTTTGAATCGATTAAATAGCGAAGAAGTAAATATTATTACGATTGAAGATCCAGTAGAGTATCAATTGGAAGGTATTAATCAAATTCAAGTGAATTCTAATGTAGGATTAACATTCGCTACGGGATTACGTTCTATTTTGCGTCAAGATCCTGACGTAGTAATGGTAGGGGAAATCCGAGATAGAGAGACCGTAGAAATCGCGATTCGTGCCTCCTTAACAGGACACTTAGTGTTGAGCACGATCCACACGAATGACTCAGTTGCATCTATTTCACGATTGCTTGATATGGGAGTGGAGCCATTTCTTTTGACTGCTTCTCTTAATGCGATTGTTGCTCAACGATTAATTCGTCGAGTATGTCGAGATTGTGGAACTATACAGCAGGCAACGGATCGTGAAAAAGAGATATTCGCCAAACGTGGGAAAACAATCGAGACGATTAATCGCGGTACGGGTTGCTCAGCATGTAATATGACAGGCTATCGCGGGCGAATTGCGATACATGAAGTATTGATTATCAATGCAGAAATGCGCGATGCGATTAACCGTGACGCTGCACCTACTGTATTCCGTGAAATTGCGGAGAGAAGTGAAACGATTTTCCTGATAGACGATGGTTTAGATAAAGTAAAGCAGGGCATTACAACTACTGAGGAAGTATTGCGAGTGGCCCTAATAGATTAGGAGTGTTTGCGGTGAACGAAAGAATTGATCAATTACTTACTGAGGCCTTTACTGTCAAAGCGTCTGACATTCACTTAACTGTTGGCGTGCCTCCAATCTTCCGTGTGCATGGTGACTTAAAACGTTTTGGCGAAACGATTTTGACTGAAGAAGATACAAAGGAAATGGCGTATCAGACGATTCCAGAAAAGATGATGCCGGCTTTTAAAGAAGCAGGACAGATTGACTATTCCTATGAAATCGCTGGTGTTTCTCGTTTCCGTGTCAACGCATTCCAACAACGCGGTTCGATTTCATTGGCATTCCGGACGATTCCAACGAAGATTCCGACGATTGATGACTTGAATATGCCTGCAACACTGAAGAGTTTGTCAGATACTGCACAAGGGCTGATCTTAGTTACTGGGCCTACTGGTTCAGGTAAATCCACTACGCTTGCAGCCATGATCCGTTATATGAATGAAACGATGCGAAAGCATATTATTACATTGGAAGATCCGATTGAGTATATGCATAATCACGGTTCGTCGATCATTGATCAGCGAGAAGTTGGCTTTGATACACTGTCGTTTGCGGATGGATTACGTGCTGCTTTGCGTCAAGATCCAGACGTCATTCTCGTAGGGGAGATGCGGGACTTGGAGACGATTTCTACGGCGATCACCGCTGCAGAAACCGGTCACTTAGTCCTCGCCACTTTACACACATGGAGTGCAGCTTCGACAATCGATAGAATCATAGACGTATTTCCACATGGTCAACAAGCGCAAATTCGCGTACAGTTGGCTGGGGTTTTGAAGGCAGTTGTTTCTCAACGTTTATTCCAGACGATTGATAAACAGGGAAGACGAGCAGCGACGGAGATAATGATTAATAATCCAGCTGTGTCGAACTTGATTCGTTCCGAGAAAATTCACCAGATTCCGAACGTCATCCAGACTAGCCGCGCTCAAGGCATGCATATGATGGATCACTCTGTAAAGACATTGATGGAACAAAGAATCATTTCGTACGAAGAAGCATTACCGTTCTTGCAAGGGGATGATTGATCGTGGCTCGTTTTACATACGAAGGGCGAGATTCGAAAGTGATTCGTCGTGGTACGGTGACGGCTACGAATAAACGCGATGCAGCGATTAAGCTGAAAGGCCAAGGTATTCGCGTAGTTAGTTTGGTTGAACAAAAGGAAACAGTTTTGACGAAAGATATAACGATTGGTAGTCCAGTTAAGCGAGATCAACTGATTATGTTTTTACGTCAGTTTTCTACACTTCTTCAGGCGGGTGTTACGATTGTGGATGCGGTGAGGATTTTGTCCGCGCAAGTAGAACAGGCTTCGTTTCGGAAAATCTTGACTTCGATTCAGGAAGATTTACGAACAGGAACACCGTTGTCGATAGCTTTTGGAAAACATCCTAAAGTTTTTGAACCATTAATATTGAATATGGTGGCGGCTGGGGAAGTTTCAGGAACTGTGGATGAATCATTGGAGCAGCTAGCTGAGCATTTCGAAAAAGCGTATCGTACGAGACAGAAAGTTACTTCGGCTATGGCATACCCCGTTGTAGTTGGCATAATAGCCATAGCAGTAGTTATTTTCCTTTTATGGTTTGTCGTACCAATGTTTGTTGATATGTTCGATAGTATTGGCGGACAATTGCCGTGGTTAACTCGTGCAGTAATGGCAGCGAGTGATTGGATTGAAAATTACTGGTACCTACTTCTTCTTATTGTTTCGGTGATTATCGCAGGCTATGTATTAGTTCGTAACAATCCAAAAGGGAAGTACATTTTAGATACTATCTTATTGAGATTGCCTATATTCGGTAGCATTGCTCAAAAGTCTTCACTCGCTATGATGACTCGTACATTAAGCTCTATGTTCTCTAGCTCAGTACCCATTCTACAAGCCCTAACCATGACAGAAAAAGTAGTTGGAAATGAAGTCATTTCAAAAGTAATTGGTGAGTCTAGAGTATCAATGGAACGTGGCGGATCTTTAACGGAGCCTATGTTAAATCACTGGGCATTTCCTCCGCTAATCCCACATATGATTGCGATAGGAGAAGAAACTGGTTCTTTGGACTCCATGTTGGCTAAAGTAGCAGATTTCTATGAGAAAGAAGTAGAAGCCGCTACAGACCGCTTAAAAGCTTTAATAGAGCCTTTGATGATCGTTTTCTTGGCGGCCATAGTCGGGACTATAGTTTTGGCAATCATGTTGCCGATGTTTAGTATGTTTGAGCAGATAGATAGTTTGTAACAGAAATAACAAATGTTATGGATAAAATTAAATTAATTCAATAAAACTAGTGTTATTATCCTATTAGTTCTGATATACTATATTCATAGAGTAAGGAAAAACAAGAGGAGGAAATTATATGAAAAAATTTATACAGAAGAAATTAAATCAAAAAGGTTTGACGCTTGTTGAGCTATTAGCAGTTATTGTTATTTTGGGAATTATTGCTGCGATTGCGGTGCCGGCTATTGGGAATATTATTACGAACTCTAAGGTAAGTGCACTTAAGGCTGATGGACAGAATGCTATCTCTGCTGCTAATATTTACTTTGCTGAAAATACTGCAACTGATAACAAAGTGACTACAGGGGTACTTAAGGATGATGGATATCTAGAAGATACGGGTGGTTTCGGTGAGTCTGAAGCAACTATAAGTAAAGGTACTGGAGAAGTTACTACACCTACTATAACTGGGACCGCTACAAATGGAAATATTAGTGTGGAGTTCACAAGTGCAACTACAGCTGATATTAATAAAATTGGTAATAAGAACGATACTGCTGTAACCACCGTTGTTATTACTCGCTAATTATTTAATTTAATAACGATTTTCAAACTTACTTTTGATAAATGTGATTTATAAATTGGACTTTGATGAGAATATTCTCATCAAGGTCTTTTTGGGAAATTATATACATACGTTAAAATCGAAATATTCTATTCTAAGGCAAAAGGAAGTGTTTCACATGAAGGAAATACTTGCGGATGACATAGGAATGACACTCGTCAAGTTACTTGCGATATTAGTCATTATGGGAATTACTTCAGTTACTGCCATTAGCTCAATGATTCTCATTTTAGAAAACACTCGAATTAAAGCAGAAAAAACAAATGCTATCTTATTAAAAAATACAGCCGATTTATACTTTATTGAACATCAAACAACATATGTTAATTCTGTAGGTATGTCCACA
Source organism: Sporosarcina ureae (assembly GCF_002109325.1). GTDB lineage: Bacteria > Bacillota > Bacilli > Bacillales_A > Planococcaceae > Sporosarcina > Sporosarcina ureae_C. The sequence continues at coordinate 412,183 of NZ_CP015348.1, read as the reverse complement.
TTAATTTCTGAAGGGTATTTTGAAGATTTTAATCTTGTGAACGATACTTTCTGGGTAGCGGAAGCGTAACCATCTTCGATCCGTGGTAAAGCTGAAACGAAGAAAAATGAAGTAGAATTCCGTAAAACGACTATAGAAATGATCAATAACAGTGGAAAATCTACAAAAGTAGAGACTGAAAAATGTGGAGATTTATCTGCGATACAAGGTGAGTAATTGCCATTCCTGATGTTTCGTCATTTTCCCCTATCAATCTTCCCTTCCCCCTCCACATTTGCTATACTTAACATAACTAGTCCGCAAGGGATGACTACGTGTATCCCTTGCTTTTGCTCGTCTGGAAGGAGTTCACATATGTCTATTTTAACCAACTTAAAACGCCCACTTTCCAATATAACAATGCCGACCATGCCTTCCTTCGGTCGCAAGAAACGCGTATATTCATTAACGCTTGATGATGACGCAATCCGATACGTACGGATCAAATCCACTCATCCAATCGTACTAGACACAGCGAAAGAGATGTTATTGCCCGAACACACCATCATGGATGGCCGAATAGCCGAAGATGACATGCTACGTGAGGTCTTGACAGAAGCTGTGAAAGATTGGAATCTTACGAAGCGTGATGTGGCGTTTTTGGCGCCCGATACATATGTTATTATCCGTCGTGTTGCCTATCCTGAAACGGTGGATCATGAGGATTTGAAAAGTCATTTTTTCATAGAGATTGGCTCGACAATTTATTTGCCGTTTGATGACCCGGTGTTTGATGTCGTTCCGTATACCGCCAATGATGCGCAAAATGAAGCGATTTTGATTGCGTCGAAGGAAAGTATTATGCAGACGTATGAAGATGTGCTTGAATCTGCAAAGTTGGTTCCGGTTGTGGCGGATATTGCGCCGCTTTCGCTTTATCGATTGGCTCATCATGAACATCAATTTGAAGGGTCGGAACATATTTTACTTGCGGATTTGCATGGGCGGAATTTAACTGTGTCGATTTTCTATAATCATTTCCCTTTATTCATCCGCTCCATGGAACTCGAAGTGCCGCTCAGTATGACGACGGGTGAAGTACTTGAGCAACAGATTGAGCCGATGACGATTGTGATGGAGCTTGAGAAACTAGCAAACTTCTACCGATTTAATTTGGCTGAAACAGATTCAGCGATTACCCATTTAATATGGAACAGTACATATACACAACAAGAAGAATTATTGCAGATGGTACGGGAGCGGTTAGCAATTGACGCGATTCCCTTAGTGAAAGAGCCGATTAGTTGTGTGGATGGTACAGCGATTACTGCCGACTTCCATCGAGTAATTGGTCTCGCGCTGAAGGAAGAGGTGTAGTACGCGTATGTTAGTTGATATAAATCTACTACCGGAGAAGATCAAGGAGCGGGCTACTTTTTTGTGGATTGCCATTGCGATTCTTTTGGTAGCCATCATTAGTTGGGTGGTTCTATATATGATGGCTGCGAAAAATGACGAAGAAGCCCAGAGATTACAGCAGTCTACATATGAAATACAGAAACAACAAGAAAGCATAACGTCCCAGTTGCGTCTGTCTGCCTTCGGTCAAGAAAAAGAACAATTGGCCGCCACAGTGGATTTCCTAAAAGCGTACCAATATAAAACACATCCTCTTATAGAAGATCTTTCGAGAGCATTGCCTGATCGTGGGTTCTTCCAAGAGTTAACGTTCACTGCACCTAACGAAGTGACGTTGAAAATTCAGTTTGATGATCTGATGGAACCTGCGCTCTATTTAACTCGAATGAAAGCATCGTCGCTAGTAATTGATGCGACGTTCGAAGGAATCGAGACAGAAAAACTGGATGTGGAAGAACGTGAAAATGTCTTGCCTAGATATTTCGCTACATACTTCATTCAGTTCGTAGACGACCGCGCGTTACCAGGTACCGATGCAGACGTAGACCCCGATGCGATTGAAGAGCCGCAAGAGGAAACGCCACCTGCTGAAGAGCAGCCAACAGAACCTGCACCGGAAGAACCACAGCCACCTGTAGATGCTGACTCGGAAGGGGGCGATACGGTTGAATAAGTATCTAACTAAACGTCAGATGGAGATTGGTTTGGTCGTATTGGCCTCCATTTTCCTTATTGCACTTGTCTATTACACTGTGACAAACATCTACTTGCCTGCGAAAGACAGCAAGGATCAGATGACTGCGCAGTTGGCTTCAGAACGTGATGTTTTATTTTCGATGCAAAAGCAATTGGCGAATAAAGATCCGAATGAAACGGTCACATCTGCCCCGCTTCAAAAAGTCGTGCCTGTTATTCCGCTAGAGGATGCATTGCTCATTCGTCTAGAGAAGGCGGAAGTGAAATCCAATAGTCGAATTGAAGAAATCAATTTTTCGAAAGAAGTATTTGACATGGAACTATTGCCGGAATCGGTACAAAACTTGGAAACGATCTTGATGGAAGTGACGCTCGTTGCGGATACGTACAAGCAAGTCGATACGTTCATCTATGAAATCGAAGAAATGATTCGGATTATGAATGTAGAGACAATTCAATTCGAAGCGACAGCTGAGAAAACGGAAGAAGAATCAGATATTGGTGAAATGAAAGTCGTGATTTCATTTAATGCGTACTTCCGTCCGGATCTCGTCAATTTACAAAATGAGGCGCCGAAAGTGGATGCGCCGCCACCTGCATTGAAATTTGATCCGACGACGATCAATAAAATGACAGGTACCGAGAAAGCGGAGTAAGGAGGCAGTTCATGGAATGGCTTTATAGTATGTTTTTCTTCCTCTACGGTATCACGCTCGGCTCGTTTTTTAACGTAGTCGGACTGCGTGTGCCACTAAAGGAGTCCATCGTCTCGCCTCCTTCGCACTGTACGACGTGTGATCGGAATTTGACGGCGGTTGACCTAGTGCCGGTATTCTCTTACGTGTTTTTGCGTGGAAAGTGCAGAGGATGTAAGGAAAAGATCAGTGCTCTTTATCCCGTGATGGAGCTAATAACGGGTGTGCTGTTCGTTTGTGCGTACTTGTACTTTGGATTCCAGTGGGAACTAGTTGTGGCGTTGCTGTTTATCTCGATGCTCGTTATTTTAACGGTATCCGATCTTAAGTATATGTTGATTCCGAATAAAATTTTATTACCGTTTGGTATTGCGATTTTCATCATGCGTTTTGTTAGTCCACTGACACCTTGGTGGGATAGTTTGCTTGGAGCGGCGGTCGGTTTCGGTATATTGTTGCTGATTGCGATTGTGTCGAATGGGGGTATGGGTGGCGGCGACATAAAATTATTTTTCGTCATCGGCTTAGTGCTTGGTACGATACAGACGTTAGTGACGCTGTTTCTTGCTTCATTCATTGGCGCGATTGTCGGTCTGATTTTTTTGAAAAAGACTAAGCAAGGGCGCAAGACACCTGTGCCATTTGGACCTTCGATTGCAGCCGCTGCACTCATTGCGTATTTCTACGGCGCGCAGCTTGTCAGTTGGTATACGGGTTTGTTGAACTAAATCGGTAAATGTTTATGGACGAGACGACAACAGTCTCGTCTTTTTTTGCGTTCGTTTTGGTAAGGTGGAAGAAAACTAGTGGAGTGATGGAATGAATTTCCGCAGGACGTATTCAAAGAACATTGTCATTCGGGCGTTGATACAAGGTGTGGCGATCGGCTTGGTCGCCGTGCTCGTGATCGGGCTGACGATTTCGAGTACAGGAGGTAAAAAAGACAAGGCAGATAAGGCGGTAGCGACGAATGGGCCGAAGACGGAAGAGAAGGCAGGTGCCGCGGAAGACGGGGAGACGATGTTCGTCAAGCAGCATGGTGTGTTTTCGAGTCAAGAAGCAGCGACCGATTTCGTCGCGGAGAATCCGGGTCTTACGACTACGGCGATCGTGCCAGCTGGTGGTCAGTTTTACGTTTGGGGAGCGGCATGGTTGAAAGAAAGTGACGTCGTCTTGAAAGAAGGCGAAGACGCGTTCAAGAAGAGAATCACTGTCGTACCAGGCACTTGCAAGTCTGCGGACGCCGGAGAAGTGAAAAAAGCGTTGTTCGCAGAGGATTTATCGAAAATTGAATTGTCTGCGAAGGGGAAAGACGCGAAAAAGGATGGGGACTTCGCGAAGAAAGTGGCCGCCATCACTGCGTTTACACAGGATTCTTCTATTGCAAGACTGCATTTATTGGCACACTATTCGAACCAAGATCCGTGCTTCAAAATTCAATTTTGAGCCGAAATACGGGGAAGAATTGAATTTTGCCCTTTTTTCAAATCGCCTGCAATAGCGTACACTATGAAAAAAGGGGGTTGTTCCAATGAAATTTACAAGTATAAAACCTATTGTTCTCGCTTCTTCTTCGCCGAGACGTAAAGAACTATTGCAGTTGGCAGGAATTGATTTTGCGGTGAGACCGAGTGATGTTGATGAGGATGTGCCGTTCACGCCTGAAGAACCGTATGAATATGCGGTGCGTTTATCGGAGCGAAAGGCGCATGCGGTATTTGAGTCACAGGAGGAGATCATCATTGCGGCGGATACGATTGTGGTAAGAGAAGGCAAAGTATTCCCGAAGCCTGAAGACGATCAGCAAGCTATCGATTTCTTAATGGAGTTATCTGGAGAGTTACATGAAGTAATTACGGGTGTGACGATCCTTGCGAAGGGCAAGATAATCCAGTTTTCCGGTTTATCGCAAGTGAAGTTCAGAAAACTGGATGAAGAACTCGTTCGTGCATATGTGAAATCGGGTGACGCTTCGGATAAAGCAGGAGCGTATGGCATCCAGACGCAAGGGATGTTGTTTGTGGAAAATATGGTAGGCGATTATCAAAACATTGTCGGGTTGCCGGTCAGTGATCTGGTCAATCGGATGCGTGGGGAAGGTTTGCTGATGTTAGAAGGCGGTGACACGTAATGCCACTTGATTTGGCACCGCAGATGATGATCCGCGATGTGCATATCGCTGACAGGCCCCGTGAACGGCTGATTCGGGAAGGGGCAGGCAATTTATCCAATCAAGAATTGTTGGCGATCTTGTTGCGTACAGGCTCACGTTCAGAGTCTGTATTAGTGCTTGCGAACCGTGTGTTGTCAACAATTGACCGTTTGCAGGATTTGAAAGAGTTGACAGTTGATGAGATGACAAAGATTAAAGGGATCGGTGAAGCGAAGGCGGTGCAGTTGCTTGCGGCAGCGGAACTTGGCAAGCGTTTGTATCGGACAGCACCGCATGAACGGTATAAGATTCGTTCACCGGAAGATGCTGCGAATTATTTGATGACGGATATGTCGTCGTTGAATCAAGAACATTTTGTGGTGTTGTTTTTAAATGTAAAAAATGAAGTACTACATAAGCAGACGATTTTCATTGGCAGTTTGAATTCTTCCATCGTGCATCCGCGTGAAGTGTTTCGAGAAGCGTTTAAACGTTCGGCTGCGTCGATGATTATTTCCCATAATCATCCGAGCGGTGACACCACGCCTTCGAGGGAAGATATCGAGGTGACGAAACGCCTCATGGAAGCGGGGCAGATCATGGGTGTGGATGTGCTTGATCATATTATCATCGGGGATCAGAAATTCATTAGTTTAAAAGACAAAGGATACATCTAAAAGCATGAATCGTGTCGGAAAAAGTGAGGGGACTGGGAAATCAGTCTCTTTTTTGCTATTTTTCGCAAACTAGCTATGTGACGCTGTAAATTAAGTTACCTTTCCGTTATAATGTGGTGTATGCTTTTAACAACACCGATGACGGTTTTTGTAGAAGGGGAGAATTGACTTGTTTGGTTTCAGATCACGAAACGTAGGAATTGACTTGGGAACAGCCAATACTCTAGTTTTCATTAAAGATAAAGGTATTGTGCTAAGGGAGCCATCTGTCGTAGCGAAAAATACGACGACTGGTGAAATCGTTGCAGTAGGCAGTGAAGCACATGCGATGATCGGACGTACTCCGAGCTCAGTCGTGGCTATTCGACCGATGCGAGAAGGAGTTATTGCAGATTTTGAAACAACAACGGATATGATTCGTCATTATTTAAAAGAAGCGTTAAAGTCAACTGGCACTTCTTGGACGAAGCCGACTGTGATGGTTTGTGTGCCTTACGGTATTACGTCAGTCGAACAGCGTGCAGTGACAGATGCTGCAATTCAGGCGGGTGCAAAAGCTGCGTATACGATTGAAGAGCCATTTGCGGCTGCGATTGGTGCGGATTTACCTGTATGGGAACCAACCGGCAGTATGGTCGTCGATATAGGTGGAGGAACAACAGAAGTTGCTATTATTTCGCTCGGCGGTATTGTAACGAGCACATCGATCCGTGTAGGTGGAGATTCCATGGATACGGCTATCATAACGTACATCCGTAAAGAATATAAATTGATGATCGGTGAACGTACAGCTGAAAACATCAAAATGCAAATCGGTTCGGCGTTTGATTTGGATAAAACCGAAAAAATGGATATTCACGGCCGTGACTTGTTGACGGGTCTGCCGAAAACGATGGAGATTAATTCACAGGAAATCACGAAAGCATTGCGTGAGCCTATGGATTTGATTATTGAAGGTATGCGGAAGACGCTTGAGCAGACACCACCTGAATTGGCGTCAGACGTCATGGAGCGTGGAATTGTCTTAACAGGTGGCGGTTCATTACTTCGTAACCTTGATAAAGCGATTTCCGAAGAAACTAAAATGCCTGCATTCGTTGCAGAAAACACGCTCGACTGTGTCGTGATTGGAACAGGTAAAGCGCTGGATAATTTAGAACTGATCAAGAAGATTCAGTCATAATACTAATTGGAGGAGATGTAGGCAATGCCGCGTTTTTTTTCCAATAAACGATTAATCATTTTATTAGTAGGAGTAATCGTCCTAGTGGCATTAATTGCATTTTCACTTCGTGACCGAAATCATGCAAATGTACCGGAACAAGCAGTGAAAGATGTCGTAGGTTTCGGGCAGTCGCTCGTTACGAAACCAGCCCACTTTGTGACGGGACTCATTGAGAATATTGATACGATGCTTAATACATACGAAGAAAACAAACGATTAAAAGAGCGTCTGGAAACGTATGCCGCTATGGAAGCGGAGTTAGTAGATGTGAAAGCGAATAATGTGAAGTTGCGGGGAATTATTGATAAACAAGAGGACCTGCGTGCATTTGAGCCGATCCAGTCTACGGTGATCTCGCGTAATCCCGATCAATGGGAAGAGAAGGTCATCATCGATAAAGGAACGACGTCTGGAGTGGGCGTCAATATGGCGGTCATGACAGCGCAAGGATTGATCGGGAAAGTGATTCTATCGACTCCTTTTACGTCTACAGTTGAATTGATTTCAACGGAAAATAGTGCTTTCCGTGTGGCGGCAATGGTTGTAGGTGAAGAGGAAATGTTCGGTTTGATCGAAGGATATGATCGAGCTTCCCGACAATTGATCATGAAGCGGATTGATTCGAGCTTTAAAGTAAAAAAAGGAATGCAAGTGACGTCTTCTGGTCTCGGAGGAATCTTCCCGAAAGGTATTTTAATAGGGGAAGTAACTGAAGTTTCTACGGATGACTTTGGTCTGACGAAATTAGCGTATATCAAACCGGCAGCAAGCTTCTCGCAACTCGATCATGTGATGATTGCGAAGCGGACGATGACGGTTGTGGATGGTACGGACGGAGGCAACTCCGCGGATGCTAAAGGGGACGATGAATCATGATCCGATTCATCATTCCTGTGATTGCTGGACTCTTGTTTTTCCTGGAACCGATTTTCAGTCTGTTTTCACCGATTGAAATAAGCGGAGATTTGTATATTTTGGTGCCAAGGTTCGTAATCGTCTATTTAATTTTCATTGCGACGTATTATAATAGCAAGCGAGCGATTATTTACGGATTTATCCTTGGACTGTTGTATGATATGTATCATATTGATATTATTGGATTATACACATTCATGTATCCGCTGATTTGTTACGTTGCTGCGTTAGTAATTCGACAAATTGAGCGTCATACGGTGACAGTTATGGTATTATCATTAGTAATGATTGTGTTACTGGAATTGTTGTCGTACTTTTTTGCTAGTGTGATTGCGTTGACTTTTATTGATTTCGGTGAATTTTTCACGCATCGACTAGTTCCGACAATGATTGCGAACTCATTATTCATCGTAATGTTCGGTTATCTATTCAAACAGATTACAGAAAAAAGATTTTTTCAAAAGCAAGCAGGTTTTTAAGTATTGTGAGGTGATGTAGGTGACGAAATCACAGTTGATAACGATAAAAGGTACAAAAGACGGCTTAGTTTTACGATTGGATGATCATTGCGCATTTTCCGATTTACTAGGTGAGTTGAAAGAAAAAGTACAGAGCAGTGTGCTCGAAGGTGTGTCTGAAGTGCAGTTGCATCTAGGGCATCGTTATTGTGACGAGAAAGACATGAACAAAATTCAATCGGTCATTCATACTTCCCCTCATTTGCGAGTTTCGAAGGTACATAGTGACGTCATTTCGTTAAAAGAGTGTGAGAGAAAGTTGATCGAGAAGCAGTCCGAAACCTATATAGGAATCGTTCGATCGGGTCAAGTCGTAAAGGCTGATGGCGATTTGGTTATTATCGGTGATGTCAATCAGAGTGGGCAAGTCATTGCAGGCGGCAGTATTTATGTACTCGGTCGTGTCAAAGGCATTGCACATGCGGGCGCACAAGGCAATAAAGACGCAGTCATTGCTGCATCTTGGCTGGAGGCGACGCATCTGAAAATTGCGGATAAGATCGAGATCATGACCGACGAATTGACGGTTCTTTCTGAGCAACCTGAAATGGAATGTGCGTATCTTCAAAAGAATGGGCAGATTGCGATAGACCGTCTTCAGGAGCTCCGATATTTACGTCCGGACCTTGCTACATTTAAGGGAGGTATATAATTTGGGAGAAGCAATTGTTATTACTTCTGGTAAAGGTGGCGTTGGTAAAACAACAACGTCAGCCAATCTAGGCACCGCTCTTGCGTTACAAGGGAAAAAAGTGTGTTTAATCGATACAGATATCGGTCTGCGTAACTTGGACGTTATTCTTGGCTTAGAAAACCGGATCATTTATGATTTGGTCGATGTGGTGGAAGAGCGTTGTAAAGTACACCAGGCTCTTGTGAAGGACAAGCGTTTCGAAGATCGACTGTTCTTGCTGCCAGCAGCACAGACGACTGATAAGAGTGCCGTAAATCCTGAACAGATGAAGAAGCTCGTTTTGGAATTAAAGCAAGATTATGATTATGTCTTGATTGACTGCCCAGCAGGAATCGAACAAGGTTTCAAAAACGCTATTTCTGGTGCGGATCGCGCAATTGTCGTGACGACTCCAGAAATTTCCGCTGTACGTGACGCAGACCGAATTATTGGACTGCTAGAAGCGGAAGAAGGATTGGAACCGCCAAAATTGATTATCAATCGTATTAGAAGCGGCATGATGGAAAGCGGCGAAACATTAGATGTCAATGAAATCACGACGCATTTGTCGATTGATCTACTCGGTATCGTAATGGACGACCAAAACGTTATTTCTGCTTCAAATAAAGGTGAACCTGTCGTGATGGACCCGACAAACCCTGCAGCAATAGGCTATCGTAACATTGCCCGACGCATCTTAGGTGAGTCTGTGCCATTGATGACGATGGAGAAAAGTAAATCAGGATTCTTCGGTAAAATCAAAAACATGTTCGGCAAATAATACAATCGTAAAACTCAGTGCCTTTAATGGTACTGAGTTTTTTTCATTCGTCATTTAATTCTCCTTCTTTTCATACACTGCAGGTAAGGGAGGGGACGTGATGAAATGGAAAACAAAATGGATCATCGCTATTGTGCTGATGGTATCTGTTGTAGGTTTATCAAAACTTGAAGAACGCCAGCTAGTTAATATACCGATAACGCAATATGTAACGACTGGAAAAGACTTTGTGGTGATGAAGAAGTGGGTTTCTTCTTGGATGGCAGATGATGAAGTCATCACGGTATCTGGGGATTCCGTATTTAATCCGTTTGAGACGTATGAATCGTTCCAACCTTATCAGGACGGTGCCATTATCTCGTATACTCAACCGATGTCGATTACGTCGCAAGGAAGTGGGCTAGTCGTCTTCACGGGCTACACAAGGCAGTCAGGCAAGACGGTGACCGTTCAGTACGATAACGGCGACGAAGTGACGTATGGATTCGTAGGGTCGTTCTCGACGCTTCCTTACACCGCTGTGAAGCTTGGGGATGAGATTGCGATGATGGACGAGGAAGCGGTGTACATCCGCGTGAAACGCAATGGGATTCCGCTCGAGCCTACAGTACTCGCAACGTATATGTCGGACGGTCAGCAATGAAGTACCGTATTCATCCGGTATTATTACCGATCTTTTTATTTTTCATGATCGTCGGTGGTGTGTCATTGTACGCAATGCTCTTATTCTCTTTACTTTTTCATGAAGTAGGACACGTATTGGCCGCACGACACGTCGGAATGAAAATTAGGAGTTGTACTATTTTACCGTATGGAGGGGAATTGCAATTTGTTAATCGGCAGCTGGCAAGTAAACGGCAACGGCTGATCGTGGCGCTCGGTGGACCTGTCGCGACAGCCGTTCTGTTACTACTTGGCACGTATTTGTCATTCCCGGGAGAAGCGCAGTTCGTGAAGATTCAACTGATCTTACTGAGCGTCAATTTATTACCTATCTTGCCACTTGATGGCGGACAAGTCGTCTCGGTTTTACTTGAAACGGAAGAAACAAAATATACCACGCGCTCAAACTTCTTACTGTATTCCATCATTGCGTCCGCATCACTTTGTGTGTTCTTCATTGCCTACTTGCCAGCCAGTTTGCCACTCGTTATCATTACGTCGTTTTTAGCGGTTCAAAATATTATTTCGTATCGTTTTAGGAGGTATGAGCGAGTCTTTGAACAACTGACTAGAAAAGAGACTTCCTTCTTTTAAAAGATTGTGGGAATAATGCTTGACCAATTGTTTTCTATGTGATAATATTTTACTGTTATTGATTGTAGCACCCGTGCTACAACCGCACTGAACAGGTTCAAGTATTCGCTGGTCGAATCACCTGTCAAGGCGAGTCTGTATAAATTGAGGAGGTGCAAGTATGTACGCAATTATTGAAACTGGTGGAAAACAAATCAAAGTTGAAGCGGGCCAAGAAATCTTCATTGAGAAGATTGCTGGTGAAGCTGATGAAGTGGTAACTTTTGACAAGGTGCTAATGGTGGGCGGAGATGACGTTAAAGTCGGTGCTCCATTCGTAGAAGGCGCAACTGTAACAGGTAAAGTTGTCAAGCAAGGCCGCGCAAAGAAAATTGTTGTTTTCAAATATAAGGCGAAGAAAAACTATCGCAAAAAGCAAGGACACCGTCAGCCATACACGAAAATCGTTATTGACGGAATCAATCTGTAATCCGGCATGATACATGTCAGAATTATAAAAGAGCCTTCTGGGCGCATCTCAGTCTTTGAGATGGATGGTCATGCAAACTTTGCAGAACACGGACAAGATCTAGTTTGTGCTGGTGCTTCTGCCGTATCATTTGGTGCGGTGAATGCCATTATGCAATTGACTTCGATCGAACCTGATGTCGAGCAAGGGACGGATGGCGGATACTTACGTGTGGCGTTTCCGGTAACGGAACAAGATGCTGAAGTTCAGCTGCTCCTGAATGCTATGATTATTTCTTTACAAACGATTGAATTAGACTATGCAGATTTTATAAAATTATCCTTTGAAAAGTAGGAGGTGGCAGCTATGTTACGTTTGGATCTTCAGTTTTTCGCATCGAAAAAAGGAGTAGGTTCTACTAAGAACGGTCGTGACTCACATTCGAAACGTCTTGGCGCTAAGCGCGCAGATGGACAGCATGTTTCAGGTGGATCAATCCTTTATCGCCAGCGCGGAACAAAAATTCACCCAGGTGAAAACGTTGGTCGCGGTGGAGATGATACTCTATTCGCAAAAGTTGACGGCGTCGTTCGTTTTGAACGTCTTGGCCGCGACAAAAAGAAAGTCAGTGTCTACCCAGCAGCAACTCAAGAAGCTTAATTGGATAGCATGACCCTGTGAAAAAGGACTGCACTCGTTGCAGTCCTTTTTCTGTGTTTTGAGATGGTTGTTAGATTAGTTCTTGGCCTTATGAGCGGATAACGCGTGTCTATGAGCGCTTGTGGCGTGGGATAGAGCGATTAGTGGGTGTCTATGATCACTCACCGCTTTCTAAGAGCGGCTACGGGAGTTTATAGAGCGCTTAGGCATGAACTATGAGCGAACAGCAATTCATTGTAACGTTCAGACACATATTCTAAGCGATTTTGACTACGGCGAAGATTTTTTTAGTGATTTGCGCGTGAAAATGCTATACTAAGAAGTACGAAAACAGCTGGCGGTGAAAAAATGGGGAAGAATGAGCTAAATGTGTCGCAAGCAGTGAAATTTAGTCGACACGATCACATGAACGATCTGCAATTGATCCTTATGAATATCGATATGGGGAAATATACAGAAGCGCGAAATTGCATCCTTGAGAAAACAGCAGACATGCAACGTGAGGCATTGCTTCAGAAATTATGCATGCCGCTTACTGAGGAATGGATTACGACACTAGCGTGGCGCTATCCGGCATTGATGGTGCAACTGTATTGTGAGATTACGGAAAAAATTGATTCAAGTGAAATTGACGAAGTGTTGGTCGATTACTTGGAGCAAGTAGTGCTGGCTGTGGAATCAAAAATTCAGCGCTACGCAGATTGTCCCGTGACACTAGAAGTCACGACAGACACTGCATCTTGGAGTATTCAATTGACATTTACCGAGCTGTACGCGAAGCAACTAGACATCCCAGAACATTCATCACAGCTTACGGTCGAAGTCCACGGTGAACCGAATCAATGGACGTTTACTATCAGTGGACAATTAGGAGGATTATAAATTATGTTTGTGGATCACGTTAAAGTATTTGTAAAAGGTGGCGACGGTGGCGATGGTATGGTTTCGTTCCGTCGTGAAAAATATATAGCCAATGGTGGACCATCCGGTGGTGATGGTGGAAAAGGCGCAGACGTTATCTTTATCGTTGATGAAGGATTACGTACGCTAATGGATTTCCGATATCAGCGTCATTTTAAAGCTGAACGAGGCGAACACGGTCAGAGTAAAAACATGCACGGTCGTAGCGGTAAAAGTATGATCGTTAAAGTTCCCCCTGGTACAGTCGTTAAGGATGCCGAAACTGAAACGATTATTGCGGACTTGGTCGAACATGGCCAACAAGCGGTCATCGTGCGTGGAGGACGTGGAGGACGCGGTAACAGCCGTTTCGTTACGCCACAGAACACGGCACCGGAACTTTCTGAAAAAGGTGAACCGGGTGTTAGTAAAGATATCGTGCTTGAATTAAAAGTTCTTGCTGACGTGGGTCTTGTTGGATTCCCAAGTGTTGGGAAATCAACGTTATTATCAGTCGTTTCTTCAGCGAAGCCTAAGATTGCGGATTATCACTTTACTACATTAGTACCGAATCTCGGTATGATCGAGACAGATGATCACCGCACATTCGTTATGGCAGATTTGCCTGGATTGATTGAAGGTGCGCATCAAGGAGTTGGACTAGGACATCAGTTCTTGCGTCACATCGAACGTACGCGTGTTATCGTACACGTTATCGATATGTCAGGACTTGAAGGCCGTGAGCCATACGAGGATTACCAGACAATCAATAAAGAACTTGAGCAGTACAATATGCGTTTGACTGAACGTCCACAGATTATTGTGGCGAATAAAATGGATATGCCGGATGCGCAAGAGAATCTGGAAACGTTTAAAGAAGCACTTGGTGATGAAGAGATTCAAGTGTTCCCGATTTCTGCATTGACGAGAACGGGCTTGGATCCATTGCTGTATGCGATTTTAGATCTGCTTGAAACGACACCGGAATTCCCGATGTTGACGGATATGGATGAAGAAGAAGCAAGTAACTCTGTATTGTATAAACACGAATCGACTGGACCTGATTTCATTATTTCACGTGACGATGATGGCGCGTTTATGTTGTCTGGTTATACATTAGAGCGTTTGTTCCAGATGACGGACTTCAACTTCGATCAATCAGTACGCAAGTTCGCTCGTCAGATGCGTGGTATGGGAATCGACGATGCATTGCGTGAGCGTGGTGCGAAAAACGGTGATATCGTTCGTATCATGAGCTACGAGTTCGAGTTCTTGGAATAAGGAATGGCTCGTTTTGGGGGGAGCAAAATGGAACAAATCGGGGAAGGTCAGTTTTATTTAGTCCGCGAAGATGTATTGACCGAGTCAATGCAAAAAATGCTGGAAGCTAAACGAATGATGGCAAGAGGCGAAGTGACGACGATCCAGGAAGCAACTAAACGGGTCGGTCTGTCACGGAGCGCCTTTTATAAATATCGTGATGCCGTGTTCCCGTTCGAATCCATCGCGCGGGACCGGATTTTGACGATCTTTATTCAACTGGAAGATTTGAAAGGCTCGCTGGCTGTGCTTTTGGAAGTCGTGTCAGAAGCGAAATGTAATGTGTTGACGATTCACCAGACGATTCCTGTCCAGGGGCGCGCCAACATTACGTTATCGCTGGATGTAACGGAGATGGAAATTAAAGTAGAAGCATTTTTACAGCGTCTCAAAGCACCTCGATTTATTGATTCTGTTGATTTAATCAGTTCAGGGGTTTTCTGACCTCTTAAACCAGTGGGGAGATGAGAGATTCATGACAGAAAAGAAGTATGTACCATCCGTTGCGTATTTGGGGCCCGAAGCATCATTTACCCATATTGCAGCATCCGATTTATTCGGAATGGAAGGGTTAATGCCACGTCCGACGATTCCAGATTGTATTGAAGCAGTGACAGAAGGACATGTTGCCTATGCGGTCGTTCCGTTGGAGAATGCGCTGGAAGGTTCTGTACCGTTGACGATTGATTACGTTTTCAATAGTAAAGAGTTGTTTATCGCAGCCGAAATTTCCACGCCAATTGAGCAACATATGTTGGTCAATAAATCGCAGATGAATCACTTAGATGAATTGGATTCGATTCAATCTCATCCGCATGCATTGGCGCAATGTCATAAGTTTTTACAGTATCGTTACCGTGGAGTTCCGTTGATTCAGACGACGTCTACTGCAGCGGCAGCAAAATCTATTTCTGAACAGCCGGAACTACGTGTTGCAGCAATTGGCAACCGTTTGGCAGCAGAAACGTACGGCTTACATATAGCAGAAGAGAATATTCACGATTTCCATTTCAACCATACGCGCTTCGTCGTGTTGTCGTTGCGCAAGGAGAAGCTGGAGCATTCGAAGCACGCTTCTTCGATCAAGACGACGTTGATGGTGAAGTTGCCTGAGGACGACCGTCCAGGGTTGCTGCATCAGATTTTGTCGGTGTTTTCATGGCGCCGTTTGAACTTAAGCAAGATCGAGTCGCGGCCGTTGAAGACGGGTCTTGGCCATTATTTCTTCATTATCGACATTAATGAATCTGACGAGCATCCGATGATGATGGGCGCGATGGAAGAGTTAGCAGCACTAGGTTGCACCGCACGTTCGCTAGGAACTTATTATGTCTATGAGTCTGGGGAGTTTGTTTCCTGAGATAGTTAGGCTGGCTATGATGTTGGGGAAAGGGATTGGTGCTACGGAGGTGACGCTTTCTGGTGGGGACGTCTGCCGCTCCAATCCCTGTAGTATAAGTGGGATGTATTTATTTTGGCTTATTAAAGTTATACTTGTAGAAGGTTTTATAATTGAACTTGAACAGCCCTTGAACTTAATTAAGTTCAAGGGCTTTACTAATTTACACACTATCGCAAAAAAGTGTTCTACGTCCATCCGCTATAACAGTAGGATTGAAGCGTCCGCCAGCTGGAGCTTCAATCCCTTCGTACTTGCTAAGTAACTCTTCCATTGTAACTTCTTTCGTTCTTGAACTGAACCAAGTCAAGGGTAATTTCTAATTCATGCACTTTTTAACCAACATTCTCTACTGATCTGACCTAATTCGCAACCATCCTCTATTCCCCAGGATGGTTTTTTATTTGTAATAAACTAGTCCCCGTCGAATATACATAACAAGAGAGGAAGCCTACACAAATTGTCACAAAAGTAGGCGTCCGTTCATACGATGGATTGATGGAAGGGGGAATAGTTAGTGGAAGTTCATATTGTCGTCAAAGGTGATACATTATGGAAGATCGCAAGACAGTACGGTATACCGTTCGAGGAACTGAAGCGGGTGAATGCTCACCTAGCTAATCCGGACTATATCGTTCCCGGCATGAAAATCTTTTTGCCAATGGATAAGAAAAAGCCTCATCATAAGGGTGATCACACGAAACCGCATGAGAAGCCACACGAGAAGCCACACGAGAAACCGCATCATGAAAAACCGCAACAGGAGAAACCACACCATGAGAAACCTCATCACGAAAAACCGATGAAGCCGCCACATCAGGAGAAGCCTTCTAAGCCGGCGCCTCCACAAGCGAAACCGCCAGTGCATCAAGTGCCGCAGCTACCACAAGCTCCACCGATGCCACCGATGCAGCAGCAACCTGTGCCACAACCGCCAATGCAACAGTGGCCAGCACCCGCACCACCAGCGATGCCACAACAACCGCAGACTCCACCGGCAGCGCCTCATATGCCGCAAATGCCACCGAGTATGCAAGCACCACCGATGTGGCAAGCAGTATTCCCAGTTTGCGGATGGATGCCGATTTTCGATGCGGACTGCCATCCACATATGCCACAACAACCAATGCAGCAAATGCCGCAAATGCCACAAATGCCACAAATGCCACCGCCTGTGCAGGCACCAATCAAACCGATGCCGCCATGTGAGTCACCTAAGTGGCAGGAGGAATCATCTCACCACCATAAGCCGGTTCCCGCACCAATGCCGGACGGTTGGCAGTTAATTGAATCGAGTTCATTACACATGAAACCAGCTCCGATGCCACAACCAAAACCGCCTGTCATGCAGCCGATGCCGGAACAACCCGCACCGATGCCAATGCCGCAACAACCGACAATGCCGCCGAAAGCAGACATACCGCCATCCTGGTGTCCGTCAAATCAACAACAATGCTCGCCGAATTGGCCAGTTCAACCTCAATGGTCGACACAGCCGGAATGTATGCCAGCGATGCAATGGATGCCATATCCGCACATGATGCCGATGCCACCTATGTGGCAGCAGCCTCCTGGTTATCAGGGTGATTGTGGGTGTAATACCCCTCAACATCAGCCGATGCCAATACCGGAGGACTGGCACCGAAACCAGTAACCGCATATGGCAGACAATCAGCGATT
Organism: Sporosarcina ureae; assembly: GCF_002109325.1. GTDB lineage: Bacteria > Bacillota > Bacilli > Bacillales_A > Planococcaceae > Sporosarcina > Sporosarcina ureae_C. The sequence goes on along the minus strand of NZ_CP015348.1, from coordinate 394,789 downwards.
TATCAAAATCAAAAAGAATGTCTGGAAAATGGAGTCTGGCGGAGCTATGTATTCCATAAAGAAGTACGCATCACTCGCACAAGCTGTGAAGGTTCGGCAAGTTCATCAATTACTTAGTGCACAGCATTTTCCGCATATCGCGCCAATCGTCGATAAGTCGGATCCGTTGCTGATTATGCAGCCATGGCTTGAAGATGCCAAAGCGGTCAACTTTAAAAGAAGAATTGATCGTATCGATTCATTCCGTGCGTTGCAAGCATTACATGATACGAAATATTCGATTGATTGGGAGTCGATTTCCTGTCTTCCGCATTATCATATGCTGGAGAAGTGGGAAGTCCGACTTGCGCGATTTGAAGAGTTACGGGAGATGTGTGAAGCATTTCTACCTTCTTCGACGATCGATCAACTGTTGACGTATGGGAAAGATTCATTGCAAATCGCGAAGAAACAACCACCGCCTGTTAGTTCTTTGACGCTATTGCATGGAGATGTCGTCCATCATAATATTTTGCGGGACACAAATGGAAGGATTTGCTTTATCGATTTTGATTTAGCGTGCCTTGGGACGGAAGAAGATGAACGGGTGTTGTGGATGCATCGTGTGTTGCCACAAATTTCGTATAATCCGACTTTTTTGATGGGGGAGCATCCGGCGTTGCAAACCTTATCGAACCAGTCGCTTGCGAAGCTTTTATATCCGAATGAAGTGCTTCGGGAATGGTTGCATTTATTGTCATTACCTTTCGCTCAACAGCAACGGATGGCCAGCAAACTCCTACATTTCACTGATACTGCACTCTCACATTGGCCGAGATTATGGTATGATGTAGAGCGAATGATGAAGTAGGAGGTTTGATCCATGGCAGGCCATTCAAAGTGGAAGAATATCCAGAACAGAAAAGGCGCACAGGATGCAAAACGAGGAAAGATCTTTCAGAAGATGTCGCGTGAAATTTACGTGGCAGCAAAGTCTGGCGGAGACGATCCAGACACGAATCCAGCTTTACGTCTAGCAATCGATAAATCCAAGAGTGTGAATGTACCAAATGATGTCATTCAGCGAGCGATCGATAAAGCAACGGGTTCAGGTGCGGACGAAAATTACGAAGAAATGATCTACGAAGGGTATGGACCAGGCGGCGTAGCGGTTCTTGTCTATACACTGACGGAAAATCGTAACCGTACAGGACCGAATATGCGCGTGGCGTTCAATAAAAATGGCGGTAGTTTAGGAGAAACGGGCTCCGTCAATTATTTATTCGAACGCAAAGGCCGTTTGTTTATCGAACGTACGGAAGAAACGGACGAGGACGCGGTTATGATGGCGGCTTTAGAAGCAGGAGCGGATGACATTGTGTCAACAGAAGATGGTTTCGAAATTCTGACTGATCCATCCGAATTCCTGAACGTAAAAGAAGCGCTTGAAGTCGAAGGTTTGGAGTTCGTTTCAGCAGAAGTAGATATGGTTCCATCCGTTTATGCGGATTTGACCGAAGAGCAACAAGAACAATTTATGAATATGATCGATGCATTAGAAGATGACGATGATGTACAAAACGTCTATTCTAATGCATCGGAAGAGTAATGAATGCTAGCCAGCCAACAACTTTACTTGCGTAAAAGTTGTTGACTGGCTTTTTTGTTGTTGACAATGATAATGAGATTCATTATCATTTAACTTAGTTGCTGAAGAAAGTATACTCTTTAGTAGATTAAAAGGGGGAATAAGTATGATCATCGTAACAAATACAAATAAGATTATAAAAGATCGTGGACATGAATTGGTTACGCGTTTTGATAAAAAAGGAAAAGTGGAGCAGATGGAAGGGTTTCTAGGACTGGAAGTATTGTTCACGGATAATTTACCGGATTTTGACGAAGTGACGATTAGCACACGTTGGGAATCTAAAGAGGCGTTTGAGGCGTGGACGAAAAGCGACGCATTCAAGGAAGCGCATTCACATCGCGACGGACAGCCAGGATACGTAATTAGCAATAAAGTGTCATTCTATGATGTTAGAGTAGTGCGTGATCCAATCGTTGCGGTGTGAGTGTAATAAAGTGTTCAGAAAAAAATCACCCCTCACTATCTTGTTGCTAAGTGAGAGGTGATTGAATATTAATTATGCTTTAACGCCAGAAGATTTTGGCTGCGTCAAGAGACCGCCTTTTTCTTTTAAGTATTTTTCAATACCTTCAGCTGCACGGTATGATAGGGCACCGATTGTTGGGGTAGGGTGGTGACTACTGAAGTGTGGTAGTGCAGATCCGCCAACGACGAATAAGTTTTCCATTTCCCACAGTTGCAAGTAGTTGTTTACCGCAGACGTTTCTGGATCTTCACCCATAGCTACGCCGCCAATATAGTGCATACCGCCGTAAGTGTGGTCAAATTGGTCTGGCATTTCGTCCTGATCAATAATGTCCGCACCCATTGCTTCTACGATTTCGGTACATTTTTCAATACCGAATTTCGCGATGTTCTTATCTTGTTCTGTTAATTTATTTGTAATACGCAATAATGGATCACCGAACTCATCTTTATACGTAGGGTCCAAGTCCATAAAGTTGTGCCACCAAGGCATAACTGCTGCTGAGTACCAAACCGTTAATGTACGGAAAGCATAGAAGAGTGATTTCTCTTTAAATTCTTCACCCCATGTTGGTGTACCTTTAGGGACGAAGTTATTCTTAATCGCTGCATCTCCGTATTGACGAAGTTCGATACCGCCACCGTGAATGAAGTCTAAATCTGTGTGGTCGAATAGGTCCGCGTCATAGTCACTTAAAGCGCCACCTAATCCACCAGCACCCATGTAGTAGTTGAATTTCTTGTCATTAAAGAATCCTGTTGCACCTAGGAATGTACTGTTGAATTGTCCTGTAAAGTTACGGCCAATCGTTCCTTTTCTAGTCTCTGGGTTATAGATTTCACCGATATCCGATAGCATGAGCAGGCGGTTATTTGAGAATGTGAATGCCGCAAGAACGACAACGTCAGCTGGTTGTTCGAATTCTTGACCTGTTCTTGTATCCGTATATAAAACGCCTGTCGCTTTTCCGTCTTTATGTATAACTCTACGGACGAGTGAATTGGTTCTGATTTCACAGTTACCAGTTTTGCGAGCAGTCGGAATAACCGTTGCTAGAGGATCTGATTTTGAACCGAAGTCACAGCCGTACATTGTACAGAACGAACAGAACATACATTGATTCAACGTTTCACCATCGGGATTCGTATATGTTTGAGACATGTTTCCTGAAGCCATTTGATAAGGGTGTAAGCCGATCTCTTTTGCCGATTCTTTAAACAACTTAATCGCAGGAGAAGCTAGCATAGGTGGGTTTGGATACTCATTTGATCTGTTGTCACCAAGTGGATCAGGTTCTCCTGAAATCCCAGCCGTTTGTTCCCATTTAGCATAATATGGCTCTAGTTCATCGTACGTAATTCCCCAGTCACGAATTTGCATACCTTCTGGAATTTTGCCTTCTCCATAACGTTCGATAGTTTTTGAACGAATTTCGAAGTCATACGAACGCCAACGGTATACGGAACCTGCCCAGTGCATACTTCCGCCACCAAGGTCCGTCCCTGTGTTCATATCTTTTTGCAAGCGTACAGGTAGTGCAGCATCGCCTATTGAAACACGAGATGTAATCGTATCGCCTGTTAATTTTTCGATCATTTCATGTCTATTTGTATAACGTAACTCATCTTTAACACCTATAAAATCTGAACGTGTTTGATCTTTCCCACGTTCCAACATGACGACTTGATAGCCTGCTTTGGATAGTTCAGCTGAAACAATACCGCCAGCCCAACCACTACCAACGACTACTACGTCTACTTTATCTAATTTTTTAGCCATTTCCGCGTCCTCCTAAATTAAAGCCCTTGGTAATTACGTAAACTTGAAGGCTCCATTACAATAAACTCTTCTTCTTCGATTTTATCTAAAAAGCTCATGATCGGCCCAGGGTATTCTTTCATTCTCCAAGCTTCCATATTACGATTTCCACCGTAAACAGGATCTGCATAGACGCCTTCAATAGTTGTTTGACGTAACAAGCTAAAGAAGTCTGCGGAATCTACACCACTGAATTTCACTTCACCTTTTTCAAACATTTGTAAAATTTCATCTTGCTGTTCAGGTTCTAAATTAATAAAACGCTCATTAAATTTATCTTGCGACGTTTTCTCCATAGCGTTAAGCCCTTCAAGGAAAAACGTGCCTCTCGTCATTTTCGTTTGATAGTTAGCCGTACCAGCCGGTAACTTCACAACAGTGGACGATGTGATGACTTCATTTGTTTGACGTTTTTCTTCTTCATATACGTCTGTTTTTGTAATCGATGGGAAAGGACCGACCATATAGTCATTCGCATTTCTTCCCCAGTTGCTTGCACATTGACGGTCAATGAAATAAGGCACGCCTAGTTCAATTGCACCCATTCCGTTTTTATTCTCTGGATAGATTCTTTCAGTTGCAGCAGATAGCAACGCGAAGTCTTCATTTCGACTGAAGAACGTACGTGCATCAAACGTAACTTGCTTATCAGCTTGTGGCGCAACATCTTTTTTCGAATCTTTTTGGAATTGGCTCGTCAGTAAACCACCAAAGAGGGAGCCACCTAAAAGTCCACCAGCGACAAGACCGCCACTCTTCAAAAACTTTCTTCGACTTAAATCTTGAGTATCTTGATTGGAATCTTTGTTATTCGTCATCGTTTAGTTCCTCCTTCACATTTGTCATTGTAGTTACTTTATGGACTCGGATTTTTCTGAATCAGTTTTTTTGTCTTTGTTATCATCTTCCAAAATGTCACTTGTTGCCTTTTTAAATTCTGCAAGTGTTTTACCGACGGCAGAACCAATTTCCGGCAATTTTCGAGGTCCGAATAAAATTAGAATAATGACTAAGATAATTATTAATCCAGGTACACCGATGGATGCTAAACTCATAAAACTCCCTCCTTTTACATTATTTTTTACATGTTTACAATGTATTGGTAGAGCTCTGGCTAGTTTGCTAAATTCGTAAGGGAATTCTGGCCCTCATATATGATAGTGTTATTCGACAAAAAATGCAAAGTAATTCTACGAAGCTTTTTAAGTTGTTTCATTGCATGAATTAATAATATAATAAAAATAGTTATGAATAGATGTAAAATTAGAAGTAGTCACAGTATTTAAAAGGCTAAGTATTCAATTCAAAAATGCATAATTTTGAAAACAGATGAGCAGGGTAGTGGTCTAGTTACAATTATGTGTATAATTTCATGCATAGTAAAAGATACACAAAAAAACCATGAGAAATTCTCAAGGTGTTTTTGTATAGTCGCTCACTATTCAATTATTCTAGCGACTTCAGATTTTTAACAATCTAGCATTAATTGCTACGATCACAGTACTTAGTGACATTAAAATAGCACCGATGGCTGGGCTTAAAACTATCCCATAGTTGTAGAGAATTCTGGCAGCTAACGGTATGCAGAACTGTATTAAATGTAATTTAATTTGCTAGAATAGTATAGAAAGAATTTTAAAACGGGTCCATGGATTGCATGCGATTTTAAATCAAGTGAGACTTCACTAGTATTATATACATAACTAGATAATGAGGAGTGATCTATTGATAGTAAGAGAAATAGAAATATCGGATGCGGAGAAACTTTCCCGTCTAATGGAGTATGTAGAAGCGAGTTCAGATTATATGTTGATGGAGGCTGGGGAAAGAGAAAATGATTATGCGCAACAAATCCACAGGATACAGCGTATAAAAAAGAGTAGTAATTCTACGATCCTAGTTGCTGAAAATGAACAAAACGAGTTAGTAGGATATTTATTTGCAATCGGTGGTGACGCGAAACGGAATAGACATTGCGCATATATTGTAGTGGGGATTACTGAAACTTTCAGAGGACAGGGCGTCGGCACGAAACTATTTATAGAGTTGGATCAGTGGGCAGCGAATCATCCTATACATCGATTAGAGTTAACGGTCGTTACTCGAAATGAAGCAGGTTTGTCTTTATATAAAAAGATGGGGTTTGAAATCGAGGGAACTAAAAAGCATTCTTTATGTATCGGTGAAGAATTTGTTGACGAATATTATATGGCCAAGTTCATAGACCCTTCTATCGAATAGACTAGTTACGTCCTCATTCCATTACGAATGAGGACTTTTCAAGTATGTGCATGCGTTTCTCCTTGTTTATTTACGTACTTCTAGCGTCTCCAACATCTGTTCAAATCGTGCGCCATGGCCTTCTTGTGCTTCCAGGAAATAGTTCTCCTTAATGAGCAATGTGCCATCGTTTACTTCCATCATGTAGATCGTCACAACTTCACTATCCGACTCATCTCCAGAAGTACCGTGTAATGAAAGTGCGTTGACTGGCGCAGAAATCGTTTTTTCTTCAAGCGGCATAGTATATTCCTGTTCCATATCTTCCATTACACTTTCTGGCGTTTGATCTTTGACGTATAGGAATGTCATATTCACCTCAGGATACCCTTCAGGCACTTCATCAATCGGCATGAGCTTGTCTTCATTTTCACCGGTCTCAAACGTATAGCGTTCCGGATCAATATACAGTGAATACATGGCATCGCTACCTTCGACGAGGTCCATTGTGATAGTGGAGTCTTCTCCCTCAACAGATAGTACTACATCCATCGTAGATTCACGTTCAGGCAACGTCGTCGTTTCTTCTGGTGTTTCCTCGACTGGCGTTTCTACTGGCGGCTCCACTTCATCAGTTGGTTTTTCTGTTGCTGAATTACAACCGACAAGTAGTAGTGACATCGCAAAACTCGCATAGATTATTGTTCGCATACAGCTTCCTCCTTTAAAAAGACGTAGAACTGCTTTATATGTATACGTTTACATGCAAAGAAGGTTTCAAATGTCAAGCAAAATATTAGAAATCAAAACGAGCATGCGATATGATAAGTCCTGCAGATATTAAAACATAAGGGAGATTTATATTATGACAATCAAAGTAAAAGCAGTAATCGGTAGTACAAGTTCCACTTCATACAATTTAAAGTTAGTGAAATTCATGGCTAAACGCTATAAAGAAGAATTGGAAATTACTCCGGTTCTCATCAACGATTTAGAAATGTTCTCTATTGATATTGAAAGCGAACCAACTGTAGCAGTTCAAACATTCAAAGATGACGTGAAAGATTCAGACGCAGTGATGTTCGCAACACCAGAATATAACTTCTCTATTCCTGGCGCAATGAAAAATGCATTGGATTGGTTGTCACGTGGAGGCGACTTTACGTTACATGGTAAAACGGGCTTTATCGTAGGGTCATCGATGGGAGTTTTCGGTTCAGTAAGAGCGCAGATCCACTTACGCGAAATTCTATCGAACCCAGCATTAGCACCTAACCTATTGCCAGGTAATGAAGTGTATATTGGTGCGGTTCACACGAAAATGGACGAAGAAGGAAATATTACAGATGAAGCAACAATCGCATTCCTTGATACGGTTGTACAGAATTTCATCGCTTTCCATAAGAAACAACAAGCAATGGCTCACGCATAATTAGAATGAACGGAGCTGTCCAAGTCGTCATGACGTTAAATGACGACTGGTGACAGCTCTTTTTTGATGCGAAATAGTATGCGATAAGAAAACAAAAGGCTGGCAGAGGTGTTGGGGAAGGGGATTGGTGCTTCGGAGGGGACGCTTTCTGGAGGGCGGGCGGTGAACCACACCCCGTCGCTTCGCTCGCAGGGTGTTTCACCTGTCCCGCTGATCCTCCCAGAGTCGCCCCTCCTACGCTCCAATCCCTTGCAGTGTAAGTGGATGATACTTTATGTTGTGCATTGAAATTAATGTTGTAACAGGCATTGAACTTCAGTACTTGAATCTAAATAAGTAAGGGTAAAACAATAATTCATACACTTCCTACAGTGAGTGATCTAAGTATCCGTACTATCAATGTAGGATGGAAGCGGAAGCTGGCGGCGACTCCCCGATGGATCAGCCCGATCAGGTGAGACAACCAAAAGAGAGCGCAGCGAACTGGTTGGCTCACCGCGGGCCCATGGGAAAGCGTCCGCCAGCTGGAGCTTCCATCCAATCACACTCAAAAATTCTCTCACCACTCCAAAGTATTCGCTTTTGAACTTAAATTACTTAAAATACACACCCATTTTATTTATACAAATTTCCGAAGGTCGTACAAGTAGAAAACCCGTTCGTATGCTATAATAACAGGTATACTTTAGGGGGAGAATACTTTGTACGATTACATAAAAGGCTATGTGACACGCGTGACACCGGAATATGTTGTGCTGGAGCAATCGGGGATCGGCTGGCAAGTGATGACGCCGAATCCATTTGCGTTCCATACAACAGATGAGGTTCAGCAAGTGTTCACGTATTTGCATGTGCGTGAAGACACGCAATTATTGATCGGATTTAAGACACTTGAACAGCGTGAACTGTTCCGCAAACTGATTACCGTTTCGGGAATCGGTCCTAAAGGCGCGCTCGCAATTCTTGCGAACGGCTTGCCTTCTCAAGTAGTAAGTGCAATCGAGCGCGAAGATGAAGGGTTCCTGGTACAGTTTCCAGGTGTCGGCAAGAAAACAGCGCGTCAAATGATTTTGGACTTAAAAGGCAAACTTCATGATCTATTTACGGAGATTGATTTGCCGGATTCGGAAGACACATTGCTTACGCTTGCTGAAAGTGATGAGCTCGACGAAGCATTGCTTGCGTTGACTGCGCTTGGTTATTCGGATCGCGAACTAAAGAAAGTGAAGCCGAAGCTCGAGAAAGAAGAACTCGATACAGAAGGCTATATGCGACTGGCGTTAAAGTTATTATTGAAACAAGGCTAATACGATGGAGGTGGTTCCAATGGATGAACGCATACTGACGAATGAAGCGACGGATTTTGATGATAGTTTTGAACAGTCATTACGCCCGCAATTATTACAACAATATATTGGTCAGCAACAGGCGAAAGATAATTTATCGATCTTTATCGAGGCGGCAAAGAAGCGGGAAGAAAGTTTGGATCATGTCTTGCTGTATGGTCCTCCTGGGCTTGGAAAAACGACGCTCGCGACGGTAATAGGCAATGAAATGGGTGTTAATGTCCGCATGACGAGCGGTCCGGCTATTGAACGTCCGGGTGACTTGGCGGCAGTAGTGTCTTCGTTGGAGCCGGGCGACGTCTTATTCATCGATGAAATCCACCGGCTAAACCGCGCGATTGAAGAAGTGCTGTATCCCGCAATGGAAGATTTTTGTCTCGATATTATGGTCGGAAAAGGTCCGACTGCGCGTTCTGTGCGACTGGATTTGCCGCCGTTTACATTGATTGGTGCGACGACACGTGCAGGGGCATTGTCTGCACCGCTCCGTGACCGTTTTGGTGTACCGCTTAGACTAGAGTATTATGAAGTGGAATCATTGACGGAGATAGTCATTCGAAGCGCGAATTTATTTGAAGTGGACATTGATCCGTTAGCGGCTGTAGAACTGGCGAAACGCTCGCGTGGAACGCCACGTATTGCAAATCGTCTATTGCGTAGAGTTCGCGATTATGCACAAGTGCGCGGAAACGGGATCATTACACTTTCGATTGCACAAGAAGCACTCGATATGCTACAAGTGGATCATCATGGACTCGACCAAATCGACCATCAGTTGCTCCACAGCATGATCGAACGGTTCCGTGGCGGTCCAGTCGGCATTGATACGCTCGCTGCAAGTATTGGCGAAGAATCGGTGACGATTGAAGATGTCTATGAGCCGTATTTATTACAAATGGGATTTATTCAACGTACATCAAGAGGTCGGATGGCGACAGAAAAGGCTTACGAGCATTTCGGTTATCCGCTTCCTGAGTGACAGATAGGAGTTAGCATGATGGAAGTAGAAGACTTTGATTTTGATTTACCCGAGCATTTAATTGCACAAACACCACTTTTGGATCGCACAGCGAGCCGTTTACTCGTTATGGGACGTGATAACGGTATCGTCACGCATAAGCATTTCCGTGATCTAGTGGACGAACTAGAAGCGGGGGACTTACTCGTGTTGAACGATACGAAAGTATTGCCGGCGCGTTTAATCGGTACGAAAGAAGAAACCGGTGCGACGATTGAAGTATTATTATTAAAAGAAACAGGGGACGACCGCTGGGAAACGTTGGTCAAGCCTTCAAAACGAATAAAAGTAGGAACGATCGTGACGTTCGGTGACGGCTTGCTGCAAGCTGAATGTACCGCTCTTGGTGAACAAGGGGGTCGCGAATTCAAATTTAGTTATGACGGTATTTTCTATGAGTTGCTCGATCAGCTCGGACAGATGCCGTTGCCTCCATATATTACCGAGACGTTGGAAGATCAGACGCGCTATCAAACCGTTTTCGCAAAAGAGCGTGGATCTGCGGCAGCGCCTACAGCTGGTTTGCATTTCACGGATGAAATCTTGGATGCTTTACGGGAAAAAGGCGTGCAGATCGCTTTCATTACGTTGCACGTTGGACTTGGTACATTCCGTCCTGTTAGTGTAGATACAATTGAAGATCACACGATGCATGCGGAATATTATGTGATGACAGAAGAAACAGCGGCACTTGTTCGCGAGACAAAAGCCAATGGCGGCAATGTAGTAGCGGTCGGTACGACGTCTACACGGACGCTTGAAACGATTGCTTCAGAGAATAACGGAGAAGTGGTCGCTGCAAGTGGCTGGACTTCGATATTTATTTATCCTGGGTATGAGTTTAAAGCAATTGACGGACTCGTGACGAATTTCCACTTGCCGAAATCGACGTTGTTGATGCTATTGTCGGCATTTGCTGGACGCGATCACGTCATGAGTGCATATGAAGAAGCAGTGAGAGAGCAGTATCGCTTTTTCAGTTTTGGGGACGCGATGTTGATCCGCCCTGCTACAAGAAAGGAACGAGATTAATTGGCAGCTATTACGTATGAACATATCAAAACATGTAAACAAACGGGTGCGCGACTTGGGATTGTCCACACGCCACACGGTTCATTTGAAACACCTGCTTTCATGCCGGTTGGAACACAAGCTACAGTAAAAACGATGTCTCCGGAAGAATTGAAGGCAATGGGTGCAGGCATTATTTTAAGTAACACGTATCATTTATGGTTACGTCCAGGAAATGAAATCGTCAAAGAAGCAGGTGGATTACATAAGTTCATGAACTGGGACCGTCCGATATTGACGGATTCCGGTGGCTTCCAAGTGTTTTCTTTAAGTAAATTCCGTGATATTAAAGAAGAAGGCGTTCATTTCCGGAATCATATTAATGGAGATAAATTGTTCTTGAGCCCTGAAAAAGCGATGGAGATCCAAAACGATTTAGGTGCCGATATTATGATGGCATTTGACGAATGTCCTCCATTCCCTGCAACACATGAGTATATGAAAGCTAGTGTCGAGCGTACGTCTCGCTGGGCAGAGCGTTGCCTTGAAGCACATGGTCGTCCGAATGATCAAGGATTATTTGGTATTGTACAAGGTGGCGAGTTTGAAGATCTTCGTAAACAAAGTGCGCGTGATCTAGTATCGATGGATTTCCCAGGCTACGCAATCGGTGGATTGTCCGTCGGGGAACCGAAAGATATTATGAATAAAGTGCTGGACTATACGACACCATTACTTCCACAAGACAAACCACGTTATTTGATGGGCGTTGGATCTCCAGACTCATTGATCGACGGTGCAATCCGTGGAATTGATATGTTCGACTGTGTTTTGCCAACGCGTATTGCGAGAAACGGTACGTTGATGACAAGTGAAGGGCGTTTGGTTGTTAAAAATGCGAAGTACGAACGCGATTTTGGACCGCTTGATCCGAACTGCGATTGTTATGCGTGTAAAAACTATAGTCGTGCGTATATTCGCCATTTAATTCGTGCGGGTGAAACATTTGGCATTCGTTTGACGTCCTATCATAACCTGCACTTTTTGCTGAATTTGATGGAGCAAGTACGTCAGGCTATACGTGAAGATCGTCTCGGTGACTTCCGTGAAGAGTTTTTTGAGCAGTACGGTTTTAACAAACCGAATGCAAAAAACTTTTAAATCTTGTATAATAAAATTTGATGCTTTAGGAAGGGGGAAAATTAAAAATGATGGAACAATACGGTGGTATTTTCACACTAGTCATTATGGTGGCTATTATGTGGTTTTTACTCATTCGTCCTGCTCAGAAGAGACAGAAGGCAGCGAAAGAGATGCAAACTAGTTTGAAGCGTGGAGACGAAGTAGTAACAATCGGTGGTATTCACGGAACTGTGGATGCAGTTGATGAAACATCTATTTTCTTACGTGTATCGGACACTACAGTTTTGCGTTTTGACAAGCAAGCGGTAGGTAGAGTTGTAACAGCGTCATAATAAAAAGCGGTTATCTACTGGTATGTCCATAGATTGCCGCTTTTTTGTATGCGGGTGTATAGAAAAAAGATCTGCCGACACACTATGTGTGAAGGAGGCAGATGTGCAGTGCATGATTTATGGATCATCGGCTTACGTACGGTCTTTTTATATGTGTTTCTTCTGGTGATATTACGTATTATGGGAAAACGGGAAGTGGGCGAATTAGGTGTCATGGATATTGTGGTCTTCATCATCATGGCGGAAGTTGCAGCTATGATAGTGGAATCACCTGATAAACCGATTTTTGAAGGGATTCTTCCCATCCTTTTGTTACTCGTTATTCAATATATATCGTCGATGATTTCATTGAAAAGCAAGAAGTTCCGTGATTTGGTCGACGGGGATCCTACGCTAATTATTAGGCATGGAGAGATCCAGCAAGATGAAATGCGTAAACAGCGATATAATCTCGACGATTTATTTCAACAATTACGTGAAAATCAAGTAGGCTCGATTCATAATGTAACGTTCGCTTATCTCGAACCTTCCGGAAATTTATCCGTATTCACAAAAGACGGTGATTTGCCGATTGTGGGACTGGTGCTTGACGGTGATATTCAGCCAGAGCATTTGGAATTGATTGGCAAGACAGAAGACTGGTTGCTACAAGAGTTACATGCTAAAAACATCACTGATTTAAGCAAGATTTTCTATTGCTCGTATGAACAAGGTGAAATAAGAGTACAACTCAAACATGATTAATAACGTTTAACTAAATTCCGTAGCATGATAAAGTCCTGCGCTTTGATTTGTCTAGTCAGTAATAATAAAGCGAACAGCACACCTGACGTAATGGCGCATTCAACAAATAAATGTTGCGAACCGATCGGAATGAAAATCGGACGGATGACGACGGTCAATAAAAATACAATATAGGTCATTGCGAACATCGAGAATCCTGTGGCGGTCGATTTGTTTTTACGCAGTGTCGCGATATGTAGGAAAGACGTGATGAGTACGCCGAATCCGATCGCTAGTACAGCACCTGTTTCTTGAAGACCAGGTTGCGATGCTAAAATGAACATGACCGCAAGCTTCGCGATCCCGCCATAGACGGAGTTCATCATACCGGCTTTTGCGTCACCGGTGGCCTGCAAAATTGAATAAAGTGGACTTTGAATATAATAAAAGAAAAAAATTGGCGCGAGCATCGTCATATAGCTGCCGCCATCTACAATATGAAATAGCTTCTCGGCGAGTTCTTGGCCGTGAATATAAAATACAGTAGCCGCAAATGCACCTGTCAAAGCGGATAAACGTAATGCCAAGTGAATTCTTTCTTGCAACTTTTTGACGTTACTCGAAGCAGCTGCACCGCTGACGGCCGGTACAAGTACGACGGATAATGCATACGGAATGAATGCCGGAAACAATAATAACGGAATAAGTACCCCTGAAATGACTCCGTACAATGAAGTGGCAGCTACCGTTCCGACGCCTGCCATGGAGAGTGCGCGCAAAAAGATAATAGGCTCGAGAAACCATGTGAAAGTTCCAAATAGACGACTGCCTGACGAAGGAAGTGCCACCTCTAGGATGGGCTCCATCGGATAGCGCGGTTCTTTTTTTTGTGGTTTTGGCTCCTTCTTTTGTTGCTGGCGGTATTTGTACAAAAGATACAGTACCGACACGACTTCAGCTACGAGTGTCACAGCCATCGCATATGCCGCGTTCATCATCGGATCATCAGGAGCTAAAATGTACGGAAGCATCCACGTGATCAATAAAATACGGAAGATTTGCTCGATGACTTGTGCCCATGCGGTTTCCTCAATTCGTGAAACCCCTTGAAAATATCCTCTGATTAATCCACCAATTGAAGCGATAGGTACGATGGCGAGGGCTACGTATAATGCAGTGGAAGTTGCGCTATTACCGAGTAAAGTTTCGGCTAGAAAAGGGATAAACAGAATACATGCTGGAATGAAGACTGCGCCAGATAAGATCGTAATAAATGTGGCAGTTCTCATAACTTGTCGTAATTGTACAGTGCTGCCTTGCGCTTTTAGTTCCGCTATCACCTTAGCTATTGCAATTGGTACGCCAAGCTGTACTAAGGAGAGGAAAAAGATGAATGCCGGGTATGCGGTCATATAGATTCCAACCGTTTCTTCTCCTGCTACTCGCATAAATTGAATTCGATAGACAAAGCCGAGTAATTTCGATAAAAACACGGCCGCCATCAAAAAGATCGTCCCACGTATGAATGACGACACCCTGCACCACTCCTTCTGTTTTGCCGCTCGTTCAATTACTTACATAATGCTTGGGCAAAACCCAAATATAGTTAAGTGTATGTGATATAATCAAGTTTATTCCGGAACAAAACGCGAGGGGGGGAAGCGGCATTGGATCAACAGCTGACAGACTTATACAGACAGTTGCTCCCTGCACTAGAAAGTAAAAAAAAAGAATTGATGTTTTACGGCTACTCGGAGATTACGGAAGAAGATTTATTAGGATATTTGGTAGCGAAGAAGTGGCGAAAAAAAGATATTTCCACTATGCGTTCCCATGAAATGATTTCAGATGTCCTGGCAATTACCGCGGCACAGTTCATGACCCATACACAAACAGAGGCTCAACGCAATAGCGAAGACGTCTTGGAATTGAGCGAAGAGGAATGGTCTGTGTTATTTTCGCCCAAAAAAACTGATTGATTTGCAATTCTAGTCATGAAGTATTTGACACAGACAACCGACTGTTTCATAATTGGTATGTTGTACAATGAGAGATCGAAAGTACATAACAGGTGCTATGCCGCTCTAGTATATGAGGGGGAAAAGGAAATATGAAAAACAGAGGAAGGATCGTCGCGTTTTTGCTGCTTATCGTTATTTTGGCATCAACGGTATTTTCCACGACGAGTCCGATTTTAAAAGATGTCAAGCTAGGTCTTGACTTGCAAGGTGGTTTCGAGGTTCTGTACCAAGTGAAGCCATTGAAAGACGGACAGAAGATTACGGAGTCGACGGTTGCCGATACGGCTCGCGCTTTGACGAATCGTATTGACGTACTAGGTGTAAGTGAGCCAAGTATTCAAATCGAATCGAACAACCGGATCCGCGTTCAGCTTGCTGGGGTAGAAGATCAGGAATCTGCCCGCGAATTATTATCCACTCAAGCTAATCTGTCGTTCCGTAATGCGAATGATGAATTGATGCTAGATGGAAATGATTTGAAAGAAGGTAAAGCAAAAGCCAATTTCGATGAGAACAACAATCCTGTTGTTACATTGGAAATGAAAGATCCAAATAAGTTTGGAGAAGTTACATCTCAAATTGTACAAATGAAGCCAGACAATATGTTGGTCATCTGGTTAGACTTCATTGAAGGCGAAAGCTCCTTTAAAGAAGAAGCCATGAAACCAGAACCTGCTTTTATCTCGGCTCCTTATGTGTCTAAAACGATCAATTCTTCAAATGTCGAAATCTCAGGGAACTTCTCTATTGAAGAGACAAAGAACTTGGCGGGTATTCTAAACGCCGGTGCATTGCCTGTTGATTTAGAGGAAATTTACTCGACTTCTGTCGGTGCACAATTTGGTGAGCAAGCACTTGATAAAACGATATTTGCTGGAATTGTCGGTGTCAGCTTGATCTTTATCTTTATGGCACTCTATTACCGTTTGCCAGGGCTTATCGCAGTTGTCACACTCTCTGTTTATATCTTTTTGATTTTGCTAGTGTTTACATTAATCAATGGTGTATTGACACTACCAGGTATCGCGGCATTGATGCTCGGGGTCGGGATGGCAGTCGATGCCAATATCATCACCTATGAGCGGATCAAAGAAGAATTACGTGTCGGAAAATCGGTTAAAACGTCCTTTACGGCCGGAGCGAAGTCTTCGTTCACCGCAATTCTTGATGCGAACGTCACGACACTCCTTGCGGCAGTAGTATTGTTCATTTATGGTACAAGCTCTGTTAAAGGTTTCGCGACAATGTTGATTATCAGTATTATGGTCAGTTTCTTAACAGCAGTTTGGGGATCACGTCTATTGCTTGGTCTACTCGTTCACAGTGGATACCTCGACAATAAAGTCAGTTGGTTTGGACTGAACAAGAAACAAGTTCACTCAGCGGATGAAGGCTATGAAACACTTGATTTGACTACGAAATTCGATCGTTTTGATTTCGTTCATTCAAGAAAACGTTTTTATACATTGTCCATTGTCTTGTTGTTAGTCGGAGCGATCATGCTCGGGGTCTTCAAGCTCAATCTCGGAATCGACTTCTCCGGTGGTACACGTGTTGAAGTACTGGCTGAACAGCAGCTGGATGAAGCAAAAGTAACGAAACAGCTTGAGGATATCGGTCACCCAACGTCAGACGTCGTCATTTCAGGCGATGAGAAAAATATTGCGGTGGCTCGATACAAAGAAAACTTCTCACAAGAAGAAGTCAATAAAATTAAAAAAGAAATGTCTGCACTTTATGGTGCAGAGCCAAATGTTTCGACGGTTTCGGATACAGTAGGTAAAGAGCTTGTGCGCAATGCGATTTATGCATTAGCCATTGCAGCACTCGGTATCATCATCTACGTGGCGTTCCGTTTCGAATGGCGTATGGGTCTTGCGGCCATTATCGGTTTACTGCATGATGCGTTCTTCATGATTGCGATCTTCAGTATCTTACGATTGGAAGTAGACATTACATTCATCGCGGCGGTTCTGACGATTATCGGTTACTCTATCAACGATACGATCGTCACCTTCGACAGAATACGTGAGAACTTGCAGCGCTCGAAGCATATTAATAACGACGACGAGTTGGCATCCATCGTCAATAAATCATTGCGACAAACACTTGGACGTTCGGTGAACACGGTTCTGACAGTTATTTTCGTCGTCGTGGCATTGATGGCACTTGGTGCAGAATCGATCCGACCGTTCTCGATCGCATTATTGATCGGTTTGATTGCAGGTACGTATTCTTCCATCTTCATCTCTGCTCAACTTTGGTTCGATCTAAAGAGAAAGCAGATTGCAAAGAGTGGCGGAATGAAAGTAGAAAAAGAGAAAAAGCAATGGGGCTCAGACGAACCTGTTGTGTAATACGTTTGAACTATATAAAAAGCAGGGTATACTTCGGTATATCCTGCTTTTTTTGAATGGAGGAATGAAGCCTATGAAATTTCAGTGGACAGTGTTATTCGGTTTGTTATTTGCTGTGTTGATCGCAGTGTTTGCGGTGTTTAATGTGGAGTCTGTACCGGTGAATTATTTCTTTGGTACAGAGATGATCCCACTTGTGTTAATTATTTTAGGTTCGGCTTTGCTAGGTGCGATTATTAGTGGGTTCTTTGCTATTTATAAGTCATACCGAAATAGTCGCCGTGTGAAGGAGTTAGAGAAGCAGTTGCATTTGAAGGAGGAAGAGTTGACTGCGCAGCGTAGGCAGATGCAGGAGATGGAGGAGCGTATCGATACGTTGATGGAGCCGCCGTTGGTTCAGGCGGAGATTATTCCACCGAAAGAGTTATATTGAGTTCGTGTTGCCACAACAGGTCGTGCTTTGCGACTTGTTGTGGTTTTTTGATAGGTGAGTGAGGGTAGAGTTGAGTTTTTTGATGGTTGCGTAATAAGCGACATTGGTAGTTGTTCTTGCAAGTGATTTTTCGATTGGGGATTGAATGGTGGTAGTGGTTCTGCTGACGATTTGAGTGGGGCGGTCATTGACCCCACTTCGGTGCTGGTGGAAGGCTTTCGTGAGGAGATTGAGACAGCGAGGGCGCCTGACTTAGTCTCCTCGCTACGCCTACCACTGGCAGCACCTTCGTTGGAATCAGCCTGTGCCTGGAACGCTGATCATCGGAGCCATCCGATTCCCAATCTCCTCATATCGTTTCCTTTCAGTCTCCACCTACATTAGCTATAATAAGAACAGAGGAAGTGAACGCATTGATACAATCCAAAAAAAGATGGAAAATCGATCGGCCTGATGAAGAACTTGTCAACCAGCTCGCGAAAGACTTGAAGCTATCCACGATGCTGACCAAAATACTTGTCTCGCGCGGTATCACGACAAGCGAACAAGCAAACGCGTACTTGTACATGGACGAAACCAACCTACACGACCCGTTTTTATTCCATGACATGCAAAAAGCTGTTGACCGTATTAAACAAGCCATCGACACACAGAAAAAAATTACAATATTTGGAGATTATGATGCGGACGGCGTAACAAGCGTAACCGTGTTAACGACAGCACTTGAACGTCTCGGTGCTAAAGTGAACTTTGCCATTCCGAACCGATTTGAACATGGTTATGGACCGAATAGCGACTACTTTGAACAACTACATATAGACGGAACCGAAGTCCTCATTACCGTTGATAACGGAATTTCAGGCGTCGAGCAAATCGCATTCGCGAAGTCGCTTGGGATGACGATCATCGTAACGGATCACCACGAAATGGGCGAAGTATTGCCTGATGCGGACGCAGTCATTCATCCTCGTCATCCGGAAGGCAATTATCCATTCGGAGAACTTGCGGGGGTAGGTGTAGCGTTCAAACTCGCTTCTGCGCTACTTGGAGAGCCACCTCTCGACTTGTTAGAATTTGTCGCAATCGGCACCATTGCAGATTTGGTTCCGCTAGAAGATGAGAACCGGTATATGGTGAAGGAAGGAATTCGCAGGTTGCGTCGCACGCAGCGTTCGGGAATTAAAGCATTGATGCAAGTGAGCGGACATGACCAGAATGCATTATCGGAAGAAACGATTGGCTTTACGATAGGTCCACGCTTAAATGCACCTGGGCGACTCGGTGATGCGGACGTCGCTGTGGAGTTATTGAAGTCTGACAATGATCAACAAGCGCTCGGAATTGCGGAGTCATTGAATGATTTGAATAAAGAAAGGCAACAATTGGTGAAAGAGATCGCAAAAGAGGCGGAAGAACAAGTGGAAATTCGCTATGGCGATCAAATTCCTCACGTTTTAGTCGTCGAAGGTGAAGGTTGGAATCCAGGTGTTGTCGGTATCGTGTCGTCGAGGTTGACGGAGAAACACTACCGTCCTTCCATCATTTTGTCTCTTGACCATGAGACAGGGATCGCAAAAGGTTCTGCCCGCAGTATCGAAGGCTTTGATTTGTATAAGGAATTGTCGAAGAATGCATCGATTCTGCCACATTTCGGTGGGCATGCGATGGCGGCTGGAATGTCATTGAAAATAGAAGATGTCGAATTATTGCGTTCGAATTTGAATGAACAGGCGAGAGATGTGTTGACGGAAGAAGACCTTCAGCCTATTTTATCGATCGATGTACCGCTGTCGATGAATGAAATTGATATTGCGTCCATCGAAGCACTTGAGAAAATCCGACCATTTGGTATGGGGTTCCCGAAGCCTGTTTTCTTGCTTGAAGATCTAGATACGATATCTGTCCGCAAAATCGGTACAGCGAAAGATCATCTAAAACTGGAAATGGGTGATCACGGTGAGCGACTGGACGCGATTTATTTCGGAGCGGGTGCATTGGCAGATGAAATGGCACCACAGAGTAAGTTGAGTTTGACGGGTGATTTGCAGATCAATGAATGGAACGGCAATAAGAAAGCGCAGTTGCTTGTTGGTGACGTAAAATGTGACGAATGGCAGTTGTTTGATTATCGTGGAATTCGTGAACCGGCTAGATGGTTGCCGATGATTCCAGATAAAGCGCAATTCATTGCGTTCAGTGAAGAAGCCATTCAGCATTTCGCACCATTCTTTAAAGAAGTTCCGATTGCTTTGATCGGACGCGATGAAGTGTATCCGTCTTCCGCGATTGTTTTGCTCGATATGCCACAGGCGAAAGAACAGTTGAAGCTAGTGATGGAAAAGACGCTTGCTGACCGTGTCTATCTACATCTACATGTGCATGATTCGATGTACTTCGAAAAGATGCCCGACCGCCAACAATTTGGTTGGTATTACAGCTTTTTGAAAAAGCGGGAGACATTTGATATGTACAATCAAATCGAAATGCTTTCAAAACATAAAGGTTGGAAAAAAGACGTAATTAAGTTCATGACAAAAGTGTTTTATGAACTAGAATTTGTTACACTAGAGAATGGTAAGGTGACGATGCTAGAATCTGCCGGCAAACGTGATTTGGCAGAAGCACCATCCTATAAAAAACGCCAACAGCAAATTAAACTAGAAGAGTTATTGCTTTATGCTCCGTATCAGGACTTAAAGAAAGTATTCGATTCTTTACGTGAGACAGACGCTGTTGAGGAGGAAAAACTGTGGACTTAAAAAAGTTTGTAACGACTGTAGACGATTATCCGAAACCGGGTGTCAGCTTTAAGGACATCACGACGATCATGGATAACGGAGAAGCATATAAATATGCGACAGACCAAATTGTCGAGTATGCGAAAGGATTGGACGTAGATATTATCGTGGGGCCGGAAGCACGCGGTTTCATCATCGGATGTCCTGTGGCCTATGCCCTTCAAATCGGTTTTGCGCCGGTTCGTAAGCCGGGGAAATTACCTCGCGAAACTATTTCGGTCTTCTATGATCTGGAATATGGACAAGATGAACTAACGATCCACAAAGATGCGATCAAGCCTGGACAGCGTGTACTCGTTGTCGATGATTTGCTTGCAACTGGCGGTACAGTGGGTGCAACGGTCGAATTAATCGAGAAACTAGGCGGCGTAGTGGCTGGCTGTGCATTCTTGATCGAACTGACGTACTTGGAAGGTCGCAAAAAGTTGACGAATGAAAACATCAAGGCGCTTATTACGTATTAATTCCTAACGAATCCTTCGCTAAACGCGGAGGATTCTTGTTATATGGGCACTGAGTTTGATTCGCTTTAATGATAAATGATATTATACATATACTACTAAAAAAATTATCTAAATATTTACGGAATAGGTTGAAAGGGGTAACATAATGGCGAAAAATCAAGACCTGACAGAACAAGACGTATACGACTTGGTCGCCAAATACATGAATGAAGAGCACGTCGAATTCATTAAGCGCGCGTATGTCATGGCGAAAAAGTCTCACGAAGGACAGTTTAGAACTTCAGGTGAGCCGTATATCAACCATCCGATTCAAGTGGCAGGCATTTTGGCTGAACTTCAAATGGATCCAGAAACTGTTGCGGCAGGCTTCTTGCACGACGTGGTAGAGGATACGGAGATCAGCCGTGAAGATATCATCCGCGAATTTGGTGATGAAGTCGCGATGCTCGTGGATGGCGTAACGAAGCTCGATAAATTAAAATTCAGATCCAATGAAGAAAAACAAGCGGAAAACCACCGCAAAATGTTTATCGCGATGGCACAAGATATCCGTGTCATTCTAATTAAATTGGCGGACCGCTTACATAATATGCGGACATTGAAGCATGTTCCTGCTGCTAAACAACGTCGTGTCTCCGAAGAAACACTGGAAATTTTCTCTCCACTAGCTCATCGTCTTGGAATTTCCACGATTAAGTGGGAGCTCGAAGATATTGCATTACGCTATTCCAATCCGCAACAGTATTATCGCATCGTGAATTTGATGAAGCAAAAGCGGACAGAACGTGAACAATATTTGACAGACGTCATGAACCAGATGCGTGTCGAACTGGACGAAATGGGTATTGCGGCAGAAATGCATGGCAGACCGAAGCATTTGTATTCCATATATCAAAAAATGGTCATTCAGAAAAAAGAATTCAATGAAATTTATGATTTATTAGCAGTCCGTATTGTGGTGAAAAGTATCAAGGATTGCTACGCGGCGCTCGGGATTATCCATACGCTATGGAAGCCGATGCCTGGACGATTCAAGGACTATATCGCGATGCCGAAACAAAATTTGTACCAGTCAATTCATACGACGGTCGTGGGGCCTGCAGGAGATCCTCTCGAAGTGCAAATTCGTACAGAAGAGATGCACAGAATTTCTGAATTTGGTGTAGCGGCACATTGGGCGTATAAAGAAGGTAAACCAGTGGCAAAACTGGATAGTGATATTGATTCGAAATTTACATGGTTCCGTGAGATTCTTGAAATTCAAAATGAATCTTCCAATGCGCAGGAATTTATGGAATCATTGAAGTTCGATTTATTCTCGGACATGGTCTATGTATTTACACCAGACGGGGATGTTGTCGAATTGCCGCAAGGATCGGTGCCAATCGATTTTGCTTATCGTGTGCACTCCGAAGTCGGTAACCGGACGACGGGTGCAAAAGTCAATGGTAAAATTGTTCCTTTGGATTCGGCGTTGTCGACTGGCGACATTGTGGAAATTTTGACATCGAAACAATCATTTGGCCCAAGTCGTGATTGGCTGAAACTGGCCCATACTTCTCAAGCGAAAAATAAAATTCGCCAGTACTTTAAAAAGCAATTACGCGACGAGAACATCGACAAGGGTAGCGAAATGATCCAGAAGGAATTGAAAGCTGAAGAGTATGACGTCAAAGAAGCGTTGAGTAAAGAAAATATGCAGCGCACGATTGATAAATTCAGTTTCACTTCTGAAGAAGATCTCTACGCAGCAGTCGGATCAGGCGGCATTACCGCACAACAAGTTGTCAATCGACTAGCTGAGCGAATGCGCAAGGAACGCGTGAAGCAAGAAACGATTGACAAAATCGTTTCGGATATTCATACGCCGAAGCCTGAGAAACAAACCGAATCAGGCGTAATCGTCAAGGACATTGATAATATGTTGATTCGTATTTCGAAGTGTTGTAATCCTGTTCCAGGCGATGAAATTGTAGGCTTCATTACACGTGGACGCGGGGTTTCTGTTCACCGTACCGATTGTCCGAACGTTTTATCCGAACAAGGACAGCAAGAGCGAATTATCGACGTAGACTGGGCGGTTCAGGATGAGAAGGTTAAAAAAGAATTCCAAGTTGATATTGAAATTTCAGCGTTTGACCGACAAGGCTTGCTGAATGAAGTGATGATGGTCGTGGCCGATATGAATACGCCGATTATCGCGGTTAGCGGTAAAGCAGATAAAGACGATATCGCGCATATCCATATGTCGATCAAAATCCAGAACATCACTCATCTACAGCGTACCGTCGATAAAATCAAACAAATTAAAGATGTGTATTCCGTAGAACGCGTGATGAACTAAACAGGAGGTGTGAACATGCGAGTCTTATTACAGCGTGCGAAAGATGCTTCTGTAACAGTTGACGGAGAAATTACGGGTGCCATTTCAATAGGTTATGTATTGCTTGTTGGCATCACGCATGATGATACTGAACAAGATGCCAACTATATTGCGAATAAAATTGCGGGCTTGCGCATTTACGAAGACGACGAAGGAAAATTGAATTGTTCGATCAATGAAGTCAATGGCGCGATCTTATCGGTTTCCCAGTTTACTTTGTATGGCAACGTACAAAAAGGCCGTCGTCCAAGTTTTATTGACGCAGCGAAAACTGACGTAGCAGAACCGTTATGGGAATACTTCAATGAACAGCTGCGTAGTCACGGACTCCACGTCGAAACGGGACAGTTCGGTGCGATGATGGACGTGCAGTTGACGAATGATGGTCCGGTGACGTTGATGATTGAGTCGAAGTGATGAGGTGGTGTGCGTGTGATAAGTCTATGAGCAGTTGCGTGGCGTGATAGAGCGCTTGGTTGAATTCTATGAGCGAATAACAGGCGCGATAGAGCGGTCACGACGTTTCATAGAGCACTCACGGGTTCGAATAGAGCGGATGAACAGTTTGTATGAGCATTCGCTAATTCTCCCCATCACATATAATTCGTCAAACGAGTTGACAGTATCGGCGGTTGCGACTAACATAGATAGTAATCGAATTAATTCATACACCGATGATGTGGAAAATACCTTTACTACAGGCTGGAAAGAGAACGGGGAACTTGGCTGAAATTCCCTGACAGAACCGTAAAGCGAACAACACCACGGAGGATTCATGCTGAAAGTAGTAGGCATGGACGGAACCGGCCGTTATCCGGATTCGAGTGGGCACAATTGTGTCAATTTGGGTGGAACCGCGGAAGCTACAAGCTCTCGTCCCTGTTTTATTAGGGATGGGAGCTTTTTTGTGTTTTCTGGAAGTTCACCCGTTATCAGATGATCGAAAGGAGTTTTACTTATGAATTTTAAGGTTCCCCGCGGTACACAGGATATTCTTCCTGACGTTTCTTGGAAGTGGCAACGCGTTGAAAAAATTGCACGTTCGATTTGCGACGTTTACAACTACAAAGAAATCCGCACACCGATTTTTGAGCAAACTGAATTATTCCAGCGCACAGTTGGAGATACGACAGACATTGTGCAAAAAGAAATGTACACGTTCACGGACAGAGGCGATCGTTCGATGACATTGCGCCCTGAAGGCACAGCACCTGTCGTTCGTTCATTCGTCGAACACAAAATGTTTGGATACGCAGATCAGCCCGTGAAGTTATATTACACAGGTCCGATGTTCCGCTATGAGCGCCAACAAGCCGGCCGTTATCGCCAATTCGTCCAGTTCGGCGTAGAGGCAATCGGTAGCGCGGACCCAGCAATCGATGCAGAAGTGATTGAATTGGCAATGAACATTTACAAAAAAACCGGTCTATCGGACATCAAACTCGTGTTGAATTCACTTGGAGACAAGGAATCACGCGACGCGCACCGTGAAGCGTTGATCGCACACTTCAGTCCGCGCATTGAGGAATTCTGTTCAGACTGCCAAAACCGTCTGGAAAAAAACCCATTGCGCATTCTCGACTGTAAAGTGGACAGAGAACATCCATTGATGACAACAGCTCCGTCACTCGCTGATTATCTTAATGAAGAATCAAGCGCATATTTCGAGAAAGTGAAAAACTACTTGAACATCGCGGGCATCGAGTACGAATACGACCCGAATCTCGTACGTGGACTTGACTACTACAACCACACGGCATTCGAAATCATGAGCACGTCTAAAGGCTTCGGTGCGATTACGACTCTTTGTGGTGGCGGACGCTATAATGGGCTTGCTGAAGAAATCGGCGGCCCACCTGCTCCCGGGATCGGCTTCGCCCTCAGCATCGAGCGACTTTTGCTGGCGCTTGATGCAGAAGGAAAGTCCTTCACGGACGAACCGTCACTCGATGTTTACCTCGTCACACTAGGCGACGCAGCACGCGAAAAAGGCTTCGAGATCCTCAGCAAACTACGCGACAATGGCTTGCGTAGCGAGATGGACTACATGGACCGCAAGATGAAGGCCCAGATGAAGTCCGCTGACCGCTTGCAAGCGAACCACGTCATCGTCATAGGCGAGGACGAAGTGAACGAAAACGTCGTCCAGCTAAAGAACATGGCAGACGGAGAACAGAAGAAGGTTGCGGTTGATGAATTGATTGGGGAATTAAAGAAGTAAGAGCAGGAAACGTCATGGGGATTTCCGTTCCGAGCGGACGCTTTCCTGCGGGCATGGCTTGAGCCTCCTCGGCGCTTCGCTTCTGCGGGGTCTCAAGGCTCATGCTATTCCCGCGGGAGTCGCCGCTCTGCACTCCAATCCCTACTTTTAGAGGGGGAAGTACTTCGTTACTGTTCTTGAATTTAAATAAATTTAAAAAGTACATTAAGTCACTTATGAACTTCAGTGATGTCATTAACTAATCATAGTCTCCACATAGGATTGGAGCGTAAGAGGGGCGACTCCCGGAGGATCAGTCCGACAGGTGAGACAACCAAAGGAAGCGCAGCGACCTGGTTGGCTCACCGCGGGCCCTCGGGAAAGCGTCCCCTCTGAAGCGCAAATCCCATGCTCAACACCATGTAGCTCTCTATATTTAATAATATTTACAAAATACAATCCAAACATCAGAAGGGTAGTGTAGCACTATGCAACGCACACATTATTGTGGGAACTTATCAGAACTACAAATCGGAGAAGAAGTCACGCTTAAAGGTTGGGTGCAGAAGCGCCGTGACCTTGGTGGTCTGATCTTCATCGACGTCCGCGACCGCGCAGGTATCGTCCAGACGGTATTCAACCCGGACATCTCCAAAGAAGCACTAGAAATTGCTGAAACACTTCGTAACGAATACGTCATCGAAGTAACGGGCCTCGTGATCGAACGTCAAGAACGCACAAAGAACAAAAACATCGCAACAGGCGCAATCGAAGTTCAAGTGGTTGAAGTGAAAGTCATCAACGAAGCGAAGAACCCACCATTTACAATCGAAGACGAAACGGATGTAGGCGAAGAAACGCGTCTGAAGTATCGTTACCTCGATCTTCGTCGTCCTGAGCTTGCAAAAGTGTTCAAAATGCGTTCGGACATCACGAAAACGGTTCGTAATTTCTTGGATGATGAAGGATTCTTGGAAGTAGAAACACCGATCCTAACGAAATCAACTCCTGAAGGCGCGCGTGACTATTTAGTGCCAAGCCGTGTTCACGAAGGTGAGTTCTACGCATTGCCACAGTCACCACAGTTATTCAAGCAGTTATTGATGGTGTCTGGTTTCGACCGTTACTACCAAATCGCTCGTTGTTTCCGCGATGAAGATTTACGTGCAGACCGTCAACCGGAATTCACGCAAATCGATATGGAAATGAGCTTTATGTCAATCGAAGAAATTTTGGAGCTTAACGAACGCTTGATCAAAAAAGTGATGAAAGACGTTAAGCAAGTAGACGTGGAAACACCATTTAAACGCCTTCCATATGATGAAGCAATGGATCGTTACGGTTCAGATAAGCCCGACACTCGTTTCGGAATGGAATTAACGGATGTTTCGGAGATTGTTAAAGATTCTTCATTCAAAGTTTTCGCAGGCGCAGTAGAAGCAGGCGGACAAGTGAAGTTGATCAACGTTAAGGGTGCTGCAGAAAAGTATTCCCGTAAAGACATCGATGCACTTGGCGAATTTGCAAAAGTGTACGGCGCTAAAGGAATGGCTTGGTTGAAAGTGACGGAAGACGGCTTTAACGGTCCGATTGCGAAATTCTTCGATGGTGAAATTGGCGAAGCATTGAAAGCGGCTGGCGACGGAGAACCTGGAGATTTATTCTTGTTCGGAGCTGACAAGAAGTCAGTTGTAGCCGATTCACTTGGCGCATTGCGTCTAAAGTTAGGAAAAGAATTGAACTTAATCGATCAGTCTCAATACAACTTCCTATGGGTAACGGATTGGCCGTTATTCGAGTACGACGAGGAAGATGGCCGTTACTACGCAGCACATCACCCATTCACGATGCCTGCTGACGTAGAAGAATTGAAGACGAGCCCGGAAACTGTAAAAGCACAAGCGTATGACTTAGTATTGAACGGCTATGAGCTTGGTGGCGGATCATTGCGTATTTATCAGCGTGACGTACAAGAAGCGATGTTCAAAGCACTTGGCTTTACCGATGAGCAAGCGCGCGAGCAGTTCGGATTCTTGTTGGATGCGTTCGAATACGGGACACCTCCACACGGCGGAATTGCGTTCGGTCTTGACCGTATCGTGATGTTGCTTGCAGGATCTACCAACTTACGTGACACCATCGCATTCCCTAAAACAGCTAGTGCGAGCGATCTATTGACAGAAGCACCAAGTTCTGTAGATGACGCCCAGCTGAAAGAACTCGGGATTAAAGTAGTCGCTGAACCAGTAAAAAAGTGAGTATCTAACTATTTTCAGAACACTTTATACAAATTGATTGAATTATAAAAACGTGTGTGATAAGATGAAGTTAGTAGAAATCCTGAAGTGTTCGTCATTTGTAAATTAGTTTTGACCCAACATCTTATCGTCGGGAGTTCAACGTTATAGCTTGGATGACATGCCTTTAATCGGGACGCCAAAAGAGTTATACAGGACACCCACCTGCTATTAGCGGGTTCAAAGCGATATTCAAAGACGGCACAGTCGGGATTTTACTTAACTTTAAACTTTCAACCTTCTTGCGGAAGCGAGGAGGTTTTTTATTGCCTAAAATTCAGTTAGTTGCGCGAATACAGGTGACTGTTTTAGGATAGAGATAATACAATTTACGATAAAGGATGCGGTATAGATGTTACATCAATTTTCAAGAAATGAATTGTCAATCGGTACAGAAGGCGTGGAGCGAATGAAAGGCAAGACTGTGGCCATTCTAGGTGTGGGGGGAGTCGGTTCATTTGCTGCCGAAGCATGCGCGCGCACAGGTGTTGGACGAATTATCTTGGTAGATAAAGATACGATCGACGTTACCAATATCAATCGTCAACTGGTCGCCTATTTGTCTACTGTCGGGCGTTCGAAGTCGGAAGTCATGAAAGAACGTATCTTGGATATTAACGCCGAGTGTGAAGTGATCGATCTACATATGTTTTACACAGATGAAACAGCGGAAGAATTTTTCTCATATAAACCCGATTATGTTATCGATGCATCGGATACGATTAGCTATAAAATTCATTTGATCCAGCAATGTCTTGAACGCGGCGTGAAAGTGATTTCGAGTATGGGTGCTGCGAATAAAACGGATCCGACGCGATTCCAAATTGCGGATATTTCGAAAACGCATACTGATCCACTCGCGAAAGTAATGCGTCTTCGTTTGCGCAAACTTGGTATTCCAAAAGGTGTGCCGGTCGTATTTTCTGATGAAAGTCCGATTGTCGTGCGTGAAGACGTCCTTGAAACGGTCGGAAAAGCGGATGCATCCATTCGAAAAGCACAAATGCCTCCAGCTTCCAATGCATTTTGTCCGTCTGTGGCTGGTTTAATTCTCGCCAGTTGGGTATTAAATGATATAGTGGCAGATATTCCAGTAGAACGTGTCAATGATGCCAAATAAAGGAGAGATCGAATATGAAGACAACTGAAATGATCATTAATGGTAAGCAGATCGGTAAGGAGTTAGAAAAAATCGATGTAGTAAATCCTTCAACTGGTGAGACAATCGGTGCAGTGCCTAAAGGAGGCAAAGCAGAAGCTACGCAAGCAGTCGATGCCGCTTCTGCAGCGTTTTCAGACTGGGCAGCGTTGTCAGCATATGAGCGCAGCGCCTATTTAATGAAATGGCATGCGTTGATTGAGGAAAATGAAGAAAGCGTAGCCGACACTATGACGACTGAGCAAGGCAAGCCGTTAGCCGAAGCGCTTGGCGAAATGCGTTATTCGAATGGTTACATTAGCTGGTTTGCTGAAGAGGGTAAGCGGATTTATGGTGAAACCATTCCGGCTACACAATCGAATAAGCGATTGTTCGTGCAAAAGCAACCAGTAGGTGTAATCGCGTCGATTACGCCATGGAACTTTCCAGCGGCTATGATTGCGCGTAAAGTCGCTCCGGCTCTCGCAGCAGGCTGTACGGTCGTCATGAAGCCAGCTTCTCAGACACCGCTTACTGCAATTCGTTTAATAGAGCTAGCGCAAGAAGCAGGTATTCCGGATGGTGTTCTTAATATCGTAACAGGCAGTGCGAGTGAAATTGCAGAAGCGTGGCAAGAAGACGGTCGTGTGCGCAAGCTGACGTTTACAGGATCTACTGAAATCGGTAAGACATTGATGAAAGGTGCAGCCGATACGATGAAGAAGATTTCATTGGAACTCGGTGGGCAGGCACCGGCGATTATTATGGCGGACGCGGATCTGGATAAAGCAGTAGATGGCGTTATCGCAGCGAAATTCCGTAATGCAGGACAAACATGTGTTTGTGCCAACCGTATTTATGTTCATTCATCAATCGTTGAAGAATTCACAAAGCGCATTGCAGAGGAAACGAAGAAATTGAAAGTCGGCGACGGCAAAGAAGAAGGCGTCGTAATTGGTCCGTTAATTGACCAAGATGCAATCGATAAAGTGGATGAGCATGTACAAGATGCGAAATCTAAAGGGGCAACAGTTGTTACTGGCGGTGAACTCATTAAAGGCTTATTCTACCAACCGACTGTCTTAAAAGATGTAACAGACGACATGCTCTGTATGCAAGAAGAGACATTTGGCCCGGTATTGCCAATTACCACGTTTGAAACACAAGAGGAAGTAATCAAGCGTGCAAATGATACAGTATTTGGACTAGCGTCATACGTCTTCACGGAGAATATCACAAAAGGTATTCAGATTTGCGAAGCGTTAGATTATGGTATCGTGGGTCTAAATGACGGCTTACCATCTGCTCCACAAGCTCCATTTGGCGGCTTTAAACAAAGTGGTCTTGGACGCGAAGGCGGACATCAAGGAATGGATGAATACTTGGAAGTAAAATATATTTCATTAGGCTTATAATAAAAAAAGAAGCAAAAGGGAAGAGTTCGACTCATCCCTTTTGCTTCTTTTAATTGGTTTTGAACTCACGTAAAATGCTATTTCCGTCTAGTACTTTAAAATGTGCAGTCATCGTCCGGTCGTTTACACTATCCGCTGAGACATGATGACCGAATTTTGGAACATAGACGCGGTCCAGTCCGAAATTCACGATATAATGGTCGTTCTGACGGTATTCTCGTTCCGTCGTTTGCGCCAACCATCCCATTAGATACACGCCTTCCGCAGGCTTTTTATTGCTCAATGAAATGACTTGATGCACATCTCCTTTTTGTTCCAATACGCCAAACACTCGTGTTTGACCTAAATCATCTGGTTTCATTAAAGCGGTTATCAAACTAGGAGTCATGCGCTCTTTCGGTACTTTTTCCACATCATAGCGCAACATGACATAGTTTTCGTTCGTGTCTTGCTCGGTGATGGTTTCAGATTGAAGATAAATATCCGTTCCGTTTTTGAGTGTGGTGAAGTAGGGAACCGTGAGACTGGCTAGGATGAGCAGGGGAACGATGAAGAGAATCGATATACTGAATTTACTATGTTTAGGGCCCATTTCAGAGTCACCGCCTTTCTGCAGTTTCATAAAAAAGTTTCTTCTTATGTACAGATAGCATGTGCAGTTTAAGTGTATTTTAGTAAGTATTTACCCATTTTTTTTATTTCAGAAACCTTTCACATTTGTTTGTATGGGGAGAGTGATTTACGTTTTGTTGCATGGGAGCGTACTATGCGGCTTAGGTTGTGGTTTTTGCAGGTGGTTTTCTTGGGTGGAGATTGGAGTTTGGTAGTAGTTTA
Source organism: Sporosarcina ureae (assembly GCF_002109325.1). Taxonomy (GTDB): domain Bacteria; phylum Bacillota; class Bacilli; order Bacillales_A; family Planococcaceae; genus Sporosarcina; species Sporosarcina ureae_C. The sequence goes on along the minus strand of NZ_CP015348.1, from coordinate 363,310 downwards.
GCTGGCGTTGTAAGTGTATATGGTCATTCGGGTCCTCTAAGAAACGCGTCCGCCTGGAACACAGATCAACGGTGCCTTCCCACTATCCCATACGCTATCTCCTAACAAAAAACTGCCGCAAAAGTCATATGACTCTTGCGGCAGTACTTTTATTAAATCAATAATCCGAACAACGTACTATCCTTATTCACTTCTTTATAAGGGAAGCCGTTCTTTTCCATTCGTGCAATCAGCCCATTATAGTCTTCTTTGCGCTTAATCTCAATTCCAACAAGACCGGGGCCGCTTTCTTTATTATTCTTCTTCGTATACTCAAACATCGTAATATCATCCTCAGGCCCAAGCACACCATCAAGGAACTGACGCAATGCACCTGCACGTTGTGGGAAATCGACCAAGAAATAATACAACAAGCCTTCATAAATCATCGACTTCTCTTTAATCTCCTGCATTCGTCCGATATCATTATTACCGCCACTGATTACACAAACGACGCACTTGCCTTTGATTTCATTCTTATAAAAATCAAGTGCTGCAATCGGAAGGGCGCCTGCTGGCTCCGCGATAATCGCGTGTTCATTGTATAGATCAAGAATTGCGGTACATACTTTCCCCTCAGGGACACTGACGATGTTTTCAAGATATTCATTGCAAATTTCATAATTAAGCTCGCCCACACACTTCACGGCTGCTCCATCGACAAATTTATCGATATTGGCTAGCGGCACGATCTTTTGTGCATCAATCGACGCTTTCATACTAGCGGCGCCTGCTGGCTCTGCCCCAATCATTTTCGTATGAGGCGACAAGTTTTTGATGTACGTGCTGATACCAGACATCAATCCACCGCCGCCGATACTTGCGAAGACATAATCGATCGGTTCTTCAATATCATTCATAATTTCGACAGCCACTGTCCCTTGGCCCGCGATAATATCCTTATCATTGAAAGGATGAATGAAAATACGCTTTTCTTTTTCCATTAATTCGACTGCACTTTCGAAACAATCATCGAAAGTATCACCGACTAAAATGATTTCGATACGATCGCGTCCGAACATTTTCACCATATTAACTTTCTGTTTAGGAGTCGTTTGTGGCATAAAGATTTTGCCGTCAATGTCCAGGTTCGCACAAGCGAATGCTACGCCTTGTGCATGGTTTCCTGCACTCGCACAGACAATTCCTTTTTTACGAGCTTCTGTTTCAATGCGTTTCATCTTATAATACGCACCGCGCAGTTTAAAGGAACGGACATGCTGCAAATCTTCGCGCTTAATATACACGTGGCAATCATACTTTTCCGATAGACGATCATTCTTCTGCAAAGGCGTGTGCGCAACTATGTCTTTCAGCAACTGGTTGGCAATTAAGATATCTTCTACTTGTACACTTTGAGTTTCCATTTTTTTCACCTTCATCACTTATCATCTAACCTCCGTTACTGAGTCAACGTTTACTCATAATAACATGAAAAAAACTGATTGAACATAAGAAAGTTCTAAATTGTGTGTTTATTTTATGAAGTTTGATAAAAAGGAAAAAGTCTTGTAGATGTAAGCGGTTACTTGCTTGGTGAGATTTCTAACATATCCATTTCATTATTCATTTAATAAATTCATGCAAAAATTTATCAGCTTTTTGTGATGAAATACTAGTAAGTACATTCACTAATAGGAAAGTCTTTTCTTAGTTATACGTAAATAAGCATTGTTTAATTCACCGATGCAAGGGAAAACTAATATATGAAGAACTAACACATCAGAAAGGAAGCGTTTGTTCATGCAGAAATGGGATAGTAGACCAGAGAAGCCTGATAACATGCAATGGACGGTGTTTGTTATAACTCTTGTCATCATCGCGGCTGTGATGGTATACGGCCTGATGATGTAAAGTAAAAAAGTGGTATGTCAGTACAGTGACATACCACTTTCTATTTTAAAGCACATAATCTATCATTCGTCGTGCTCTTTTGGAATTCGTCGCGAAATAATAGCTTCTGTCTGAAATGAATGACAACTCAGACTACTCTGTTATATATTAATAACAAGAAAAGAAGCTGTATCAGTACAGAGGAATACTAACTAACCGAATGGAGGAATGAACGATGAAAAAGAACACAGAGCAGACGAGACAAATGGTGGAAAAGGTTTGTACAGAATGTGGTAACCAATTCAAGGAAAAGCAAGAATCTGTAATGTACGAATGCGAGCGTTGCGTCGGACGACATGAACATTAATAAAGAATCCTATGCTTCTAATGGGGCATAGGATTTTTTGCACGAAATAGCATGACTATTGCCAAATACATAGCAAATACAAAATCCCTCGCCTGTAAAAATCAGCTGAGGGATTTTGTAATATAGAAATACTCTATATTCAGCTCATGATAAAGTAGTATTCACCAATAATAGGTTGATCTCTTCGATATTAGAGTTTGATCTTATACTAACTAAGTTAAAAAACGACACCAAGTTGATCGAAGTGGAAGGCGGCGACTCGGGGAGGATCAGCTCGACAGGAGAGACAACTAAGAGAGCGAAGCGAACAGTTGGCTCACCGCGAGCCCTCCCGAACGCGTCCGCCTGGAACGTAGATCAACTTTTCTCTCCCCGTCCCCATTTACAAAACATGAAAAGTAAAATTCCTAAATCCGATTACAGAACTTTAGATGTTTAATGTTTTAGAAAAACTGAGAGTGGTATAGAATGATAAGGTGTATTTAGTCTGTTGGAGAGGAGGATGTATGTATGGCGTACATTGGTCTACTATTGATCGCAATCTCACTATTGATTGTCGCCATCTACCTTTCATTGTTACTGACGAAGTCTTCAAACTTATTGCTGACAGTCATGGGAACGGTAAAAGGGGTAGAGGCAGAGCTGGACAAAAGCATGGAGCAATTATATGGAACCTTAAATGAGACGGAACAACTGGCAACAGATGTTCAAGTGAAACTCGCTGCAACGACACCTTTATTTTCTACTATCGAAAATATCGGACGGTCAAGCCAGTACTTGAGTGAAGAAGTAAACAAACGGACAAGACAGTTTGAAGAGGACGGTTCTCTTCCGGGAACAGAAAAGTTCGTTCAAGCCATTCAATATGGAGAGTTCGGCGCTCAGGTTTATAATTCATGGCAACGCGGCAAAAGAAGTACAAAAACTACGTAAAAGGAAATGAGGGTTGAGAATGGATCTCGTTGGAATTGGCGTTATACTGATTGGTATTGCCTTCGTCATTTTAGCTATCTATTTCGCTAAAGTACTACAACAAGTTGGAAATATCCTACACGATGTCGATGAGACAGTAGGGGCACTTCCGAAACAACTTGACGGTATCTTGGATGAAACAGGAAACTTAATCAAAAACAGTAATGATTCATTAGCAGATATCAATACAAAAATTGAAAATCTCACACCATTGTTCCAAGTAATCGGGGACCTTGGCGAATCTACACATCAATTAACTTCTTCACTTGTGGACGTGTCATCATCTGTCCAACAAAAAGGAGAGCACACAGACACATCAGAGCAAAACAAAAAACTAGGCAACATCTACGGTTCAGCTATGCTAGGTTACTACATCTTCAAAAAGCGTAAACAATCCGTAAGTACAGCAAAAGACCATGCAGAGCAGAACCAACCAACCAAAAGACTACCAGCGCCAGACTCTATCTAAGCGCTGGCAAAGACTGAAGACCAAACCTACCCAGGCTTGATCTTCAGTCTTTTTTTTGCTTCTAACCTAGTGAGTGGGGAAGTAGAAACGTCATTGAACTCACTACGGCGCTAGCAGATAGCTTCCGTGAAGGGCCAAGGACAGGTAAGGGCGCCTGTCCCTGTCTCTTCACTACGCCTACTGCTTGGGAGGCGCCTTCGTTTGGTTTAGGTAGGACAGATAGTGTTTCGCTTTAGAATAGACAGATTGAAAGTGGGAAATTGACTAATGTTTTATTTTTTATTATTTCTCCACGTTTGCTTCTCTTATCCCATCCCACAAAAAAGAGCCATTCACAAAGTCTTTGTAAGACTCTCTGAACAGCTCTTCCACTTATGGTCGCATCTTCTTAAGCTCTTTGCGCTGCTGCATCAAATAAAACGCCAGCGTCGCCACACCATACAACCCTTTATACTCTTTCTCTCGGACAAACTCACCCGCATGGCCTACACGATCTTTAAAACGAATCGTCGTATCCAGTGCAGCCGTCGTTACCTCACGTGAAGCCTCACCGACATCTCCAACAATCTGGAAAACAGGAGTGACTTCATAAATCTGCTTGTTTACATTACTGATCGTATCATTTGTCGTATGAAGGATCTGCTGTGTCTGACCCGTAACTTCCGCTACCGTTGACGGCAGGGTATCGGTCGTCTTCTTGACACTCTCCAACACCTCGGTCAACTTCCCGAGCGGTTTGATCAACACGATTGCGACAATTAGTAGCGCGATGCCAATTAGCAGTACGCCTATTCCTAGTACCCAATCCATCAAGTTCACCTCTCTCCGTTATTCTGCTTCATTTTGTAATACATCTTGGACGCTACTTCAGACAATGCAGTCGTCTGCTCCATCAACTTGGCATACTTGCCTGGAGGCGCTGATACTTGATCCGCCATTTTAGCGATAGAGTTCTGCACGTACTCGGTGGATTCACGAAGTTCTTTCGCTGAAGCCGCCAATCCGTCAACCGATTGCAGTTTTGCATTCGCATTTTCTGCAATTTGGTTCGTCTGCGTCATGAGCTGATCGGCTTTATCCGTAATCCCGCCCACTTTCAGTTCTACACGTTTCATCGTTTCTTTTACATCTGTCATTGCTTCTTTGACCGCTTTGGCTGTTTTGATAATAGCAATTGCGATAACTACTAAAGCCGCAACGGCGACTATGGCACTAATATACAAGAGCACCTTCAATCTAGTCACCTCCACATAATAAGTGCGTTTCTAACCTTGAACGTCTTACTTACGTTTAAACGGGTAAACGTTCTATATCCTTGTCATTCCACAAATGAAAGTAATCTAAACACTGGCATGCTAATTAACTAGAAATACTCTACTTTTACATCGTATATGTGAGTAAAGTACCTCAAATGTGATATAATTTTTCAATCAGACGTAGAAGGAGTGAAAAAAATGCCTTGCAAAGGTTGCATTGTCCGTGATATTGATTATGAAGTATCATTTGAAAAATGTCAGCAACCCGCACTGATCGTTTCAATAGAAGAGCATTTGAAACGAGCTCATATGCTGGTGCGCCAGGAAGACCAAACATTTCATGTAAAAGAACAAGGGATAAAAGAATTATACGACTTTTGCGTCGATCATGCAGTAGAAATGGATTCTATTCAGTTTCGTCTGGACCAAACCGACTGGCGGCCGTTCTCGGAAGTCATGCAAGTCGTCGAAATGCAGTGGATTGACCAAGTGATTAAAGATGAACAACTAACGAGCCACTATCAGCCTATTGTTACACCGGACCTTGAGATTTATGCTTATGAATTACTCGCACGTTTCTACCATAAAGACGGTAGAGTGATCTATCCAAATGAAATCTTCACCGCAGCAAAAGAACGCGGTAGGTTATATGCTCTCGACAGAGTCTGTCGTCTGACGGCCGTTCGGTATGCAAAGCGTATTACGCAAAAAGCATTCATTAATTTCATTCCAACGTCTATATATTCACCTGAGTTTTGCTTGCGATCTACTATTAAATTAGCGAATGATTTGGAGATTGACCCATACCGTTTGATTTTTGAAGTAGTGGAGTCAGAAAAAGTAGAAGACATGGACCATTTAAAAACCATTTTGGAGTACTATCATTCAAGAGGATTCGAGTATGCGCTTGACGATGTAGGGGAAGGCTATAACACGGTTGAAGTATTGTCTTTTCTTCGTCCGAACTATATGAAGCTTGATATTAAGTATGTGCAAGGTGTCGCTACTGATCCTGCTAAGCAAGTTATAGCAGCGAAGTTTCTTGAAAAAGCGCTAGCGGTAGATGCGATTCCATTAGCGGAAGGGATAGAAGAAGTAGAAGATTTTGAGTGGTTGAAAGCGAAAGGATACCAATTATTTCAAGGTTATTTATTTGGTAAACCTTCAGCAGTTCCACTAGCTGAAATCTTGATATGAAGCATACGTGTGGACGGGGTTAATTAGTTTACATTGAATTTAGTTTAATGTTAAAATAAAATTAATAAGGAGATGATACATATGAAATTAGACAAAAAAGTGGCAATCATCACAGGCGGAGCAGGAGGCATCGGATTAGGAATCGCTACGGCATTCGTAAAAGAAGGAGCGACTGTTGCGATCGTTGACTTGAACAAAGAAGCAGGCGAAGCGGCGATTGAAAAATTGCAGAAAATCTCTCCGCAATCGATTTTTCTTCAAGCGGACTTAACTGCACGAGAAGAATTACCTTCCATTGTTGAGCAAGTTGTAACGAAACTCGGTAAATTGGATGTTTTAGTTAACAACGCTCATGCTTCACGTATGAAATCTATTGAAGAGATGACACAAGAAGACATAGACCTGTCGTTCAATACAGGATTTTATCCGACGCTCTACTTGATGCAAGCGGCTCTTCCGCACTTGAAAGAGTCAAAAGGATCCGTTATTAACTTCTCATCCGGTGCAGGATTAAACGGTGATGTGAACCAAGGTTCATACGCTGCGGCGAAAGAAGCTATCCGCGGGATCACAAGAGTGGCGGCGAATGAATGGGGAGAATACGGTATCACGTGTAACCTTATTTCACCAATTGCTAAAACACCAGGCATTGAGCATTGGGGTAAAGAAAATCCCGAAGCTTATCAAGCGATTCTTGCGAAAAATCCACTTGGACGCCTTGGTGATCCAGAGAAAGACATCGGTCGCACCGCAGTATTCCTAGCGAGCGAAGACGCTTCTTACATCACCGGTCAAACGATGATGGTCGACGGCGGATCTATCAAATTACGTTAATACATTATTCAAAGCTGTCCTGATTTTATGGGGCAGCTTTTTTGTATGGAAGAATGAGCGAGTTCGCAACATCCTTTACCAGTTATCTAGCTATACCCTTGCCAAAACAAAAAAGCTGCTCCGTAGTGGAACAGCTCCCCTCAAACAAACGTGTTATTTAACTTAGTGTAAATTTGGATTAAACTATTTCGTTCAGCTTCCGATAAGTGACTAAAGAACTCCGAACGCACTTGCATTCCACATCTCTGTGCTTCACCTAAAATTTCTAGGCCCATGGGAGTTATTTTCCAATACTTTGTTCTGCGGTCTTTTTCATCATTCCGCAACGTAATAAACTCGCTTTTAATGAGCTTTGACGACAAATGCGTCAATGAAGCGGGTGTAAAGCCTAGTGTCTCAGCCAAGTCAGAAGGACGTTGCTCACCTTTGTTATGTAACTCTAGCAACACAAGGATATGGGAGATGCCTAGGGACAGCTTAGATTCTTGCTGGAAACGGATCAGCATTTTATTCGTCACTTGATCCATTAAATGTACCAAATTAAAAATTGTTTGTTTTTCATTCAAAAAGAACGCCTCCCTTTCCTTCAAGAAACTTTATGTTTATATACTATTCATCATACAATATTATATACGAAATGAAACAGTTGTGACACGATAATAATACCTACGTCTTGCTTATTATTTTATATTTAAAGAGTTTTTCATTTTCTTCTTTTTAATTGTAGATTGATAGCGTATGATAAAGACAACGAATGAACTAGATGAACTAAATAGGAAGGTGGGCATAAGGTTTGATGAAAGTTAAAGATTCGTTAACATTTCAGCTAGGTACGATTATAGCTGGAATCTTGGTGGTGATGTTAGCCATTACATCACTAGCTACATATAAGACTGCTTATGACAAATTATATGACGCTGCAGGAATTGAAGCATATGGATGTGCCAATATTACTACTGGATTGATTCGACCGGGTGATATGGACAAGGCATTAGCTGGTGAGGCAGATACACAAGATGAGATTGGTAAGACGTTGAACTGGACAACTGAACACAAGAATATATTTGAAACACAATATATTGTGGATTTGGACGGAAAACTCATTGCGCTTGACGATAATTTGAGGGCGAAAGGGTTTAAACCGGGAGATCAGTTCCATTTGGATAAAGAAGCGATTGATGAGTTACTTGAACACCAACATCCAACCTACTCTCAACCTTACGAGTATGGCGACATGAAGCGACTTTCAGGTTATGCGCCTATTCATAAGGATCAGGATACTAGTAAAGAAATCATCGCAGTAAGTGTCATTGATTTTGATGCCAACATTGTCAAACAACGTACATGGGATGTCGTACGCGATGGGATTTTGCTTAGTATCATTCCGATGTTGCTGGCTTCAGTCGGAACAGGCTTCCTGATTCGTCGGAAAACGAAGCCGATTACGAGTTTAATTGAGCAAGCGAAGAAAATTGCGGACGGCGACTTGGCGGTTCAACCGACAGAAGTGAAATCACAAGACGAAGTGGGCGACTTGGCTCGTACACTGAATCGGATGACGGTGAACTTACAAGATATGATTGCGACGATGAATACGACTTCGCAGCATTTATCTGAAAACGCGGGAGAAACTTCTGCATCACTTTCTGAAATGCGTGAAGCGATTACGATGGTTGCGAATAATATTGAAGAAGTTGTCACAGCGGTTACAGATAGCACGTCGTCTGCGGAGCACGCAACGGGTATTCTGACGGGATTAGCAAGTGGTTTGGACAACACGAAGCAAAGTGCCGATTCCATGCTAAATAATTCCAATGAAACGATGAAGATTGCACTAGAAGGCGCGAAACGTGCGGAAGAAATTCGTGACGATATGGAATTAATTAGAAATGGTTCACAAGAAGTAGGAGACACCATCCAAAACTTGGTTGAGTCTACGACGAAGATTCAAAACATCACGGGCTCCATCGCGGGAATCGCAGCTCAAACGAATTTACTCGCATTGAACGCATCCATTGAAGCGGCTCGTGCAGGTGAACACGGTAAAGGCTTTGCGGTAGTTGCGGAAGAAGTACGTAACCTTGCTGAGCAATCCAATCAGGAAGTACTTGAAGTAGAGAAGCTGGTGAAAGATATTTCGGATCGCATCCAGCAAGTCATTACTTCCACATCAGAAAATACGAAACACATCACGAAAGGTACAGAAACGGTGAAGCTAACGTCTGAGTCTTTGAGTAATATTTCCGTCGCAGTTGGAGAAACTGTTAAAGAAATTAAAAACATCTCGAACTTGATGACGTCAGAAGCTTCGAAATCAACAGAAGCTGTTCAGTTGATCGAGCACTTGACACACTCTGTACAAAATATAGAAGATATGACGAATAATATTGCAGCAGCTGCCGAGCAAACGACAGCAAGCATCGAAGAAATCTCAGAACGTTCCATGCAGACCAATCAAATGGCGCAGGAACTTGAAGTGTTTGTCGGTTCATTCAAATTACCTAAATAAACACTCGGCCATCGCTTTTCAAGCGATGGTCTTTTTTACTATTGATTTTCGAATGTACGTTCTGTATACTACGAACGTACATACGCTTAAGAAATGGGGAATACGTGATGGAAAGCAATCGAGATAGAGGGAAATTGAAGTGGACCTCGCTAATGCTGCCTGAACACCTCGAGAGACTGCGTGATTGGCAACGAGAGGACCACTATATAGAACGACTCGAGTTGACTGACTGGGAGCTACAAACGATGCAGGAGACGCTTGAAGTAGCTTGGCGCAGACGTTGCGAGACATGGATCAAGACGTGGCATGATGGGGAAGTCCGCTTTCATCAAGGGGTGATTGAAGCGCTCGATTTGCAGACGATGACAATTGTACTGCGCGACCCGTTCGGAACAGAAAGAATTCATGTGGCGGATGTCATGGATGTTCGGTTATCAAAAGAAGCTGACGGATTGTAGACAAAAATAAAAGCCGTCTGCGAAGGCAGACAGCTCAGTCTCTGAAAAATGCTTTTTCTACGTTGTACTTGGCTTGCTGTGTGTTGATTACGTACGTTTCGTAGATTTCGCGTTCCATTGGATCATCGATGATAACAGCGGAAATTTTCGCTACTTCTTCACGGTGATTACGCAATGGAGACACTTGGTCTTCAAAATGCTTTTTCAGACGTGGACGTAATTTTCGTGCTTTTCCTACGAATAACAACTCGTCGCTTTGGTTGAAGAACAACAAAAGGCCGCCTTTATCCCGTGGAATATCATGAAAATCGATGAAACCATAGATTGGCTTGATCGGTGTTTCATCCGGTCCCATTTCTTGTTTTCTGCGAACGATCGTTACGTCCGGTTTAGGTAATGTAATATTGATCATTTTACTTCACATCCTCATATCAGTCAGTGTTTATCCTATCATATGACAGAAAAAAAAGCGAGAAACTTTCCATCCAACTCTTGCATATAGTAGACAAATGTCTGGGGAAGGATGAAACGATGAAAAATCCTGCTGTTATAGAAACGTATCATCTATCGAATACGAGGCCAAAAGTGGATGTGTATTATCCTGTCATCACGAAACTGGATGATCCAAAAGTCCAGAAGAAGCTAAATGACGTACTCTTCAAGGAAATGAATAAATTACTTGTGGAAAATAACTATTATGAATCAAGTCTTGTGGAACTAGTGGCAAATTACGAAGTGAAAAATAACCAACGTGATATTTTAAGCATCAACTTAATCGTCTACTCATTCACAGGCGGAGCGCATGGTATGACATACGTTAAATCGCTGACGCTCGATACGAAGACGGGAAGGCAATACAATTTGCAAGATTTATTTAAGCCGGGCAGTCCATATGTCCAGAAAATCTCGGAATATATTAGACGTCATATTCAGCAATGGAAAACGCCCGTCTTAGAACCATTCACTAAAATACGTCCTGATCAGGATTTCTATATAGCCGATACTAGTTTGGTCGTTTACTTCCAATTGTACGAAATTTCTCCTTACGTGGCAGGTTTCCCTTATTTCCCGATACCGCTACTCGATTTACAAGAAATCATCAAACCGAATAGTCCCGCAGATCGCATGTTACCATTTATCGGATTTTGAGAATAAACTGAATAAACTATTGTATGGGCTTACATGACGAAATAGTGTTATAATTTCAATATACTAAATATATAATTGAGGTGGAAACTATGCTAAGAGATTTCTTTATTGGATTATCTGAAAATCAACTATTAAATCAAGCTGCCCAAAAATACGGCTTCCAATTAGGAGCCCAACAAGTGGTGGCAGGAACCAACATCGAAGAAATGATCAAAAGTGTCAAAGAGCTCAATCAAGCAGGTATTTCATGCACGATCGACAATCTGGGTGAATTTGTGTTCGAAAAAAGCGAGGCCATCGAAGCGAAAGAACAAATCTTAGCCGTAGTGGACGCAATCCAAGAACATCAAGTGGATGCGCACATCTCACTCAAACCATCACAGCTTGGCCTCGATATTGACTATGACTTTTGTAAACAACAAATCGAAGAAATCGTTGAACGTGCAAGCCAAAACGAGATCTTCGTTAATTTCGACATGGAAAATTACGACCGGCTAGACCCGACGTTTAAGCTACTCGATGAATTGAAGGTGGCGGGCTATAAAAATATCGGTACGGTCATTCAAGCGTATTTCCACAATGCGATGGACAATACGAAAAGATACGAGGATACACGTCTTCGTTTAGTGAAAGGCGCGTATAAAGAGTCGCCTGACGTCGCGTATATGGATAAAGTAGATATTGATGAAAATTATATAAAGATTATTGAAGAACATTTATTGCATGGAACGTTCACGTCGATTGCGACACATGACCACAATATCATCAATCATGTGAAGCGATTTGTGAAAGAGCATGATATTTCCCGTAATCAGTTCGAGTTCCAGATGTTATACGGTTTCCGCAACGAGTTGCAGTTGCAACTGGCGAAAGAGGGCTATAACTTCTGTACATACGTACCATTTGGCGAGGACTGGTACGGGTACTTCATGCGAAGATTAGCGGAGCGTCCGCAGAATATGAATTTGATTGTCAAGCAAGTGTTTAATAAGAAAACGAATACGGCGATTGGTTTAGTCGCGGGGGCGTTTGTGCTTGGGCGTTTGAGCAAGCGTGGGAGTGGCGAGAAGAAAGATGGCGGCTGGATTAAATATCGGTGATTGGATTTAGGACAAAGTGAGTGGGAGACGAGAAGGCCGCGCCTTGCATTTCGATTGACTGGTGTTCATTTCTGAATGCAGAATCGTGGATAATGGGTTAGGGCGGGTGCGTGTTCGCGTCCGTGTCCGCTCATAGATTTGCGCCAGTGCTCATAGAATGGGATTGACCGCTCTATCGCACGTGATATTCGCTCTATCCGAGTCCGCGAGTGCTCATAGGTTCAGTGCAAGTGATCATAGACGATCCGCGACCGCTCATAGAACACCGCTTTTTTAGGATCTTGGACTAAATGAGTCGGGAAACCACACTTAGTTAGTCAATAACTTCAAATAAATCCGGATATACAGACTACGTAAACTTTCTATATTATTATCAAGAAACACTGTTCTTTCCCGCAGTGTTTTTTTGCACTTGCTTTACATAAAACATGGGAAATAGTAGTGTTATAGATAATTAAAGAAATCTTCACTCTTTACCACACAAAAGGCAGGAGGAGAGTTGATGAAAAAACTTTTGGTAATGGCTCTTTGTGCACTAGTGCTCGTAGGATGTAACACGAACCGGACGTTGTCTTATGAAGAGGTAGCGATAAAGGACTTGAGTAAGAGCGATCAGGAATTCTACGAACAAGCACAAGTTGATAATGGTGTGTACTTATTTTTCAACACGTCGGAAGATAAACTGATCATTTATTTTAACGCTTCTCATGAAAATCAAGAAGATTATGCCGCAGAATTTGCAAACTTTGACGTAGAAGGCGACGGAGATACATTGCGTATACTGTATGATAAAGATCAAGACAAAGGTCAATCAAAAACGTTTCAAGAACAGACACTCTATGAAATTCAGTTAGACAAAGAGTATGAGACGATTGAGCTGTTTGAGAATGGAGACATTGCAGCGTTCGCTTCTGTATTTTCATGAGAACACTAGAATGATTTGAAATGAGGGTGACTATGAACATTATCGAAGCAAAATTATCTGACGCGCCAATTATCCGTGACGTGATGATTCGCGCCTTTTTGATATACGAACATGCTGAACCGCCAACGAGTGCGCTGAAAGAAACGGTAGAGAGTATTACAGCTGCATTGAAAGATGGGGAACAGGCGGTTATCGGTTATATAGAAGAAGAACCCGTTGCAATGGTTCGTTTTCGATTGGAAGAGGAGAGTCTCTACTTTTCTAGATTTTCTGTCGTGCCAGAAAGACAAGGTCAAGGCATCGCGAAAGAAATACTCCGCTTTTTAGAGGATTATGCGACGCAACAAGGGAAAAGAGTAGTAGCATGCAAAGTGCGAGCAGATGTGCAGAAAAATATCTCGCTCTATCAATCGATCGGCTATCATGTGTGTGAAGAATCCGTATTACATAGAACGGATGGTACGTCAATTGCTGTAGTTTCTATGGAGAAATCACTCTCCTGAGCAGTAGAACGTCTTGCAAGTGAAAGAACCAAGCGATGTATTGCAATCCGAGGCTGGTATCTAATCTGTTTTCAAAAAAGAAGCGGTCCACATAAGTCATGAAAGGAGGAAGTACATATGCACAACAATATGTTTTTATCGTTTATATCTATTTTCAGCCTATTGATCTACATTATCCCAATCGTATTCCTGATTTTTAGTGTATGGTTTGCGTTGAAACTTCTTAAATTACAAGAACGGAAAAATGAAATCCTGCAATCGATTGCAGACAAATTAAATAAGTAGATGAACAATTTTTCAACTGAAGGAGAAACGTTTTGATAAAAAATATAACCGCACTTATAAGCGCAGTGGTGCTGCTTGCCATCTGTATGTTTTTATTTTTCCCCTACCCGAATAACCCGCTCATAGGGGCGACCATTACCTTTATGTCGTTTCCTATTCAAAACGAAGATGGTTTCGTGTGGAAAGGGATAGTGGCTACTACTATATTCTTGATCGCGATGGCATTACTAATTTATGGGTTGAAGAAATTTTATGTAGTGGCGGCTGTACTAGTGTTGTTTTTGTACGCACTGCTTCCAGGCTATCTCGTGACGGCATATCAGGAAACGATCGCGAGTGGAATTGGCGCGATTTCGTACGACCAGAACGGTGAATGTACATTTGATACAGTAGAAGATAATGTACGGATGAAGGGGGAGTGTGAGCTGACATTGAAAAACCACAGCAGCAAACCCGCAACATTCGAACTGGAGTTTATGGACACAGGATTTGGCTCAGAAGAATCGAAAATGGAGTCACTGATGAATATAGCAGGGCCTTACACGATGACAGTGGAAGGTAATCGCACAGAATTCATTGAGCTCAATGAAATTCTCGATATCTCGGATGTGAGTAATCATATCTATAGTGGATCGTCATCAGACGTGCATTTCAAGCTTATCGAGAAAAACAAAGAACGTATTTTTTAATTAGTAGATTCTAAGATGAAATAATAATTGAATATAACCCGTAGTAGGGTATTCAATAAAATAGATAAGGAGAGGATCTTATGCTTCGGAAACTATTTTATATTACATTTTTGGCAGTTATACTGGCTGCTTGTCAGACCGCAGATAAGAACAGTACATCGAACACGCCACAAGAGGCACTCGAACAGCTTCATACAGATGAAGGTTATGCGGAAGTTGTGAAAATGTACCGCACGTTGGAAGTCGATAATAATAAAGTAATCAGTGTCTATAAAGGGACATTAGATGACACAGAAGAAATATTTATCGCAAAGTTGAACAGAGAGAAAGATGACACGTGGACAGTTACGGATGCGATTGGAATCGGCATGCCTTCTGAGGAAAATCTAGGGGAGAGTACTAAAACATCTTCGTTTGAAGCAGGCTTCACAAAGAAAAATAATGCACCGAGCCCTAATACTAAATTGGTTCAGACGGATGACAAAAAGTATAGAGTCTGGGTAAAAGTAATCGAGTAAAACGAAAAGACCGCCTACGCGGTCTTTTTTTCATTGTCTGTAAAGTAAAATAACAAAATAGACAACCATCGCAAGCAAGCCAAGTGGTACACCGACTCGCGCCCACTCCCCGCTACGGATATTGAGTTTACCGGCTGCAATAATATTCGGGATGTTTCCGGGAATCAACATCCCACCACTGATCAGCAAGCCGAGCAACAGCGCTTGGATCGTTGACTCGTCCATCGCGGGACTGATTTCCGCGGCAGCCAGTGTTGCATTGTCAAGTACAGCTGAAATCATATTGATCCAGTACAGTGTCAAGGGCTGCAGGTCAAGCAAGTACAGCGTGATCAGCGGCTCAAATCCTGCGCCAAGTAATGTTAAAGCTAATACAAATACATATACTTTTACACTGCGTCCAAAAATACTTATGTATGACTCTGCCGCTTGTCCGGAAGAACGGAACAGCGAACGGTTGCGTGGACGAATGATGAGGAAAGCGAGCAGTCCGAAGACGAAGACACCAGCTAGGATATCTGTACCGAGTAAGTTCATTAGATAGTAAAAGTCCTCGTCGAGTTTATTCGTCGCAATCGTTGAAAGTGGCTCGCCGATTGGCGTCAGAACAGCACCCATGCCGATTGCGTAACATGCGAGTATCACAAAGCGGATTTCTGAACGTCGATCCATCTGCAAGACGGACGCAATAGCCACGAGAACTAGCGCTGCGATGATGGCAGTAATCACGCTTGAGATCAACCCTAACATCATAATAGTCAATGCCAGAAAAAGTCGGAATGGTAGAATTCGACTTACTGAAAGCACAATCTTCTCAAACGGTTTACGTATCCAGCGAAAAAGAATTCCTGCTACGAGAACGGCAAGCGTAATATGCAAGGGATCGCGTACCGCCTGCATCCACAACTCCCATTGCAACACGCCACTGACAAATGCCGCAGCGCATCCCATAACGAATAAAAACATTTCCAAATTACGTTCGATCTTCGGAACGGTAAACGGCAATAAAAGTACTAATCCCAAAATTATGAGCAATCCAGTGACCATACGTATCTCCTTTCGGCAATCTTTCTTCTACACTGTATGCAAACCGCCGATTCATCTTGCATACAGTCTGAATAGAATAGTAAAAAGAGGAGGACACGCATTGGAAGTTTCGGATATTGTATTGATCCCCGTTATTATCGGATTAACGGAAATTTTAAAGATGTACGGATTGCCGAAGAAACTGATTCCGATTTTTTCTTTACTATTAGGCATCGGTGGCGGAATCTTCTACTTGTTTCCCCATGATTGGAAGTCGGGGATACTGGGAGGGATTATTATGGGGTTGTCGGCAAGTGGGTTGTATTCAAGTGGAAAGACGATTGTTAGGAAGCCGCCGTGTGATGAGGAAGAGGAACAGTAATTTTTACAAAAGTAAGCCCTTTGTTTATGTCGTGAATGGACATGAATGAGGGGCTTTGTTATTTGGTGCGTATATGATTGCCAAAGATGCTGAAGTTCATCATGGTCTTTACTGTCGTCGTTTGCTGTTTGATCCTATAATTTTTACGTTTTAAGAACGAGGTGTACATTCTATTTTAAAACTGTATAATAATACTAATTATGGATTTTATCCGTAAGTTGTTTAATAATGCAAGAGATGAATGCAGAGTAAACATCTATTTCTCTAATTGTGTATAGTGAGAAATTTAATATGTTTGAAGAGGTGATGTGAAGTGAAACGTCAAATTTGGGGCATTATAACACTAGCAGCACTTACATTATTACTGATTTATGATTTCTTTCCCAAGTTGATTCCTTTTATAAATATACCCAAATCAATACTTATTGGACTCATACTATTGATTACTGTTATTAGCCTTTTTATGAATCGACCTCAAAAAGAGGATGTCTCAAGATTTAATCCTTTGTGGCAAGTTATATTACTTACGTATTTCTTTTCATTAATTATAATCTTTACTCTAATGGGCGGTATTTCACAAGTTGGTTTATCTTTATCGAACCCTTTTCTATGGATTGTGTTTTTCATAAGTATTTTGGATATTGTCAAAGGATATAAGAAAATACGAGCTGATCTTCTGGGAGTAAAAAAATCGCCTCGCGAGGAAGAAATGTGAGAGCGACTTTCCGCTGATTTACGACTGTGATATACTCGGCCTAGTTAAGCAGTTTCGTACTCATGATTAGGTCGTAATATAAGGGGGACTCGCATTGGAGATTGATAAAAAGCAACTAATTATAGAGGCAGCCAAACTTTACTATCAATTTGATTATACTCAGCTCGCCATTTCAAAAAAACTAGGCGTTTCGAGGCCGACCGTTTCGAGGCTTCTGCAACAAGCGAAAAAGAATGGCTATGTGAAAATCGACATTATCGATCCTTTTCATGATAATAATCAATTGGCGAAATCTTTGCAGCACAAATATCAAATCGAAGAAGTGAATATTGCGTACTCGGCAGTAGAAGACGAGGGAGATGTGATTCAAGCCATCAGCACGGAAGCGGCGGATTATTTGCATCGAACTATAAAAGACGGCGATATCCTTGGCGTGACGTGGGGGCGGACGATGTATCGGGTAGCCAACGCGTTGAAGCAAAAAGATGTAAAAGGAGTCGAGGTCATCCAGCTAAAAGGCGGTATTGGCCTGTCGGACGTTAATACATACGATTCTGAAACGGTTTATAAATTTGCGGAAGCCTTCCATACTGTTCCGCGTTACTTGCCACTCCCTGTTCTGGTCGACACGCCTGAAGTCAAAGAGGTGATTGAATCGGACCGCTATATGCACCGTCTCATTGAACTTGGAAGACAGGCGAATATCGCCATGTTTACGGTAGGTGCGGTCGATAGCGAATCGCTACTATTCCGTCTTGGTTATTTGACGACTGAAGAAGAACAGCAACTCCAACAAGAAGCGATTGGCGATATTTGTTCACGCTTTTTCAAACGTACAGGCGAAGTTTGCGAGACCACCGTCAGTGACCGGACGATTGGGATCCGGCTGGAAGAGTTGAAGCAAAAAGAAAAGTCTATTCTTGTGGCTGGCGGAAACCGCAAAGTAGAAGCCATTCACGGAGCGCTTCAGGGTGGTTATGCGAACATCTTCATAACCGACCAGTACACAGCACAGGCTTTGTTGCTCCACCAATAGTAAACTAGGAGAATCCACTTATTTAAAAGTGTGATTCTTTTTTTTATTCGGAATGAACAATGTTTCACTTGCATTGCACATCTGCTCAAAGTCTGTGATATACTATACATAAAGTCAGGTCGCAATGGTATCCTAAGGAAAATGGTGTGCAAGAAGCAAAGTGTAAGCGTAACCAACATGCAAGGGAGGAAATATGATGAACTTTGTATTTTATATAACTGGATTGTTGCTCGTGTTAATCGTGGGCTTGATTGTCAGTGTAGACCGCAGGAAAATTCGCTATAAACCGATTGTGATCATGCTGATAACCCAGCTTGTCTTGACATTTATTTTGTTAAATACAAAAGTGGGCGTAGTCTCCATTGGCTTTGTTTCAGCTTTATTCTCGAAGCTAGTTGATCTTGGGGTAACGGGAGTCAACTTCGTGTTTGGCGGATTGGAAAATGAAGGAGAATACGTATTCTTCTTGAACGTTTTATTGCCAATCGTGTTCATTTCCGTGTTGATCGGTATATTGAATCAATTCAAGATCTTACCGTTCATCATTAAATATGTAGGAATCGTTCTAAGTAAGTTGAATGGCATGGGGAAAATGGAGAACTACATAGCCGTATCCTCTGCGGTTCTCGGGCAGTCCGAAGTGTTCTTAACTATCAAGGACCAAATGGATGATATTTCAAAAAGACGTTTGTATACGTTTTGTACTTCCGCGATGAGTGCAGTCAGTGTTGCCATCGTTGGTGCATATATGGAAATCATCGAACCGCAGTTTGTCGTAGTGGCGATTGCGCTCAATATTATGTCGGCACTGATTGTCGCAAGTATCATCAACCCTTATGAATTATCGGAGGAAGAAGATACGCTAACGATCGAGTCGAAAAAGAAGTTGTCATTCTTCCAGATGATCAGCGAAAGTATTATGGATGGTTTTAAAGTCGCGGTTATTGTAGCTGCCATGCTGATCGGTTTCATCGCGTTGATGAACGGAATCGATTATCTCTTTGAAATGATGTTCAACGTTTCCTTCCAGACTATCTTGGGGTATATCTTTGCGCCAATTGCCTTTGTAATGGGCGTGCCTTGGGCAGACAGTGTACAAGCCGGCAGCATCATGGCAACCAAACTTGTCACAAACGAATTTGTGGCGATGTTGAGTTTTAAGGAAATTTCGGCAGGCCTATCAACGAAAGCAGTAGGTATGATATCGGTGTTCCTTGTTAGTTTTGCGAATTTCAGTTCCATTGGGATTATTACAGGAGCTGTCAAGGCGTTGAGTTCAAAACAAGGAGACGAAGTGGCAAGAAACGGTTTGAAATTACTTTTGGGTTCAACATTGGCTTCAGTCCTTTCAGCGACTGTCATTGGCCTATTTTTATAATAGAAATGAAACATAAATTTAAAAACAGGAGTGGTGGATGCTATGCGTATGGTAGATATGATTGAGAAAAAACGAGATGGTCATGTGTTAACAAATGAAGAAATTTCATTTGTCATCAATGGATATACGGACGGATCAATTCCAGATTACCAAATGTCGGCGTTTCAAATGGCGGTATATTTCCAAGGGATGACGTTGGAAGAAACTGCGCAGTTCACAATGGCGATGGTAGAGTCAGGCGACCAAGTCGATTTGTCTGCTATTGAAGGCGTCAAGGTGGATAAACACTCTACAGGCGGAGTTGGCGATACGACAACACTCGTGCTCGCGCCACTTGTCGCTGC
The DNA here is from genome assembly GCF_002109325.1 of Sporosarcina ureae. Classification (GTDB taxonomy): domain Bacteria; phylum Bacillota; class Bacilli; order Bacillales_A; family Planococcaceae; genus Sporosarcina; species Sporosarcina ureae_C. The sequence continues at coordinate 343,326 of NZ_CP015348.1, read as the reverse complement.
ACTTGGTATCCCGGTAGCTAAAATGTCGGGCCGCGGATTGGGTCATACGGGCGGAACACTTGATAAGCTAGAGTCCGTTCCTGGTTTCCATATTGAAATTACAGACAAAGAATTCTTCGATCTTGTCAATACGAACAAAATTGCGGTGATCGGACAATCCGGCAATATCACTCCTGCAGACAAGAAGATTTACAGTCTGCGCGATGTCACGGCAACGGTCAGTTCTATTCCGTTGATCGCAAGCTCGATCATGAGCAAGAAGATTGCGGCGGGATCGGATGCAATTGTTCTGGATGTAAAAGTCGGAACAGGCGCGTTCATGAAAGACCTCGATATGGCTCGTGAACTGGCGGGAGAAATGGTGCAAATCGGAAATAAAATCGGTCGTCAAACGATGGCCGTAATTTCGGATATGAACCAGCCGCTCGGTTATGCGATCGGAAATGCTCTCGAAGTCAAAGAAGCCGTCGAAACATTGCAAGGCAATGGACCGGAAGATTTGCACGAATTGTGCTTGACGCTCGGTAGCCATATGGTTCGTTTGGCAGGAAAAGCGGACTCGACGGAAGAAGCACGAAAAATGCTCGAAGAAGTTATTCAAAACGGCAAAGCGCTTGAAGTGTTTAAACTGTTCTTGCAATCCCAAGGCGGCGACACATCCGTCATTGACGATCTATCGAAGCTTCCTACGGCCAAGTTTACAATAGACGTGCCGGCTAAAGAAGCGGGATATGTCTCTGCAATTACTGCGGATGAAATCGGTACGGCTGCAATGCTTCTAGGTGCGGGACGCGCAACAAAAGAATCCGAAATCGATTTGGCGGTTGGGCTAGTGCTGCATAAGAAAATCGGTGACTACGTAGAAGTGGGCGAATCTCTCGTGACGATTCACAGCAACACGGAAGATATCGAAGACGTAAAAGAAAAGATCTATCATGCTTACGGAGTTTCAGCCTCTAAAGTACAGCCTGTAACACTTGTGCATGACGAAATTACAAAATAATTAAAGGAGTGGTTCATAAATGAATAAAGCACAAATGATCGACCATACATTATTGAAAGCCGACGCAACGAAAGACAAAGTCGCGGCGCTCATACAAGAAGCAAAAGACTATCAATTTAAATCAGTGTGCATTAACCCGGGCTGGGTTTCATATGCCGCTGAACAGCTAAAAGGCACCGATGTATTGGTCTGCACGGTAATCGGTTTCCCTCTTGGAGCGACTACTTCTGCAGTCAAAGCATTCGAAACTAAAGATGCAGTGGCGAACGGAGCAGGAGAAATCGACATGGTCATCAACATCGGAGCGCTGAAAGACGGAGATGACGAATGGGTTGAATCAGATATTCGTGCGGTAGTCGAAGCAGCTAACGGTACATTGGTCAAAGTTATCATCGAAACATGCTTGTTAACAGATGAAGAAATCATTCGTGCATGCGAGCTATCCGTCAAAGCGGGCGCTGATTTCGTCAAGACGTCAACTGGGTTCTCAACAGGCGGAGCAACGGTAGAAGACGTCGCTCTTATGCGGAAGACGGTTGGCCCAGACATTGGTGTCAAAGCGTCCGGCGGCGTGCGCAGCGGAGAAGATTTCGATGCGCTAGTCGAAGCAGGAGCTACACGTATTGGTGCAAGCTCGGGTATTAGTATCGTAAAAGGCGAAGTCTCAGACTCGAATTATTAATAGATCCGTTACAGGACTGTTCTGCATATATGCAGGGCAGTCCTGTTTTTATGGAACTAGATAGTAGGAGTTGTCTATTACTTGGTGGAAAGTAGTAATAATATCTTTAACAACAACAGTAAGAGGACGTATGCTTCCCATTACTAATAATGGTTTGGGAGATAGAGGTAATAAAATCAAGAATATAGTTTGTGCACTTATAGCCGCTATTCAAAAGAATTATGTCGGGAACGTACAGTTGTACAGATGATTTAATTCACTTCCTTGTCTTCTTTTTCAAGCCGTTTAACAATTCTTTCTAATAATTTATTGAGTGTCTCCACATCATTACTTTGTGAGTTGTTCTTTACCTGTTCTTTTTTTAAATCATCAATTTGACTTTGCAATTTCTCCAGTTCTTGTTGCTGTTGAATGTCAGAAATCCGACTTTCTTCGATTGATATAGCTCCACCAAGTGTTTGTAGAGCGTCCCCAAATGTAGAAATGGCTGAGCCCAATAATGCAATTTGAGCCCCAGTATTCGTAGAACTATCATTTTTTTTCAAGCCATTATTAAATAATGAATCATTGGCTTTCAAAATCATCACTCCTTCACTATATTAACAAACAAGTATTTCCCTCTATTAGATACAATATGTTCATGATGCAGGATAGGGAACTTGTTGTAATACAATTAGAAGATATAAAATTAATCTTTATGAAAGAAAAGGCTGCATTTGTGGAAAAATTTTTAAAGCACTCACTTAGTGGAACTTTCACATAGGCCGCGATGCACTTACACCGTCTACTGATTTTACCCCGCAAAAACTATATGCTTAGTAGCAGTTATATAGAGTATTTTAGTTCTTCATCGAGCAAACGACGAGGATACAGGAATCAGGTGAAAAACCTGAGCGGGCCGGTCACTTTAATGGTAAACATATACATAGGTTCCAAAATAATTAATAGTCTCTTATTTTTAGACTAACACAAACACTTTATTCAACAAATGAACTACGATATCATTTAAAAATGATATCTGATGCACTAGATGTAGTCGATTTTAATAAACTTAAGCCTAATGATGAAGCCTCTAGTAATTATCATGTTATTGGAAAATACGATGTTTCCAAATATGAAGAACTATATTTGGACATTGATCTTGATTATGAGGAAGGATAGAATGAAAAAGCGAAGTTTAATGATGTTGTTAGGAATAATAATGATTTTAGCTGCTTGTTCAGAAGAAAATGTCAGTAAAGATAAAGAAGATCAAAATAAAGTGGATACTATTGATTGCAATTCAGGATCAAAATAATTTATTTATAGTAGGATTTAAAAAAACGATTGGACAACTAAACTGCCCAATCGTTTTTTATTAAACTATATTAATTGCCTTAGTTAAATCTTTAAAACCAATAAGTCTATCTAAAGAATTAAGCATATTATTCAGTTGTAATGCTGAAATCTCGACTGCGAATTAATGCAAAGAGAGCACCAAGTCCTAACAATGTTGCTGCAAGAACAAATGTGATCCTAACATCCCAAAGCTCCGCAATAGCTCCAAAACTTATTGAAGAAATACCGAATAACAGTGATATTAAAGCACTTTGAACGGCATAAATTTTAGGGAGTTCATCAGTAGTCGCGGATTTTTGAAGCATTGTTTCACTTACGATGCCTTTCAATTGTTGAATAATTCCATTCAGAATCACAAGTAGTATGGAAATCCAGGGAATGGTTGTTACTCCAAAAAGAAGAGTGACAAGACTAATGCCAAACGACAATAGAATAAGCAAGCGTTTCAGATTGTTTTCAACCACAATTATAAAACGAGTGCAGATGATTCCTCCTATTATCATACCCAAGAAGAAAGCTGTGTTAATGTAACCCCACCAAGCTTCTGTCTGACCTAGAACTTCTATCACAAAGATATAGAGAATAGAAGCAATCCATACAACATTGGCAATCGCTTCAAAGATGATGATCACATGTAGACTCCTGAAAAGCGGATTTCTCCATACAATCTGCCAACCTTGGGTTAATTCACTACCCCATTTACCTTTAATCTCATTTTTCTGGAATGGAGTGGGATCGTCAATACCGAACATTATCATCGTTGCAAATATATACAAGCCTACTGTACCGATAATAACAAATTGTCCACTTGTCAATGCGACAACTACTCCTCCGAGTGCCCAGCCTCCTAGATTCATGGTTTCAGAGACGATAGAGAAGAAACTGTTTGCTTTTACAAGTTGCTCTTTTGGTACCAACCGAGGCAGCATAGCATGACTTGCCGGCGCTGCCCAGCCATCCAAAAACGCAATACACCCCACAAACGTTAGAATGATGAATAAATTGGTCGTCGTTTCAGAGATTAATAAAAGCGATAGAACAACCAATAGAATGGTCTTACTTGCTTGTGAATTAACGAGCAATGTCTTTAAAGGAAATCGATTGATCCACCATGGCGCAATAATACCACTTATAAAGCGACCGAACATATTAATGAAAGGCACCAGTGCTAATGCAAAAGGCGACTCCGTAAGTGTGTACAATAAAGAAATAATCCCGACAATATAAAAAACATCACCTAAATTAGCCATTGATTGGCCAATCCATAAAAACGAAACGATTGATTTTTCATTCTTACTACCCCTTTACTATCAAAATTACATCTGATTTCTTAGGGTAGTTTTACACTCGTAATATTCCTCCTTTAAATTAAGAAAAACATCATATATAGAACACGAAACGTTTACTAAAGGAATTGCAAACTAAAAGAAGAGTAGTAAGAATGAAAGGGACTTCACATAAATCAAATTATAACAACAGTTAGAATATATTTCCATACTATTAGAAGTTATTATATACTGAAACAAAATACGCCATTACTTTCCAATCAATTAGAGGGCGATGTTGTTTTCAATTGGTTGATGTTGATTTTGTAAAACCCAAGATGACAAAGGCAAGGAAATGGGGAAGGTCAATGAAAACATTCATTCGAATATATATTAGTAGGATACATGGGGGATTACGTTGAATTGCAGAAGGAAGATTTACAACAGATTCAAAAAGAACGTATTGGAAATAGCAGATGATGATAGAAAGAAGTGGTGAAATGACAAATTATTATTATATTGCCTCAGACAAAAAGTTGGAAGATGGTAATGCGTCTCTACAATTTGTAGAGACAGAAGAGTGGATCATTCCCGGTTTTGATTATCCCGTTCAACGAGAAATTATAAATGGTGTAGAAAAACAGTGGGAATTGCGTGAGTTACTCCAGTATATCCATAATAATACTGCACCTTATGATGTATGCACCGTTCAGATAGCACACGTAATAAATCCAACTGAATTAACGATACAAAATAAATCAAGTATATTACTACATGAAATTATTGATCCTAAACAACTCCTATTAGCGGAAGGGCAATTATTGACCATAAACAAAGTATAAAGTCTTCAGATTAATATGGTCAATTTTTTCTTTTAGTTCTTTAGAAAAGACGCAACCCAATTTTCAATATCTTCCCGGGTAGCGGATAGAGTGATTCCAAGTTTTGATTCAGTTCCCATATACGAATTAATATAGCCAGTATCCATGAAAACTGTGAACTCATAAAAGTTTTCATCATGAGGGTTTTGTGAATATGAGAAAGAAACGCCTGGTGAAAGCACACTTAAAGTTCCATTATTCTTTCCATCCATTTTCTTCAACTGTTCAAGTAATGTTTCGATATCTTGATTGAGCCAAACAAAGTTATGTGAGTAATTCAAGAATCCGTAAGAGAAGGTTAATTTGAATTCAATTTCGAAAAGGCCATCTTCTGGCTCTCCAATCTTAAGTACTTCATGTGTAACTTCTGTTTCGCTAAAGTCAAAACTTTCATCTTTTAGTGTATATTCCATAGTCACGTATCCTTTCAATATGAAGATTTCTGTGAAGTGAACTAATGATCGTGTGACACATGAAAAATGATACTATAAAGATCAGAAAAAATGAATCAAGATATCTTTTTATAATAACTTTGTTTCTTGCCATTCAATTAAACTAACGTAGCTTGGTTGTAACACTTAAATAGCAAAGTGTTATGACAAAAATGTCAAATGACTTTAATTCAAATGGGCAAATAGGTTTTTACGAAGGGGAGAGCTAGATGAGTGATTTTTTCTTAATACTTATGGGCGTTTTTATTGTGGTTGCAAATCTTATTGGTTTTATATATTACAAGAAAAGAAAAGCCTATACTATGCAGCTTTTACCGTATTACTTTCAGCAGTTTTTTTGGGGGCAATCGGTGGCGCAGTAGCACTTTTTGTTATTCGTGATGCTTTTGCGATATTTTACGGCATGCAGATAGGATACTATTTATTAATAAATAGCGCCATCGTTTTATTTATTGCCATTTTAGCAACTATAATAAAAAAATTATCAACACCATGATATAGTACTTGATTATATTTTAGAAGTTGTATTCGATCTACATAAAAACTAAACCCATTGATATATATGATTGTTAAATGAAGTATCCTATTTTGCTTTTCATAGTGGGAGTTGAATGAACTGGTTAAAACTATAACTTTCTCATTTGCTAGTAATGCCTTTAAAGGAACTGAGGCAACAGAGACATTTACTTTTGAAGAATTAGAAATTAATGAAAATCTGAATGAAAAAGAATTGGAAATTGAAATTGACCGGATTTATCAGGAGTGGATTTGGAATAAGCTAAATGTATCGGGAAGTATCGTTATAGACGAACCCAATAGATGTCAATAATGCTTGTTTAGTAAATGTTAGAGACAACCGCGAAAGATTATAAAAAAATATGTGACTTATTTAATTTTTGTCCGTCTAACAGGGTGAGGAGGGATAGAATGAAAAAAAGTTTAATGATGTTGATAGGAATAATAATGATTTTAGCTGCTTGTTCAGAAGAAAATGTCAGTAAGGATAAAGAAGATCTAAAAAAAGTGAATACGATTGATTCAATTTATAAAAATGGAGATATTTCCATTTCTATAGCAGTTAGCCAAAAGAGAGTTGATCAGGGAGAGACACCGATTGTTAGTATAAAAATGAAGGTGAGACACCGGTGGATTACACAGGGCCAGGAACGAGCTTGGAATACTTCCAAGATGGCAATTGGGTTGCAGAGGATGTAGTCATAGAGGATAAGTTGAATGTATTAGAACCTGGAAAAGAAATCGAGCAGAAACTTTCGTCATCCTATATACAACAAAAAGGTGTTTATAGGATTGTCTTTACATTTCATGCCAACCAGAATGAAGAAAGTAAAAAAATAGCGTTTACGTTTCATAAGGAGTGATCAAAATGGAGAATTCTGTTTTGTGGTCAAAAAAAATTATACCAGTTTATTTTGTAGTAGCTTTTTTAAGTTTTTTGCTCTTCAATAATTACATACAAGCCAATATATTAAGTACTCTATTAATCATTCTTCCTGTTATTGGGGTAGGAATAGCTAGTATTTTGTTTAATTCAAAAAGAAATTAACTCATTTAAAGATAATTAGCTGCAAATGGTGTGGATGTTGGAATAAGGATTTGAAACCGATCAACAATAAGGCCATACTATTAAAACATGTAACTTTTGTAACTTATCTCGGTCTAATAATATTAGGAGGATAGTATGAAAAAGTATAAGCAAAGACCTAGTGTGAAAAGTATCTTGATTGTTGTTGCTGTAATGATGTCTATTGGAATATTCACTTTAATCAATTATGTCCCCCAAGATAGTACAAAAGACAATCAAGATGAGAATGTGGAAATCCCAGCTATTCAATTACCTAAAAATAATACAAATGCAGACATGGTCGGTTTAATTGTGTATAACGGAAAGATTTATACCCAAACAAACACAAAGATAAATGACACAGATGCAAAAGCTCTTAAAGACGAGAAACTCGGAACTACAAAAGGGAATATTGATGAATGGAGCAAGCAAAAAGCCTATGACAAAGAATTAGCTTCTACAATTGGTGAAATGGATGTTTATTCTGTGAAAGGCTATGACCAAGATTTTAGATTAATGGTTTATCATATGCAGGATGGAAACCATTACGCAGAGTTTTTTGAAAACCTTAACGGAATAACAATAAGCAGTGGTGAGGATATATTTGGTAAATTAAATCTGGTGGGAAATATACACTCTGCCCAGTGGAGAGCTTTCAGTGATTGGGATCACGATAATGAAAATTACAAGCCAATTTTCGATATGGACGCACTAAATACTTTCTTAAAAGAGCTGAACAAAACAAAGCCCTATCTTCGTGAACAAAAGTCAGACCCCATAAATAGTTCCCGAAACAATGAAGAATACAGAGAGCTAGCGTTAAAATTACATGATGGTTCAACGGTTAAACTTACTCTTTTAAGAGATGGATATATCTATTATGGAATTGCAGATGTTTATTTTGAGATGAATGAAGGCGTGTTTTCAATGTTTTGGAACCAACTTAAGTAAAGGTAATATTCAACATTCGGGGGCAGTTGCTTGGTAAAAATTACGCTGTTAACGGGCGGTTTAATTAAAGAAGAACTCGATCTAAGCAGAGAGCGAGATAAATGCTTTGAAACGTATAATCAGCATTTAGGATGTGAGGTGTACTGGCAATGATTGATTGGCGTTGGGCTGAAGTTGATACACTAGAAAATAAAGGGGAGTGGAATGAAGCAAAATCACTCTTGATAAAAAAATGGAACCAAAATCCTGATGATTTAAAGACTGTTATTCGTCTTGGCTTTTTTTGTTGGTATGTTCTAACAGAAGAGGGACCAGTAGAGATTCAGGATGTAGACTTTGATGAATTAGAGACTATACTACGTAAGGTTACAGATTTTGGATTGGTTAATTGGTGGACAAATGAGGATTTTTTATGGTGTTTTGGTTTTATGATTTCATTATTCCCATATTATTTTGGAGAATTTGAGCATTGGGAAGAAAAAGGGGTTTCCATGTTAAAGCGTGCTTATGAAATTTGTCCAGATGAACCAGTGTATAAATATTCTTACTTGGGATCTTTTCCGAATTCAGACGAAAATCTTAAAGATGAATTTCAAAAGCTTTATGTTGTTCTTGAAGATAGATTTCAAGGAAATGGAGTTTTATCGGAATACTTTAAAAGCGTTTGGAATTGTTGGCATGAGAGTTGAATTAACGAATGCGGTTATTGAACACCGATCGCTTGCTATAGGAACCACTTTGCTAAATAAAATGCTGTAACTAAAATAGAAAACACAGTCTCATGCGATGACAAAATCGCGCAATGTACTTACACCGTCTATTGATTTTACCCTGCAAAAACTATATGCTTAGTAGCAGTTATATAGAATATTTTGGTTCTTCGTCAAGTAAACGAAGAGTAAATAGGAATCAGGTGAAAATCCTGAGCGGTCCGGCCACTGTAATGGGAAAATATATCCCTAAGTCAGGAGACTTGCCAAAGTATGTAAGCATGACGCCTTCCGGTAAAGGGTGAATTGTGTATCATTCAATTTGCGCTGTCTAATTATTGAACATACATGGTCCCCATCTCTATCAGGAGGTGGGGACTTTTTTAATGAATTAGTCACTGCGTATAGCATGCCTTTACTAGAAAAGAAGGGATGGATTGAATGAGAAAAACGAAAAACACCTTCATGAAATATCAAAACATAATCTATTACAGTCTCATATTCTTACTATTATTTAGCACGATTGCCTATGCAGCCACATCGACTGAAGAATCCGCTCCGTTTGATTTCAATGAAAAAGTAGAAGCTTCTACGCTGAAGTTAGCTAGCGGTAGTGGTGGACTACCTGATGCGGAATCCGATCAAACGACAGATAGTAAGACCGATCAAGAAAACTTGTCAAGCTCGCAACAACCGACAACTCCGGACAAATCGCAACAGAAGCCGGAAGAACAGCCGCGAGAACCAAAAAATACCGAGCTGGAATCGCAGAATAAGCCACTCGCTAATCCTGAGACTACTACACAGGACACGAAACCGGCTCCAAATGACAAAGTCCCTGCTGGTGGCAACACGACACCTGCTTCCGGTAAAACAAAACCGAACAACCATCCAGATATCGAGATCGTCGACATCGCGGATCAGCAAAATCGCTATTTTACAACAAGTATCACCAATAATGAAACCGTTACCGATCCATTGTACAGCGTCACGGTAAATCACTTGGATGAAACACTCATTGCCCAGGAAATGAAAGTTACGGTAAACGGTAAGAAATTGAGTGACTATAAAGGGGTTCTTTTATTAACAGAAGGCACGAACGATATTCAATTCCAAGTGATCTATAAACAATCGGACAATAAACTTTTGCGCGTCAGCCAGTCGTATCACGTGACCTTAAACAGTCAAGATATCGTGATCACAACCGAACTAAAAGACCAAACGGTGACCGAAGACATCATTTCATTCACGGCAACAGCTACGCAAGGTGAACAAGATGCCAAGCTCAAGGTCTTCATGAATAACAAAGAACTTAAACCACTGACTGGCAGTGCCTATAAAGCCACGCTAACCAAAGGAAAAAATACGTTCAAGCTTACCGCGCAAGTAAACGGAAAAATAGCGGAGCAAAACTATATTGTGATCTACGAGAAAGAAAAAATCTCGATCAAGTTGAACACTGACTTAAAAGACCAACAAGCTAACAGCGCGGAGTTTTCATTTTACGCAAAAGCTACTGCGAATGAAGCAGACGTATCACTCAGCATCACAGTGAACGATCAAAAGGTCGAATCGGCAGACGGTATGAATTATGTTGTGCAGCTGAACAATGGAACGAACGTTGTCAAATTATCAGGAAACTATCAAGACGAACAAATTGAACGACAGTATAAAATTTCCTACAACGACCCGAACGTCAATGAAAAACCACAAGTCGATCCCGATGCACCGAAGCTCGTAACCGATCTCAAGTCCGGCAGCAAAGTCAAAGGTGATATTAAAACGATCAACGTTTGGCCAGTGACTGCTTCTGGTGAACGGATCAGAGGGAAAAACGTCCTTGTGCAAGTGAATGGTGAAAACGTGCCATTCACTTGGGATGACAGTGCAAAAACGAGTTATAAACTGACGTTGCAAACTGGACAAAACACCGTCACCATCAAAGTGTGGGACGACGAAGAGCGGACCGTGACCGTGACCGAGACATTCATGATCACGTCCGTTGCACCGGCGGAAGATGGCATTATCGGACAAGTGACGATTAGTCTAGAAGCTTCCGTTCTCGGTGTTCCGTATTTGATCAAACCGACGAAAATGGATATTCATCAAGGGGAAAAAGGGTCGTATATCCTCGACCAATTCATGCGAGAACATGGCTATGATTACGGCAAAACGGGAAATCTAGACAGCAGTTTTTATTTACGGGACGTCAGTAAGCCTGGCATGCTAAATCATGTAGCGATTCCCGACGATTTATGGGAAATAGTAGAGGAGGTTTCCACTACTTCAAATCGCGATGCGTATTCACCGGATAGTCTAAGTGAATTCGATTTCGCGAATGGTTCCGGCTGGATGTTCAGCGTCAATAATGATTATCCGAACTACGGCTTCTCGGATGCCTATTTCTTAGATGGAGATGTAGTGAGAGTGCGCTATACTCTTCATTACGGAAAAGACATTGGTGGGCATGAAGCGTCAGGAAACGGCATGAATGATAATTGGAAGAAAGAATGGTAACGAAAGAGAAGTGACGGAATGCGACAATTAACTGCGTGGCTTGTGACGATTACGATGACGGTAGTAGTGCTTCTGCCATCTGTTGCGTTCGCGACACCGGAAAAAGAAGAATCCCTGCTGCACACGATCGAAGAAATTATTGCGTGGAAAAAACAAGATGAACAAATTGACGAATCGGCACCGCTGCTCAGTAAGCCGTTTCTAGCGCACGCGGGAAATACGAATGGTGATTGGTATCCGGTAGGCCTCGGCCGCATCGGCTATCCTGACGATTACTCCGCGTATCTAGCGGTCATCAAGAACAATGTTATTGAACGTTATAAAACGAGTGAAAAACTTAGTGAAATGAAAGCGACAGAGTGGCACCGGATTTCACTGGCGATTCTTTCAGCTGGCGGTGACCCGACAGCAGTATTCGGCATCAATCTTATTTCGGACGGTACGTATAACCGTGGATTGACGACGTCACTCGGCGCACAGGGCATTAACGGCTGGATTTGGGGGTTAATTACACTTGACAGTATGCGTTATAAAGTGCCAGAAGACGCGGACATGAAAAGAATCGAGATCATCAAAGAAATCATTTCACTGCAACTCGAAGATGGCGGATTTTCATTCTACGGGAACGAAGCGGAGCCGGATATGACCGCGATGGCAGTACAGGCACTCGCACCGTATTATCAAAGTACCGAAGAATTCACGTATATTCAGAAGGATTTGGATGAAGAAGTAACGAAAACGATGCATATGATCATTGACGAAGCACTCGAAAAATTATCGAATATGCAAACGTCGTCTGGCGGATTTAGTGCACAAAATGACGACAACGTCGAAAGTGCCGCACAAGTTCTCGTCGCGTTGACGTCTCTTGGCATTCATCCCGAAGAAGACGAACGCTTCGTAAAAGGCGATCATTCATTGCTTGATTTCATCATGAGCTATCAACTGGACGACGGAGGCTTTGTCCATGCGAAAACGTATAACGCGGACAATCCGTCTTCGTTGCCAGATGAATCAAACTCGATGGCGTCCGAGCAAGTGCTCTACGCGCTCGTATCGCTCTATCGACTCGAAAATGGCTACCGCACGATGTATGATTTCCGTCCTGAAAACCCAGTCGAAATGAAGCAGCAAATGCTCGAATTGATGGAAGACATTCAGGATATCCATGACAACATAGACGCTAAAAAACTTCAACAATTACTTGATACATATGAAAACTTCCCGATAGAAGAGCGCTCGTATGTCTACAACTTCCATAAGCTCGTAGAAGCCGCAGAGAAACAGTCGATCGAAATTGATTTACCTGCGTTTAGTGAAAACTACGACGTCTATACGAAAGGAAACGGTACGATTGCCCCAATTTATCAGGAGCAAACTGTGCCACGAAATATCAATGAACGAGATGTAGAAAAAATCAACGCCATTCCAACACCGCTTACGACAGAACACTATATCGACGTGGTATCGCTAATTGATCAGTTCGAACAAGCGGACAATAAAGACGATTATGAAGCAGAGCTCGCACAACTCTATCGATATAAAGAAGACATGGAGAAGATCGAAGCCGAAATACAAAGTATTAACGAAACGGTGCTGGATCAACTGTATCCATTCACTGATTTGACAAGTAAAGACCGTGACAATGTGGATGCGATTTTGGAACGATTCAACGCATTGGCTCCATACGATCAAGAGAAAGTCTTAAACTATGAAGATCTTAAAAAATCGAAAACGCAAATCGACAATGCTGTTCGTGCGAAGCGAATTTCATGGCTACTTGGAATCGTGGCGACGGGGTTGATCATTATAATTCTATTAAGAATTCAAAAAAGAAGGCGTCAGAGAGACTAGAGGGATATAATGAAGAAAGATCTATTAGTCGTAGCATTCATCCTCTTTATTGTCGGATGGCTCATTACGGGAACGAAAATCCAGTCGGTAGAAGAGTATTATTTGACACATGTCGACGAAATTACCGAAGACTCAGAGACAGTGACGCTCGAAATACGCAGTGATGCCGTTCTCGATTCAATGGACCAGTTAAAAGCCGGCCTTGAGAAATATATCGAACCGGACGGCGAAATCCTTGCGAAATCGGAATATGTTTTACGTAGCGGGGATACCGCGTTTGATCTTCTCGACCGCGCGACTCGCCACCACCGCATCCCGATGGAGTACCAAGGAGCCGACTATAATATCTACAATAGTATTTACGTTCAAGGCATCAACTATTTGTATGAGTTTAATTGTGGGCCATTAAGTGGTTGGATGTATAAAGTGAACGGCGAATTCCCGAGTCAGGGGGTTAGTCAATACAAACTGCATGACGGCGATGAAGTCGAATTCCACTACACATGTGATCTAGGACGGGATCTGGATGGCTACATACATCAAACAAAGAAAGAAGGAAACTAGATGAGCGCATTTTCGAACTTTCATCCTGTATTGCTACTTGTCTATATGACCGTTGTCCTCGTCACGATGTTCAGCTCGTTTCATCCGATCATCGTGGCGCTTTCGCTCGTCGGCGGTATTCTGTATTTTTCCATGTTGCACGGAGTACGGGCGGCAAGTAAAGATCTACTGTATTACTTTTTCGTCTTTCTATTCATTGCGCTCGCGTACCCATCGTATGTGCATAACGGTTTCACTCCCTTGTTTTTCCTGAACGACCATGCGGTGACGCGGGAAGCTGTAACGAAAGGTCTCGTTCTAGCGGGGGCCATTGTCGCGACGTGTTTTTGGATGAAGAGTTATTTCGAGATTTTCACGACGAATAAAATACTTGCTGTAGTGACGAAAGTGTCTGCTAATCTCGGTATTCTCGTTTCGATGCTATGGCGGTTCATTCCGATATTTAAAACGAAATGGCAGGAAAAGCACATGGCGCAGCGTGGGATTGGTTATTACAAAGTATCCAGCAGATTCGTGAAATTTCATCGAGCGTTCGCTTTATGGCGGCAGACACTTGTCCAGACGGCTGAGTTCGTCTTTGTGAAGCCAGACGTCATGAAAGCACGTGGATATGGTATGACGAAAGCGAGGACGCAGTATAAAATCATGCGCTTTACGAAGCGTGACGGTGTGCTGACTGCAGGACTCGTTTTATTTCTTCTCTATTACATCGGGTACTTCACGCAACACCAAACACAGTATTACCCGGAAATTAGTGAACAGACACTAGGTACAGGGCATTATGTCATTATTAGCTTACTGATGCTGTTGCCGTTTATCTATGAAGCGAAGGAGAGTGTCAAATGGCGATACTTACAGTCGAAAATCTAAACTTCTATTATGAAGAACAACAAGTCTTGCGTGACGTCTCCTTTTCGATTATGCCAGGGGAATTCGTGACGTTATTTGGTCCTACGGGCTCTGGAAAGTCGACGTTACTCAAGATGCTGAAGCGGGAAATGCGACCGATTGGTAAATTGAGCGGCAATGTGTATTTCAGTGGTCGAAAACTCGATGACCTGCCCGCTACAATGACGGCGACCGCGATCGGCTATATGATGCAAAATCCCGACGAGCAGATGGTCATGGAAAAAGTTTGGCAAGAGCTCGCGTTCGGCCTCGAGAACATGGGGGTCGCGACGGAAGAGATGCAGCGGAAGATTGCGGAAGTGGCCAGTTTCTTCGGCATTCAGAACTGGTTACATGACAGTATTAGCGACTTATCGGGCGGGCAGAAACAACTCGTCAATTTAGCGGCAGTGCTTGCGATGGAGCCGGAAATTTTATTGCTCGATGAACCGACTTCACAGCTCGATCCGATCGCGGCTTCCGAGTTTTTGACGTTGCTTGATAAAATCAACCGAGAACTCGGCATGACGATTCTCATTGTCGAACATCGGCTAGAAGAATTGTTGCCTGTCTGTGACCGCGTATTATTCATGGAAAACGGCTCGCTTCTGTACGATTCGACGCCGAAGTTGATCGGTCATTCGTTACTCGACCATCCGATGCTTGACGCACTCACTGCGGCGATGCGTGTCTATCATAAGCTTGGTTTTCTGGAGAACACGCCGATTACTGTGCGCGAAGGGATGGACTTCATTCGGCGCTATCCACCCGCTGTACCGCCGATGGATCCGATGAGGAAAAAGCATCCCCCTCTCATTACAGTAAAAAATCTGTATTTCCGTTATAACCGTAAAAGCGATGATTTGCTTGCGGATATGAGCCTGACGATTCACCGTGGAGAAATTTTCACGATCGTCGGAGGCAACGGGGTCGGCAAGTCGTCGTTCTTGAAGTTGCTTGCGGGATTGCATAAGCCGTATGCAGGTAAGATTCTTATGGATGACGTCGTGCCAGCTAAGTGGAAAGGCAATATCGTTTTATTGCCGCAAAACCCGCAAGCGTTGTTTATGCACTCGACAGTGAACGAAGAACTGTTGGCTACTGTGCAAAAATTGCCGAAAGAGCAAAGAGAATCCACTGTTACGGATATGATGAAACAGCTACAAATTGAACAGTTAGCAAAGAGAAACCCTTTTGATGTAAGTGGCGGTGAGCAGCAAAAGATCGCATTGGCGAAATTATTGCTGCATAATCCAGCTATTTTATTGCTCGACGAACCGACTAAAGGAATGGACGTCATGTCGAAACAAGAAGTGGTTCAGTTGATTCAAACACTGCAAAAACGCAATATCACGACGATCATCGTAACGCACGACATAGAATTTGCGGCAGAAGTGTCAACACGTGTCGGCATGCTGTTCGACAAATCACTGATCGCGATCAATAACCCGAAGACGTTCTTTACGTCCAATCGATTTTATACAACCGCGGCGAGTAAAATCGCGCGAGGATTATTTCCATTTGCTATTACAGCGGACGATATCGTGGAAGCTGTGAACAGCAACAACAGGAGGAACTGACGAATGAGCAATCAATCAACACACGTACTCAATGAAATGAAAAAAGTAATTAACGGGAAAGACGACGTCATCCAAAAAGTATGGATGACGTTTCTAGCTGGAGGACATGTACTGCTCGAAGATTTACCGGGAGTCGGGAAGACGACACTCGCAAAAGCATTCAGCCGGGTCGTCGGACTTGATTCAAACCGTATCCAGTTCACACCAGACGTCGTGGCATCTGACGTCATCGGTTTCACGATGTTCGATAAAGAAAAGAACGAATTTGTCTTTAAAGAAGGTGCCGTCATGTGTAACTTATTGCTCGGCGATGAAATCAACCGGACGTCTTCAAGAACACAAGCGGCATTGCTTGAAGCGATGCAGGAAAGACAAGTGACAGTCGATGGTGTGACGTATCCATTGCCCGCACCGTTTCACGTCATTGCAACGCAAAATCCGTACGGCACGATCGGAACGCAGCCGTTACCTAGCGCGCAAATCGACCGTTTTATGACAAAATTAAGTGTCGGATATCCTGATTTTGAAGATCAAGTCGAGATGCTGAAAAATCGACAGCAGACCGATCCGCTATCTTCACTGGAACAGATCATCACAAAAAACGAATTACTTGCGCTTCAACAGCAAGTACAAGACCTCTTCATTCACGAAGAAATCTTGCGTTACGTCACGGCACTTACGGAGAAAACGCGAAACCATCCGTCAATTCATCAAGGAATTAGCCCGCGTGGCGCACTCGCACTCTGTCAGATGGCGAAAGCACATGCATTCCTGCAAGACCGCGATTACGTCATTCCAGAAGACGTCCATGCCGTGTGGTTACCGACGAGCCGACACCGCGTCATCCTATCGAGCGTACCAGATGCTGAAGCAGAACAAGATGCGCTACTCGAAAAACTACTGCAAAGTGTTGCCACGCCCGACCAAGCAATGCTTGCGACATTTTAAGGGCTGATCGTATGCTGTTTACATTACTGATCAGCGTCGTCTGGCTGCTGTTCACGCTCGCATTTTTCATCTTTACGACGACGCATTTCGCGCTACTGTTCGCAGTCGGATCATTCATTGTTTGGCTGTGGCTCGTGTTAAGTGTTTACCTCGTAAAAGGAAAATTACATTGCGAGATCATAGCAACGAATGAACTATATAAGAATGATCAGATGGGCTATCAACTACGCGTAGAAAACACGAGTCGATTACCCGTCACACAACTACATATCCAACTCGTCATCGAGCACGTATTCACAGGCAGACAAGAAACTCACGAGCACATCTTATCCATCCCCGCGAAGAGTGCTGAAGAATTTGCATTCATTCTGCCGCAAAAATATATGGGGCAAGTGACGATAAGAATGAAACAGTTGACCATCAAAGACGGTTTCGCGTTCTTCCGTTCAGTGCAGAAGATCGATACGCAGTCCGCGATGTTGATCATGCCGAATCCGTATTTCTTGAAGCTTCAACGCATCGAGCAGAATCAGCATGTGCTGCAAACGCCAGGTGCGATTCCGATGAAGAAAATCGATGGCGAAGAGCTTGCGGAAGTATCGGTGTATAAACCAGGCGACTCGGTCAAACAAATTCATTGGAAGTTGTCGAGTAAAGTGGATGAGCTATTCGTCAAACAGCATGAAACGCTCATAGGGGATGCGGTAATGATGACAGTTGATTTCACGTCGTTTACAAATCGCGTCGCACTCTATAATGAATTCATCGAAACGTTTTCCGCGTTGTTGTATTCCTATGTCGCAGGCCATCATGAAGTCCAGCTTCTAGTAGATCACACAACAAGTGAGCAGTTGACGATTAAAAATGAACGCGAAGCCGCACTGGCGATAAAAGAAGTACTAACAAAAAGTGCATCCGCGTTATCGATGTCGGATGAACAATGGAAAACGTTGAGAAGAACGTATCCAAACTGTATCGTGTTGACAACAAATAATGCGCGCAGCACAGAATATCAAACGATCGTGATCTCGGAGAATAAGGAGGGATCCGCTGTATGAAATGGCTCAATGGAGTAGTAGCGTATAGTGTGCTAGTGGCGGCCTTCCTTGTGATCCGTGCGATGTTGTTTCCAGAAATTCATATCGGACCTGCACTGGTGCTCGTGTTGCTGTGGATGGTCGCGCGCATTCAGTGGACACAACGTGGTGGCGACGCCGTATTAATCGCAAGTGTCGTCTTCAGTTTAATCTTCCTATCGAAGTACGTGGATGACGTGAAGCGGACGATCAACGCGTTGTTCGTTACACTTGCAGAATACAATCATATCTATATGGATGTACTGTCTGTAAATGAAACAGACTCCTGGCTGAACGGTATGATCCTCGGTCAAATCGCTTTATTGGGCGGTAGTGCCATTTATTACGCCATTGTCAATCAAAAACGTTGGATCGTCGTGACGCTTGCACTTGTGATTTGGTCGATTCAAGTACTTTTAAGCACGTCTCCATCATTGATCCTGGACATTTTGTTTTTCGCAGTGTTGATTTTGACACTGCTGTATATGAACCAACTTTCATTGCGTTGGTGGAAACGGATGGCGATCTTACCTATTTCATTGGTCGTGCTGATGTTTGCTTATACGGCAATCAATCAGAATGGGAATGGAGAATTTACGAGCAGTTCAAAATGGGAAGACACTGTACGTTATCAAGGGGAGAAAGTACGCTATTTTAAAGGCGGGGCACCTGTGCTGACAGGCGGCAACTTCAATCGGCTTTCCACGTTTACACCGGACGACCATACCGTGTTAAAAGTCGTGATGGAAAATCCGAGTCCACTGTATTTGAAAGGATTCGTCGGTTCGACTTACACACCGGTCGGCTGGAAGGAAATCGAGGGCGACGCATATAGGAAAGAGAAGTCGTTGCTTGAAGCGCTAGAGAAAGAAGATTTCACCGGAGCGAAACAGTTGAGCTTGGCTGCAAAAAGTAGTTTGCCAGAGAAGTACGAAGAAGCGAAACTCATCATTCAAAATGTCGGTGCATCAAGTCGATATATGTATGCACCGTATGAATTGGCAGGGATCGATACAAACCTCATCCGTACGAAACAAGCAGACGCGCTGCATGCGACAGGGATCTTCGGCAGACGCACAGTAGAAATGAACTATATGTTAACGCCCTACACCGATTATCCACAAATCGCTAATGCGTTATATGCAACAAAAAACACTGACTATTTACGTCGTGAAAGTCATTACAATCAATATGTCTACAATGAATATCTTACTGTGCCGCAAGATAGCTTGAATGTGTTGCGTAACCATTTAGACGAGAACGTACTCGATTTAGAAAGACGTTTACCATATGAACAAACGATTCAAGAAGTGGAACGTTTCTTAGCACAGTCGATGAGTTATAACGAACATGCCGAACCGATACAAGATCAGGATTTTGTGACGGGCATATTGGAAGAGTCAAAAGAAGGCTACTCCGTTCACTATGCGACGGTCGCGACATTAGCATTCAGAATGCTCGGCACACCTGCGCGTTATGCGGAAGGCTATATCGTTGGGCTGGATGACGTGAAAGATCTTCAGTCATTCAGTGAAATCAACATCAGCGAGAAAAACGCTCATGCGTGGACAGAAATCTACGTCGATATGGTCGGCTGGGTGCCGATTGAAGTGACACCGGGGTATGCTGAGAAAATGCCAGAAATCAATAAAAAAGACTATCCAGCTTCGGGCGCTGATTCACCGGATGTCACTGGCGGAGGTGCAGCTGAACCTGAACCGAATGATACGACGGAAGTGCAGCAAGATCAGGACAAACCAGAAGATGCAAAGCAAGTGAATCCAAACACGGTGTTGTGGTTCTGGTTGAATATGATCATCGTTGTGATTCTATTCATCCTGTTTGTATGGTACGTCTTAAGAAAGAGAAAACGTCAGCACAAACTCCAAGTGAAAGATCATCGAGTAGCTGTTGTGAACCATGTCCAGCTAATGGTGCAAATGTTAGAAAAAGAACAAGTTGTTGCGAAACTACCTTCATTTAAAACAATACCTGACGCAGTTGGGGGAATTGATCCGCAACTAAGACAAGACACAGAAGACAGTTTGAAAATTTATCAAAAAGCCAAATATAGTCCGCATAGTGTGACCAATGAAGAACGCGCAAAGGTAGAGAAGTTATTTGCGCAAGTTTATGTGGCGGTGAAGAGATCGAAAAAAGGGTTGAAGAAATTGCGATTTGTTTTGCATCATCAATAAATAGGAAGTAGAAGAAAGCATCGCATATTGCGGTGTTTTCTTTTTTAAATAGATAGAGCAGTAACAATAGGAAGAAGGCCGGGACATAGTTCTATGAATTCGAAACCGTCAAAAAAGTGAAACCTACTCTACTATATAAACGTAAGAATACTAGAGTGGTCCATGTTCTTACTGGAAGTTAGTTTTTCATTAAGAACATGGGTGTTGGTTAAAGAAGGATAGGAGGGGATCGTCATGCCACGTTGCACTAACTGTAACAACAAGTGGAATGTATTAGACATAATCGCACTTGGATTTTTAAAGAAGGGAAAAGACTGCCCCAATTGTGGTGACAGACAATACATCTCAGCTGAATCGCAGAAATTATTAACTTTGGGATGGTTAAGTCTACTATTTGTTCCGTTTTTAATTTCGAAAATCAAATTAAGTGGAAAAGATGAACCACTTTGGTAGTTCCATAAATAAAGGCGTCAACTGGGCGAACATTGCCAAGCAAACAGATCCGATGATCGAGGATTTGTACAAAGGAAAAATAAATCGGTGGTTAATATTACTAATAAATACTTTAGCTACAGCGATGTTGATTTTAGGGCTAGTAGAGTTTAAGAAAGCTATTAAATGACGGTTTGTTATTCAAGTAATGGATATAATTACGTCTCTGTCGCAAACAGTGAAGAGACCTTTATTGGGATTAGAGTGTCAGCTATGCAAAACTTTGTTCTCATAACAATTTTCATATATCTAGTTTCTAGACGAAATGCATAAATGGAATAAAACAGTTTTTTCTTCGATCGGGGCAACTCTCGATCAAAGACTTACACCTCTTAAGCAATCGGACCATTTAGTTTAACAACGATTAGTTTTTAGAAGTGAGAATAAGTAAATATAGATATATACAACTGGGAGGAGAAAAATTGGAGGAAAACGATAGGGGCACTTTATATTTTAATATGTCCATTGGTACACTAGGACTTCTCATCATTGTAGTAGGATTAATCAAATATGTTGAAGCCGTTGGTGGGGATTCTTCATTTGCATTGTTAGGTTTTCCTTTAACAATGATTTACTTAAATTATCTTGAAGGGAAAGCTGGTATAGGTAAAAAAATATTATGGATTAAATCTATCATAGCGATTTCTTTGCTATTTATAATTTACATTTACTTATTACGCTAAAGGGCGCAATTCTTGTATTAGAGATCTGCACCTATTTCAGGAATAGACCATTTTGTGGGGGTGTGAAAATGAAAGAAATAATGGGATTATACGTTATTTTAATTGCCATATATTTTGTGAACCTAACAAATATCACATTGTTTAATGCCGAATGGAACGGTATAGCGATGTGGCTTAGTACAGGGTTATTTATAGCTGGCACTGCTTATTATTTAATGAGTCGAGAGTCCATTAAGAAAAAATAGCGATTACTACAATCGGGGCGATAACAGAACAAGAACTGTGCCTAAATGGGACCAATTGAATAAATAAAGGGGCGTTATTTATTGTCGAAAGGATTACTTCATCACGTTGAGATATATGTTTCGGATTTGAAAAGAACAATCAATTTTTGGGGTTGGTTTCTTGAGGAATTAGGATACAGCTCCTTTCAAGAGTGGAAAAGCGGACAAAGTTGGAAATTAGATGATACTTATCTAGTTTTTGTTCAAACAGAAGAACGTTTCCTTGACGTCCCCTATCATAGATCTAGAGTGGGATTAAATCATTTAGCATTTCACGCTGCTTCACGTCAACACGTCGATGACATAACAGAGAAATTGAAAAGTAAGGGGATTTCTATACTTTATACAAAGAAGCATCCATTCGCTGGTGGAAAGGACTATTATGCTGTTTATTTTGAAGACCCAGACAGAATAAAAGTGGAGCTTGTAGCCCCTTAATAGTTCAAGAATAGGGGGCAATAACGAAACATGACATGTTGTGCTTTAAACGAGCTAGATTGTTGCAGACGCTCTAGGTTATTAACAAGTGAAAGGGTGAATGTTGTGTTAAATATTTTCGGTGGATTAATGATTTTCATATCACTTATTCTTCTTTTTCTCGGGCTAAAGAGTAAGTCCAGATTAACTATATTTTTTGGTACAATTACTTTTATTGCGCCCTTACTTTATATCAGCTTCAGAAATTGGATAATTTTGTTGCCATTAGTTCCCATAATATCATTTGTAGTTTCGGATTTATTAATTAAAAAAAGGAATTCAGCACGGGGGTAGTGGGTATGGCTTTAGATATTCCATGCCGTTAAAAGGCCAGACAAAAGAGATATAGGAGTGATTTATATGCCAACATGCCAAATTTGTCATAATAAATGGAGTTGGATACAAACAATAAAAAAGACTTCCACATTGAACCCTACCATGACTTGCCCTCACTGCGATAAAACACAGTATCAAACGCAAAAATCTAAGGGGAAAATGGGTATATTAACTTTGATTGTTTTATTGCCATTAGTTATTCAATTGTTTTTTGACATTCCGGGGACTATAATATTCAGCTTATTTCCTATTTTATTTATTTTGGTTCTGATTCTGTATCCATTTATAGTGAAGTTAAGTAGCCAAGAGACGTACATAGGGGAGTAGTGAGATGAGTATAGCGCCAAGGGCAAGCGCTATTCACTTGATTACACAGAAAAAAACCATCTAATGCAAACGGAGAGACTCCGACAGCTTTAGATAGTTTTTCTTTAGGCTATAAACAACAAGATGTGAATCTTGTTAATTCCAATACGCACTTGTATCTTCAACCATCACTTTCGATGATTGCAATCCGCCGCCATAAAACCATGCTTCTGTGTCCAGATAAATAATATGGTCATTCTTGTACGCAGTTGTTCTTTTCACAAGCTCATTTTCAAATATTTCCTTCGTGCTATCATGCGCGGTATTTAGCACTGCACTACGGTCAACCACAAAGATAATGTCTGGATTTTTGTCCGTTATATATTCAAAGTTAATGGATTGACCAAATTTCGCTTTTTCAATGTTTTCATCTACCGGTTTATATCCAGCGACATCATGGATGAATCCACCGTAACGAGAACCCGGCCCGTAGGCACTTATTTTACCTTCATTGACCATGACAATTAACGTTTTCGCATCTAGATCTATCGTTTTCTCTTGAACAGCCTCGACTTTTTCTTTTATTTCAGCTAGTTCTATGTCGATTTGTTCTTTTTCATTAAATATACTCGCAATCGTTTCCATATTATTTGTAAAGGAATCGATATAGTTCGTGAAGTCGACACTCATATAAACAGTTGGGGCAATACTTTTGAATTCGTCATACATTTCAGCTTGACGATCTCCGATTATAATAAGGTCTGGTTTCATTCCATCAATTGCTTCAAAATCCGGTTCCACTAAACTTCCGACATTCGTATACTCAGATCCAGCGTATTTTTTTAGATACTCAGGTACCGCATTTTGTGGAACACCTGCAACTTCAATGCCTAATGAATCCAAAGTATCTAAAACACCAAAATCCAATACTACAACTTTTCTGGAACTTTATTCAAAACTACTTCTTGATCATCAAGTTCATGCTTAATCTTGATTTCAGTCGATTCCGTGCCTTCTTGAGTAGTGCTAGACGATTTGTCTGTTTGTGTATCCGTTTCTTTCGATCCGCATGCGGAGATCACAAGCATACAGGCAAATATGAATACAAATAATGACCATTTTTTCACGATAATTAACCTCACTTTTGATGAATTTACGAATGACTCTACCTTACATGGAAATACGGATAGAAAACCATTTGCATGTTGCAAAGTATGTATATATGTTTTATTAACTCGTCCTTTCTTTGTATAATAAAGCTGATCCCTACAAGAAATCAAGTAGAGGAAGATTGTTTTTAGTATACAATAAACAAGTGATAATGACTATCATTTTCAAGTGGAAGGAAAAGGGATAGTAGCTTTTAAAAATTTCTAATGAATCGAACTCAATAATAGGAGGTTAAAAGATGACGGATAGGTGGAAAACTGAGGATATTATATTTGATAGCTTGTTCGAAGCGGATGTTTGGGCCGATTCAATAGCAAATGAAATGTATGCCAGATTGTATGATGGCTATGACACGTGTGATTATAAAATAGCGTATGCATTAGCTTTTAGGCTTGCTGCGATAGAAGAATTCAAGGTGATTACAGAAAACACACCAGAGGACCGATATAAAGTTGGGTCATACCTTCTACGAACGGAAGAATATTTTAATAACGCTAGACAAGGTGAATGGGGAGTCAAGAATTTGAGAAAACGTCATACTAAATTTTTGAAATACTTTTTGATTCTTTTTGTTCTTTGTATACTAAGTAATATTATTTTTAAAGATAATCTCAACGTATTAACTGCTTTTTCAGTAGCGCTCGGCGTTAGTCTAGGAATCGCATACTTGAGTCCGTACTTTATTGAGGAGTGAAAAGTAGTAGCATCTGTACGTTCGAATGATCGTATGGTGGAAATCCTGGTTCTCGTAGATAGACAAGTAGACGTTGGTTTTTCCGTAAAGCTTCAACTTTAAAGGCATTTGTAAAGAAGAGGCGTTACACATTTTTAAGTTAATAAATAAAAGGCAAATAATAAAAATTTACGTGACGCTAATAGGGCCGCTCATTATCTTGGCAGTATTCTTGGAAACCTACATAAGTGATATAATATTACACTTCATTCAAAAATAGTGCATGATCTTGTACGTTAATAGAGGAGGGTGAACGTGAACGATTATGTTTTAATTTCATTATTAGTACTACTAGTGATACGGAATTTCATAAAAGACAAAGAAACTTGGAGAGAGATTAAAAAGCTACATACAAGCCAACGTATAGGTGTGGCCATTAATTTTGTCTTTACGGTACTAGCTATAACGTCTCTGATTTATTACGGTGGAAATTGGATGGCGGGACAGTTTTCGAATATCTTCTTGCAATCTCTCGTTTTCCTCATTATTGTTTTCCTTGTTCTGATCAGCATTGGAACTTTGTCGGATAAAATGATGAATAAGATAACGAATGGAACGCTCCCTAGAAAATGAGGGGATTTTAGAAAGTTTAAGAATCACCAGATAGTATTTCAACTTGAACAACGTCATCGAGAGAGGAAGTCATTTAAATGGATCAAGTTCACAATGGGTTTGAAAAAAGAACACAAGAATCCAAAACTAAAGATATGATTATCGTATTTACTTCATTTACGTTTATTTGTATAGCTATCCTATTTGCCTTGTTAGTTTACGACATTCTCACCATACAAAATCTACTTTCATTTGATCAACCAATGGAATCTATCATGATTGTAGCTGTGTCATCCATTGCTTTAGTCATATACGGAGTCGTTCTGACTTTTACGATTCCATTTAATTTTATCGATGATAACAATAATTCCTATCAAGACGATTCACTGCCAAGGATTTTCCTGTTTATGTTCATTGCCGCAGTATTTGAAGAGACATTCTTTAGGGGCATCATTCAAAACGTACTTTTCCTTTATATATCCCACGAATGGGGTGCTATTTTATTAACGACTGGTTTGTTTTTGCTCATACATACCCAATACTTTAAAAAGCCTATTATGTTACTGAATATTTGCATCCCAAGCTTAGTTTTTGGTTGGATTTACTTTGAAACGAACAATCTGCTAGTGCCGATTTTTGTTCATTTCATCATGAATGTTGGGATGACTATATTATTCAAATATAAATTAATAAATTTCAAGAAATGATTTCACTAGTAGCGGGGAAGAGTATATATATCGTTCATACCGAACATATTATGGTTAAAAGTAGGTTAGCTGATTTCTCGATAGAAAGAAGTAATGCAGTCATCTAGGAGGAATGAAAATAGATATACAGGATGTTCATCCGTTTTCGAACGACCATAAGAAATGGAATGCCATTCAAAGCGGTTTAAACGAAAAGATACGTTTGGTAAACAGTACGAGTGCTTCTGCTATGCATCTCATTGCAGGGGTGGACGTAGCTTACTGGGAAGATGATGGGATGGAATGGGGTGTTTGCAGCATCGTCGTCATTGACTATGCTACAAAGGCAGTTATTGAGGAAACAACGAGCAAAGGAATGATCACCGTTCCTTATATTCCCGGCTATTTGGCATTTCGGGAACTTCCTTTAGTTATTGAAGCGGCCAAAAAGCTTACGCACACGCCAGATCTATTTATGTTTGATGGCAATGGCTATTTACATCCGAGGCATATGGGAATCGCAACGCATGCTTCTTTCTTTCTGGATAAACCAACTATCGGCATTGCCAAAAGTTACTTGAAAATAGCGTATGCCGAATTTAAAATGCCTGAAAACGAGGCGGGTTCTTATGAAGATATACGTATACACAAAGAGATCTACGGCAGAGCTTTACGAACGCATCGAAATGTAAAACCGATATTTGTTTCATGTGGGAACTATATAGACTTACCGACCGCAACTTCTATTACTATGGAATTAATCAATAATGAAAGTCGAACACCTATCCCGGTTAGACTGGCAGATTTGGCGACAAAGAGAAATAGAAGGCTGCTACGGGTGAAGGAATTTTGAAGTGGATGATTTTAATGTAAATGTGAAATAAAGAAAGCCATTTTCTCTGCTGAGAAAATGGCTTTCTTTCATATTACAGCTTCGCCCAACGTTGCTCTAACCAGTTCATAAATTCTGCACCTTTGTTGCCTTCATATGCATCAAAGACATCTACACGCATACGTTTTAGTTTATCCGCAAAGTCTGCCACGGTATGATCTTTCGGCAAGCTTTTTTTCACGCGCAAGAAGATCTTGTCTGTGTTTTTGATAATGTCAAAACGTGCAGGCGCTGGCTTCTCTACATCCTCACCAAACGCTGCTAGTGCTTCATACGCTGCTACTTGCACCTCGTGGACAGTGTCATGCTGCATGCGGTTTTTTAATAAATCTATGACTTTGTCATGTTTATAATCCGATAACGTTTTGACTGCTTCCAAACGATCTCGCCAGCTAGACGTATAATTGGCCTGTTTTTTTAATGCTTCATACTGCTCAGGTAATGTTGTTTCAAATTGTTTCAAGTCATTGCACCTCTTTTTTAAACTAAAGAATAAATAAATCTTCTTCTGTTACCTCATTATACGTTGTAAAGACAAAAATAGCGATGAATCACTAGTACAGGTATATAGAGAAAGTGGTTCATTTGCAACAAAAGTTGAAAATGAATTCCACATAGAATGTTCGTATTACTTAATGGTATATTGGGTAATATACTAGTTAGGTTATAAAAATTTGGATAGCAATAATAACTCATTTGACGTAACAGGAAAGGAATGATTACCTATGAAAAAAGTGACGCCATTCTTAATGTTTCAAGAAGGCAACGCAGAAGAAGCAATGAATTATTATTGTTCACTTATTGAAGACTCGGGTATTACAAGTATAATTCATTATGGAGAAAATGAAGCGGGAGAAGAAGGTACAGTGATGCACGCAATCTTTACCCACTGTATGAAAAGTTATTGATGAATGGACAAGCACTTATGCCGTTGGGGGACTATGGATTCAGTAAGAAGTTTGGTTGGCTAAATGACCAGTTTGGTGTTTCTTGGCAACT
Organism: Sporosarcina ureae; assembly: GCF_002109325.1. GTDB lineage: Bacteria > Bacillota > Bacilli > Bacillales_A > Planococcaceae > Sporosarcina > Sporosarcina ureae_C. The sequence continues at coordinate 315,227 of NZ_CP015348.1, read as the reverse complement.
GGACTTACCGATGGGTTGAAAATAGTGTTAGCGGATGCGTAAGACTTACCTTTTGTACGAAATTACCGATAACTTCAAACTAAAAATTCAGATGGTTATTTGCGAGAATTTGAGTATGGAAGACGTATCGTCTATAAGAGAATATTGGAGGAATAGAAAATGGCAGACGTATCATTAGATTTTCAAATGACAAGTTCAGTTGAGCAAGTGTGGAAGGCATTAACAGATTCAAATATATTGGAAAAATGGATTTGGAAAAATGATTTTAAGCCAGTAATAGGAGAAGCCTTCCAATTTCGTTCAGAGCCAAATGAATGGTGGGATGGCATCGTGGATGGTGAGGTGCTCGAAGTAGAGGAGCCTTATATCCTCTCTTACAAGTGGGCAAGCGCAGGGGAAACCACTATAATTACATGGACATTAAAAGCAGAATCAGAAGTTGCTACACGAGTACATTTTGAATAAACCGGCTTCAGTGAACAAACAAAAGCAACAAAAGGAGCACTGGAAGGAGCTAAATATAGTTGGATGAATTTTGGTGAGCAACTCAAAAAAATGTTGGAACAATAACTACATTTAGCTGCAACTAAGTCTACAGGCACAATTAGTATAAAATAAGAGATATTAAACAGCTCACTAAAGGATACTCTTTACCAATTAGTGTGCTGTTTTTAAACTTAAGAAGTACTGGATCATAAGTTCATTCAAGATAAACATTTGTTGAAAAAAATAATAGTAGTTGTAACGTTTACTGTAATTTCAGAAGAAGATCATAATTAAGTAATGAGTAGGAAGTGAAGTCAATGGAAACACGAATAATATATATGGAATCATTCACAGTGAAAGGTTTTGAAATGAAAGGACCTATTTCGGAGATTCCTAAGTTGTGGGATCGATTAAACGAAGAACTGCAGAAATATCCAAATGTTAAACTGGCTGATGAATCCTTTGGCATTACCATAGCAATAGAGGATGGTTTCATTCATTATTTAGCAGGTATCAAAAAAGAGCACTGTATAGGGATACCTGACTTGCAAGAAATAGTGATTCCAAACGGCAAATTTATTGTAGCAGACGTATTGGACGGAATAGAGAGTATACCTTATGTATTTTCAGAACTGATAAATAAACCTGGGATACGGATTAGAGAAAGCTTTGGATTGGAACGTTATATTCATGCATTGGGGGCGGAAGCCTATACACTGGAAGTTCTGATGGCCATTGAATAATACTTAATGTTACGGTGTTAGGGAAAGAATTTCTTCAACTTTAAACGAGTAACTAACATCTAGCATTTAAAGGAGTTTAGATGATGTACAAATTAAAAACTACAGAAACTGACAGCAGTGTTATAGAATTTATTGAAAACGTAGAACAACCTAAAAAACGCGAAGATGCATTTAGGTTATTAGATATATTTACAGATGCAACAGGTTATGAAGCTAAAATGTGGGGACCAAGTATTATAGGATTTGGCAAATATCATTACAAATATAAATCTGGACACGAAGGCGATGCACTGATTGTTGGCTTTTCACCACGAAAGGCTAAAATCAGTTTATATGTTACTCCGGGGGAAAAACATAGAAGTGAGTTATTGGAACGTTTCGGGAAACACACAACCGGAAAATCATGTGTGTATATAAACAAAGTAGACGATATTGATATAGAAGTATTGGTGGAATTAATTAAGCAAACTGTCATTTATCTGAAAGAAGCCTATCCAAGTTAAGAATAACGTTATGTCAGCGGTGCATACTATACGAAACTATTATAAATCGTATATTGATTGACCATTTAAGGAGGGAACAGAATGACGGATGAAATGATTGTGATCGGTGCCCAAACGAAGTATCCACTAAACGGAATTTTAGCCTTTCCTGAAGAATCGAATAAATTGATACCTGGAGTTGTATTGGTGCATGGCTCTGGTCCAAGCAATATGGATGAAAAAGTAGGAAACATTTATCCTTTTAAGGATCTTGCTGATGGTTTGTCGAAAAAGGGAATTGCCGTCCTACGATATGATAAGAGAACATTCACCTACGGCAAAGAAATGAAAAAAGATAGTGCCCTATCTGTAAAAGAAGAAACGATCGAAGATGCAATTCTCGCCGCCAATTTTTTACGAGAAGACTCACGTATTGATCCAAACCAAATATTCATTATTGGTCATAGTTTAGGTGGAATGTTGGCCCCAAGAGTTGATGCAGAAGGTGGTAACTTTGCTGGGATTGTAATTATGGCTGGGTCTCCACGCAAATTGGAAGAAATCTTAATAGATCAAAATAATCAAGTATTACATTCACTTAATAAATTTTTGAAAGTAATTGCGAGTAAACAAATAGCAGCGTTATCGGCAAAACTTGAGAACATCTATAATCTAAGCGATGAAGAAGCAAAAACAACTAAAGTTTTGGGGAAACATGTTAGAGCGTACTATTTGAAAGAAATGGGTGAACATCCATCTGCTAAATATTTACTTGCATTAAATAAGCCTTTGTTCATTCTACAAGGAGAGAAAGACTTCCATGTTTCAGTGGATAATGATTTTAACGGTTATCAAGAAATTTTGGGAGATCATCCAAAGGTTAAGTATAAACTTTATCCCAATTTGAATCATGCGTTCATGCCATCTGTTTATGGTGAAATACGAAAAGCAAAGAAAGAGTATAACGTTGCACAGCATATTGATCAACAAGTGATTCAGGATATTTCCGATTGGATTCATTCAGTATCTAGATCCATTATTACAAATTAATGCACAACGTTTAGTAACGTTGTGCATTAGAAATAGGCAACTATTCCATTGTCATCTCAAATTACTAGTTCAATATACTTGGTACATAACTCCATTCTTCATTATCTATTAACTCACTCATTTCCACTTCTACATTGCCACCTAAAAAGACGTTTTCCCCTTTTATTGCGATGATCATCGCTTTAAAAGGGACACTATCATTTTTTTGATACACATCCCCGACTTTCGGTATATGCGTTTCCAGCAATTCGGCTTCTGTCTCATTTAATACGTGTTCATCCACTACATCTACCGCTGGATTTTGTAAGTCAATATCCGTTGCACCTTCCATAAGCCCAGGTACCATCACCCAATATTCATGATGTTTAATGCCATTAGATTTACTACTAACTATGCCATTTTTCTCAATCGATGAAACGAGTTCTATTGCATGAAGATGATGGAAATCGAGCAAATCAGGCTTTGGATTGATAACTAAAATGTAATCGCCGACTTTAGCTTTGACGTTTTTATCAAGTGTATAACGTTTTTTAAGGAAAACAAAACTATCCAAATGTCTTGGTTTATAATAATCAATGTTTTTCGCTGTAGCCAATTCTTGTTCATAATCTTCCAACCGAATGAGGTGAACCGACTTTTGAAGGAACGTTTTTATAGAATATACTTTGTGTAATTTATTTTTATAATAAACGAATTGACCTTTACGAACGTTTAATAGCTTCATCTATGATCCCGCCTCATCTAAAATATAGTCTATACTACCATTTACCGTGTTTTCTTGATTGTCTTGTAAAAAGACAGGAGCATCAAAATAAGAATAATGGAAAAAGGTAAACCAGCAATAATAAGCATGTTCTGAAATCCGCCAATCCCTCCGTAATACATGACAATGGCAGCCATCGATGATAGTAGTAAACCCCAAATGATTTTCACTGAGTTGGATGGATTTAGCTGACCACCGGTACTGAACATACCAAGTACAAACGTGGCTGAATCGGCTGACGTAATAAAGAATATCGCAATGACGATGATCGTCAAGAATGAAAGTGCGGTTCCAAATGGATACTGCTGCAGCATACCGAATGTCACCGTTTCTGTAGCTAATTCAGATAACTTGGCAATACCGTTTCGCTCTATATTCAATGCTGAACCACCAAAAACAGCAAAGAAGACCATGGTCACAAGTGTAGGGGCGATTAATACACCCGTAATAAATTGTTTGATGGTTCGTCCTTTTGATACGCGAGCAATAAACATTCCAACAAATGGCGCCCAAGAGATCCACCATGCCCAATAAAAAATTGTCCAATCGTTAATCCAGGCTCGCTGTTCTGTGTTTTCTGGTTTTAACTCGAAGCTCATTTGAATAAAGTTGCTTATATAATTACCAATACCCGTTGTGAACATATTTAAAATATACATCGATGGACCAACTACAAATAGTGCGCATAATAGTATGATGGCAAGCCACATGTTAATTGAACTTAAGTATTTTATACCACTTCCAATACCTGACCAAGCAGATAGGATGAAAATGACAGTCGCAATCGCCAAAATAAGCAACTGAAACCAAAAAGTGTTGGGTGTATTAAATACATAGGTTAACCCACTATTAATTTGTGCTGAGCCAAATCCAAGTGTGGAGGCAACGCCGACAACGGTTGCGAAAATAGCGAGGGTATCAATTATTTGCCCGAATGGACCACGCATAGCCTTTTCTCCAAATAATGGTTCAAGTGTTGCGCTAATTAACCCAGGTGCACCGACACGAAATTTAAAATAAGCGAAGATCAGACCGACAACGGCATATAATCCCCAGCCATGAAAACCCCAGTGTAAGTATGTATATTGGATAGAATCCAAAATCGCCTGTTCTGATCCCGGCACAGCGTTTGGTGATTTAATGAAAGCATGTGAAATCGTTTCTGCTGTTGTAAAAAACATGAGCCCAATTCCCATACCTGCACTAAATAACATGGCAAACCATGCTGGTAAGCTGTAATCTGGTTGATCACTATCTTTTCCTAGTTTGATTTTACCAAAACGTGAGAACATCATATAAAAACAAAAGCTTATCATGGCAACAATGACGAGCATATAAAACCAACCAAAATGAGTATAAATAAAACTTGTCATAGATGCGGTTAATCCATTTAGATGTTCAGGGGCAATAGATCCCCAAAGTACAATTGCTATACATATGACTATGCTATACCAGAATACTTTTGTGATATTCAATATAATCCCCCATTTCCAACTGCAAATTAGTATGTGCAGTTTTATGTAATGTCATTCTTTATGTGAAATTCGAAGAGCATGTCTTGTAAACGGTGATGAAATGATCCATTGCATGATTCGAATGAGTTGTAGCTAAGTTTAAAAGAAGCATGAATGATACACGCTGCAAAGCACTCATTTAGCAAATTTTTGATTTGACGATATGGATGATTGAATAAAAACAACAAATACTTCTATGCATAACTAGGCATCCCCAATTACTTCCTCAGCGGCTATTCTTCTGCAGTAGAAAACTGAAATCGTTGGAAAATCATTACAACCATGTCTGTCGATGATGATAGCTTAAAGCAGTCTGTTTTCAACGTATCTTAGTATAGCATTCATTGGAGTATCAATGGAACGGTAACACGGCACGACACTTGTGGGTGAGATTGAGCACCCAATCAGTAAAGATCATAAACTGACCGCTTGTAGTAAAAGCGACCGGTTTATTTTTTGTGTATCCCTCTCTATAAATCTCGCTATATAACGTATGAAACGAGCAAGTTACATCGAGGGGGAATGGGATATGAGACAAACCGCTACTATGCACTATTTAAAAACGCCGAATTTATTAGTGGAACAAAACGCCTGGCATGAATACCTCGCATTGCAAGAAATTCATGCGTATGTTTACAGCTTGAAAAATGAACAAAATCAAGATTGCTGGATTTATAAAACGGCAAATGAATGGCAAGAGATGTTCCCATTCTGGTCGCTCAAGATGATCGAAAGCATTCTTTTGAATTTGGAAACCATCGGCTATTTGGACGTAATGACCGGCAGAGAAGGAAGTACATCGAAATATTATCGAATTAATTATGCAATGTATGTGTAGAGAAAAGCGATACGTTACAAGGGGTTGGAGTACATTACTTCAACTCATTTTTAAATTTCGTAAAATTAATTTTCAAAATGAGTATCCTTTCCTGAAAAACTTTCTATATGGAGTGTAAGGAGTGCGAAACGCGTACTCTTACAACAAATTTAGGGGGACCACCATATGAAATTATTAATTGAAGAAGAGACGATTCCGTTATTACCATCGCTTGTACACGAAGTGGGAATAAATGGCGCACTATTTTTACAGCAATTGCACTTCCGTTCGCTTGTTTCCAAAAACAGTAAGGACGGTCATAAATGGGTCTATAAGACGTATGTGGACTGGACAAAAGAATTTACGTTTTGGTCTACAAATACGATTCGACGCATTGTGTATGATTTGGAAAATAAGGGCTATCTCATTTCAACAGATCAACACAACCAAATGAAAATTGACAAAACAAAGTGGTACCGAATCGACTATACGTTATTCCCAGGAAATCCGTTCGGAATCGGGCAAATCGATTGTCCAACACCGCCAGCTGCACGTGTCGATGTTGAGCAACTCCAGGTGTCGGAATTGGGCAAGCCAATAACTAAAGAACTTAAAGAACCTTTAATAATAAAGAATAAAAAGAGTGTCGAGATGAATCTCGACGTCCTCCATTCTGTTATTGAGTACTTAAATAACAAAACCGGAAAACAGTTCAAAACTGAAAACGTTACTACTCGAAAATGTATCAACGATCGATTGAGCGAGGGATATACACAAGAAGATTTCATACGTGTCATCGACCTCAAAACAAATCAGTGGTTGCATCTACCGGAATTCAACCAATACTTGCGGCCTGCGACGTTGTTTAGCGCAAGTAACTTCGAAAATTATGTGAACGAACAGACTTTGTCGAAGAAACCGAAAAGACGCCCGCTCGTTCCGCCAGTGCTAGATTTCACGAAAGGAGATGATCACGTATGATGAACGAACTAGTAGAAAAAAGTCTTCTCGGTACGATGATGCAAGAAAACTATCTAATACTCGACAGTGGAATCCAAGTAGCTTTCTTTGAGACACAGCTACACAGAAGTATTTATCTGTCCATGAAAGGATTGGCATTACAGGGACGCTCAGTCGACTTCATTACCATTCTGACGACACGTGAACCAGCAGAACTAGGTGGAGCAAATTATGTATCGGATTTACGTCGCTTTGCAAACCCGGATCGCTTTGACGAATACTTGGATATCGTGATCAACAAGTATAAGAAGATTGAAACGGAAAAGACTTTGCAGCGAGCGTTGGCCGAGCAGTGGGTGATTGGGAAGGTTCAGAATGCTTTAGACGAACTGGATAGTGATCATGCATCCGTGGAACTGGAGTTACTCGACAACTATCTTGCATCTCAATACGAACAACCATTCATCAAAGCACCGCACATGACAGGAATAAGTACGGGCTTACAGTCTATGGATTATGTACTGAACGGATTCCGAGATGGTGAATTCATTGTCATTGCGGCGAGACCATCGATGGGCAAGACGGACACACTCAATCATTTCGCACTTACTGCTGGATTGGCTAATCATTTGCCAATGATTTTCTCACTGGAAATGAGCCGTAAAACACTATCAGACCGACTCATTGCCTCAGTTGGTGGATACAGTCGTTTGAAAATGCGCGATCCGTATAAGTACTTTCCTGATTCACAAAAGAATAGCTGGATGAAGGCGCTAGAACTCCTGCAAAGTGCTATGATCCGAATCGACGATCGAAGCGGATTAAAAGTGAGCCAAATGAAAGCAGCAGCCCGTAAAATCATTAAAGCAAATCCAGAAAAGCGTCCGATCATTTTCGTCGACTACTTGCAGATCATCCGACCAGAAGAAACCGCGAACAATCAAAATCAGGCAATCGGTCAAATTAGCGCAGATCTAAAATCTATGGCGAAAGAATTTAAATGCCCTGTCGTCGTCTTGTCGCAGCTATCAAGAGCCGTCGAACAACGTCAAGACAAACACCCGATGATGAGCGACTTACGTGACTCAGGCAACATCGAACAAGATGCTGATGTCGTGTGCTTCCTTTACAGGGATGACTACTACGACCAGGACTCGGAAGTATCGAATCATCTGGATATTACCGTTGCCAAACACCGCAATGGCCCAGTCGGCAGCTTCACCGTCTACTACGACAAAGATACGGGTCGACTCAGAGACCTACAAGGTTAAAAAAGGAGAGGTTACACATGATCACAGTTGAAGAACTATTCGATTACGCGATCGATAACGATATGTCCCTAACCGCCCACAGTATTTTCTGGGCAATCAGTAATCAAAAAATCCGCATGGAAGAAGACAGCGAGAAACTGAAAGAGATCGATTTCGATCAGGAAGCGATTCAGCAATCGATGAAAGAAAACATATTGCGTATTGGAGACATCAAACTCTTTGTGGTGGAAAGTAAGCAACCGAATTGGTATGCGTTTTATCTCAGCAAGAAAGAGGCAGACGCTTATCGGTTACATAGCGAAACGTTTCGCGAGACCGGTGTGAAAGTCACACATGCCGACCGATTGATGCCGAATTTATTAACCTTTGTTGAATCAGGCGAAGAAGAAAGTTTGTATGAGTACCGAAAACGAGTGATGCAGTTTCCGGTGTACGTTGGTCATGTAGAAGCAGGGAAGCGCTTAGTGCAACGTATGTTATAAAGGAAAGGAGAGAGGGGTGTGGAAATAACAGATATGGTGTTGGTCCCAGTGATCGTCGGATTGGTAGATGCGTTAAAAGGCTATGGGCTGCAGAAGAAATGGTGTCCGGTTGTATCGATAGTACTTGGAGTAGCAAGCGGAGTCGTATATGTATTTCCAGAGGACTGGGCTAGTGGAGTATTGAGTGGAATTGTCATGGGTTTATCTGCTGGCGGTTTGTATAGTGGGGGAAAGGCGGTAGTGGGAAGTAAGCCAATAAGAGATACTCTGTAGCTGATATGTACATTTTGATCTTTTTACATCAAAATCCAGCTCATCTTCACGTTAGCAAATGAGCTGGATTACTTGATGTACCATCAATTCCTAAGCGGATTCACTAAGGGCTATCGGGTTCCTTTTTCAATTTATTTTTTCGAAATGCGTATACGATAGCGAGCAAAAGAGGAAAGAACAGTCCAATAGTAATAGAGAAATATATTTCAGTCGATTGTTCCACTTCTTTTTGGTAGACGACGTTAGGATAGATCACAAGAGAGAGTATAATGGCCAACATGCCTAAGGGTAACGTTAAAGGGCGGTAGTCTTTCAAATTTAATAGTTGTGCAATGCCTAAAACAGAAGCATAAAAATAAAGAATCGTCTTAAAATAGAGGGCGATAAACCAAAGGAAACCCATCAATTCTTCAATGCGCTGTACAAAATCCCCAACATTAATTCGTTTGGCCAATTCATAACTTGGATAAATCTGTCTTGCTGTATCATCGGCACCTACTACCGAAACGCTTAAGAATGTAAAAATGAAAATGAAGATTCCGCCTATTAAGTTTCCAAGTAGAAATGACTTTTTAGCTTGTTTCACTTTATTAATTAAGGCCGGGAAGATCATTAATAACACAATGGCGTTGACAGAGGAAGAGGTAATAAAATAGATGCTGGATTGAACGATCGTTTTGGTCCCTGCCTCAAATACAGGCTGTAAATTTTCAAACTTGATTTGAGGTGAAATAAACACCGCTAAAATGAGAAAAAGGACAAAAAATACGACAATAAAAATTTCTGCAGAACGAGCGATCGTTTCCAATCCAAGCCGGACGCCCATTACGACGATCCCCATCATTAGAATATTCAGGGCTACTACTGGAGTGTTAGGCATCATATTAGTCATTATAAATGTAGCCGAATAATACAAAAGACTAGATGTGTAAAGAGTAGCCATGGATACGAATAGTACGGAAACAGCTTTTCCTATCCATTTACCAAATATCTTTTCATTGATTTGGATATAGGTTAGGTGTGGGAACCAAAGAGATATAGTTGTGAATAGCCATATGACTAATAAGCCGATTACTGTCCCCACGATTGCTGCAATCCAAGCATCTTGCTTCGCTTCAGTAGCTAAAACTGACGGGACAATTAAGATGCCTGTACCAATCGTAAAGAAAATAACCAAAATTAGAAATTGATATGGATTAATTTTTACGTTTTGCATCATTTCATATCCTACCTTTCCCTTTACTTAGATCTTTACTTCAGCAAAGGAGCCATCAGGTTAGTTAACAGTGTGAATAAAAAAGTGAGTAAGTCCAGTGGTGTTGGAATCGACTTTCCAAATCCAAGCACCATGCCTAATACAACTCCAATTGTAAGAAAAACAGAAAACGCGAGCAATTCTTTTTTATGTTTTTTATCTAAGAGAGGGGGAACTTCAAACCAGATAATGGCAGCTGCTATTAAGAGAATACCTATACTATTTATCATGATGAGTTAGTCCTTTATCTTTTTTAAGAAGGAATTATTTACTGTACCGATGCGACGAATTTTCATATCAATATGAACATTTACGGTTAAATCGGAAAACTTTTCATCCCAGTGCTCTTTCATCTCGTTCCATTCTTTCGGGTTGGATCTGTGAATAGCTTCACCAAATCCAAAAATGTCTGATTGATATTGTTTTTGTACTGACTCGATCGTTTGATGAATAATCTCTTTCACTTCTTCTTCATAAATTTTCTCTAGCTTGTCAATGGTTTCAGGTTCCATAATATCAATTGAACATAAAACCTCCCCTATATTGCCTTCCGCTTCAATTTTGATATCCACCTCAGGTTCACCTTTGTTTATAGAACCTACAATTTTAGAATGAAATCGAAAAATATCTATAATGATTTTTCCTTCTTTAGGACATGAAATAGAGGTTACGGTTTTTTTAACGGTGTTGGTGATATCTGAGTAGCCTCTGCTTTCTTCTTCATTTAACCAGCCGACTAGCTGATCTCCTTTAAACACAGCTAAATTATCATACTCAATTCGCGTAGATGGAGTAATCGATTCCACATTCTGTTTGCTAGTTCCTGTTTCTTTGTTACCTAATACTTGAATCCCTGTTAACACCGCTTCCTTTCCGTCACTTATCAGATTGGTTACTAGCTCATCTAATATAACGCCTTCTGTCCCGGCCCAGTTTTTTTCTGATGTTTTTAAGGAATTAAACATTTTATTAGCTGGGATGTTTTCTATAGGTGTAGTCACATTCAATACTTCAGTAGCCGTTATATCTTTCGTAACTACTACGTAGAAGTCCGATCGAAGCTCCCAATCCCTTGATAGCAATTCTAATGATTCGGCTATTCCTTCTTTAGCCAAGTCCTCATTGATGACTAGAATTTGTAGATGTCCCGGATACATTTTTCGTGGGGCGTTCTTTGTCATTTTTCGAATGGCTTCATATACAGTCTCCCCGGGTGCTGTATAGAGAGTGACTGCAGAACGTCCCGTACTTGCCTTCATGGATACTTCCGAAGGTACGACCACTTGTGCACTTATTACGTATTCATTTTCTATTTTATCGATTCCTATTGCCATTGCGATACCCAGCTCATTTAATTCCCTCCTGTCCCAGCACCCAGACAAGAAAAGAGTGAGAAACAGAAGAGTAACTATGCACTTTTTCATCATATACTCCCTTTCCTAATCTTCATTTTTTGGTGGCTGTGGCTTTGCGGAAGCTGGATTTTGTTGTCTTACCCTATTTGTTTGATTGGTTAGGCGGGGGCGGGTAAACATTTTCCATATAGGTGCCACAATCAACGTATCTTTTTGATCGGAAACATTAAATGGAGCTAATGGTGACATATAAGGCACACCAAATGAACGTAAACTGCATAAATGGAGAATCAGAGCTACGAAACCTATGGCAATACCGTATAAACCAAACGAAGCAGCTAGTGCCATAAATCCAAAGCGGAGTATCCTTGCAGATATCGCAAGGTTGTAAGTAGGCGAAACAAAACTTGATATAGCGGTTATGGAAACGACGATGACCATTGCGGCTGAAATAATGCCTGCTTCGACTGCTGCGGTACCAATTACGAACGCACCTACAATGGACATGGCTGAACCGATGGAGCGGGGCATCCTAACGCCTGCTTCCCTTAAAATTTCAAAAGTGATTTCCATTATGACGGCTTCAATAAATGCCGGAAATGGCACACCTTCTCGTTGTGCTGTCAGGCTAAGCAGCAACGCTGACGGTAGCATCGTTTGATGAAAGGTAGTGATTGCAATAAATAACGCGGGTGCAAGCAAAGCAATCACGTATGCAAAGAAGCGTAGCAGTCGAATCAGGCTCCCAATACCGGTATGCACATAGTAGTCTTCTGGAGATTGGAAAAATTGGACGAATAGTGCGGGAACAAGTAGTACAAAAGGAGTTCCATCCACTAAAATGGCTATGCGTCCTTCGAGAAGTGCTGCAGCGACTGTATCGGGACGTTCGGTATTAAAAACGGTAGGGAAAGGGGAGTACGTTGAATCTTCAATTAGCCCCTCGATATTACCGCTTTCCAAAATCCCATCAATATCAATTCGGTCCAAACGTAAACGGACTTCATCGACGATTTTGTCATCAGCAATGCCATGGATATACATAATCGCAACATTCGTTTTCGTCCGTGTCCCAATCACTTTTGACTCCATCCAAAGACTTGGATCTTTCAGTTTCCGACGAACCAATGCCGTATTGACACGCAGATTTTCAGAAAAACCTTCGCGCGGTCCTCTAACTACTGTCTGAGACGTTGGTTCCGTTACCCCACGCTCAACCCAGTGCTTATTTCCAATGACCAAACCTTCAGAATATCCATCAATTAACAAAATAGCATCCCCAGATAAAAGAGAAGTAAAAAGATCATCAAAATTGGTTAGATCTTTAATCTCTCCCACCGTCATAGCAAAATCTTTTAAAGCTGTTATGAGATTTTGTTCAGGCGTTAACTTCTTCTCTAACGGAGTCCCTTTTATATCTAACATCAACGATTCCATGATGAAATTTTGCAATGCCGGTGTATCGCTTAAGCCGTCAGTATAGAAAACCCCTGCTTTTACCGATCCACCTTTACCAATTCGAATTTCACGAATGACAATATCCGTGCTCGAACCAAGGCTATCTTTTACAAATTGTATATTGTCTTGAAGACTTGTCTTTAGATCATTAGGTGAAGTATTTTCTTTCGTTTGGCTAGGGGGAGTGGATTGTACTTTAGTATTCACTTTCTTTTTGAAAAAGCCCATACACTACCTCATTTACTGTTTGGTATTTTGCGTAGGAACGCATATATATTGATTTTTCATTACTGTTTTATTCATCATGTCCTTATTGTTGTTGTTTTATGCGGGTTGGGGTGGTGATTTTGTGGGAGGAGCGAGGAAATGAAAGGAGTATTTGACTATAAAAGCGTATAGATTAATGTAGAATAAAGTAAAAGAGTAGAGTTATTGGCAGAAGTAATTGGAAGTCTAGAAGATAACTAAAATTGTTTAATATAATATGAGCGCATAAAAATTTTAAACTTATCTTGCATTTTGCCGTCTGAACGGAGCTATCGTGCTAGAACTATCAGAGAAACAAACACTAGTATTTTTCACGATTTCTACTACATCTGGTAAAAATATTAGTTTTTATAATCCGAAAATGTATTGGAACAAGGCACCTTAAAGTACCAGCTATCGATCACCATATCGATGGCTGGTACTCTTTCTTTATTGAGTTGAATCGTGAAATACTAGGTTTTAACACCATTCAGACTGGTGCGAGAACCTGGTACCTCTACTATAGGAATGGTATACTGGCAAATGGATATTTATATAAACCCGATCACAAAGATGGTGAGGAGATAAATAGAATGACATACGCATTAGAAATTAAAGATCTAAAAAAAGTCTATGCTGGTGGTGTTGAAGCTTTGCGTGGCATCGATTTGAAAGTGGAGGAAGGGGATTTTTATGCTCTTTTAGGTCCTAACGGTGCCGGCAAATCTACAACTATCGGAATTGTGACGTCTCTCGTCAATAAGACATCAGGAAAAGTGAATGTCTTTGGCTATGATATGGATACGCAGTTAATGCAAGCCAAGCTGCAGATCGGTCTGGTTCCTCAAGAATTCAACTTCAGTCCGTTTGAAACGGTTCAGCAGATTGTAGTGAACCAGGCGGGCTATTACGGTGTGTCTAGGAAAGAGGCGCTAAAGCGTAGCGAAAAATACTTGAAGCAGTCTGATTTGTGGGAGAAACGAAATGTTCAAGCCCAGATGCTTTCTGGAGGGATGAAACGTCGACTGATGATCTCACGTGCTTTGATGCATGAACCGCGCTTACTTATTCTTGATGAGCCTACAGCTGGGGTAGATATTGAATTAAGACGAGAGATGTGGACGTTTCTTAAAGAATTGAATGAAAATGGCACGACGATTATTCTGACAACACATTACTTGGAAGAAGCGGAAATGTTGTGTCGTAATATCGGGATCATTCAAAAAGGGCAGCTGATTGAAGATACTAGTATGAAATCATTGCTCGCTAAGCTTCAGTATGAAACCATTATTTTAGATATCGAACCTTCAGGACAGACGCCAGTGATTAAAGGTTATACTAGTGAACTCATGGATGATGGGTCTCTTTCTGTAGAAGTAGCACGTGATCAAGGGATCAATGAAGTGTTTAACCAATTGACAGAACAAGGGATTAAAGTGTTATCTATGCGCAACAAGTCCAATCGATTAGAAGAGTTATTTTTAAAGCTTACAGAAGAAACTGCGTAGTGGAGGATGTACATGTTTAAATTATATTTAACCGCATTAAAAGGTTTATCGGTCAAAGAAACGAACCGCTATTTAAGAATCTGGATCCAAACATTGGTCCCGCCAGTCATCACAACTTCTTTGTACTTTATCATTTTCGGGAATTTGATTGGTAAACGGATTGGCGAAATGGACGGATTCTCTTACATGGAATTTATTGTCCCAGGATTGATCATGATGTCCGTCATCACCAGTTCCTACTCAAATGTTTCGTCATCATTTTTCTCGCAAAAGTTTCAAAAGAACATTGAAGAACTATTAGTTGCCCCTGTACCGACTCATATTATTATTTGGGGCTTTGTCATTGGAGGAATAGGTAGAAGTGTTCTCGTAGGGATACTGGTCACGATCATCTCTCTGTTTTTCGTTCCGTTGCAAGTGCACTCGTGGAGCATGGTCATCTTGACGTTTTTGATGACGGCTATTTTGTTCTCGTTGGCCGGCCTGTTGAACGGTATTTTTGCCAAGTCATTTGACGATGTGTCTATTGTACCTACGTTTATTCTTCAGCCGTTGACTTACTTAGGTGGGGTGTTTTTTGCCATCTCGATGTTGCCTCCATTTTGGCAGGTGATTTCACAGTTCAACCCGATCGTTTACATGATTTCTGGATTCCGGTTCGGGATTCTCGGTGTGATCGATGTTCCCATTTTATTTTCCATTCTCATTTCGATTACGTTTATCGTAGTGCTTTACGTAATCAACTGGTATTTGATTGAAAAAGGTCGTGGACTGAGAAGTTAACAACTGTGACGTATTGTAACAGTTACTTGAGAAATTAACTTGAATGCCTAAACAATACACTAGACTCCTGATCAGCCCACTCCGTCATGTGAGCCAATCAGGAGTCTGTTTTAATTTAACCTTGCATAGCTTCTTGAGCAGCCGCTTCAAGTGTAATAAATCCTTCAAATTCGCTATACTCAAAAGATTCTATTTACCTATATATACCAACCCTATTATACAAAAAAATAATAATAATCTTTGAAACTATATTGGAAATTTAGCGTCTGTACGTTGACTTATGATTACAGAACAGAAAGGAAGGAACACAATGAAAAAGATCTGGATAGCATTTAGTACGGTAGCTCTCGCTCTGAGCTTGCCATTAACAAGTATGGCCACTAGTAACCAGAAGTTCACAGATGTGCCTGAAACAAAGCACTTTGCGGAGGCCGTTAATGAATTGGCAGAACGTCATATTATTACGGGGTATGCGGACGGCCTGTTCAAACCAGGCAATCCCATCACTCGCGGGCAAGCTGCAGCGATCATCGTGAAGCTGCTGAAAGAAAACCCGGATTATTATGTACAGGATCCAGGATTTAAGGATGTTTCAAAAGCAAATGGCTATTACAATTCCATCGCGAAGCTTGCAGAACTAGAAATCATGTCAGGCTATGCGAACGGCAATTTCGGTCCGAATGATCCTGTCACACGTGGGCAACTGGCTTCTATTCTTGTTAAAGCATATGATTTGCCGCGTTTTGATTTCATTTCTAAGGAAAATCCTTTCCGTGATGTGAAATCGACTAATTCACACGGTGCCAATGTGTTGATTCTGTATAAACTCGGCATCACTTCAGGCGTGACACCCGAGAGGTTCGGCATCAATGAATTCGTGACAAGAGGGCAAGCTTCTAAACTGATGCTGACAACGGAGCGCGTGTATCCTGATACGTATTCTATAAAAACGCAAGGCGATAAGTCTGGAATGATGATGCGATTTTCGGAAATCATGGCGGATGAGGATACGGATGAATTCATTCCGAACTCTGAAATCTACCATGCAGCGATCATTAAAGGCAGACAAACACCTGCTGGCTATACAGGCGACCGCTTGCAGTTGACGCCGCTTAAAGAGGGCAGAGGAACACTTCAAGTCGGTGGTAATTATGGCATGGAAGCGCAAAACATTAAACGGTATTACGATAAATATTATGTCGATGTGAAAAAGGTGAACGGTCGATTGAAGATCGAGCTTCAACATCCGAGCGAAATCTTAAAGACTCGTGCACGGCTGAAAATGGCAGCGGGTGAAAAGGTCGAAAGTATTCATTTCGCGCAAACCGATGGAGTGGTGATATCCGACAATATGGCTTTTGAAGGATATATCGATTCACCGGATGTGTTCATTCGCGTCAATAGACACGGCAACTATATCGCGACAGTCCGTTTAACTAACGGAAAAGAAGTGCGTTATGCGGTGGATGTGAAAGCGCCGACTAAGCATAAGCTGTACTATGAAATCGAGATAACAAAAATGAAAAACAGCAAGTGAGTTAAGAGCGCTAGGTTTCGACACTATTTAGAATAGTGTTGGGGCTTGGTGCTCTTTTTTAAAGCTACTAAAATGAAGTATAAGAGATAGTTGGAATTGATTAATAAAAAAGTTTGTATAAATAATCTGAAACTTTTCTCACAAGATGCCGTCTGTACGTTGCTAACTTGCAACATATTTGAACAGATGTCGTAAGAATACATAATTTTATGAGTAATGGAGGAGAATGAAATGTTTAAGAAAAGATTTTACGTAGGAAGTGCTTTAGCAGTTTTATTATTGGCTGGATGCGGAACTGATGAGGTGAAGGAAGAGAAGAACGACACGGCACAAGAAGTTGAAGAAACTCAAGCTGATGGAAAAGGCAAAGTGTTAGCAGCAGAAGATTTCGATAAAATGTACACCAATCCAAAGAAGTACAAAAACTACGAAGTCAGCTATATAGGCAGAGTGATGAATACGCCCGAAAAAGATGACGACGGCGTATACTTGCAAGTATACGCAAATCCAGAGAAATATGAACAAAATACTATCGTATTCTATCCTGACGCATCCCTTTCAGTATCTGATGAAGACTACCTAAAAATCACAGGCATAATAAAAGATGAATTTAAGGGGGAAAACATGATGGGTGCAGAACTCACTATGCCGATGATTGAAGCAACAGAATTAGAAATCATAGGTTATACAGATGCTATGGCCCCTACATTACAGACAATAGAAGTTAACGAAATGAAAGAACAACACGGCTATGAAATGAAGGTAGAGAAAGTAGAACTATCAGAGAAACAAACACGAGTATTTATCACAATTACTAATACATCTAGTGAAAAAGTCAGCTTTTATAGTTTCAACTCTAAGCTAGTCGCGGATGGAAAACAACTTGAAAACGAAAGTGATTACGAATCGGATCTAGAGGAGCCTCAAAGCGAAATCCTACCAGGAACAAATACGTCCGGTGTAGTAATATATCCACCTTTAAGCGAGGATATAACAGAGTTCCAAATCTATGCAGAAGGCTCTAGTGATAATTACGAAAATACTATTGAGCCGTTTAGGTTTGATGTGAGTGTTCAGCAATAATTAAAATATGCATTATTGAAAAAGTGTTTCTATGTATTAAACTATCATGAATGTTTAAGGGTTCTAGTTGTCGCTCACATAGCTGCACAGGTCATTCTAAATAGGGAGATGAGGAAAATGAAAAAGAACGTAGCTACACTATTATTACTCATGCTAGTTCTTATAGCGGGCTGTTCATCAAATGAAGTGAAGAATAGCAATCAAGAGCAAAGTGAAAAAGCGGACGAAGTGGAAAAATCAGAAGATACGAATGGAGCAGTGGCGGTAGACAAAGGTTTGCTAGATGTGGAAATAACCATACCGGGATCCTTCTTTCCAGACGAGGATCTAAATGAAGTAGCAGCAAACGCAAAAGAAAGTGGCATGAAGAGTGCGACCGTAAATTCAGATGACACAATTACGTATAAAATGTCGAAAGCAAAGCATAAAGAATTAATGACAGAGATGAAAAACAACCTGGTTGAATATACGGATGATTTAGTCAGCAATGATGAGTTTTCTTCTATTAAAGATATTACCTACGACAAGAATTTCAAAGAATTTTCAATGGTTGTTGATCAAGAAGTATTCGAGAACAGTTTCGACGGATTCGCTGTTCTAGGTCTAGGTATGGCGGGTATGTTCTATCAATTGTTTGATGGAGTACATGCCGACAAGCTGGATGTGACAATACATTCAGTGAATGAAGCTACTGGGGAAAGAATTGGGACGGTGAACTACCCGAAGGACATGGAGGATTTGGGGGAGAATGAGGATTAAAAACTTTGTAAAGAACTTGTGCGGAAAGTGATCTTGAAAATTTCATAAGGTACCTGTGAACGAAACTTTCATGAATGTTTAAGCATTCACGTTAGTGTCTCTCGCAGGTACCTTTTAAAATACTCGCATTTGTCTAAAGCACAGATATGTTTATCTATGAAAGTTCCTCTAGAAGGTAAGAAAGCAGATGATTTGTCAGAACCCATTCATGTATACTGACAGTAAGGATCAACCTATAGGGAGGAATATACATGAAAAAGAAAATACTCGCTTATCGACGTCTTGAGCAACCGGTTTATGATCGACTAGCGAAAGACTATAACGTTCGACTGTTCATAGATCCAGAAAACGACTCTGATTTTCCTGAATTCTTGCGTGAGGCGGAAGGCGTGATCGGAATTGGTTTCCCTGGGAATGCAGCGACACTCGATAAAGCGCCGAATCTGAAAATTATCAGCAACGTATCTGTCGGTTACAACAATCTCGAACTGGGCGATCTGACAAAACGCGGTGTGATGGGGACCCATACGCCTGGCGTGCTCGACGATACTGTGGCTGACATGGCGATGGGGCTGATGCTTGCAACAGCGCGGAGGATGCCTGAGCTTGATGGTTATGTTAAACGAGGTTTGTGGAAAGGGCTTCTGCCGAATGAATGGTACGGTGTGGACGTCCATCACAAAACTCTCGGTATCATCGGTATGGGGCGTATTGGTAGTGCAATCGCCAAACGCGCGCGGTTCGGCTTCGATATGGACATCCTGTATCATACGAGATCAAGGAAGACGGAAGCGGAGGAACGGTTTGATGCATCTTACCGGGACCTTGACAGTTTGCTGAAAGAATCTGATTACGTCTGTCTCGTAATCCCGTTGACCGAAGAAACGCGGGGCATGATCGGCAGCGAACAGTTTCGTCTAATGAAGTCGTCCGCTATATTCCTCAATATTTCGCGTGGCGGCACTATCATTGAAGAAGATCTAATCCACGCACTACAACAAAATGAAATCGCCGCAGCTGGCCTCGATGTGTTCGCACAAGAACCTGTCGACCCCGAGAATCCGCTGTTGCAGATGAAGAACGTCGTCACTTTGCCGCATATTGGCTCCTCAACCCATGAAACAGAAGTCGCGATGGCGCATCTTGCTGCTGATAATCTTATAGCAGGACTTGAAGGCAAGAAACCAGCGAACTTGTTGAATCCCGATGTTCTCGGACGATAGAATAGAAAAAAGCACCTGGGCAGGAAACATTTATTGTAGTTTCTTAACCAGGCGCTTTTTAATATGCCGATATTTTCATTGTGTATCTATTTTTTATTTGCACCACAGCTATGACAGTTATAGGATTTTGATTTGTTCAAAGAATTACAATGCTTACAAACCCAATCCCTTTTTACATTCTTTTTAATAGAAAAACCATCTAATAAATAATAAATAATCGAATTTAATAAAGATAACATTGAGAAAAATTCCGTCATATCTAAATGCCCACGGTTTCACTTATGTTCTATTTATGATTAGAACATCATTAAAGTAAATAGCATAGCTTTGCTAGTTACTTGTGTAAAGAAACTACCATAAAAATCTAACATGATAGTTTCAATATTCTTGTTTACTAATAACAGAATGAATATTTTAAACTCAGGAATTTCTTAGGATAGAATATTTCCAAAAAGAAGGAACCACATGACAACATTAGATTTCCTGGAAAATAAATTCTCCAACCTGAAAGTAGGAATTCGCTCTTTTACTCATGGAATCCAAGCAGCCGATTCGAACTCCGAGTGAACGAAGGTTCTTAGCATTTACGAAAATCGATTGAGAGGTCTACTGAAAAGCTATCGATTTATTCGAAGCGCTACATGCTCTTGAAAATAATCTTTATCTTAAATTCAAAGTAGCATGACGTAGCACCTAATACCATTCCCTAAATTTCAATTATTTTGATGGAAATATACTTTATAAAAGAAATCCCTTCTACGACCTAAATCAGTCGCAGGAGGGTTTTTGCTGATAAATGTAATTCACCGTCGCTTTATAAACAGTTGGAGATGCATGGGGTCTTAAATTCGAGATACTAGGTCCCAATGCTTGTTAGCTAGATTAGGGGTAGGATCGCTATCTTGGAGTAAGTGTGGATAAAGAATAGGGATTTCCGTGAATTTCCATTGAAATGAATACGTGTCGTTAACTATATAGAAGATTTAGATAACTATTTATATCTCTTAGTGTATACTTTAAATATATTTAAACTAAGGCGGTCAAACCATCGATACATCAACACATATAGAAGGAGGAGCTATATTGTTAAATTTCACAGTCGGCCCTGTCACACTTGATAAAGAAATACTGGAGATAGGGTCCAATCAAATTCCTTACTTTAGGAATGAAGAATTCTCTGCCATGACATTAGAAAGTGAAGAGCTGTTAAAACAAAGTATAAACTCTCCTTCAGATTCTAGAGTAGTTTTTTTAACTGCTTCTGGTACAGCTGCAATGGAAGCAACCGTTTTAAATTTGTTTGATCAAGAAGATAAGTTGCTTGTTGTAAATGGAGGAGTTTTTGGTTCTAGGTTCACGGAGATTTGCCAAATCCACAGTCTACATTATAAAGAGATTAAATTAAACTTCTTTGAAGATTTAACTAATGATGATGTAATTCCTTACGAAAAAAAAGGTTTTACCGGACTTCTCATTAATATACATGAAACTTCTACAGGTGTACTCTATGATATAAACTTGGTTAAGGAGTTTTGTAAAAAAAATCATTTACTCCTAGTGGTAGACGCAATTAGTTCATATTTAGCCGATCCTTTTGACATGGAAGGAAGTAATGCTAATGCAGTTATTATAAGCTCCCAGAAGGCATTAGGTCTTCCGCCCGGTATGTCCTATGTTGTTCTCGACAAAAAAGCACAAGATCGTGTAAGCGAAATTTCCTTTAAAAGCGTTTACTTTAACTTCAACAAATACTTGTTTGACGGTGAAAGAGGGCAGACCCCCTATACTCCAGCCGTAGGTAATTTAATCCAATTGAATAATAAATTGAAGTATATTGAGAAGGAAAGTGTTTCAAAAATTATTAAAGAAACTAGAGAACTAGCAGTGCATTTTAGAAATGAAATTATCAAGTTGCCTTTTAAAATTCCTACTAAGAGCCCTTCAAATGCATTAACAGCTTTAACTCCACTTACATCAATAAGCCCTGAATCAGTTGTTCAATCGCTTAAGATGAATAGTGATATCTATGTAATGCCTAACGGAGGAGAATTAAGTCGTAAAATATTTAGAGTCGGACATCTCGGTGCTATTACTATCGAAAATAACCAATATCTACTTGATGAAATAAAGAAAAATCTAAAAACCATTTCGTAAAGGGAGGGTTATATTTGAAAGCTATATTATTGGCTGGCGGAAGAGGGACAAGAATTAGCGAATTTATTGGAGACGTACCTAAATGTTCACTTGATATAGGAGGGAGGTCATTAATTCGCCATACTGTAGAATTATTCCAAAGAAATAATATTGAAGTAATCATTGTCGTTGGGTATAAAGCGGATATCATCAAGGATCTTTTATGCGATCTTGATGTTAAATATTATTTCAACCCATTTTATAGTGTTACAAATAGTCTAGCCTCTCTATGGTTTTCGAGAAACGAATTGAATGATGAAGATATTATCATAGCGAATGCAGATGTATACTTTGAGCAGAATATGTTGGACAAACTACTAAGCTCTGAGCATGAACAAACTTTACTGATGGATTCGAATAGTGAACTAGATTATCTTTTCTATTGTAATGGTAATCAGCTAATTGGGCATGGTAAAGAATTAAAAGAATATAGTGGTGAATATGTAGGCATAGCAAAAATCAAGAAAGTATTTTTGGGAAAGTTCGTAGAGAGACTTGAGGAACTAATAAAACAGCAAAATCACTATTTTTGGTGGGAAAACGTTTTATATTCTTTTATAAATGAGATACCTATAAATGTTATAGACGTTAGCGGTATGTTTTGGTCAGAAATAGACGTTATAGAAGACTATAAAAGAATCCTTGATTTTCGGAGAAAGACTGATTTTGGGTACCAGGTCCCGACACGGTTATGAATTGTGTCGAGACCTGGTACGCTTTTATTAAAATTCAGAGGAATTTAGTCAACAGCACAGGAATATATCTTTTTCTTACATATCTTACTAGGAAAGAATAATATGTGGAGTGTGGTTGATGGCTAGATATATGGATCCGGGAGATTTCAATCAACAGTATAGACCTGGTATGAGAATATGGGTATCACTTCCTAACGGTACTTTTTCGGGTACACTTATCAGAACATTTGGGAATTCTGCCGAGATACAATTGGATTCTGGTTCTATGATTACAGTAGATGTCAATCAGATTAGTGTTGCTGGGACCGGCGCGCCCCCAATGCAACAAGGTCAAGGCTGGCCCGGTTCAAGCCTTCCATTTCGGCACGGCGGTCAAGATCGGCCATAATGTAGGCCGCTGATGTTCTAGGTATTTCAAATTGGAAAAAGCCAATGATACTATTTGTGTCGTTGGTTTTCTAAATCCATTATATTCATGAAGTAAGGTTCCTTTACAAGAAACTATCTTAAAAATTTTACACGGAGATTAATTCCATCAGAACCCTATTCTCTAGAAAGAAGGAACCACATGACACCAACAAATTTCCTGGAAAATAACTTCCCAAATTTAAAACTCGAATCTCCACTATTTTACTCATGGAAACCAAGCATACGATTCGAACTCGGCGTGAACGAAAGTTCTCTCAGCATTCACGAAAATCCTGTATATCTACCAGGAGTCTACCGACGAGCTATCGACTTATTCGAAGCGCTGCATGCTCCGGAAGATGAGCTATATCTCGTAGTAGATGTTTACGACTTTGGAGAAGGTTCTACCTTGCAGCGGAAGTTAAATGTCTTTGCTAAGTATGTGAAACACCAGTCAATATTGTACCGATTACAACACGAGACGTTTCTAGAAGAGAATGAAGACGAGAGCTATCGTATACATCGATTCAGCTTGAGATGTCATCGTTCGGATTTCCACTATGCGGCACTTTTGAAAGCGATTTGCAATCAGGATATGGGGAAAAGTCCGAGCATTCACTATCCAATCTACTTTTTGAACGAAACGAAAGGTACCATCTACTATGTCTACGACGACAGGGGCTGTGATCTACTTGGAGTGGATACAGAAACAATACGTTGGATATATAACGAGTTCAATGAATGGATCTTAGATTATGATCGAGTAGAAATCAATAAGACGTTTAGTTAATTAAAATTGGGATACATTCAATTGACTAATGAAAGCGACACAATAATCTTATACCCGAAAAAACGATCACGTACAATGTGATCGTTTTTTTAGTTGACTTAAAGAATAAACTGTTATATGGTTATATACATAACTATAACACCATTCAACAGCATAGCATAACATAATATGAGAAGAGGTGAATAGAGCGGTGAGTAAAACTTTGGATGATAAAAAGCTCATATATCTTCAAATTAAAGAAATGATTGAAGACCAAATTATGAATAATCAACTGCAAGCGCATGATCAAATTCCATCCACAAACCAGCTTGTTCAGTTTTATAAAATTAATCACATTACAGTTTCAAAAGGAATTAACCTCCTAGTTGAAGAAGAGATTGTTTATAAAAAAAGAGGTGTAGGCATGTTTGTGATGGAAGGGGCAAAAGAGAAATTGATCGTCAAACGAAGAGACGAATTCGCAGAGGAATTTGTATTGCCGATGTTAAAAGAAGCGAAGAAATTGATGTTAACCGACAATGATATTCTGAAATTAATGGAAAAGTTGAAAGGGAGTGTGTAGGATGACTAAAAAAGTAGAGGCGAAGAATGCAAATGTTTCTTATAAAGATTTTCAAGCATTGCATGATATCAACTTGGTGTTAGAAAACGAGAAGATTTATGGATTAATCGGACGTAATGGAGCAGGGAAAACTAGCTTGCTATCTTTGTTAGCCGGCTACCGAAAAGCGACAAGCGGTGAAGTTGAAATGGATGGAGAAACGATTTTTGAGAACGAGAAAGCGATGTCTCAAATTACATTTGTTTTTCAATCAGACTATAAAGATAACTATGACACCATTCACAAATACTTTGATCTAGCCGAGCGCTACCGTCCTACATTTGATCGAACATACGCCGAACAATTAGCTAAAGTATTTCAACTCCCACTAAACAAACCTCTAAAGACGTTGTCGGCAGGTATGCAGTCTGCTTTTCAAGTAACGATTGGGTTAGCGAATAGAACGCCTATCACGATTTTTGACGAAGCCTATCAAGGGATGGATGCCCCGACTCGTGAAATTTTTTACAATGAAATCTTAGAGGAACAATCACGATATCCTCGGACTTTCATTTTATCTACACACTTAATTTCTGAAATGGAGTACTTATTTGACGAAGTTCTAGTTGTTCATCAAGGTAAGTTAATACTTCAAGAGCAAGTGGATACGCTTCTAGAAAGAGGGTATTCGGTTACAGGTCCAACTCATGATGTACTAGAAGCTGTCTCGGGCCTTCACGTATTAAATGAAGAACAGCTAGGTGGCACAAAATCGGTCATGTTGTATGGTGAATTAACGAAAGAAAAAGAAGATGAAATAAAACGAAAAGAGCTAGATATAGGTACTATTTCACTTCATGATTTGTTTATTCATTTAACGAAGGAGGGCTTGTAAAATGAACGAAGTAGGAAAGAAAGTAGCTGCTGATCTCTACTTAATCCAAATGAAATGGGTAGCGTGGTATTTATCGATTGTGTATATAGCGTACTTTGCAATTGTTTGGTTTATCAATGAACCAGATATACGATCCATGTCGTTACTCACTTTTACATTTCAAACATCTACAATATTTATGCTTGTGTGTGGAATCCTTTCAAGCACCGTATTCTTACCTCTATATGTGAAGAATGGTGTTACTAGAAAGTCCTATTTCGAAGGTGTGTTGTTGTCCGCAATAGGCTTAGCTATTACGATCATCGGTCTGACAACCATTCTATCGTGGATCGTCCATGTATTGAACATACAGGTGTTCAGAGAAGTTGTATTATCATCACTTGGAGTAAATAGTTGGTTCATGACTAGTATTGCTTATTTCCTAGTCGTCATGATGTACTCTCTAGTCGGATGGCTAATCGGATTAGGATTTTATCGCTATGGGGGGATGGGCGGATTTGTAACGATTATGGCAAGTCTCGTAATTGTATCGTTAAATGATTTATTATGGTCATTCAATACTCCTAAACCTTTGATGGGATTGCTTACCTATCACATTCCAGTGCCTACTATTGCAGTTGCGATTATAGCGTCATTCGCTATAGCGGCGATAACAGCCATAGCCGTTTATAAAGTAGTGAAAGACACACCGATTAAAATAACATGATATAAAACTATTCGATCGTAGAATAGTTGAAATGAAAGACGAGGTTCATAAATGAAAATAGTTAGCCGACAAGTTCAAGAATTATCTATCGCATCTTTAGAGTCCACTTATATGAAGCTTTCGAATGCGTATGAAAGTATGACGAAAAAAGGTTCCAATACTACACTCGTACTAAAAAGACGTGATGCCCTACATGTGGGCTTGGAGAGCTTACGAGATGTTTGGTACGATGTAGACTTTTTCTATGATGAAGAAGCGATCTTACCATCTAAAGATATTCTACAAAGTATGATTCCCTCTATTGAAAAACAACTTGCAAAAGCAGGGGGTGGTAGTTCTCAAAAGACATTAAATACGCGTCGTTTAACTGCACTTAAACTGGCAATCGAATCATTGGAAGACCGTCTGATCTGAGTACCTGTATGCATCTTAATTGCTTGTAATACAGGTGCTTTTTCTACTATAATCAAAAATACGTATTCGGTATCATATAAAAGGAGACGGTAGAAATGGTTGATAAAAAAGTTGAAAAAGCAGCATTTGCGGGAGGCTGTTTCTGGTGTATGGTGAAACCGTTTAAAGAATGGCCAGGAGTGCAAGACATAGTGTCCGGCTACATGGGCGGGCATCTCGATAATCCAACATATGAAGATGTGAAAAAAGGTACATCCGGTCATGTGGAAGTCGTTGAAATCACGTTTGACCCTGTACTATTTCCTTATGAGAAGTTGCTTGAAGTATACTGGCAACAAATCGATCCAACTGATGCAGAAGGTCAATTTCAAGACCGTGGCCCATCCTACACAACTGCTATTTTCTATTACACAGAGGCACAACGGGAAGCTGCTGAAAAATCGAAAGACAACCTAGCTGCAAGCGGTATTTTCGCAAAACCGATCGTCACACCCATCCGCCCAGCCGAAACGTTTTATCCGGCAGAAGAGTACCATCAAGATTATTACATAAAAGAAGAAGAACATTATGAAGAAGATCGTGCGCGTTCAGGGCGCAATGAATTCATTGCTGAGCACTGGGGAGAGTAATACCATCGAGAAAATTTGCACTCACTCATTAAATGAATCTAAATAGCAACAATATGTAATTGAAGAAATGAGTTTTTATAGAGGGTCCCGACACAATGTAGAATCGTGTCGGGACCTGTTTTTTATAAATGGTTTAAAACTGCTTTTTCTGAAATAAATGATAGTAGATAGTGTATACTGGAATTAAGTAGAAGAATCGAAATAATTAATTAATTCTATGTGGTTCTTGAAAGTAAAATTAAAACTTGTCTGGAGGATGGTGAAAATGAATATCGATGAATTGAAACAACTAGTTACACCACTAGTTTATAACAGGACGACCACTATGCCTTATTTACGTCCTTTCACGCTACCACAAGGATTTCAAATTCCTGTTGATATCTTTTTAATAGGCATTAATCCAGCCACATTGATTTCACCTAAAGACATTTGTGTAAATTGTTATGTTAATTTACTATATAATGAAGAGAAATTTAATGAGTTTTATAGCAATCTTAGGTCTAATGACGGCAAGACTAGTATTTCACGTACTCGTTTGGGAACGAGTAGTTTGGTTGATTTGTTAGAAAAAGAAACAAAACAAAAAGTACTCCTCACAAATGTTATTACCTATCCTACTCCACGAGCTAAACATCTGGAATTATTACCTAAAAATGAAATAGATCGTGCTACACAGTTATTTTTGAAAGTCCTGTATGAACATGAGCCTAAAACCTTGATCACGTATGGACAGTCTACTATTCAAAACCTTGTAAGTGTACTAAATAATGCAGGGCTTTTGAGTACTGTCCCTCCGCTAAAGATTAAAGTCAGAGAAGTAGAAAAAAGCGGTATACCAGTTTTACGTTTTAAATATAAAAGTGGTAAAGAAGCCACTGTTTTCGCTTGTAGACATTTAATGTACTATGGAAAAAATGGAGATTCTTTTAAGGATTTTACGAAGACGGTCATTACACATATAAATGATCAGTGGAGAAAGGTAGAAGGCATATCGGAAAATAAAATCACGTTACGAATTGAAAGTAAAGACAGTGACTATTTATTAATAGTAGAAAATCAGTCAAATGAGGATATAATTAATTTCACTACGTATACAACAGGATTTATGAGTGAAGATGAACATGTATTCATAGTAGACTACAATACAAGTGTCGATATATTACAGAGTCAAGAGAGCATGATTGTAGAAGAATTGACTCCGTTAGATTTGGATTATATGACAAATTATAATGTAACAGGCGTGGTGAATGGTTATTGGATCAATCATCTATTTCAAAATGAAAAGTTGAGAAATACGGAGAGAAGTGAAACGGAATCGGGTGAAAAGGTTTGGTGCATACCATTTATAGAAAAAAACTCTATCCCGATAGGTGAACTGATTCAAGTAATGTTTAAAGATAAATATTATACGGAACCCCAAATTCTAGATTCGCACTATAGTCAAATGGTTACAAATCATCCCTTTACAAGACTTGCGCTTGATGAATTATATAGGTTGGCAGATTATTATTATATGGGTGAGGGAAATGATGATCAACGAAAGTGGGATATGGCTGAGTTATTACAACAAGAATATGATGTGAGATTCGAACAATCAGAAGGAAGCGACATTCTGTTGGCTTACTGTGTTGCGGGTTTAGAGTATTTCGGATTGACAGAAGATGAAATGGCAAAGTACTTTTTAACTTTTGATTGATAGGCTTTCATGATTGTTCATACATTAACGGTTGTATTTCAAAAAAAAATATCTCATTTAATTTGCCATTTACAAATTCGTCATCGGTATTAGTAATTAATACAATAAAATAGAGATGTGAAAAGTAGTTATATTTCCCACCACAATTCAACAGCGAGTCAAATACAAGAAACCCTCCCACGACCTAAATTAGTCGTGGGAGGGTTTTTGTTCATTAATATAATTCACAGTCGCTTCATAAACAGCTGGCGCAGCATGCCATCTAACTTGATCGAGTAGTTCACTGTGATCTTGGAACGGCAGAGTTTCTTCATCGCCATGATATTTACGATAGTAACGGTCTTCATTAATCGAGTATGTGCCATCATCCGTCAATTTAGCGATAAGTAATGCTTTGTTAAAAGAAGAATCTGGGCTGTGATGGATTTGCTGTTTCACATCGTCCAAATGTGCCCAGTCGACTACGTCAGGTGATAGGCTATAGCGAAGTTCCCAGTTGTTGTCTTTCAGTTGTTCAAATACCATCGTACCTTTTTCCGTCGTTTCGGTCCGCAACCGAAATGTGCCAGCGGGAGAAGTAACAGGTTCTCCATCTAATGGTACAGGGTGGTTGACGAGGTTGTTGCCGAAACCATTGTCGATCAGGTACAGTGTATTTTCGTATTCGAGTAAATTCACGACGTGAGTACTATCCATGACGAAACTGTTTCGTGGCGAGGGTGCCCAAACAGTGCCAGCAGCGAGTTGTACAGGAAAACCTAAATCTCTAAGTACGATATACAGCAGGCCATTAAGTTCATAGCACAGGCCGCCACGTCCTTGTTTCATCATTTTATCTTCCAAGTATTGCTCCGTAATAGGTTCTTCATTCGCAAGCAAAACATCCAAGTTTTCAAATTCGAATTGCTCGGCGAAGAGTTTCTGAATTTGGCTGATCTGCTCAAGTGGTGTGCCGGTAAGTGTTAAACGTTTTGAAATCCATTGCAGCATATTTTATCGATCCTTTCTTCAGTAGGAATAACACCATCATAGCAAATTTACTTGCGATGATAATAGTGTTGGGACTTGGCGCTATTTTCACTATCGAACAAATCTGCTTCTGACTATAAATATATGATCAATACAATGAAACTATTTGCGGATTTTTCTGTTTGTACGTTGATCTATTGTTACATAACAGAAAGGAAGTAATACGTTTTTTGGGGCTATATAAAAATCCAATTAAAGTACATTCACAAGAAACTTACCTAATGCGCTCAAATGTTTTTAATTAATCGTGTTGAGAACTTGAATATAAAAACTTGATGCACATCAAGGTGTAAGTCTGCTACTTGTTTCATACTAAAGCTAGGAGTTACGTAATACTAAAAATAGGTAAGGGAACAACTGATGCGATGGCTGAATCACTCATTATACATAAAATGAAAACGGTAAAATCATTCTAGGTAACCACTAATCTAAAAATTTAAAACCTATTAATAATTATTCTTATATAGTAAAAATGATCTAAAAATTAACAGAATAATCTTTTAATTAATACAATATTTCTGTAATCTATGTTATGTTTATACTATTATCAATAGTTACTTGCCTATAAGTAGTGTACAAGAAACTTATGATTTTTTAAAAGAGGTAAGTTGAATTGATTTTACAATAGTATTATGGTTCATCACTCATAGAGCAGACATCGTAGATTTGCTTTATGTATTTGCGTCAACCACTTATTAAGGGGGGATAAAATGAAGAATTCACCAAACGAACGAGTGAACAATGAGGAAGTAGTGGATGAAAGTTCATTCAGAAATGCTATGTATGCTTCTATACTGTTTGTTGGAGGCGGAATCGCTTTGTTTTGGGTACTATTATTTATTTTCTTTTCAGTACGACTATAAGGAGGTATTCAAATGAAAATGCATCGATATGAAAAAATCTGGCTTTTCTTAGCAGCTTCTATGTTGGTCATCGCAGTAGTTTATAGTGGAGTCCAGACTTTTGCATTAGGCCAAGGCCCGCCAAGCGGTGTAGGCATGATTGATCCAGAAAAAGTCGAAGAGACAGCACCGTTTGATAATCCCGGAATTTCAAAGATTGGCGATAACGAATACGAAGTCGTCATGATATTACGCGCCTTTTCGTTTGAGCCAAATATAATTGAAATACCTGCTGGCGCAACTGTTCATTTTAAAATGACTTCTATAGATGTCATGCATGGCTTCCAAGTAATTGGTACAAATTTAAACGCCATGATCATGCCAGGACATATTCAAGAAGCGAAACAAAAGTTTAAGAAACCTGGTGAATATTTAGCCATTTGTAATGAATATTGTGGCGTCGGACATCAATTGATGAGCATGAAAATCATAGTGAAATAGGAGGTGAATCAAATGGAAACAATTGAAAATAAAATCAGTACTATGTCAGGAAGTAATAGACTAGACTCTCGTCTTACGTTAATGTATTTCTCCATAGCTTTTATCACCTTGTTGGCAGGTGGACTGTTAGGTTTACTTCAAGGACTTAACCGTGCAGGATTACTTGAACTACCCACAAACTTTAATTACTATCAAGTCTTAACTGCACATGGTATTTTATTAGTTTTAGTGTTCTCTGTGTTGTTTGTAATTGCTTATTTTTACTCGATACTTTCTCACACGATGGACGGTTTATTTCCGATCGTTAGGAAGATGGGGTGGATTTCTCTCATCACTATGCTGGTAGGAGTAGTACTCGTCGTTACGCAAGTCGTAATGGGGAACGCATCCGTGATGTATACATTTTATCCGCCTATGAAAGCATCTCCTTGGTTCTATGTCGGCTTATTTATTGTAGTCGCAGGGATTTGGATTGCTGCGTTTGGTGGATTCACCCAAATCGCTAAGTGGAGAAAAAGAAATCGTGGCAAACATATACCGTTACTAGGATTCTTTGCGATGGGTGTATTTATTCTTCTATTCTTCGGAAGCCTTGGTGTAACAGCAGAAGTGTTAATGCTGATCCCATGGGCGTTTGGTTGGACGGAAACAATTAATGTTATGCTCAGTAGAACGTTATTTTGGAGCTTCGGACATACGTTTGTAAACATTTGGTACTTAACGGCAGTTTCATTATGGTATGTCGTCGTACCGAAAGTGATTGGTGGGCGCTTATTCAGTGATACATTAACGAGAGTAGTTGTCATCTTGTTAGTCGTATCGAATATTCCAGGCGGTTTTCATCATCAAATTGTTGACCCAGGAATGTCAGAAGGAATTAAACTTACACATGCGCTAATGAGCATGGTAATCGGCTTCCCGTCCTTAATGACCGCATTTGCGATGTTCTTCGTATTCGCTCGTGTCGGCAAGAAAAAAGGAGCAAAAGGAGTCTTCGGCTGGATTAAGAAAATGCCTTGGGGAGATGTTCGTTTCCTAGCCCCTATGATTGCGATGATCTTCTTCATTCCAGGTGGAGCTGGCGGAATAGCGCAAAACGCGAACCAATTGAATCAAGTCGTTCATAATTCGCTTTGGGTTGTAGGTCATTTCCATATAACCGTCGGAGTGACAGCGGTGTTGACTTTCTTCGGTGCAATGTATTGGTTAATACCTTATTTATCCAAACGGACACTGACGCCAGCAATGAATAAATTAGGCGTAATTCAAACACTCATTTGGACTATTGGAATGGTATTCATGGCCGGAGGAATGCATACGGTAGGTCTACTTGGTGCTCCAAGAAGAACTTCTTACACAACGTATGGCGATAGTGCAACGGCTGCAAGTTGGGATCCATACTTACTATTATTAGCTGTCGGTGGAACATTATTAACTATAGCCCTCGTGATGATTGTCTATATCGTCTTCAACTTAATGTTCTTCGCACCAAAAGGAAATACAGAATTTCCAATTGCCCAAGGTGAAGAAAACGCAAGTGAGACACCGAAGTGGACAGAACGATGGACTGTATGGATTATTATCATGCTGGTCATTGTCGCGTTCGGTTATGTGATCCCTCTAGTGGATATGATACAAAATGCACCACCCGGATCACCACCATTTGTCACTTGGTAAACATGTTATTTACTAAACGAGAACTATTTATATACCAAGCCCCTACATAATTGGGGGTTTGGTATTTTTTATTTGAAACTTTTTCTGAAATTCTCCGTCTGTACGGTGCATAAGTGATGAAAGTACACAGCACATATGACGGATAAAGGAGAGAAACAGATGAAGAAAAAACTTATAGCGGCGTTCATCGCATTACTACTCATAGTTCCAGCCATGCCGTTTCCAGCACATGCAGCAGAGTTTACAGATATGAATGGCCACTGGGCACAAAAAGAAATCAAGTATTTATATGACCGCAACATTATTGGAGGATACCCAGACGGTACATTCAAACCGAATGAACCGATCACACGAGCACAAGCATCCGCCATGCTGATCAAAGCTCTAAAGATTCCACTCGTGGAAAATCCAAACGTAGTGTTTAAAGACGTTTCAAAGAAGTCCCCTTATTATAAAATTCTCGCGACGGTAAATGAAAAAGGAATTCTCCGTGGAGACCATGGGTTAATGCGTCCAGGGGAAAATACATCACGTGCGCAGATGGCGGCCATTTTACGCCGTTCATTCAATATACCGTTTGACAGTCAACCGACTTTTGTTGATGTAGTTCCGGCGCACTGGGCGTATGCTGACATTAACGGTATTGCTAAACATCGCATTGCTGGCGGATCAGAAGGCAAATACATGCCATCTCAATCGGTGACGCGCGCACAGTTTTCGGCATTTCTGACACGAGCGCTTGACGATTCGATGAAACTCAGTCGTTACCATTCATATGTCAGCCAGAAAGGAAAAACAGTTGAGCAGAATGGCTTTTCATACAATATAAATAATGGATTGGTGAAAAAAGATTTAAAAACGGCTAAAAGTGAAATAATCTTGAGTAAGCAAAATTTCGAACCCGTCGACGGGGTTTGGGTTAGTTATATGGAAGATTGGTTTGATGTAATTGTCTATAATGATGAAGTATTCATTCCCTATTTACGTGCAATCGGCCAAGCTTCAGAATTACCGATGGAGTATGGTATCATACGGACGAAAACAGAGCGTTTTACGGGGCCGAAAGATTCTATGATTATGTCTTCCCTTTTCGGTGAGACGATGCGAAACGTATTTATTTGGAATGATCGCATCTATTATACAAATGAAGCAACGAAAAGAGACTATTACCGAACGCCTAACATCCCAAAAGATAGTAAGTTGACACTCAACTCTGTCGCAATGAATGGATCGGACAGAAAAA
Organism: Sporosarcina ureae; assembly: GCF_002109325.1. Taxonomy (GTDB): domain Bacteria; phylum Bacillota; class Bacilli; order Bacillales_A; family Planococcaceae; genus Sporosarcina; species Sporosarcina ureae_C. The sequence continues at coordinate 280,920 of NZ_CP015348.1, read as the reverse complement.
AAGAACACGATTTTGATGCAAGAATCCTATTTTACGAAGATCCGAAAGAAAAATCATTTATTCCAAATGAAAATCAAAACAATGCATCCGTGCTGTACGATCATTCCACGATGTATTATTTCAATAAAACAGGTATTTATAAGTACAGCTTGCTGGATAAGAAGACGAGTAAATTATCAAGTATTCAAGGGAAACATATGTCTGTATCTGACACACAGTTGATCGTAACAGGCCAAGATGGGAAGAAATATGTGTTTAAGAAGTGAGGGAGCATTTATGTAACGGCCATTAAGATGCAGATACTTTTATAAGACTATATAATAGAAAAGACCGCTAATCATTAGTTAAATTAGCGGTCTTTTTTACGTTCTATATACATAACTTGTCTACTTACACCCGAACCCGTTTCACAAACAATGACGCTATGAATCCAACAATAGCAAATCCAGCGATAAAGTAGAACGCATATTTCGTACCCGCCGCAATCATTTCAGCAGCCGAAGCACTAGGTGAAGTTTCTAAAAATACATTTTGCCCATGTATCATAAATGTAATCGCCAACGCTGTTCCTGTAGCGCCTGCGATTTGTTGTAAAGTATTCATGACAGCTGAGCCGTCCGCGTAAAGTTCGCGCGGTAATTCATTTAACCCATTTGTTTGAGCAGGCATAATAATCATAGAAATGCCTACAAAATAGATTAGGAATGCGATGACCACTTGCCAAATAGGCGTTTCAGCCGAAATAATGACGATAAATAACACACTTGCGACCGCTGTAAATAAAAAGCCAATCGGTAAGATTTTTTTGACACCGAACTTGTCCGACAGCATGCCAATGATGGGAGACAATAATGCGTTCATAGCGCTACCTGGCAGCAAAGCAAATCCTGCGACTGCTGCGCTGACGAGCAAAGATGTTCGCATATACAGAGGAAGTAAAATGGCTGAAGAGAGAATTAAAAACATGCCGATGAACAACAGCACGACCCCTAACGTGAACATCGGATATTTAAACACACGTAAATTAATCATCGGGTGTTTCATCTTGAACTGCCTTACCGCAAATAATGATAGGGAGACTAAACCGACTACTAATGGAAGATATACGTATGCAGATGTTAAAGACTTTTCTGCCATAGTACTTAAACTATAAATGACTCCGCCAAATCCAACTGTTGATAATACAATCGAAACGATATCAATCGCTGGCTTCGTGATTTGTGAGACGTTGTCAATTTGTTTGAGACCGAATACGATCAATCCTACATAAAACACCAAGCTGACCCAGAAGATATATGACCAACCGAGTGTATCCACGATCAATCCGGACAACGCAGGTCCAATCGCAGGAGCTGTCGTGATCACAAGCCCCATGACGCCCATAACGGCACCGCGTTTATGGATTGGGAATATCAATAAAATAACGTTCATCATTAATGGTAATAATATTCCTGTTCCTATCGCTTGCACGACACGACCTATAAATAACACGGCAAAACTCGGAGCGAACCCCGCTAGAAATGAACCGGCTATGGAAAAGGCCAAAGACGCAACGAGCAATTGTTTCGTTGTAAACCACCGAATTAAGAGAGAAGACACAGGTACTAGAATACCGAGCGTTAATAAGTATCCTGTTGTCAACCACTGAGCGGTAGCAGAGTTGACCGAGAAATCGGCCATAATATTTGTCAGAGCCATATTTAATGCTGTTTCACCAAACAACCCAATAAAGGCTCCGAACATCAGAGTGAAAGCCATAGCTTTAGGATGACGTACTTGAACAATTTGTAATGATGACACGAGTTACTTCCTTTCTAGAACAATAAATTAAACAAGCTTGCATGCAAATTCATTATGCCGCTAGAGCAGTATAACATGTAACTATAACCTGGGAAATAGTATAGCACTGTACACGATAGGTTTAGGTCTATTAGTTTCGGCATGATGTAAACATACTCGTTTAAATAAATTAGTACTTAATTAAATATCTAAGGAGAGATTGCGTGAGAATACTAGATGTAGAAGTCACATGTCGTAACATTCTTCTTGAAAGACCATTTAAAACCGCTCTTCGGACAGCGACTGAAATCGACAGTATTGAAGTAACTATTCATTTGGAAAATGGGGTGGTAGGTATGGGATCCGCCGCTCCTACGTGGGTAATTACAGGAGATTCAACTGAAAGTATCCAAGCTGCTTTGTTGGGTCCAATAAAAAAAATATTGTTAAATCAACATATGGATAATTTTCAATCCTTATTGATGGATATCCAAACTAGTTGCGTAGGAAATACAAGTGCCAAAGCAGCAGCAGATATCGCGATGTATGATGCTTACAGTAAGTTGTTGGGAATTCCGCTCTATCGTTATTTAGGAAATCATAAACACTTGAAAACGTGTATGACAATTGGGGTAGATACACCTGAAATTATGTCAAAAAACGCGATAAAAAATGTGGATTCTGGGTTTAAGAGCTTGAAAGTAAAGGTCGGCTCCGCACCGGAATTGGATATGGCTCGAGTTTCTGCAATACGTGCCGTTATACCGCCAGATGTTACGTTGCGCCTAGATGCCAATCAAGGATGGACGCCTAAACAAGCTGTTCAGTTAATCAATCAAATGGAACGTGAAAATTTGAATATAGAATTCATTGAACAGCCAGTCGCTGCACATGATTTGGAAGGATTAAAATTTGTTACGAACAACGTCAATATTCCGATTATGGCAGACGAAAGCTTATTCTCTCCGCATGATGCGCTAAAGTTAGTTAGTGGAAAATATATTGATTTATTGAATATCAAGCTGATGAAGTGTGGAGGGATCTCCAATGCGTTGAAAATTGCCAGTATTGCTGAAACAGCTGGTGTTCATTGCATGATAGGCAGCATGATGGAATCTGACCAATCGGTAGCGGCGGCAGCACATTTTGCAGTAGCTCATCCTAATGTACGATACTTTGATCTGGATGCCCCTTTGTGGTTGAAAGAACAGCCAGAATTCATGAAATATGTGGGGGAAGACATCACCTTGTCTACACAGCCAGGTATAAGCAAAGTATAATCACCCAGAAGCACCCATGCATGGAGCATTTCCGCGTGGGTGCTTTTTAGATGTGCACGATAGAAAGCGTCAGAAATGTAGAAATGTTTATTTGCGTTTACGCAGGGAAGATAAATAGAGTATCTACACAAGTACAATTAATAAAAATGAAAGGTGTTTGAGTAAAATGGAAAAACTACAAACGATGCGATTAAATGACGGAACGAGCCTTCCATCCATTGGATTCGGAACTGTACAAGTTAAAGGTGCACAAGGTGTCACGTCCGTATTATCCGCAATCGAAGCAGGCTACAGACTCATCGACACGTCCACTAACTACAACAACGAAGGCATGGTAGGCGAAGCCGTTCGACGTTCATCTACTCCTCGCGAGGAATTGATCATCAGTTCGAAACTTCCCGGACATTCACACGGTTACGACAGAGCGATACTCATGATTCAAGAATCGCTGTATCGTCTAGGTCTCGACTACTTTGATAAATACTTGATTCATTGGCCGCTTCCAAAACAAGGTCAATATGAAGAAGCATGGCAAGCGTTAGTCGATGCACAGAAATTCGGACTGATCAAGACGATAGGCGTATCGAATTTCTTGCCGGAGCATTTGGAGAAAATCATTGAAAAAACTGGCGTCACACCAGCGACCAACCAAATCGAGCGTCATCCGTACTTTAACAATAATGAATTGGTTGAATACAATAAGAGCCGTGGAATCGTAACAGAAGCTTGGAGTCCTTTAGGTCGTGAATTAAATGACGTCTTAACAAATGAAACCATTGTTTCGATCGCTGAAAAATACAACAAAGAACCTGCACAAATCATTATTCGCTGGAACTTACAGAACGACGTATTGACTGTCGTGAAATCCTCGTCATACGCTCATCAAAAAGCTAATCTGGATGTATTCGACTTTGAACTGAGCGAAGAAGATATGAAACAAATTGATGCATTGGATAAAGGTGAAGCTGGAAGAGTGGAAGGACAACATCCGAATGAATATGAAGAGTTTGATTGATTGAATATTTTTTGATAAAAAACAAATGACTACCACCTGTATGAGAAGCAGAAACACCTGTTTTTTCTACAGGTGTTTTTCTATGCAAAAGAATTCTTAATACTCTATTACATTTCACAACCTTATATGCTACAATACATATTATATTACTAAGGATTAAAGGGAGATGGGTATATGTCGACGAAAAACAGTACATTAGTTAAGATTGCCGCAACAGCGAAGTGGGATCAAGGCGTTCGCTCAACGCATAGCATTCGTAATTTCGAAGCGTTTCCGATGGATGAACCAGTAGAATTGGGCGGAACGGATACCGGTGCCAATCCACTCGAATTTATCGCAGCTGCACTGAATGGTTGTAAAGCGGTCATGATCCCTTTAATTGCGACAGAACAAAACTTCACATTCACTGCAATTGATTTTGATACAACAGGAATCGTAGATGCGCGTGGCTTGATGGGAGAAGAAGGTGTGAAAACACATTTCCAAAAAGTACGCTTTGTTTGTGAAATCACCACGAATGAATCACAAGAAGCGATCGATCAATTGAAAGCTGAAGTAGAGAGAAGATGTCCAGTGTATAATTTATTTGCGGATGCGGGAATTTCGCTTGAGTCTAAATGGATTAAGAAATAATTATTCAACGTTTGTACCAGATGTATGGGTGCAGACGTTTTTTATTTGTGCATTCGTTTGCCAGTTAGCAAACAAAGTTTAGTTTTGTTTGCTAATAGGCAAACAACTATTATGAAAGATAGTATTACTAACTGCTTTTCTCTTAACGTTGTATACTATACATACAGCATGTCACATCTAGAAAAAGGAATGGGGTACAGCCAATGGATCAGGAGAGAGCTAAGTTAAAAGGCATGGCGACATGGTTCCGCAAATGGTTTTTAGATAATAAAGTCGTTGCGATTTTATTGATTACTTTATTGCTACTAGCGAATTTATTACTCTTTTCAAAGATTACCTACCTTCTGCATCCCGTAAAAGAGTTTTTCAGTGTGATTGGATTGCCAGTAATTATGGCGGGGATTTTATTTTATCTACTGAATCCCTTAATTGATTGGCTTGAAAGAAAAAAAGTTCCACGTATCGGTGGAATCGTTACCGTCTTTCTAGTGATTATCGGCTTGGTCGTATGGGGCATTATTATTCTGATTCCAATCATACGTGAACAGACTATTAGTTTGATTGAAAACTGGCCGACTTATTGGAATCGATTAATCGAACAGATAGATCATTTATTAAATAGCACGATATTTTCGCAATTGCAAACACAATTGGCCGATGTCAATGCCAATGTCATCAAGTCCATTTCGGAGCAAGCGAACCAAGTGATGGATTCCACATTCTCAGGAATCGGTAGCGTAGTGGGGACTGTTACAAATCTAGTCATCGCTTTAGTGACGATGCCGATTTTATTATTCTTTTTATTGAAGGATGGACGCAGTTTACCGTATCACGTTATGAAATTACTTCCGACGAAGACTCGGATACCGATGTATAATTTACTGAAAGAAATCAATACGCAAATCAGCCAGTATATTCGTGGCCAATTGCTTGTAGCTTTCTTTGTAGGATTAATATTTTGGATTGGATTCGCGATTATCGGTCTCGAATATGCGGTGTTATTAGCCATTGTGGCAGGATTATTGAATTTGGTTCCGTATTTAGGTTCATTTATGGCGATGATCCCAATTGTCATTGTCGCGATTGTTGCATCACCGTTCATGCTCGTCAAAGTACTAATTGTTTTCGCTATTGAACAATTACTAGAAGGTCGTTTGATTCAGCCTTTAATTTTAGGCAGTAACTTAAAAATCCACCCCGTGACGATTATTATCGTCCTACTGACTGCGGGTAAACTATTCGGAGTACCTGGAGTTATTCTTGGAATACCTGCTTATGCAGTACTGAAAGTAATATTCCAGCATATTTTCGCGTGGTACCAAGACTATTCGGGCTTATATACCGTTGCGTACAATCCGGCACCTGAACCGAGCGCGCCGATTGCGAAGAAGCGGAAGAAAGTCCGATCATTCAGGAAGAAAAAGAAATAAAAAAATACCTGTGCGTTAAACGTTTGTGAGGATCAAACCATCACGAACGTTATGCACAGGTATTTTCATGTTCAGTTAGACTTGGTTCGCTTGATGTAATTGAGCGAATGTCCCGTTTTGCTCGAGTAAACTTTGATACGTTCCTTGCTCTTCAATGCCGTCTTCCGTCATGACGATGACTTGATCGGCATTGCGGATCGTCGTCAAACGATGTGCAATGATGAGTGTCGTGCGATTAACTGCCAATTCTTCGAGCGATTGTTGAATGATGCGTTCAGTCTCCGTATCCAGTGCGGAAGTCGCTTCATCCAAAATAAGAATGGGTGGATTTTTTAAGAACATGCGGGCGATTGCCAGCCGTTGTTTTTGACCGCCTGACAGTTTCAATCCGCGTTCACCGATCTGTGTTTCATAACCGTTCGGCATACTGCTGATCAAGTCGGTAAGATGGGCCTTTTCTGCCGCTTCATACACTTCTTCGTCCGTCGCGTGCAATTTACCGTACGCAATATTATCACGAATCGTTCCTGTAAACAAAAACACATCTTGTTGGACGATGCCGATTTGATCTCGTAATGATTTTTGCGTCATATTGCGAATGTCCATTCCATCAATGGAAATCGAGCCTTCATTGACTTCATAGAAACGGGGAATTAGTGAACAAATCGTCGTCTTTCCTGCACCGGACGGACCGACGAACGCAACGGTTTGTCCTGCCTGAATCGTTAAATCGATATTGCGTAAGACAGGACGCTGTTCATCGTATCCGAATGTTACATTAGAAAGAGTAATATCACCGTGTAAATGAGCAACTTCAACAGCGTCCTTCGCGTCTTTAATTTCAGGCTCTTGATTGATCAAGTCACGAAAACGACTGAATCCTGCCATGCCTTTTGGATATAACTCAAGCAACGCACTGATTTTATCGATCGGTTTGATCAAAATATTACTGAATAAAATAAAGCTGACGAGTTCACCGTACGTTAACTTATCATTGACCGTGAACCACGCACCGACGATCAGAATGACGAGAGTTACGAGACGTGTAAGCATGTACATCGAAGACGTCGCCCACGCCATGACTTTATACGCTTTTAGTTTAGCTAAGCGGAAATAGTCATTGTCTTGTTGGAAACGGCGCAATTCGAAGTCTTCATTCGTAAAGGATTTCACGACGCGTGATCCTGAAACCGAATCTTCTACTCGACCATTGACATCTGCAATATTTTGGTACATTTTATGCCACGCTGCATTCATCCGTTTATTTGAGAAAGCCACAACGACCGCGAGTAGCGGAACCATGACGATCGCAATTAACGCGAGTTCGGGATTGATTGAATACATTAAGCCGAAAGCGCCAAGAATAGTCATGATCGCAATGAATGCATCTTCAGGTCCGTGATGGGCGAGTTCGCCGATATCGAACAAATCGGTCGTGATGCGCGTCATAATATGGCCGGTCTTCGTATTGTCAAAAAAACGGAATGATTGCTTCTGTACATGTTCGAACAATTCGCGGCGCATATCTGTTTCGATATTGATGCCGAGCTTATGCCCTAAATAGCTGACGATATAATGAAGAAACGTACTGACTAGATAAACAAGTAATAATAAAAAGCTGATGGTGACAATTTTATTCCAATCACCGGACGGTAGGAGTCCGTCGATAAACCACTGAACGGCGAGAGGAAATGCGAGTTCAAGAAGTGCTACGAAAATCGCACTGAAAAAATCGATCAAAAACAAGCGACGATGTGGCTTATAATAAGCGAAGAATTGTGTAATCATGTAGTAATTCCTTTCGTTTGAAGTATTCCTAGTATAAGAGAACGTTCTGAAAAAAGCATCTAATTGAGAATGAAATAGGTGAAATACGATGAAAAACACATCTAATTGAGAATAAACACTCTAATATTTGTGAACATACATGTTGTTTGTAGTATGCAAAAGTGTTTACAACGTGAGATAATAAGGAATGATTAAAAAAGATGATGGATCAAGAAAGCTGGATGCTATGAAAACGCAGAAACTTCACGGTTTCAAGCGATGTTCATACTACTAATGAGAAAGTTCTTTCCATTAAAGGAGGCAACAACTAGATGACGTATGTTTTACTACTAATTGGTTTTGCATTATTAATAAAAGGAGCCGACTATTTTGTCGATGGTTCTTCTAATATTGCTAGACTACTGAAAATCCCGCCTATTTTGATCGGTTTGACGATTGTTGCTCTTGGTACGAGCTCTCCAGAAGCGACGGTCAGTATTATCGCGGCGCTCGGCGGAAACGCGGACGTCGCAGTCGGTAACGTAGTCGGAAGTAATATTTTCAATATCACCATCGTAATCGGAGTGGCAGCTTTTCTGTTTCCGCTGAAGGTACAAAGTGAGACGATCAAGAAAGAAATTCCATTTACATTGCTCGCAAGTATCGTCATGTTGGTGTTGATGAGTGATATCGCACTACAAGGTTTCAGCAGTAATGTGCTCACGCGCAGCGATGGTATTATTTTCTTAATATTTCTTTCGATCTTTATGTATTACGTGATTGAACTCGGCCTCCGTAGCCGACAAAATGCCACATTGACCCAAGTAACGGAAAATGTGAAGTGGGGCAAGAATATACTCATCACGCTCGTCGGACTGGCAGCGATTATATTCGGCGGTGATCTAGTCGTGGATAACGCAACGAAAATCGCGTATTCCCTCGGGATGAGTGAAACGCTGGTCGGTCTGACGATTATCGCCATCGGAACATCATTACCTGAATTGGTAACGTCGATTTCGGCCGCGTTGAAAAAAGAGAGTGAAATTGCGCTCGGGAACATTGTCGGGAGTAATATTTTCAATATCCTGTTCGTCCTTGGTGCGTCTTCCGCCATCACACCGATCGCGGTGAACGATAAAGTCTTTATCGACGTCATCATCATGATCGCACTGACTCTGGTCTTACTCGTATTCGCGAGAACCGGCTTTAAAATCGGCAAACGAGAAGGCTTAATGCTCGCCGCAGCCTACGTCATTTACTTGGTGTATGTTATTTTACGTAATTAAATGATGTAATGAAATTCAGTTCGCAACAAAAAGAGTTCCTGCCAATTGGCATAGGAACTCTTTTATTTTATGTAGCAGTGAAAATATTTCTGAACCTCTATCATAATCATCCCTGTACTCTCGTATACATGGACGGTACGAGAAAAGGGAGGAATTAATTCATGAAACCAGCAATCCAAAACAACAAGGCACAACAGACAAAACAACAGACGTCGATGAAAGCGGCAATCGTAAAAGAATTTCAAACAAAACTACAAATCGAGGACACGGCAAAGCCTGTACCAGGTCCGGGTCAAGCTTTAGTAAAATTGGAAGCATGTGGTGTTTGTCATACAGACTTGCATGCGATAAACGGAGACTGGCCCGTTAAACCGAAACTACCTCTCATTCCCGGACACGAAGGCGTCGGTATTGTCGAAGCGATCGGTCCGAATGTTACTGCGGTAAAAATAGGGGATCGTGTAGGGATTCCTTGGCTGTATTCGGCATGTGGAGAATGTGATTATTGTCTACAAGGAAAAGAAACTCTTTGCCACAAGCAGGAGAACGGCGGCTATTCAGTTGATGGCGGATATGCGGAATATTGCTTGGCGGCGGCAGAGTATGTAGCCAAAATTCCTGAGAATCTTAGCTCAGTTGAAGCAGCTCCTATTCTTTGTGCGGGTGTGACAACGTATAAAGCATTGAAAGTATCGGGTGCGAAGCCAGGGGACTGGGTTGCGATTTACGGTATTGGTGGCCTAGGTCATGTCGCGTTGCAATACGCAAAGGCGATGGGCTTTAACGTAGTCGCAGTCGATATTGCGGATGAGAAACTAGAACTTGCGAAGAATCTAGGCGCTGATATCGCAATAAATGGACGGAAAGAAGATCCTGCTGAAGCGATCCAACAACAAGTAGGCGGAGTACAAGCAGCGATCAGTGTAGCGGTTTCCAAAGTACCATTTGAGCAGGCATACCGTTCCATTAAACGTGGCGGAACATTAGTAGCAGTCGGACTACCGCACGAGGAACTGCCTATTCCCATTTTCAACACAGTATTAAATGGCGTAACGGTAAAAGGATCGATCGTCGGCACACGCATCGACATGAAAGAAGCACTTGATTTCGCTGCGCGCGGAAAAGTAAAAGCCCAGATCGAAACAGCGCCTCTTTCTGAAGTGAATGAAGTGTTGGATAAAATGGAGGCAGGGAAGATCAACGGACGTATTGTTTTAACGTTTGATTAAGAAAAGTGATGTACTGAATAGACTAATGAAAAAACAAACTACTCTCCGGTTCAATTGGAGAGTAGTTTGTTGTGCGTTCTTCACCTGTAGCAAAGCCTTAAAAAACAATGGAGAAAGCCTTTTCACTAACACAGAGTTTTATTCATTTTAATATAAAGGCATCCACGTCCGCCAATAATTATTGGCCGCAGCTACCGTTTGAAAATGAATAGCAATGACTTGGGAAGCGGCCGTTAAACTGTCCGCGTCTCGTGAATACGTCGGACGCAATACTTTTCTAATCTCTTCTGAAGGTTGTGTTACTTCCACCCCTTTTTGCGCGAGTTTAACAGCGAGCGCAAAGCCTTCATCCGGATTGGCTGTGATCAGCGTTTGGAATGTTTGGTTTGCCATGAAGTTCACTCCCTTTGTCTAGTTAATCCTTCTATATATATGCAGCGAAACTGGGTATGTGCTCAAACACAAAAGCAGATTTAAATAGCATAGATTTCTTTTAAGAGTAAATTTTCGATTGTAATAGACAAGTAGAATAGGAAGGAACATCATTTTTAAAAACCGAAGATTTTTATCAATAATTTATGAATTTTGTATTGCCAAATATGAATCTATGTCGTTTAATTGATTAGTTGTTAAAAAAATCTAAAGGACTGTGATATATGAAAAAGATCGTAAGTGGCATGGCTCTATCCATGCTCGTTGCAGCGTCACTCGTTGCGTGTACACCAAAAGAAGATACTTCGAAGACGAAAGACGAGCCAGTAGAAGACGTAAAGACCGTTCCGCTTTCAGGTGAGAAAGACAAGTACTTATCTGTAGTTGACGTAGAATACGCTTTTGATTTCGCTAAAGGATTGGAAGAATTTAAAACGAATGAAAAACTCGGCTATCGTACGGCTGGATCGGAAGCGGAACATAAGACGGGCGAGAAAATAGAAAAAGAAATGAAGGAAATAGGGCTTACTGAAGTAACGAAAGACGCATTTAAAGTAGATAGTTGGGAGTTTGAGAAGGCAGATCTAACCTTTACAGATGCTGATGGAAAAGAACATCTCGCTGTTCTTGGCGGTTATCAAGTGAACTTCAATACAGATGGTGTGAAAGAACTTGAAGTCGTCTATGCAGGAAAAGGGACTGCCGCTGACTTAGAAGGCTTGGATATTGAAGGGAAGCTTGTGTTAATCGACATTAACCAGCGTGAAGAATGGTGGATTAATTATCCTACCTATCAAGCACATGTAAAAGGGGCAGCTGCGGTAATTGCAGTACAAGAAGCTGGCTATGCTGAAGTAGATCCCGATGCATTGAATGCCCAAGATATTTGTGGACCGGACGATGCACCAGCATTTTCGATGTCTCAAACAGATGCAGGTAGTCTGAAAAAGGCACTTGAAGCAAGCGAAGCAGATGCATTTACTGTAAAGTTCGATGCGAAATCGACTGTCAAAATGGACGGCGAAGCGTATAATTATTATGGAAAGATTGTAGGGAAAGATCCTGAATCGTATATTCTATTATCTGGACACTATGATTCGTACTTCGCTGGATTCCAAGATGATAATGCAGCAATCGGCTTGATGATGGGGATTGCCAAAGGGATGATCGACAGTGGCTATCAGCCGGAGAAGACCATTATTTTCAATGCGATCGCAGCAGAAGAATGGGGAGTTTCGAACACCCGCTATGATTGGTCAACAGGCGCTTATAATCAAATCTTCAAGATTCATCCGGAATGGGTCGGGAAAACATTTGCCAATATGAACTTCGAGCTTCCGGCATTTGAACATACGACACAAGATGAAATCCGTTCCGTGTATGAATTGAATAATTATTTGACAGAGTTTACAAAACAAGTACCTCCACTATCGGATGTATACAAAGACGGCATTTCCGTCGTTTCACCACTACGTACATGGTCGGATGATTTTTCATTCGGAATTGCGGGTGTGCCGGCACTTCGGAATGATTTCCAAGATAGTGAATTCATGCATTCCCATTATCACTCTCAATTTGATAGCGAAGAGGCATTTAATGCAGAAGCATTGAAATTCCACTTGAATCTCTATGGCTTGTTAACGATGCATTACGATAAAACAGCGATCGTACCACTCGACTTCACGACACGTTTGCTTGCTATGAAAGAATTGATGGATACAGATGTATTTGATCAAGCAGAAGTCGCGTCAAATAGTTTGACTAATGAAATCGATCAAGCGTTATCCGCAGCGGAAGAGGTCAACGTGAAAGTCGCAAAAGTGAATGAAGAATACGCAACCGCACTTAAAAAAGAAGATGCGGACACTGCGAAAAAATTGTATGAAGAAAGCCGTGAGTTGAACAGTGGGTTACTCGCTGCATTCAAATATGCAGAAGATCAATTTGTAAGATTAACATGGGAAGACGAACCGATTTTCCCTCATGAACATGCCCAAAATAACGTCAATCATTTGAGTGCTTCCATAGAGGCACTACAAAAAGGTGATGTCGCAACACCTTTGGACGAGAACTTGTCCGCAATCGATAATAACTGGTACGCCTACGCTTTTGATAAAGAAGTATTTACCTACTTCACGGATTACGTGATCAAAGCACCAAAAGAACAACTGATGTGGGGCGCTGGACGAATTGTCGATCACGAAGACCTATTCGATACGATCCAATCGTTGAAAGCGAAAAAAGACCAGGACAAGCCAGATGTGTCAGAAGAAATCGCGACATTAACTGACGCTCTAGATCGCCAGAAAGCGTTATTGCAGAAAACCGTAACAGAGCAAACAGCAAGTGTGAAAAAACTTGGTGAGCTGTTAACAGAATTAAAATAAGGTGAAATCAGCATCGCATTCAGCGGTGCTTTTTTTATTGTAAAAGGATTTTCATAGTAATACAGGCGCAAAACTACTAGAATGTCTTTATATTGAAAATTCAATATAAAGACATTATCTACAAATGATTAGGAGGGCGAATGTGAGGAATTTGAAGAAACTTTTAATAGGCGCCACTTTTTTAACAGTTTTCTTAACTTCCTGTAGTAATGGAGGGGAAGAAGAAATGACTGGAGATAGGGAATTGATCGAGCCAAAAGATTTTCCTAGTACGTTTCTAAAAGGAGACTATGAACAGGTCTACAGTCAGATGAGCAAAGCGTTTCAAGATGAAGTTACATTGAAGCAGCTTCGAGAGTTAGGTGATGATTTTAATCAAGACGTGATCTCGTATAAATTACAATCTGAACTACCTTATAGTAATGGTGTGAGGCAATACGCTTGGACAGATGATAGCGGTTCTAAAGGGATGGTGGCGGTCTTTGACGAGGCTGATGTTATCCAAGGATTACAGATCATGCCACTCACAAATTATCCAGAAACGGATGAAGTATATACTAAAACAGTTATGGATCTTCCTTTTCATGATACGTGGTTTGTGTTGTGGGGAGGCACAAACAGTTTGGTCAATTATCATTACGACTATGAAAACCAGCGCTACGCTTACGACTTTGTGATAATGAATGAACACAGTACGTACGATGGTGATCCAGAATTGAATGAAAGTTATTATGCATTTGGCAAGGAATATCTGGCTCCTGCAGCGGGAACCGTTGTCAAAGTAGAAAATCGCGTAAAAGACAACAAGCCAGTCGGTAAAATGAATGAAAAACAACCCTTAGGGAATTATGTCATCCTAGATCACGGAAATAATGAATTTAGTTATCTAGCTCACTTTAAATATGAGTCGGTACTCGTGAAGGAGGGAGATCAGGTCGATCAAGGGAAGGTACTTGGCCAAGTCGGTAATTCAGGAAATTCGAGTGAACCCCATATTCATTTTCATGTAGCTGATTCGCCGGACTTCATGAAGTCGAAAAGTATAAACAGTACATTTGATCGTGAAGATACATTGATCCAGGGAGACTTTGTGGAAAAATGAAATCTATATATAAGTGATATTGAAAAGCAGAATAGACTTAGAATTAAAATAAAACCATGAGGTGATAGTGATGGCTACAATCGAGGATTTTTTAAAATTAGATATTCGTGTGGGCACGGTGTTGAAAGCAGAGCCATTCCCAGAAGCGCGAAAGCCTGCAATTAAGTTAGAAATCGATTTTGGGGAAGTTGGCATTAAATATTCTTCAGCCCAAATTACGCAGAGATATGAACCAGAACAGCTAGTAGGAAATCAAGTAGTGGCCATAATCAACTTTCCCCCGAGACGAATCGCGGGATTCAAGTCCGAAGTCTTAGTAATCGGTGGCATTCCTGGTGAAGATGACGTAGTACTTTTACAACCTGAACAACCCGTTAAAAACGGTACGCCGGTTGCTTAAAGTTTTCAAAAACAGATTATAGATGAAGAAAATAAGCTTATTTGGCAAGCTCTTTTGATAAAGAAGATTGAGGAATACAGTTATTAGAAGAACTGGCTGAACAAAATAAAGACAGAATTGAAGTGCTGATAAAGTAGTTGAATGAATAATCGAGCCTTCTTTATGGTGATAGAATACTTGTAACTTATACAATTTCAATCCGTCTAACCTTGCAAGGAGGCGAGGTAAAGTGAAAATGAAATTTATATGCTTTATCTTAATAGTGTGGTCAGCTTTACTAATTGTAGGTTGCGCAAATAAAGTAAACGTAGAAAGTTCAGAAAGCGTAGACGAATATGTTGATGTTAAGGCAGCGGCATGGGCATTTGTAAAAGAAAAAGGTTGGAATCATACAGCTAAAGATGATTGGCAAAGTGCAGATGTAGAAGAAACTATTGCCGATCATCGATATGTTCTGTTAGATAAAAAGGATGAGGATCGTGAGGTATTGCTTGTTTCTTTTAAAGACGTAGAAAATGTTGTTGCCGGAACACCTCAAATCCTGGTTGACTCGAATACCTATGAAGTAATCGGTTATATGCCAACTGAATAAAAATCACTATATATAAAACGAGTTGAATTCTTGAAGAAAGATTGCACCTATTACAGTAATAAGGACAAATCATCGAACTGCTAGTTATTGGAGGAACAGACGAAATGGATTTATGGTTTATAATTAAAGAGCGTTTTGCATTCTTATCAATTTTTCTTATTATAATTTTACTGAGTGTTTTCCTGTTAGTAGCTATTCGGAAAAACCGTACGAACATACCGAAAAGTTTAACTGTAAGTATCACTATAATTTCTATAATTTTTATCGTAGTATCTGTGACTGCAATGATATTCATCATTGCATTTGGCTATAACTCTTGAAGTAAACTTATTTAAGCTAATAAGCGCGATAGTAGAACACAATAGCACCAAATTCTAAAGGGGGGGAGTTATTTGGGAAGAATTTTAGTTGCCATGATAGTAACGATCTTGGGTGGTGTTTTCGGAAGTTTCTTAGAACCGCCAGTCTTTGCAAATTCCATTCCTCTTGCAATAATGGGAGGTTTTATTTTAGCCGAGATTCAGCGTAATAATAATAAATAACCAGCTAAGATCAAGTACTAATTGAAACTATAAGTGAATATTTTCGAATTTTAAAAGAGTCCCATTCAAATGAGAATTGGACTCTTTTCGTTTTAGTACACGTATTATACTAGCACTCTCGTCTTAAAAAGGGATCTCTACGGAAAATTAAATTATCCCTGGCGCTACTTCATCTCCATTTGTAACCGATTCCCCAAACCGTCACTAGAATATCGTCAATCGGAAAACCAGACTTTCTTAACTTGTCACGCAAATTTCGAATATGGGAGTCAACCGTCCGAACTTCTGTATA
The DNA here is from genome assembly GCF_002109325.1 of Sporosarcina ureae. Classification (GTDB taxonomy): domain Bacteria; phylum Bacillota; class Bacilli; order Bacillales_A; family Planococcaceae; genus Sporosarcina; species Sporosarcina ureae_C. The sequence continues at coordinate 264,754 of NZ_CP015348.1, read as the reverse complement.
GGTGTCATATTCCCAAGCGACTTGAAGCAAGTCTTCCCGAGTAAACGTCCGATTCGGCCTCGTCATCATAGCTTCTATAATATAGAACTCTTTTAATGTAAGACGAACTTCCTGCGTGTCATATAGGATGGAATAAGACTCCAAGTCCAACGTAAATAAACCTTCCTCGATTGTCTTTGGTTCGTCATCGGGAATACGCCGCAAAGCAACGCGCACTCTCGCTGTCAGTTCACCTTCGTCAAACGGTTTCGTAATATAATCATCTGCGCCTTGGTCGAGTCCTTTGACGACATCTGATTTGTCGGAACGAGCAGTCAATAAAATGACGGGTACATCCGATATTTCCCTGATCCTACGGCAAACTTCCCAACCGTCCATGCCCGGCATCATAACATCTAACAACACGAGATGTACATTCTCTTTATTGAATAGTTCAAGAGCTGTTTGACCATCTGTTGCGTGTAAACATCGATAACCATGTGGCGCTAAGAATAGCTCAAGTAAATCGAGCATGCGTTGTTCATCGTCAATCAATAATAGTGTCTTCATATCCGTCATCATCTCCAGTTATAGTCGTACCGTAAAGATACTTCCTTTATCCAATTCACTTTGCACCTCGATCATCCCACCATGTGCTTCTGTTAACTCCTTCACAGTCGCTAAGCCTAAACCAGCACCGCCAAACGAACGAGAACGTGATTTCTCCACACGGTATAACTTTTCAAAAATTTGTTGTTGATCTTCAATCGCAATACCACATCCACCGTCTTCTACTTGAAGGACGGCATGCTTTTTCTCTTGAAAAGCACGAACGATTACCGTACTGCCACTTTGAGAATAGTGAAGAGCATTGTCCAATAAATTGAGAATGATTTGTTCTAACCGCATGCGATCTGCGAATAAAGAGAAGTCTCGGACTGGTTCAACGAGAAGCGTTATTCCTTTCATATCAAATGCAGGTTGGACGAGTTGAACGGTATCCTTGATGAATTGTTCTGCAGAGAATTCGGATTTCTTCACAGTGAAAGTCATTTCATCCATTTGAGCTAAATCCATCAAGTTTTTCACAAGCGTTTTTAAACGCTCGGCTTCTTCTTCGATAATCGATAAATAGTTAAATCGTTCCGTATCATTCAATTCTGTACGTTGTGCTACTTTGGCATAGCCAATCAAGTACGTTAAAGGTGTTCCCATTTCATGAGAAACAGACGCCAAAAACTCATGTCGTTCGCGTTTGACACGACTTAAGTCATTCGATAACTTACGGATCGACGCAGCCAATTCACCAAGCTCATCATTCGATAACTTAGGCAAGTCAACATCGTAGAACCCTTCGCTAATCTGTTCGGTCGCTTCTTTCATTCGAATCAGTGGACGTGTCAACCATTTGGAGAGTAATAAATACACGACAAACAGCACGACAATACTTCCTCCACCCGCCAGTATAAAATGAATATTGAGTTGATTCACAAGCTGACGTATGGGAATAGTGCTTTGAAGCATAACGAGAGTTCCTGAGTTATCGCCGACTTTATATGGATGGACACTGACAAGGTAAGGAGACTCGTTCCAATCAACAGGTAAAATGCTGTCTTCAGTCGGTTTCTCTTCTTGGATTTTCTTCAAATATGGAGCGAGAACTTCTTCGTTTTTCAATGAGTGCTGTACGCTATTCCCTGAATCATCAAGAATAACAACATCTCGTTCGCCACCGCTTTCCATTAGAATGATATGATGCAAAGTTGTTTCGGTATAATTATCTTCTAAAACATTTCGATGGTTACTACCCGTTTTCAATAGTCGATCCAATTCTTCATCAACCCGGGCGTGTGTGATGGTCTGATGTAAATAGATCATCAACAATGTGTCCATAATTAGAAATGAAATAATAAATGCTGACGCTAACTTTGTGGAGATTTTTTTCATGGCACGCGCTCCTTTTCTCTCTATTGAGCAGTATAAGGTAAACGTATCGAAAATGTATGCAGAAAGCACGAATGATGTACCATAATTCAAATGCTTGTACCGAAATAGTTTATTGTACTATTTTTCGCAATTAAGGAGTTTCTAAGGAGTTTAGGAATATAGCGTTACTCTGAATTAAAAGTGGCTATACTACTAGTAAAGTAAAAGGAGTGAAGACATATGAAAAAACAAATACTATCAGTCAGCGCAGCTTTCGCCCTTGTGCTTGCAGGATGTGGAGCTTTGACAACGAAAGAAGAACCTGTTAAAAATGAAGAAACGTCCCCAGGTGAAATGGAAGGGATGGACCATTCAAGTGATGGAAGTATTCCTGAAGGTATAATGAAAGCCGAAAACCCGACATATCTTGTTGGATCCGAAGCAATTATTGAAACAGATCATATGGAAGGAATGAAAGGAGCCACTGCAACAATTGTAGGCGCATTTGATACGACTGCTTATTCCATCAACTACACACCGACGGATGGTGGCGAGAAAGTGATGGATCATAAATGGGTCGTCCATGAAGAAATTGAAGATCCGGCACCTGCCCCTCTTGAAAAAGGAACTGAAGTGACTGTCCTTGCCGATCATATGGAAGGGATGGAGGGAGCGAAATCAGAAATTGAATCTGCGGAGCAAACGACTGTCTATATGATTGATTATGAATCCACAACGGATGGAGAAGAAGTTAAGAATCATAAATGGGTTGTTGAAGATGAGCTATCCGAACAATAATCATTACATGAATCGGTATAGTTTTGCTAAAAATAGGGATAGGTAGTGAAAATAATGAAAATGAAACTGATTGCCGTGTTGCTATTGATTACTGCTTTATCAGTAGGTTGCAGCAATGAAAAAGCGAATACTGAAATACAAGAACCAGAAGTAGATATTAAAGAGTTAGTAAACGACTACACCGTGAGAAATGCCGTAGCTGCATCCGCATCGATTACATCGTCTGAACTGATTGTCACAGATGATGATAAAAACGTTACGACATACGATCTTCCTGAAGATGAATTTTTCGTATCCATTGCACCATTTGTCGACAGTACGCATCCTTGCGATATTCATAGTCTTACAGGCTGTCAAGGTGAACTCGTTGAAGAAGATTTTGAAGTGCATATAGAAGACTCGGAAGGCAATGTCATTCTTGATGAAATCAAAACAACCGAAACGAATGGATTTATTGATTTCTGGCTTCCCCGTGATGATACATTTACTGTAACGATTAAACAAGACAACAAAGAAACCGTCTCTGAAATTACTACGTTTGACGGGGACAATACTTGTATTACAACGATGCAATTGCAGTAAAGTAAGAGCTGTGCTTTTCATTTAACCATTTAAAGAACAAACTAAATATCCATTTAGCATCGCATATTGCGGTGCTTTTTTATATGGTAAAAAAGTTTTCGCAGTAATGATCATGTTATTCTACTAGAAATAGTTTGTATAGAATATTCTATTATTTGCAAGAAATTCCTCAAGAAGTGAAACTTAAGCCAAGGTCTATTCGTATTTAAAAGAAGATATACTAGAATAATCAGAACCTAGGTAGGTGAAGAAAATGAGCAAAAGGATAAGTAGTGTAATTGGCTGGATTTTACTTATAGTAATAGGTGTTTCTTGGATTTCATTCGGCTATTCAAGTTGGTTCTTATTGCTAGTCCCATTATCGTATATTAGCTTTACAATTAGCGACGGCAGCATTCAAAAGTTAAGAAAGCTGTCTATATCTCAAGTTGTTTTAATTTTATTTGCGCTGGCGGTATCAGTCGCTATTGTATTCGGTTTAATTCAGTTGGCAAATTACGTTATTAATGATCAACTACATCTGACAGGAACAATTAAGACATTTAGTCAGATTGTTGCGATTCTGATTGCGTTGTATCCTATTAAGTTTTTATTTGGTAGCCTCGTGTACAAAGTCTACAAAAATTCGAATTCGACTAATCACTAGGAGGTATGTATGTGGAATTGACAAAAGAAGTTTCAAATACTAGAAAACCGTATTTTCTTAGCTTACTCCTCACCAGTAGTCTGTCTGTTGTTACATATGTAATGATCCGATTTGTCACATTCCAATACTTTGATAGCTTTTGGACAAATTGGGTACTATTTGTATCCTTTACTATCATTGCGTTCATGGTCTGGCACAGAATAGATCCACTTCGGGGCGACGGGACACGGAATAAATGGATCACACGAGCAGTAGGCATTGCGGTTTTTCTAGTTCTTGCTTTTGTAATTGGCTTCTAGTATTTGTGAGATACCGTCTTGGAAAATGAAGGAGTTTGATAAAAAATGTCTAAAAATTTAATTTTGTTAACTGCTGGAATTTTATTTGGTTGGATCATAATTAGTATTTTCACAAAAAATTTTGACGGAGATTTCTTACTCATACTATTGCTAGGCGTTATCATGGGGTATGGGGTTGGTTATAAAGAGAAAAAAGAATAGCACTTTTTATTGCCTATAAGGAGGGGTAAAGTGGATGAATCAAAATGGAATATAGAAGAAGTGAAACGTCTTAAGAAAAAGCAATTGGTAGAATTCAATATAGGGATGCTCGTGATATTCGTTCTGTCCCTTCTTTATATAAAAGCGGCATGGCCACTTTCTACTGTCTTTGCATTAATTTGCGTGCTATTATGGTTTTTCTCTGTACACGCACTTTATATCCTCCTAACAGAAAAAACAACGGGCACCAAAACAAATCAACTTGTTCAGGCTTTTGATAGAGATCATTGGGGAAAGAAGCGCTGGAAGAGAAAAAAGATAACTGAGGTCATCATTCTTAGCGTCGTAAGCATTATGTTCACCGTATTTGTCTTTACAGTAGACACTGGCTCCGAAATGCTACAATTTTATAATCTCTTACCATTTATCGGAGCTTGGATCGGTTCTAATCTAGGGAATATCGTTAGAATTAGTAATTTGGACTAAGTAAATTAGTGTTGTATAAATTCTTGAAATTATAAGCAACTTGCAGAATAATAAAGTAAGTGACCGATGATGTTTTAGTGGAAAGAGATGCAATTCTTTAAAAAGAATTTGCATCTTTTTTACTAACATAGCCAATATGTGATACTACTAAATCTGGAGGATATGTGATGAAAGAAATTTTATTGCCGGGTGTTCACGTTACACTAAGGCCGATGAAAAAAGATGATGTGGAAGCCCTTTATAGTGTAGCGCAAGACGACCGGATCTGGACGTACATGACGAATCCCATGAAAACTCGACTGGATATGGAGAAATACATTCAAGCAGCTCTCCGTACAAAAGATCTTGGAAGCGAGTATCCTTTCGTAATTATTCATAATGAATCGGGCAAAATCATTGGTTCAACTAGATTGATGGATATAGTTTTGTCGCATAAGCGTTTAGAAATCGGAAACACGTGGTTGCATCCTGAGTTTTGGCAGACTTCCGTTAATACGGAGTGCAAGTATTTGCTGTTCACTTATTGTTTTGAGGAATTACAATTGAATCGTGTCCAACTGAAAACCGATCATGAGAATATTCGTTCCCAACAAGCAATTGAGCGGATTGGAGCTGTAAAAGAAGGTGTTCTTCGCAATCATATGATACGAGTAGACGGTACAATTCGTCACACTGTGATGTTTAGTGTGACCAAGGAACAGTGGGCAAGTGTGAAAGGAAGTATAGAAGACAAGATAAATTATATAAAGTGAATAGTTTAGGGGCGCAAAACGAGAATAATCTTCCCCTGCAATCAAAGTATTTTTGTGTCCGCAATCCTGCATTAGATCAAGCAAAGACGTTTTGAATTTCTAGCCGCTGACAATCATTGAACTCATCTGTAACATACCTTCATTCTTTAATTCGTGAAAAAGGATAATTCATTTATAAAATGAAAGTGAATCGGACATAGTGTGTTTACATGTATTAATGATCAAAAACAAATTGATTTACTTTTATGAAATAATCATTGGATGTTTTGATGAGTAAATCTCACTATGTTCATTCACAAGAAAATGTGATTGATGCTCTCCGGTAGTTACTATATCATACACTGTTGGGAGGGCAATCGATGAAAAAAGAGGAATTCATTAATTTACTAAAGGCTTCCATTAAAGGGATATCACAAATCATATTTATAGAAAATACAATAAGCGGCCTTCTAATTTTATTGGCTATTACCATCACTTCGTTACCACTTGGAATCATAGTGTTTTTGTCTGCTGTGATCGGTACATTGGTTGCAACAGTTGGCGGTGCGGACAAAACGTTGGTTAGTAAAGGATTGATGGGATATAATTCTGTGTTAACTGGTTTGGCGTTACAATCGTTTTTGACGGGTCCGAGTGCGTGGGTTGTCGCATTGATCGGCGCTGCAGTAGCTGCGATTTTCACTGCGACCTTGATGCATTTCATTGGCCACATAGGTATTCCGGTTTTAACGTTACCGTTCATCTTAGTCACTTGGTTTGTACTGCTGGAATCGTATAAATTCAAAAGCATTACATTGAGTGATGAATTAGTACCTCAAAGTTTAGCCAATTGGGAATTGCATGTAGCAGGTGAAATTAATTTGCTTGATGTGATTTTCAATGGAATCGGCCAAATCTTTTTCATTATTGAAACGATCCCTAGTATTTTACTGTTTCTTGCGGTTTTTTGGACCAGCAGAAAATTCGGTATTTATGCGATCATCGGCAATGCGGCCGCTTTCTTCACAGCACTTGCATTAGGCGGGGAGCATACGCAAATCGTGCTAGGTTTATATGGTTATAATGCTATTTTAACTATTCTCGCGGTATCTGCAGTGTTCAACACGAAGGAAAATCGCTACGCCCCGATTACCGGCGTGCTTGCTGCCTGTATCACAGTGCCGCTGAGTGCAAGTGTCAGCATTTGGTTATTACCGTACGGGCTTCCTGCGTTAACGATGCCATTTGTACTGAGCACTTGGTTGATTTTAGGTGCTAGAAAAATCATGCCCAATTTATAATTACATGATTTGAACTAGCATAAAGCTTTATACGAGACAAACTAGCCCCGAAGTAGAATAATAGGTAAGTTAGTAAGTACACGCAATAATTTAAACAGGAGGTTTTTATGCTTAAGTGGAATAAAAACATGCTGATCGTGCTACTAGTACTTATAGTAGCGATCGCAGGATGCAACAAAAAAGAAGAGGTTAAAGAAGCAGATACAGCGAAAGAAAATCGACTTGTATATGCATCAGAAGAAGAATTCGAAGGGTTGAATCCGATTTTGGAGGAAACAAATTTAGACGCTTTGTTATTTCGCGGTTTAATGCGATTTGATGAAAACAATAAAGTCGTTACCGATATCGCCGATTCATTCGACATGTCCGAAGATCAACTCTCGTATACTTTCACATTAAAAGAAGGCATTACATTCCATGACGGTGAAGAGCTTACAGCGGATGATGTGGTGTTCACGATTGAAAGTATTATGGATGATCAAACGGCCTCGTTCTTGAAATCCGATTTTGAAGAAGTGGATTCCATTAAGAAAGTGGATGACTACAAAGTGGAAATCAAGTTAAAACAACCATTCACCCCTTTATTGGATAAATTAACGGTACCTATTCTCCCGGCACATGCATTTGAAGGTGTCGATATGAGAACAGCAGACTTTAATAGCCATCCAATTGGGGCAGGACCATATATGTTCGATAAATGGGATCGTGGCAACGCGTTAACATTACAAGCGTATAGCGACTTTTTCGGAACGAAGCCTTCCATTGAAAAAGTACTATTCAAGTTCATTCCAGATAGCAACGTACGTGCACTTCAATTAAAGTCGGGCGAAGTGGATGTTGCTTTGCTAGATCCTGTGCAAGTAGAAAATCTGGAAAAAGAAAAGAATTTAACGATTTACGATATAGAATCTGCGGATTACCGTGGCGTATTGTTTAATATGAATGTAGATCTTTGGAAAGATGTCAATGTACGTAAGGCGTTCAGTTATGCGACTGACCGCGAACAAATCGTCAAAGGAATCTTAAAAGGACATGGCTCCGTCGCCTATTCACCACTACAGAACCATGAATTCAATAATGATCAAGTGGAAAAGTACACGTACGACGTAGATCAGGCGAAATCATTACTGGAAGAATCAGGATGGAAAGTAGAGAAAGATGGTTTCCGTTATAAAGATGGAGAAAAACTAACCTTTACGATTACTACACCTGCCAGTGATTCCGTTCGTGTGAACATGGCGAATTATATTGCGGAAGGATTCACTGAAATAGGTGCAGATGTACAAGTCGCTGCACTTGATTGGAGCGCCATTACGATTGAAGACACGGAAGCGTTCATGGTTGGTTGGGGAAGTCCGTATGACGCGGATCACCACACGCACATCTTATTCCATTCGGATGAATCCAGCGTAACGAGCACTGGGTATAACTATGGTAGTTATTCGAATGAAAAGGTAGATGAACTGCTTGCGAAAGGACGTACAACAACAGATCCAGAAGAACGTAAACAGATCTATATGCAGTTCCAAGAAGAACTTGCGAACGATCCAGCATTTGATTTTATTGCGTATGAAAATGCTGTCTATGGGATCAATAAAGATCTCAGTGGCGTGAAAGAACGAATTTTGGGTCATCACGGATCCGGTTTCCTCTGGAATGTGGAGGAGTGGAAGTGGAATGACCGCTAAGTGGGTAGGGAAGCGCATGGCGATGGGGATAATTGTCCTCCTCATCGTGAGCTTCCTTTCTTTTTTTATTATGCAAGCCGCCCCAGGTGATCCCGCTGCCGCTTTTTATGGTGGCAATGCACAGACACTCACAACAGCTGAAAAAGAGCGGATTACGCATGCATTTGCATTGGATCAACCGGTTGCTTATCAGTATGTAGCGTGGCTAGGAGAGACCGTAAAAGGGAATTTTGGTACTTCGTATAAAGAAGGTAGGCCAGTTTCTACTATTTTGATGGAAAGACTACCAAATACTTTACTGTTATTTTGTGTAACGATGTTTTTCATTATAGCCGGCTCTATCTGGCTCGGTACAGTAGCAGGGATGAAGGAAGGTTCTATTTGGGATAGAGGACTTTCCACATTCAGTATTGCGACGTCGTCCATCCCTGCTTTTTGGCTGGGGATTTTATTCATCTACTTCTTTTCAGTGAGTTTAGGTATACTTCCTTCTTCTGGTTCGAGTGATGTAAGTGGACATGGCGGGTTGAGCGATACGATTCGTCACCTAATCATGCCTGCAAGTGTAATGATTTTAACGCATGTCGGAATCTATGCGCGTTTTCTCCAGGAAGGCATTAAGAAAGAAAATCGACAATACTATGTGAAAGTGGCACGCGCAAATGGTGTTAAAGAAGCAATCATTCGTAGGGGAATCATGCGTAACGCTGCGATTCCATACTTAAATTATATCGCTATCACCATCCCGTCGTTCTTTGGTGGTTCCATCATCGTTGAATCACTTTTCGGTTGGTCTGGACTGGGGCAACTGACCGTGAAAGCAGTCGTCACAAAAGATTTCCCCTTATTAATGGGAAGCGTTATGATTACGGGCGTCATCGTTGTCATTAGTTTATTTATATTGGATTTAGTCATGTACGCTATGGATCCGAAGTTGCGAAAAGGAGGCGTCCGGTAAATGAAGTCACGGAAAGCACTCTGGTTTTGGTACAGCTTACTTGGATTGATTGTCTTTTTGACAGTCTTTTCGAGTGTACTCGCCCCGTTCGGATCCAATGAAATGAATATGGATGAAGTGTATAGCGCCCCGAGTGGTGATCACTGGTTAGGTACGGATCATTTGGGTCGTGATGTGTTTACTCGCTTACTTGAAGGTGGGAGAGTCACGCTAGCGGTTGCCGGCGGTTCGGTTATTTTATCGTTGATCATCGGAATTGTGTACGGTGGGATTAGTGGCTATTTTGGCGGTGTAATTGATACTGCGATGATGCGCTTGTTAGAAGCATTGATCACAATTCCTTCACTTGTCATTATTTTGGCGTTTCAAGTGTTTATGCAAGGCGGCATGTGGGGCATGGCGCTCATCATCGGATTGACGGGCTGGCTTGTTACAGCGAGAATTGTACGTTCAGAATTCATTCGACTAAAAGAAGCGGAGTTTGTGAAAATGGCTACTATGTTTGGGACGCCTGTATGGAAAATACTGTGGGGCCATTTACTACGCAATAGCGTACCTGCTATTTTCGTCATTACGCTCTTCAACTTCGCAGCAGCTATTTTTACGGAAGTATCGCTCAGTTTTCTAGGAATCGGTATTCCTCCTGCGATTCCATCCTGGGGCAATATGTTATATTACGCGCAAAATGATATTTTAATTGGCGCTTGGTGGATCGCATTATTTCCGGGAATTATGATTTTCTTGACCATTCTTTCAATCAATTTTATTGGAGAGGCGTGGAAAGACCCAGAGCGGAGGCGAGTGAATGATTAGTGTTAGCGATCTATCTATACAAATAAGTGATCAACCAATTATAGACCGTGTAGAATTTACGATTCCGCGTGGTAAAATCACTTCATTAATCGGTGAGAGTGGTAGTGGGAAGAGTATGACGGTTTCTGCCATGCTAGGACTGTTGCCGGCGAATGCGAAGGTAAGTGGGAAAGTCTTGTATGACGGTCGAAATTTACTGAGTGAGCCGGCTCAGGTAATGGAAAGCATACGAAAGAAAGATATTTTCACTATTTTTCAGGACGCAGCAAACAGTTTTAATCCGTCTGTCAAAATGGGAAATCAACTGTATGCATTTTCTGGTGGTCGTGTAGGCGATGCGAAAGATGTATACGTTACGAAAATGTATGTAATTCTAGAAAGTTTAGGACTCACTTTAGATATTGTCGAACAATATCCATTTGAATTATCGGGGGGCATGTTACAAAGATGCATGATTGCTTGCGCGTTTTATGTAGAACCTGCGTTACTCATAGCGGACGAGCCTACTTCTGCACTCGATATGGTGCTGCAAAAGGAATTCATTGAATTAGTGACTAACTTAAATGAAGAACGCGGGACGACTATTCTTCTCATTACACATGACCTCGACATAGTCGCTGAAGCAGCCCATGCGATGGCCGTAATGCAGCGAGGACAAGTAGTGGAAACAGGGACGGTAGAAGCGGTTTTTGCGCAACCTGCTCATGCGTATACGAAGCGATTGCTTGCGAGTCGTTTTTAGAGGAGTGGATGATCGATGTTAGAATTAGTGAACGTGTCGAAGAGCTATCGCCATAGAGTTGAGACGAAGAAAGCGTTGGACAGTGTTCATTTGACTGTGAATACAGGTGAGATTGTAGGACTCGTTGGGGAGAGTGGGAGTGGAAAAAGTACGCTTGCGCGTGTCGTGATGCAGCTCGAATCAATAGAATCCGGCTCAATTTTATTCAATGGTCAAACCGTTACCCGTAAAAACAGAAAATCATTTTACGAAGCCAGTCAATTAATTTTCCAAAATGCAGCAGCTGCGCTGAATCCCTCGTGGACAGTCCGTGAAATATTGCTCGAACCTCTTCGTACGATGAAGGGAGATCGTGAAGCGCATATTCGGCACATGCTCACGCGAGTAAAACTATCAGAATCACATTTACAACGTTACCCATCAGAATTAAGTGGCGGTGAACGTCAACGTGTCAACTTGCTTCGATCACTATTAGTTGAACCGAAGTTATTGATTTGTGATGAAATTGTATCGAACTTGGATCGGTTAATTCAAAAAGAAATCATTGATTTACTTCTAGAACTAAACCGTGAAATGAGAATGACAATATTATTTATCGCGCACGACCTACAAGCCGTTATGTATATGTGTAATCGCGTGTATGTGATGAAAGATGGGGAAATCATAGACGAGAGTACGAAAACAAATGGAGAATTCCACTTTTCGCATTCGTATTCCAAACAGTTATTTGACTCCGTGTTAGGTAGTCGGATAAAAGCTCAAATAAACGAAAGCCTCTGACGAATTGGTTGGGGGCTTTTTTGTTGATGTTAGACCCGTGTTTCGGCTAAGAATGTACTGTTTAGGGTTTTGGGGGCTATGTGAAACCTTTCATTGTATACTAGTAAAATAGTAGAATAACAGAAAAATGGAGTGAATAGATGATGTTTTTTAAACGGATGAATAAGCAAGAATCGGTAAACAGTAAGCGCGCTGCTGAAGCAGGTTTTATTACCTATATGCTTCTCACAGCTATTAACTATTTCTGTTATTTATTTATAGAACAAACGTTTCTCTCTCCAACTTTAATTTTCTGGAGTGGATTGGTCGTATTCTTTGGGTATGGTTTACTCATCAATAGCAAAGAAAAAAGTAAATAGATCAACTTTAAAATACTCCCAATAGAATTGGACTGATTTGATAGTGAAAAAGAGACTTCTGTCTGCATTGATATTACTTTTAACTATAATGAGTTTTATTTGGTTTCAAAATAATTCCATCACAATTTCCCAAACCGTCATTCGCTCAGAGAATCTTCCTGCCAATTTTGATCAATTCAAGATTGTTCATTTGTCTGACCTCCACAATAAAAGCTTCGGACATAATCAGCAGCGATTAGCGCGGAAAATCAATAAGCTTCAACCTGATATCGTCGTCTTTACCGGCGATCTTATTGACAGTAAAAGAGCAGGAGATCGAGCGAGCTTACAATTAATGAAAGAGCTAACTTCTTCTGTTCCCGTGTATTACGTATCAGGAAACCATGAGTGGTGGTCAGGGAAATTTGATGCGCTAGAACAATCATTGAAAGCGGCCGGTGTACACGTTTTGCGAAATGAACATGCGATAGTAGAAAAGAAGAATGAAAAAATTTACGTGGCGGGCATTGATGATCCGGCACATAACAGTGAAGGTTTTGCAGAACGAGAAATCGCAAAGACTGACCTTATTCACTCGTTAGAAGGAATGGAAGAAGATCCTTTCACTATCTTATTGATGCATCGTCCAGAGTTACTGTCACTCTACGCGACGTTCGATTTGGATCTGGTGTTTGCAGGTCATGCGCACGGAGGGCAAGTTAGGCTTCCATTTATAGGTGGAGTTGTAGCGCCCAATCAAGGATTTCTACCAGAATATACCGCTGGAAGACACGAACTGGATCAAACACAAATGATCGTAAGCAGAGGGCTTGGAAACAGTATCATCCCGTTACGGGTGTTCAATCGTCCCGAGATCGTGGCGGTTACGTTAGAAGTAGTGAAAGAATAAAGAGTATTAGTAAATAAAAACGTACTTGTCTACGAACAAAAATGAGTGAGTAAACATTCATGTTAGTTTCGTATTCAGGTACTTTTTAATCTTGTCCATACTAATAAGTATCACTATATATAGAATGGAAGCGTTGATGTATATGAGTAGTATCTATTACTATATACCAAAAGTACGTATAACTACATACCATTAGTCTGTATTGCTATATACAAGTAGATAGTATTACAGTATACTATAATTAAGTAACACAACTTACCGGTAAGAAGTTATACATAGTACTATTTCAAAACTTAAAAATTAATGTGGTTTTACAAGTTATTCATGAAATTTCGTAGGAGGAAGTTATGGAAAATATTACTGAAATGTTGAAAGGTGTGCTTGAGGGGTGTGTCTTGGAAATCATTAATCGAGGGGAAACATACGGCTACGAAATCACTCAACAGCTGCGAGAACTTGGATTCACCGATATAGTGGAAGGCACAGTCTATACGATTACTGCGAGACTCGAGAAAAACCATTTAGTGATGATCGAGAAAAAACCATCTGTTATTGGACCACCAAGAAAATTTTATACTCTCAATGCAGCAGGAAGAGAACGACTTAAAAATTTTTGGGTTAAGTGGGAATTTGTTTCGGGGAAAATAAACGAACTTAAACATAATGAAGATGTAAACTATGAGTTTTTTTGAAACAACATAAAAGTACCTGTGCACAATACTCACCAGAGTTATGTGCACAGGTACTTTTTAAGTTATAACTTGATTCCCAGTAGTCTTTTTCTGTGTAAATCCACCAAGGAACAGCTTTCCATGTGGTAGGAACTTTTGAATAATGATAGAAAATACGATAGGTACGAATAAACCGAATGCTGTGAATCCGATAACCCCATAGGTGAAGTAATCATTTAACAAAATATCCGTAAAGATGTGTAAATACATAATCGTTAATGAGTGTTTTTCGATTTTTTGTAGCCAATTTAACGAAAGATAAGCAGCGGCTTGTTGGAACACGCCAACTAACACCAAAGTGAATGAGAGCGGAATAACCAAGTCTAGAATAAAATGATCGTAACGTAAAAATTTCATACTCAAGTGATAATCAATAATTTGACTATTATCGAGTACGATCGCCGCGACACTTACGAGCGCTCCTGCGATCAACCATTTCTTTGTCACGTTCATCCAAAAGTTTTTCATATAATATCCAAGTGAAAAGTACACAACGGCCATTAATGCCACATCGATATTCCAAATCATTGGGATCGTTTGAGACGCAGTAGAAGGTGCTCCTCCAATTACATGCATCGCAAATAAACTTTCGAAGTGTGCAATCGTATAGAAGATCGCCAAAATCATGATTTGCTTTGTTCGATTAAAGTATTTAGTCATCCATAAGAAGAATAAATACGTAAAGAAAAGGGTTGTAACGAACCAGAAGACGCCGTACGCACCACGCACAAAACGACCACCGACCACAAGTGTCCAGATGTCATGTACATACCATGATAAATCTAAGTTGCCAGAACCGATCTCTATCCCATAGCGAATAAACGTTATACTCACTAAGAAAAATAAATACGGAACAATCAACTGCATAAATCGCTTGTGAATTGTGGGTTTTATTAAGCCTTTTTCAATTACAGGCTTAAAAAATAAGCCGCTTAAAATAAAGAAGGCGGGCATGTGAAACCAATAGATGTATTTAACGAGAGGGAAATCAAGCTCACCTGGAAAATGACCGATTACGACAAGGATCATTAAAAAACCTTTGGTGACATCTACCCAAGATAAACGTTTATTCTTCATAATCAAGCTCCTCAAGAAAACTAACGCATGTCTATATTGTACAACCAATCGATCAGTAAAAATGAAATGTAATCGAAATGACTCAAGAATGTAAGCTGGCTGTAAATACGTTGGATTCATTTGGTGATTTATTACGGTTGACTGATTAATCAGACTGCCGGATCAGTATATAATGTCTTTTACCTGATATGTTTTGTCAGAACAGCTTGTAATCTTTCATTCAACATCAATATAATAAGAAGTACGTGTTTTAGGTCATAATTTTATGAAGTCTTAGTGCATAGAACAAGTACTCTAGTATATTTTAGGACGTGATGTAAATTTTCTACGCTGTAATTTTATTTATAGTAGCGGGGTTGGCTGAGATTGGCGGAGGCTATTTAATTTGGTTGTGGTTAAGAGAAGGCAGACCTTTTTACTGGGGAATAGGTGGAGGAATTATTCTAGCACTATATGGTGTGGTCGCTACGTTTCAGCATTTCCCGTCATTCGGGAGAGTATATGCTGCATATGGCGGTGTCTTTATAGTCCTATCCGTTTTATGGGGATGGGGAGTGGATAAAAAAGTGCCGGATTTATATGATTGGATAGGTGCTGGCATATGCGTAATAGGGGTTGCCATCATATTGTTCGCTCCACGGCATTAAATACATACCGTTTTCCATTTTACATAATAAATGAATTGTCAACATGTCTTCACGAAAAATTAAAACGCCTGTAGAACACATTTTTATGAATGGGTTCCACAGGCATGTTTTTATTTCTCTTGTTCCTTCGCAAATTCCATAAACATCCGTAATTTCTCGGATACCTTGCCATAGACCGTATCTTCATCATACTCTCCAAGTTCATTCGGTTGTCCAGCCGCTATACCGGTTAAAATTTCTATTCCTTCTTCAATCGTTCGCACTTTATAAATATGGAATTGTCCTTCACGTACAGATTCAATGATTTCATCGTTTAGCATTAAGTTCTTCACGTTTTGGTGAGGGATGAGTACGCCTTGCTTGCCTGTAAGTCCTCTATTTTTACATACATTATAAAAGCCTTCTACTTTTTCATTCACGCCACCTATTGGTTGGATTTCGCCATTTTGATTGACGGAGCCGGTTACAGCCAATCCTTGATCGATTGGAATTTCTGCTAGGCTAGACAAAATCGCATAAAGCTCTGTACTTGAAGCGCTATCTCCATCTACGCCGCCATAAGACTGTTCAAACGCGATGTGTGCAGTCAATACTAATGGATACTTTTGTGCAAACTTTTGTCCTAAATAGCCACCTAATATATAGACACCTTTATTATGCGTATTGCCACTCAACTGGCTTTCCCTTTCAATATTGACAAAGCCTTTTTTGCCCATAAAAGTGGTAGCCGTAATACGTGAAGGTTTGCCGAATTGGTATTGTCCTAAGTTGTAAACAGCCAAGCCATTCACTTGTCCAATTTTCCCTCCGTCCGTATCAATTAGAATACTCCCTTCATCGATGCTCGCTTGAATCTTTTCCTCATATAAATTGGAGCGATATCTTTTTTCTTCAATTGCCTTTTCAATATGCACTTCGGAAACTAGGTCATCTCCCATTATGCTGGCCCATGCATCCGCCTCGTAAATCAATTCGACTTGCAGATTAAATCGTGTGGATAATTTGCGTTGATCACCCGCAATACGTGAGCTGTATTCTATAATCTTTGCGACAGCGGAAGGGTCAAAATGTCGCAGTCCGTGCTTTTTACAATGCGTGTGAATAAAGCTAATCAATCCTGCAATATTCTCTTGGTTGTATTTCATTTCTACATCAAAATCTACGCGTATCTTAAATAATTTACGGAAATCTTCATCGTGTTGATAAAGGGCTTGATAAATATTCATATTGCCAATGATAATAATTTTTACATCGAGTGGAATGGGATCTGGGTTTACCGATGCTGTCGCAATTATACTAGCATGCTCGCCTATATTTTCAATTTGAAGTTTATGAATTAATAATGCTCTTTTTAAACCTTCCCATGCTTGGCTCTTTGAAAAAATATCTTTCGCTTGAATGAGAAGATATCCGCCATTTGCGTCATGTAAGTAGCCAGGTTTTATCTTCGTGAAATCAGTGCTCATGACACCCATTCGGTTTTCATATTCTACTTTACCGATCAGATTATAAAAAGTAGGGTTATCAGCTGTTATTACGGGCATACCTGTAGTATCGCTATTATCAACGAGTACGTTGATTGTATACTTATTAAGTGCTTGGTTTTCGTCTTTAAACAGATTACCTAACTGCTTTTCATCTTTTTTCGTTGGATTCGGCAGGAACACTTGGAAATTATTCGCTAAATCTTTTCTGACGGTTTTTAAATAACGAACGACTTCTGGACAGTCTTTATAGTCTTTTTTTAGCTCATCAATGTGAAAATCGATTGTCGTAATGGCCGTCTGATGGTCAAATCCTGTTAATGATTTCTTCAACTCCTGCTCGAAATGGAGTATAGTTTTCGTCGCTTCCAATATGATTTCCTGTAGTTTGGCAGAGTTTTCTTCAATAGCAGCTCGTTGTTGATCATCTAAAGCGCCGTAGGCTTCTTCGGTTATTGGTTGTCCATCTTCGCCCATCGGAATGGTAGCGACTGTTGAGTCACTTTGTTTCAGTATAAATCCATTCTCTGTAGCTATTTCATTTGTTTGTTTATATACTAGGTCCATTTTTTCTTTATATTTCTGGATGATGGATGTACGATTTTTTTGTCGGTTGTTTTCACTAAACGCATTCGGAATATCTACTTTTAAATCATTTAATAGCTGCTCCATCGATTTTTTGAGTTGATTGCCTAATCCGACAGGAAGCTTCAATACTTTAGGTTTGTACTCATCCTCGAAGTTATTGACATAACACCAATCAAAAAGTTTAGCTTCTTTTTTTGAAAAGTCCTGTACTACGGTAGTAACAAAAGAAGTTTTTCCGACACCTTCTGTCCCTGCGACATATAGATTATATCCGGGTTTATTGACATGCAAGCCGAAATTCATCACAGATCGTGCCCGTTGTTGACCGATAATATTCGTCAGCTTTTCTACATGTTCCGTAGAGTCGAATGAAAATACGGAGTAATCTACTACCTTCTTCAAGTCATTCGGTTGTAATTCAGCTTTTCGTTTAATGGACTCTTCATTGAAATTTGTCAATTACACTCACCTCACTCGTGATTTTATCTTTACTTTGTTTATACCCTATATGTAGGTGCTACACGCAACAATCAGACAATTTATTTTTTCATGAGTAGTGTTTATAGGAAATATACTAGCAATAGTCGATAAGATCGTTCGAATTGAAGCTATTTAATTTGGATATTAGACAATAAAAAAGACAGTTCGGGAAATTCTCGAACTGTCTTGTCGTTAGGGTGTTCTTATGTATACCAATAACTTAACTTCTATGGTTAGGAACAAATTCCTTGTGCTCTGTTCAATAAATGATCCAGTTTGTGACTACATTTTACAACACTCGGATGTGTAAATCCAAAACGATTTGCTTTATTGTACATAACCATTCTATTTACTTTGATTCTAATCAACAGCCAACTCATTTTAATTTTTTTATTCATTTCTATTCCTCCAACTATATATTACGCTTCAATTATGCAGAAATTTTCTAGTTAGTAAAGAAGCAACGTCTACATCATATTAAACGCATAATGAAAAGCATGTCGGATTTTGGTTCGCAATTTAATTATTGTGGAATTATGACAGCACTGTGAATGATAACTGACTAATTAAACATCTTAAGCTGTACTACATGTGAAAGGTAAGTGTAATTCGGACAAATTGTTAATGTGCTAACAATTTAAAAACATTTTTAAACTCGATGTATGATATTTTAAAAAATGCTCATTCTATTGTCAGAAGGAGGTGGACAACATGCCAAACAACAACAGCAGCAACAACTCAAACCAACTTTTAGTTCCAGGCGTACAACAGGCGATCAACCAAATGAAGGAAGAAATCGCTAATGAATTCGGTGTAAACCTTGGACCAGACTCCACATCGCGTGCCAACGGATCCGTCGGCGGAGAAATTACAAAGCGATTAGTGCGTCAGGCTCAATCACAAATGAACGGTAATATGGAATAACAGCAGTAACCAGCCAGATTAGCATATGAAAAATCATGAGCACTATACGCTTTGATTTCTCAAAAAACGAAAAGACGACGATTCATTCGATTGCGAATGGATTGTCGTCTTTTTTAGTATGTGGTTTTTTAACACAATCCCCATAACCTTTACTTCCAATAATTATTCGCTGCTGAAATCGTCTGGAAATGAACAGCGATGACATGTGATGCTTTAGTTAAGCTATCTGCATTTTCTGCATACTCAGGGCGTAGTTTTTCCCTTACTTCCGGAGATGTTTGTGTGTAAGCGACTCCTTTTCTAGCCAATGTGATAGCCAGTTCAAAACCTTCTTGCGGTGTGTCTGTTTGTAAACTTGTAAGCCAGTTCGCCATTGTAATTCCTCCCTTTTAGCTATAATACTAAGTTGACTAATAATTTCGTTAAATTAATATTAACATAATTATTTTGATAAGTAGAATTTATTTAAAATTATACAGTACATATTTTCAGATAGTTGATACGCTGAATATACTTGCGAAAAACAAAGCTCATTTAGTATTTTGATAATAGATTAATTATTCAGATAATGATATAATGAATGTAAAATAACGGAGGGATGTTCAAATGAAACGCTGGATACGGTTAATAGTCGTCATCCTGTTTGTCGGTTTGCTATTCCCCAATGTACTATCATCAAAAGTTAGTGCGTTAGATGATGTAAAAGGAGATAATCATTTCGTTAATAGTTTTGCTGCTAAAGACGGAAGCAATTACTATGTAAATAGAGGACATCTAGAGGATATGACACTGGGTATATATAAGGTCAGTAATGATATGAAGAAGTTTCGCTTGATCAAGCAAGGAAACTATACCAATATCCAATTATATAAAAACACGATGGTTATATTTAATGATGATGTAAATAAGCTGCAGCGGTTTTCTTTTGATGGGACCCTCGTTAGGGAATATCCTCAAGTGACCAGTAGCAACTTCTTGATTGATCACGATAGAATTTATTATCATACAGGGCGCAATGTTTTTGAGATCAATATAAACGGTCAAGGAAATAAGCATCTGTATACATCCGAAGGCACCATTCAAGAATTCTCGGTCCACAACGGCTGGCTCTACTATACGTACTTGATACCTACTGTTCCTCTGCCCTATGACTATTCAATGAGTTTTGCCAGATTCAAAATATCTACTCCTCAACAAGTCGTTCCAATCATTAGTAAAGTAAGTAACATTGATTCAATAATTGTTCGGGATGGGTATATTTATTCCGTTATTCATCAAACCTCTACAATGAATGGCAGATATTTGTACCGAATGAATTATAGCGGTGACTTCTTACAACGCATATCTACTGTTGACACGACTGCATTATTCATTGGCACAAAATACGTGTATTTCGTCGATAACACCGGAACCTATAGACAGTATTTCTATCGAATGGATAAGGATGGAAAGAATGCCGTGAAGGTAGGAGATTTGACCGGTTCCAAGCTTAGCGCAGAGTACCATAACGCAGCCTTTTATTTTGAAATTCAAAATGTTCAACAAGATACTTTTTATTTGCGTAGAATTTTACAGACGCGCTGAAGTCTCTAGTTTTATAATAAAGCCTCCTTACGAGCGTAGGGAGGTTTTGTTGTGCTGCGTGTAATTTTAGTTGAATCATATGCTTCACCAGGACCTACTACTTCAGAACGTTCACCAAGTCATAGTAAATCTTCGGGTTCTGGATTCTAAGTTTTAAACAATAGGTAAAGCTTGTGGTAGTAGTTTAAAATGAAAAAGATTATATATAGCAGTTCAGTGAAATAAATCGGTCTCACGTGATTTCGCCAAAAGATGGTCGCTTGCTTTATTCATTTTTTCTTTGAATAAAACACCGAAACTAATTAAGGCTATTCCAACGACCGCTAAAAACAGCATATCTTTTAAAGCACGTGCCCAGACGATTCCGCCAACTGCCTCTCTCATCAGATCAATTGCGTACGTAAAGGGTAAGAAAGGATTGATCCACTGGAAAAAGGAGGGGAGAAGCATAATCGGATACGTGCCACCTGAACCTGCAATCTGCAGCACGAGTAAGACGATAGCCATTGCTTTACCAACATCTCCGAAAACTGAAACAAGCGTATAGACGATCGACATGAACACTACGCTGATCAAAACACCAAATAAAATGAATAATACCGGCTCTTTGACTGTGACACCCAGTAGCACCAAATCTCCAATCGTCACGATGAGTGTCTGTATACAACCAATTAAACCGAAAGTAAATAACCGACCTACATAAATTTGTCTTGATGTGAATGTACCTTCCCGGCTAATATCCGTGGATAGTAAGGAAATTAACAATAAACAACCGACCCAAATCGAAAGCACTGTATAAAACGGTGTCATTCCCGTTCCATAGTTTTCGATTGGAAATAGCTTCGTTTCTTTCAGTAGAATTGGTTCCTCAAAGAAGCTGCGTTCTGCTTGCGGATCATTTCGCAGTAAATCAATAATTTCATTAATATCCGTTTCGCCTTGAATGTCTTTGATGCGATTTGCGAGCTTGTTCACCTTACCATATACGTATGGGTATTGATTTAGCGCGTTCTCGACTTGTTGTTTACCTTGCGTCAAGTGTTGATCCGCACTAAGTAATGTTTGCTGTACTTTAGGAATGGAGGCTTGTACTTCTGTCAGTAGCGTTTTGGCACTAGTTAATGTTTTCAATGCCCCGGATATTTGTTTGCGAATGTAAGGTTCTATCGTGTCGCTATATTCTTTTAGGAATGAACTGCCTTGGATGGTTGTGTTTTCAGCAATCTTTTGCAAGTCATTTAGACTATTGCGTAGCTGTTCTTCTTCACCTTGCACAAGCGTGTCCATTGTGCGTGCATGTTGTTGAATTTCATTTAGCAAATTCTTTAGATTATCGATTTTAAGTAGAGCGGCGTCTGTTGCAGCCGATTGTTCACCATTCAATTGTTCAGCTACATTCTTTATATTCAGAAGGTCTAGCTCAAGGCCTTCTAGTTTTTCCATACTGCCTGTTACGCGATCGTCCACTGCTTGTTTCGCACGATTCCATTCAGTAAAGTCAAGTGATAATTGCTGAATTTGTTTGAGGAAATCGTTCGTTTCATTCGTAATAGCAACTATTTTCTCCAAATCTGTTCTAATACGCGGTGCAGCCGCTTCTAGTCGATTCTGCGCTGTTGTCAGCTGATCGATCGTATCGTTTATCGTTTTTAGTCCTGAATTCGTAGTGCGTTTCGCCTCAGGCAGTAGCTGTTGCGCTTTGTTGATGATGTGCTGCGCAGAGTTCGCATCCGTCACGATTCCTTCTAGCGTCTGATGAATCGTAGGTAATTGCTTCTGAATGTCAAAAATATATTGTTCGAATTTCTGAATGTCAGGTAAATCCTTCTCGATTTCTATTCCCAGTTCATTAAATAAATCGAGTACTACGCCATTCACAGTAGAAATAAAGCGGCGGCTTACTTTGTCGACAATGACAGAAGCGCCTTTTTCTGTGATTTTTGGTGCGATAGAATTCAACTTTTCATTGACGAAGTAATGAATTTCTGCTTTTTCAGGCTCACCTGAAGTGACTGTCGCCAATTTGCTGGAGAAATCTTTTGGAATAAAAATCGCCGCAAAATAGTCACCATATTCTACACCGTCCATCGCTTCTTGGCTTGTGGTGAACGACCAATCCATCTCTTTATTATTTTGTAACGTTTTGATCAATTCTTCACCGACATTAATGTGTTTGTCACGTACCATCGCGCCTTCATCTTCATTGACAATCGCCACAGGCAATTGGTCAGTGTGGCCATAAGGATCCCATGTTGCGTATATATTTAGCCAAGCATAAAGATGGTAAAATGGTCAGTCCGCCAATCAAAAGGGCGGCAACCCAGTTTTTACCGATGTGTTTCAAATCCAATTTAAATATATTCCAGCTTGTTTTCATGATTGTGACTCACTCCAGTAGCTCTTTTTATTAGCTATTGTGCCCATAAAAATGCTAGTTCAACTGAATTTTTATGATTCAAACAGAATAGGATGTATCTTAAAAAGCTTTAAGGATTAAGTTTTGTATACTAAACTGGAGAAACTGCGAAAAAAGACTTGTTACCTGTCAACGTAGATATTTTTTAATCATCTTCATTCATTCTTAAGAAATTACCACTATTAAACTTCAGACTTCTACTTCATAATGAATAGCATAGGCAGGTGTATACATGAAGAAGCTGATATTGGTCCTACTCATCTGTTTAGGAATCTATGCAGTCGTCACGCAATGGAACGACGTACAAATAATAGATGACAATTGGAGCGCCACTTCCAAAGCTATGATTCTTTTAAACGCAGAGACAGGTGAAGTGTTATATGAAAAAAATAGTAAAAAACCTTTACCGATCGCAAGCATGACCAAGTTAATGACGCAATATATTGTCTTGAATACGATTAAGAATGGGATGATCTCCTGGGAAACCACTTATCAACCAAGTGCCACTGTGCTAGATATGGCACAGTTTGCGAGCGCTTCTAAACTAGGGATGAAAGCAAATGAAAACTATACAGTACGTGAACTTTTTACTGCGATGACCGTCATTTCAGCAAATGATGCAGCTCTTGCGTTGGCTGAGATCGTGGCAGGAACGGAAGAAAATTTCGTTGCGATCATGAATGAACAAGCACGCGCCTTTAGATTAAAGAAAACGGTTTTCTTCAATCCACACGGTTTGGATGGCACTTATCTCGGTAGAGGCGAGAACAAGAACAACTTAGCGTCAGCTCACGAAATGGCAATCATGGCAGATCGGCTTATTAAAAAGCATCCTGAAGTACTCGAATTCACCCGCATGACGCACTTCATGTCTAGAGACGGAATGAAGATGTGGAATACAAATTTACTGTTACCGGGTATGCGCATGCAAATGGATGGCATTGATGGATTGAAGACGGGGTATACCGATGCGGCAGGTTCTTGTTTTACAGGAAGTGGAATCTTCAATGGACAGCGTGTGATTACTGTTTTGATTGGAGTGGAAGAAGTCGACGGAAACAATTCAGAGCCGCGTTTTAATGTAACGAGGGAACTGATTACTCGTTATGTAAAATGATGTACTGTATATGTTGGAACATAATAAAAGAATAATAAAAGACTATCCGAGCCTGATTAGGTTGGATAGTCTTTTTTTAGAATAAGAGAAATTACAGAGTCGATTTTGTAACACCGTAAGTACACGACTCCCATCTAAAAGCAATCGCAAAGTAGATTACTGTACTTTTTATGAAATGCCTGTTAATCTAATAAGGATAAACATTATCTACGTTAGAAATCAATAGACTTATCGCGAATATATACTCATGAAAGGGGATGATGGAATGCAAATGAAAACCGGAGTGGAACAATCCTTATATGCCATTCTCATCCTGAATTTGCTGCCAGATAGAGCAGTATTACCAGGTGAAGCAATTAGTCAACAACTTCATGCATCGCCAACATATACGCAGAAAATATTGCGGAAATTAGTCAGCGCGGACTTGATCACATCTGTTCCTGGAGTGAAGGGTGGATTTAAGTTAAATAAAAAGCCTGAAGAGATTTGTGTATATGATATTTATCTAGCGATTGAAGGCAAACAATCACTTTATTCTCCAAGTGGCGTTTTCCATGACATGCTTAACGTAGAAGAAGATCGTGACTGTGCATTAATCGCTTTAATGACAGAAGCCGAAAATTCGTGGAAATCTATTCTAAAACGCGAAACGGTTGCGTCACTCTATGAGGGAATAAATAAAGACTATAATCCGAAAGTACAAGCACTGCAAGAATGGCTGAAGGTAAAAATGGTGTGAACATCAATAGGATTGTCCGTTAGGTGGAATTACGATGAAATCATTTCAATCGCATCAAGGCTTCGTGCGCACATTTAAAGAAAATACATTAACATTGGGCATTACATTCCCTATGGATCTTGCTGTTGATTATCATATGCCACTGGATCTAGCCGAACAAATGAAGCTGGCCAAGCAAGCTGAAGATGCGGGATTTGCGGCATTGTATGTCAGAGATTCGCCTCTTTACGATCCGAACTTTGGAGATAATGGCGTCAAGCATGATCCATTTCAACTTCTCGCATTTGTAAGTGCGCATACAAGTAAAATCGCGCTAGGCACAGCAAGTGTCGTCACGACGTTGCGGCACCCACTTCACTTGGCGAAATCAGCTGCTTCATTAGATGATATATCTAACCAGCGCTTATTACTGGGTGTTGCCACTGGCGATCGGCCAATTGAATTCCCAGCATTTAAAGTGAACCGAGATCAACGTGATGAATTGTTTAGAGAGTCTGTAGACGTAATGAAAACATTATGGAAAGAATCTTTCCCTACGATCCAGTCTGAACGTGTTGGACTCGAAGCAGGTGATGTGATTCCTAAGCCATTAGTATCTAAAATTCCGATTTTAGGTACCGGGTATTCCGGACAAACGATCGAATGGTTAGCTAAGAATACAGACGGTTGGATGTTTTATGCCCAAGAAGCCAATCGCCAACAAGAGTTGATCAAGCTATGGCGTCAAGCGACAACTGAATTTAAACCGTTCATACAGCCCCTAACTATACATTTATCAGACAAACCCAATGCGTCGCCTAGACCGATTCCAATAAAAGTTGGCTTCACATCGGGTCACCAGTTTTTAATCGATTATTTGTATGCACTACAAGATATCGGAGTCAACCACGTCGTTCTGGCAATTCGTAACGAAGACCGTCCGATAACAGAAGTGATACAAGAGCTGCAAGAATTTGTCGTACCACATTTTAGTGCACATAATAAAAAATAAATGAAAATGAGGGATTTACATGATTAATCAATTAGGTCGTATTAATGAATTAGCTAAAAAACAGCGTGAAGAAGGCTTAACAAATGCTGAAGTAGTGGAGCAGACAGTATTGCGTCAAGATTACTTACGTGAAATCCGTGGGCAAGTCATGGGCACATTTTCAGGTTTAACCGTCATCGATCCGCTTGGAAATGATGTCACACCCGAAAAATTACGTGAAACAAAGCTAAACTAAACGTGTAGGGCTATAGAAAGGGTGTATAGAATGAATGATTATTTGGTAAAAGCGGTAGCTTATCAAAATCAAGTGCGCGCGTACGCTGTGAACTCAACTACAACTGTAGCGGAAGCACAGCGACGACATGCGGCTTGGCCAACAGCCGCAGATGCCCTTGGACGTTCAATGACTGCTGGTTTAATTCTAGGCTCTATGTTAAAGGGCGAGGAGAAAATATCAGTAAAAATTAACGGTGGCGGCCCACTCGGTACAATTATTGTGGCTTCGAACGCCAAAGGTGAAGTTCGAGGATATGTCTCGCATCCCCAAACCGACGTAGAATTGAACGAAGTCGGAAAGGCAGTCGGCACAAATGGATTGCTAACGGTCTCAAAAGACGTGGGGCTAACATATCCTTTCGTAGGACAAATCCCACTCATTTCCGGGGAAATTGGAGAAGACTATACATCGTATCTTTCTAAATCTGAACAAACCGCATCTGCTGTCGGAGTTGGCGTGTTAGTAAATCCTGATAATACGGTGAAAGCGGCAGGTGGCTTCATCATTCAACTCATGCCAGGCGCAGATGAAGAAGTGATGAGTAAGATTGAAGAACGCATGAAAGTAATTGCGCCACTCTCTTCCATGATCGAAGAAGGCAGTACACCCGAACAAATACTTGAGCACGTGTTAGGTCCGGAACATGTCACCGTGTTAGAAAGCATGCCCGTTCAATTTCAGTGTCAATGCTCTATGGAGCGAATCACTAATGCGATTATCAGCTTAGGTAGCGAAGAAATTGAAGACATGATTCAAACAGATGGACAGGCCGAAGTGAATTGTCATTTCTGCAATGAAACCTATCACTTCGATACTGAGCATTTGGAAGCACTGAAAGAAGTCGCTTTATAAAGAAATGAAAAATGAGCATCTGAATGAGAAACTACCATGTTTTGTAAACATGGAATATTTCATTCAGCTGCTTTTTTATATTGATTCTAATTCGTCCATATGAGTAGTTCTTGAGACAATTGATATTAATGATAGAATAAATTAATCGCCATAAAAGCAAAAGGTTCAAAAAAGCTGGAATAAAGGGAGATGATTTTATGTTTTACTATTTACCGTTCTTTTCCTTACTTATATTTACTGCTGTAATCAGCGCCGTCGTTGGCTTTTTATTTCATGAACTCACTACCAAACTACTACGTTCTAACGTAAGCCGATTCATCGCAGGAGCAGGTGTATCCATGCTCGTCAGTGGTTTTATCACTAAGTTATTGCGATTTGATAATTGGTATTACTACCTAGCTACAATCTCGTTGACGTTCGTGTTATACGTCATTTCAATTAGATCATTAACTAAAAGTAACAAATAAGGTTCTTCATAGTAAATTTTCCTGTAAAACTTTTCACTTGCTAACTTGAAAACAATGTATGCAATACATTGTTTGGCGATTCTGGAATTGAAAGAAACGAGTAAAGAACGGAAACTCATTGAGAAAAATGGTTCGCGTATCGTAGGGAATGGTATGACGTTTACGATTTTCTACATAGATATTATTGTAAATCATATTCCGATAAAATTGCGGTTCATCAAACCATTAAAAATCCGCCACTGACGCTAATACACTCACCATTGACAAAACTCGAATCATCGGAAGTCAAGAAGGAAACAACGGATGCCACTTCCGCAGGATCTCCCATACGACCCGCTGGTGTTAACAGTGTTGCCATTCTCTTAACGTCTTCTGGCAAGTCCTTCGTCATATCTGTATTGATCTGCCCTGGCGCAATGGCATTTACCGTAATCTGCTTACTGCCATTTTCCTTGGCTAACGTCCTCGTTAAACCAAGCACTCCAGCTTTTGACGCACTGTAATTCGCCTGTCCCATATTGCCCCAACTCGAAGACGAGGATACATTGACAATTTTTCCATATTGCTGTGCACGCATTTGTGGAATGACCGCTTGGCACGTGTAGAACATGCTGCTGAGATTGACGTCGAGTACAGAGTGCCATTGTTCGGCCGTCATTTTATGGAAGAATGAGTCTCTCGTAATCCCTGCATTATTCACTAGAATATCCACTTGACTGAACTTTTCATAAATAGCAGAAAATGTTGTCGCCACATCTTCTGGATCGGCTACATTACACTTCATAGGGTGGACCTTATCACCTGAAGCGTCCAACGCGGAAGCGGTTCGTTCCAACTTTTCAAAATTGACATCCAAAATAATTACTACTGCCCCGTCATCGAGTAAACGCTCTGCTATTTTCTCTCCGATTCCTTGTGCTGCGCCTGTTACGACTGCGATTTTATCTACTAATTTCCCCATATCCTACACCCCTTCTGAATTTCATAGAATTGTAAGTTTACTTTATCATAAATGAATGGGTATTCATATAGTGAATAGTTTGAATGAAAAATGTTAAACTATATTGTAAAAGGTAAGAGAAATGTATATAAAGACATTTACAAAGAACTGGAGGCGATTGCGATGAAGGATGAGCATCTACAAGACGCGTTCACCAGCTGGGTTGACATGAGTCGCGATTCACAAGGATTATTAGCGTATAATGCGCGTTTAAAAGAGGTTTTAGATGAAGAAGCTTTTATTAATGAAGCGAAGTTGAGAGAAGAAGCGGGTAATTTGAAACTAGAGGCTAAGAAAGATCAATGGATAAAACAAGGTTTGGAACAAGGTGTAGAACAAACGGCTCGTAGACTATTAAAAATGAAAATGGATGAAAAAGCTGTGGCGGAGGGAACAGGGTTAACGATCGAACGAGTGAAAGAGATTAAAAAGGAAATGAATCTCTGAAAGCTATCGTAAAGCTAGCTATGCATTTTGCGCCTCCACATACAATATTCCACCTCCCGCCAACCCAATCACGTGAAATAATTTCCTCTATCCTTTACTATTAAAAATAGTACGACATAAAACACGTAACCATACGAGAGGGCGGAGATATTTAAATGAACGCATATGATGAGTACATGCGCGGAATTGTTACACCGATGCGCGAAGAACTAACTACTGCAGGATTTACAGAACTAACAACGGCTGAAGAAGTCGATGATACTTTAAAGGGCCTTGAAGGTTCAGCAATTATCATGATCAACTCGGTATGCGGTTGTGCGGCAGGTCTAGCACGTCCGGCTGTACGCGAAGCAGTGGCAGAAGTGAAACCGGATCATCTATTTACGGTATTCGCAGGGCAAGATAAAGAAGCGACGGAAACATTCCGCTCATACTTCCCAGAGATTCCTCCAAGTTCACCTTCGATTGCTATTTGGGATCAAGGAAAAGTCGTGTATTTCATTCCACGCGAACAAATCGAGAACTTCCCGAAAGAACATATTAAAGATCACCTTGTTGACGTCTTAACGAAAGTCGTTGCTCAGTGAACGTGATCATTACGACAGCAGGACGTCCTGATGAACACTCCACTGCACTTATGCAACAAGCAGCGGAGTCGTTACAGGCGCCTGTCGTCGAACGTAAAAAGCGGTCCATCCCTAAACTACAAGACGTCTATCAAGCAGATGTCTTAGTGGCGGGGAAGGACCGCTATTCGTTTTATACAAGAGGCAGCACCGAACCGTTCTTCTTTCATCCGAATTCTGCAACTTATCGTTTGAAACGCATACTAAAAGGCGAAACCGATCCACTCGTGGCGGCAGCTGTTCTTCAACCTGGCGACTCGTTCCTAGATTGCACACTCGGACTTGGCTCGGACGCAATCATCGCATCTAGCACCGTCGGAAAGTTAGGATCGGTAGAAGGAATTGAAGCGAATCCAATCGTCGCGTTCCTAACAAAAGTCGGTTTGCATAATTTCCCGATCGACTTTCCGCTGCTACAAGAAGCGATGCAACGAGTCGAAGTAATTCATTCGGAAGCTATAGAGTTCTTGAAAACTTGCGAATCCAACTCACGTGACATCGTCTTTCTCGATCCGATGTTCACAACACCGATTGAGGAATCTTCCAATTTTGAAGTGCTGCGAGAAATTGGTGTGACTGATAGCGTAACGGAAGAATGGGTAGAAGAAGCGTTGCGCGTATGCAGACGCCGCGTCGTATTGAAAGACCACTATCAGTCACCGATGTTCAAACGCTTCGGCTTCATACAGCAGATTCGTCCATACACGAAAGTGCATTATGGCGTGTTGGAGAAGAGAAAATGATATATTACGTAAAGCTACACAAAAAAGACTATGAACAAACCTGATCACATTCCAGGTTCTGTCCATAGTCTTTTTTGCGTTCTTCACTATTAATTAATGTGTGAAATTCAGGGAGCTCAAGTACAAAGTCAATACAAGCATACCAATTCCTAATAATAAGTTAACATCCATTGTGGCGACCTCCTTTTATGTAGCGCGTTTGATTGAAATCCGCTTAACTTGCAATCAGAGAACATTTTGTGAATATTGATGATTGAAGTTTGACTTTATTGTACAATGAAATAGTAAAAGATGAAACCTTTTGTGACGCTTTTCGTATGAGTTATGTAGATGTATGACGGAATGTTGAAGGAGTGATGGAAATGAAGCAATGGTTACAGCGGCTGATGATCGCATCTGTCGCCGTGTTGACATTGGGCGTCATTACACCCAATCATGAAATTTGGACAAACTTTACGGATAAGAATGAACCAAATGAATCTGGAACCCACGCAGAAGGCATGGAGTATTCCCTTGAACTGCAAGACAATCGAGATGACTTACTGACACTTGACAGCTACACTAGAGAACAACAATTGGTCGCACACGCGCGTCTATTAACGTATGAAAAATTCGGACAGCGTATCGGCCCCGTAATCCAGAACGAATTCGATCAGGAGATTTTCCCGCGAATCGAAGCCGTGATCCAAACGACCGTACATAATGCAACGGATCGCCGTCTGGCCATCACCGAGCAGCCTTCAGGTGATTATGCGGAAAAGATCTTCCACGTTTACGACAAAACAGTGAACCAGGACCTGATAAAGTTCCACGTTCGTACCGAAAAACGCCCAAGTGACGGCTACTTCTATAATTTCCATTACCACACAGCGGATGATGGATTTGTCGCGCATCACTCAGTTGGGGATATTTATTGGTCGAAGAACACTCCGCCGAAATGGCTTTCGTAAGACGTTGAAGTTTTGTTGTGAGAAAACTGAATTGAGTAAAAACCGTGTAAAACCAAGTTTGTAGGAATTTGGTTTTATGCGTTTTTTTGTTTGTATAGTGGTCTGGTTGATTTTATATGTTGTGTAAAGATAGTTCATTAAAGACAACTACACATTCGGTAATTGAAGAGAAACGGCCTGCCAATTAGGGAGTTGAGAACGAATAAGCGAAGCGTTGGTTTGCTCGTGAAGGATCAAGAGGAGATTGCGCGACTGAACGTGATTGCACTGTTATTGGGAGAAGAATTAAAATAAGAAGCAACTAGGCGTAATGAAAACGTCGATAAGACGCGATTTATAAAATGTGTATATAGGAGAAGAGCGACCTATCCTTAAGGACAGATCGCTTTTTCTCTACTACTAGAGATATTTTTCAGCTGATTTCATAGATGGCATTAAAAATCAGTAAGAAGAGTTAAGTCCTTTTGAGTAACACTGAGATGTTAACGTGCATCAGGGAATACGCGTTTCATTGCTTCTGAAAACTCATCAAAGAATCCTTCTACTGGCTCGCCTGCGTTGACCTTCTCCTTATAACCGGTCATTCTTTCTACGAAGTCCGGATTAAGGGAAACGTAGACATTTTCAATAGCCGAATTAGAAGAACGAACCTCTTCTGCGATTTTATCCTCGAGCTCTTTTGTCGCTTCTTTCATTGTTGTATCTTTTAAGACAACCGCAACATAAGCGTTATGATCAGTAACTAGTACAGTGGCACTATCTACATCTGTCAGTTCAGTAATTTTGTCTGCGGCTTCATCAGCAGTCTCTACCTTGGTATCATGGGTACTAGGGATGGAAACTTTTTCGTCAGCAGTACCATTCGATGTTTCATTCGTAATAGTATTTTCATCAACGTGTGCTGTGTTATCCTTTTTTGTTCCGCAACCCATAACGACCAGTGCAGCTGAAAGAACAATCAGTAACAAACTTGTTTTTTTCATG
This sequence comes from Sporosarcina ureae, assembly GCF_002109325.1. Lineage (GTDB taxonomy): Bacteria > Bacillota > Bacilli > Bacillales_A > Planococcaceae > Sporosarcina > Sporosarcina ureae_C. The sequence goes on along the minus strand of NZ_CP015348.1, from coordinate 232,452 downwards.
TATTTTCCTCCTTATAACCTTTTCATAACCAGTGTGTCCGTAAAGAGAGATTTTCATGCAACCAATACATACTCCAATAAAAAAATGATGACCATGCAATACTCAAGTCTGAAAAGATTTTTCAATCATTCATTGTAAATTTACCGAATGCGACTTGATCCTACTAAGAGTAGAAGAATTTTGTGTATACTAAACGCTATAGCAAAGGTAGTATGTGAAAGATATATATCTATACGACGAGCAGTGAATACTGGACTAAAAACACACCACACAAATGGCTTTCGTAATCAGCCCTTTCGTGGTGTGTTTTGTTGTCTTAATGTTATAATGAGTGTAATTTCTTATGAGGGAGCTTGAAGCATGAAGCAATATTTGGATCTATGTCAACATATTCTGGATACAGGAACAAAAAAGGGAGATCGTACGGGTACGGGGACATACAGTGTCTTCGGTTATCAGATGCGTTTTGATTTAGCGCAAGGATTTCCTTTATTAACGACAAAAAAGACGGCGTTTCGTCTGATTGTCTCGGAATTACTATGGTTTATAAAAGGTGATACGAATATCCGCACATTGATTCAGGAACGTAACGGTATTTGGGATGAATGGGCATTTGAGCGGTATGTGAAAAGTGAAGCGTATACAGGACCGGATATGACGGATTTTGGTCGTCGTGTACTAAAAGATGAAGAATTCGCGGTTACGTATAAAGCGGAGCTCGCTTCATTTAAAGAGAAGATTTTAGCGGATGAAGAGTTTGCGAAGGAGCATGGTGATCTCGGACCTGTGTACGGCAAGCAGTGGAGAGCGTGGGATAGCGAGAGTGGTGTCATCGATCAGCTTGCACAAGTGATCGACAGCATCAAAAACAATCCGGACTCCCGCCGCCACATTGTCACGGCATGGAATCCTGCAGAAGTGGACGAGATGGCGCTGCCACCTTGCCATTTGCTGTTTCAGTTCTACGTAGCGGACGGCAAATTATCATGCCAGCTCTACCAACGCAGTGCGGATGTTTTCCTCGGCGTACCGTTTAACATTGCATCATACGCGTTACTTATTCATTTAATTGCGCATGAATGTGGTTTAGAAGTAGGTGAATTCGTCCATACACTAGGTGACGCACACTTATATCAGAATCATATCGATCAAGTACATGAACAATTGTCGAGAGAACCAAAAGAGTTGCCGACGTTGCACGTGAATTATGATGGACGGTCGATCTTTGATTTGACGACGGAGGATATTTCGATCGAAGGCTATGATCCGCATCCACGAATCAAAGCGCCGATCGCAGTATAAAGGAGGACATACATTGATTTCATTATTGGTGGCACATGATCTTGGCCGAGTAATCGGCAAGGACAATGAGATGCCGTGGTATATTCCGGAAGAACTTCAGTATTTCAAAGAGAAAACGATGGGCAAGGCGATGATCATGGGACGCAAGACGTTTGAATCGATCGGCCGCCCGTTAAAAGGTCGGTTGAATATTGTTATTACGCGTAATGAAGATTACGAAGCGGACGGGGTAACGGTCGTTCATGATCTAGACAGTGCCGTGAAACTCGCGAAAGACTATGCCGACGAAGTAATGGTCATCGGTGGCGCGGAAATTTTCAAAATGTCGATGGCAGACGGTGCCGACAGATTGTATGTGACGGTCATTGAGAAAAATTACCCGGGTGATACGTTTTTCCCGGAATACGAAGAGGATTACACGTTAACGAGTAAGTCTGAGCCGCATTACGCGCAAGACGGCACTGCCTATACGTATCAAATTTGGGATAAAAAATAACGTTCTCCTCTATACATAGAGAAGAACGCTAAAGAACATCGATGCGCTGCCTGCCATGACGAATAAGTGCCAGATCGCGTGATTGTACGGAACACGGCGTGACATGAAGAAGTACGCGCCAGCCGTATAGAATAATCCACCGATCACGAGCAACCAAACGCCTTCTGGCGGCAGTGCGTTATATAATGGTTTGATCGCAAGGACGATGAGCCAGCCCATAATGAGATAAAGGGCAAGCGATAGTTTGGCGAAGCGGTGAATATAAAAGATTTTGAACAAGATGCCAAACAAAGTCAATCCCCAGATGATACCGAATAACGTCCAGCCGAGTGCACCTTGTAACGTGACAAGCAAAAACGGCGTATACGTACCGGCAATGAGTACATAGATGGCGGAATGGTCGAGAATCGCAAAAAACGATTTCACTTTAACCGGCATACTATGTAGTAGCGTACTTGCGAGGAACAGCAATAACATGGACACGCCAAAAATCGTGTAGCTAGTTATGGCGATGCCTGTTCCTTGTTTCACACCTTTTAGAATTAGCAAGACCAATGCAGGTATGCTGAGTAAGAATCCAATCGCATGAGTGATCGCATTCCAGCGTTCTTCATGTAAATTTTTATAATCGAATGATTCTTCCATTCTCATAAGCACCTCCTGCATCACACTATACCAAATACAGCGAAAAAAATCGCAGAAGCCACACGCTAAGGAGATAGAAATCATGAAAAAAATTCATATCGTCACGGATTCCACTGCAGATTTAACGGATGAACTGATTGAGCAATACAATATTCACGTGGTACCTTTAACACTGATCGTCGACGACAAGTCTTATATTGACGGTGTAGAGCTGCAACCCGATGAATTTCTCGATTTGATGCGCGACGCAAAAGAATTGCCGAAAAGCTCGCAACCGGCAGTCGGTGTATTCCAGAATCTCTATGACGAACTAGGGGCGGACGGATCGCAAATTATCTCGATTCATATGACTGGCGGCATGAGTGGGACAGTAAAATCGGCGGAGACAGCAGCCCATGCATCAGACGCAGATGTTACGGTGATCGACTCAATGTATATTTCACACGCACTGACTTTCCAAGTGCTTGAAGCCTGCCGACTCGCTGAAGAAGGCAAGACGGTAGCTGAGATTGTGGAGGGCATTGATCACGTCCGTAAAAGTTCCTCTTTATTCGTCGTACTGGACGTGCTGGATAATATGGTCAAAGGCGGTCGGATCGGTAAAGGGAAAGCGATGTTCGGCTCGCTTATGAATATCAAACCGATTGCGTCACTAAAAGACGGTGTCTATACGCCCGTCGCAAAAGTGCGCAGCCATAAACAAGTAGTCTCTTATTTGTTTGATGAGTTTAAGAAGGAAACAGCGGGGAAAGTAATTCGTAGTGTCGGGATCGCGCATGCGAACGGACTTGCGATGGCGGAACCGCTGAAGAATAAGATTGAAGAAATGGGTATACAAGTGAAGTTGACGTTCACTACACCGATTGTTAGTACGCACACCGGTGAAGGCGCGATTGGCTTCATGTATTACACCGACTGATTCTAACTACAAAGGATATGACATTATGAGAAGAATGCTAGTGCTGTGTTTCGTCTTCTCATTGTTCTTAGCAGGGTGCCAGGCCCCATTTAGCCAAAAAGAGACGACGCTTTCGGAACGTGAAACCGTAGCGTTCGAACCATTCATTGTGCCGGAAACGTTTATCCCTAGACGTGTAAATGTCTTAGGCCTAGGCGATTCATTGACACAAGGAGTTGGCGACGAGCGCAAAGAAGGCGGGTATTTCGGCCGTTTGACGTCGGACATGGAACAATGGAAAGGCATTATGGAAGTGGACGCCGTGAATTTAGCAAAACGCGGACGGCGCAGCGACCAGTTTTTAAAGCAATTGCAAGATGAAGATGTACAACAAGCGGTCATTGCCGCAGATTATATCGTCTTTACGATTGGCGGCAACGATGTGATGAAAGTGGTCAAAGGGAATTTCATGCAGATGAAGATGTCGGATTTCTATAAAGCGCTTGGAAAATTTGAAAATAGAATTGAAGAGTTGTTTGAAGTCCTTCGTCTCTACAACCCAGATGCCCCCATCATTGTAGCCGGTCTTTATAATCCGTTCTCCGTCGTAACGGACGAAGTACAAGAGTTCGAAGAAATTATTGGCGACTGGAACCGTTCGATCGAAGAACAAGTGGAAAAAGACGGCATGGCTTGTTTTGTGCCTGTAGAAGATTTATTTAATTCGAATGAAAACCTGGTTTATCACACAGACTTCTTCCATCCGAACAGTAAAGGATATGATTTGATGGAAGAGCGTTTTGTGGAAGAAATTAAAGGCTGTTCAGCGGTTGATGTGGAAGTGGAGTGAAGTACAAGATGAATATTTGGAAAGTAGCGTTTTTTAGCCTGGCAGGAATAATGGTGGCGGCGCTCGTAGGATTAATCATCCTCATCAGTAGCGCCACTGCTTCTCCACCTCTACCAGAAGATAAAGCGGTGAATGAGGCTGGCTATACATTGGCGTTAAATACGACAAAAGATAATTTTGAAGGTATTGCGAACACCTATATACGAAAAGCTGTAAAAGGCGCGTTACCGGTTGAGCTTGAAATGCGCGATGATGTATTGTTGACGTCCGAACTCACGGTGTTCTCGCATACATTACCGCTTGCGATGCATTTTGATCCGATTGTCCGAGAAGACGGAAACTTAATTCTCAAACAATCGTCAATGGAATTAGGACATTTGACGATTCCACCATCAACAGTACTGAAATTACTGAAAAATTCAGTAGAGCTTCCATCGTGGATGATTGTCAGACCAAAAGAAGAGGAAATTTTCATTGATCTGAAGGACTTGCCGATCTCAGGTGATGTTCAAGTCAAGGCAAAAGAAGTGAATTTAGCAAAAGATGAGATTATATTGGAAGTATTGATACCGAAAAACTAAGGAGGCAATAACGATGGCAATACAATACGCAACATTTGCAGGCGGGTGCTTCTGGTGTATGGTCAAGCCTTTTGACAAATATGACGGTGTCCATTCCGTAGTTAGTGGTTATACAGGCGGACATACTGTCAATCCGACATACGAAGAAGTATGTACGGATACAACGGGACACCGTGAAGCGGTACGTATCGAATTTGACGACAGCGTGATCAGCTACGAAGAATTGCTGAATATTTTCTGGCAAGTGATGGATCCGACAGATGCAGGCGGACAATTCGGAGACCGCGGGGAGTCGTACAAAACTGCGATCTACACGAACACCGATGAACAGCAGCAAGCAGCGGAAAAGTCAAAGCAAGCATTACAAGACAGCGGCAAGTTCAGTTCGCCGATCGTCACAGATATCTTACCAGGTAAAGAGTTCTACCCGGCCGAAGAACATCACCAAGAATATTACAAAAAGAATCCAAGTCACTACGAGCGTTATTCAGTTGGATCAGGACGCGCAGGATTCATCGAAAAAATTGGGGGAATCGTTCATGAAAAAAGACTTACGCAATGAATTAACGGAAATACAGTATCATGTGACGCAGGAAAACGGAACAGAACCACCATTTCGCAATGAATATGACGCGCATTATGAAGATGGTATTTATGTAGACGTGGTGTCAGGTAAACCGTTATTCAGTTCAAACGATAAGTATGACGCAGGTTGCGGATGGCCGAGCTTTACGAAACCGATCGAAGCGGTAGAAGTAACGGAGCATTTTGATACAGCTCATGGCATGCGCCGCACGGAAGTACGCAGTAAAACAGCAGATTCTCATCTAGGACATGTGTTCCCTGACGGACCGCAAAACACAGGCGGATTGCGTTACTGCATTAACTCTGCAGCACTACGTTTTGTTCCAGCAACAGACTTAGATAAAGAAGGCTATACAGAATACAAAGGATTATTTGAGTGAAGGAAGGTGACGGCGATGGATCGATCCTTTTACCATTTCGCATTACGCTATCGTAACGGCGGAAAAGATGACGCGAAGGCATTGTTTGCGGACAAGATGTTTCTCGATGCCGGTTTCCCGAAAGACTTAGAGGATTTCGATTCATTGTCCCGTTACGTCGAAGACATGGCGGACGATGATTTACGTTCCACCACTTTTGATGAAATATACGCAATCTATCAAGATCTGTGCAGTAGGTAAGTGGCGAGGGTTTCATTGCATCTCGCCATTATACACTGTATGATAAAAACAAATTAGTGAAAAGAGGCTAAAAAAGATGAGTATACATATCGATGCAAAACCAGGCGATATCGCGGAAACAGTTCTTCTACCTGGAGACCCATTGCGCGCGAAATATATCGCGGAAACATTTTTGGAAGATGTCGTACAGTACAACGAAGTACGTAATATGTTTGGCTATACCGGAACATACAAAGGCAAGCGCATTTCCGTACAAGGTACTGGAATGGGCGTTCCATCCATCTCCATTTACGCAACAGAATTAATGCAGGAGTTTGGCGTACAGCAATTGATCCGTGTCGGTACGTGTGGCGCGATTCAAAAAGACGTAAAAGTACGTGACGTTATCCTTGCACAAGGCGCGACAACGAATTCGTCTCTAAACGATGTAACATTCGGACCGATCCGCTTTGCACCCCTAGCGGACTTCGACTTATTGTTGAAAGCGTACACTGCAGGTAAAGAAAAAGGCTTGCACTTGCAAGTAGGAAACATTTACACGGAAGACTTCTTCTACAATGAAAATGCTCAGCATGAAGAGCTAGCACGCCACGGCGTTCTTGCAGTTGAAATGGAAGCGGCAGCACTCTATACATTAGCTGCTCGTTACGGCCGTAAAGCACTTGCCGTTCTTACTGTAAGTGACCACATCATCACGGGCGAAATCACGACGCCTGAAGAGCGTCAATTGACATTCAACGACATGATCGAAGTCGCGTTAGACGCAGCCGTCGCTGAATAATAGAATAGATAGAAACCTACAAAAGACCGCTCTTGGCAGCGGTCTTTTGCGGGGATTTGGAAAGTAGGGAAGACAATGAACGAAAACGATTCGCATGAGAACGGGAAACAAGAGCCGGAAGCGCCGAAACCTAATCGCTATATACGGATCAAACCGTTTTCTCTGATCATGCTCATTTTTTTCCTTGTGCTAGCAACAGCAGCGGTTACCTTCATTGCACTGACAGTCGGTGACGAAAAGGTTGTAGAAGTCGTCAAACCGCAGCAAGTAGGCATGGAGCGAAAAGAGTTCAAGAAACTGTATGATGCATATGATCAACTGAAAGAAAGTTATTTTGACGAAGTAGACGATCAAGTCGTGATTGATGGCGCGATCAACGGAATGGTCGATTCACTAGGCGACCCATACTCCGATTACTTGAATGAAAAAGAAGCCAAACAATTGAATGAAAGCATCTCTTCTAGTTTTGAAGGAATCGGGGCAGAAATTCAAGAGTCAAACGGCTATATTAGCATTGTGTCACCTATCAAAAACTCTCCAGCTGAAAAAGCCGGTTTATTGCCGAACGATACTGTGCTTTCAGTAGACGGTGAAAGTATTCAAGGTCTATCTTCTTCTGAAGCGGTTTTACTGATTCGTGGAGAAAAAGGATCTACGGTGACATTGTCTGTACGACGCGGAGAGAAATCCGATCCGTTTGATGTGAAAATCGTCCGTGACGTAATTCCGATCAATACGGTGTACGCGGAAATGCTCGACGACAACATCGCGCATATCAATATCACGTCGTTCTCTGAACATACGTATGAGGAATTGCTTGAAGCGTTGAATGAAATGACCGACAAAGGCATGGAAGGCGTACTCATTGACGTACGTCAAAATCCAGGCGGTATTCTAAGCGGTGCTATCGATATTTCCGATCTATTTGTTCCGAATGGCAAAGTGTTATTCCAGACAGAAGAAAAAGGTAAAGCACCAGAAGCCTACCCTTCATCTGACGGACAAAAAGTAACAGTTCCTGTTGCATTGATCGTAGATGACGGCAGTGCGTCCGCTTCAGAAATCCTAGCAGGTGCGTTAAAAGAGTCTGCAGGCATTCCAATTGTAGGGGTTAAGACGTTTGGTAAAGGTACCGTTCAAACACCGACTCAATTACCAGACGGCTCGAACTTGAAACTAACGACTGCGAAATGGTTAACACCTGACGGCAACTGGATTCATAAAAAAGGAATTGAGCCAGACGTGAAAGTGCCATATCCTTCATATGCATCTCTACCGTACCTTGATTCGTCTGAAGAGATGGACGATGGTCTTGTCTCTCCTTCCGTACAAGCGGCAGAAGAGATGTTAGAAGCAGTAGGTTATGACCCAGGCGAAACAGACGGTCTCTACGACGCGGATACGGCAGCAGCTGTTAAAACGTTGCAGAAAGACTTAGAACAAGAACAAACAGGCATCTTGACTGGAGATACAACAGTCGGCTTAATGCAGAAATTACGGGACAAGATGAAAGATGATGACCCGCAACTGCTAAAAGCGAAAGAAGTCGTGTTAAAAGAAATTAACTCATAATCAAAGAAACACGCGTCCAGCAATCGTTGGGCGCGTGTTCTCTATGGAAAAGGATGATACAACTATGATCGATGTATATTTACTCAGTGGCTTTCTAGGAAGCGGTAAAACTTCACTACTCGTTACTCTTGTAGAGCAAGTAAAGAAGTCCGGCAGACAACCGGCTGTTCTAATGAATGAATTCGGAGAACTGAATATCGACAGTCAAATCGTCGAAGATGCAGGGGACGTTCCGTTAAAAGAATTATTGAATGGCTGTATTTGCTGTACGGGTGCCGAATCTACAGAAGCGCAGCTGCAAGGTTTACTCGCGGATTATCCGGAGATTGACGTGCTGTTCATTGAAACGACAGGTGCCGCTCACCCGGTAGAAGCGTTGGACGCCGTATATTCGCCGTTATTCGCAGAGAAGCTAGACTTCAAGGGAATCGTCACTGTAGTAGACGCGAAGCGCTGGGTCGACCGTGACAAGCTCTCACCACGTATACAAGCATTATTTCTTGAACAGATCCGTCACGCCCATTTCATGGTGCTCAATAAAACGGATTTGCTGACGGACAATCAATTGGCTTTCGTGACAATGCAAGTGACACAGTTCAATAGTCATGCGCCGCTCGTCCAAGCCGTCAACGCAAAAGTCGACTTCAGCTATATTGAGAAAATGGTGAATGTGGCGGCACCGAAACAGCCGATCACGTCAGGTAGTGGATTGCCGCTCGATTCGAAAGTGCTGTCGTTTGATACACCAATCAACCAACAACATTTTGAAGACTGGGTTCGCACATTACCGGAGAGTGTCTATCGCATGAAAGGGTATATCCAGCTAGAAGATACGCGGTACTCGCATTTATTCCAATACGCTTATGGCATGGTCAACTGGATACCGGAATACATGCAAATCCCGTCTAAATTGGTGATCATCGGAGAACAGGTAGACGGCATCGAATATACGCCGGAAATCTAGTTGTCAATAGCTTTTTATTGTTAATAGTCCTCTCCACTGGACAGAGTTACCAAAATCACATCTTTCAGACTCTCATTTCATAGCTTCGCAGAGTTCATTGGCTAAATTGGCAAGATTGGCCAAGTTTCCTTCTTTTCTTTGACGTTATGCTAGGTTGCGTAAAGAAGGAGGGGAACAAGATGAAAAACCTTTATCACTCATCTTATTAAGCTCAGCTATTTTATTGCCTACTCATGCAGCAGAGGCAAGCACGACGAAACAGGTGCAGACACAGACGTATACGTGGAATGCATCCAATCACCAAGTATATTCGTATTACTTTGGAAACTACAACTACCAAAAGCCACAGCAGCCTAGTAGACCGGTAGAGAAACCAACAGTACAGCAACCAACTCAACCAGTGGAGAAACCACAAACGAACAAACCGGCTCAGCAGCAGACAGCAAACGTGTCCGCTACAGAGCAAGCCGTACTCGATTTAACGAATGCGGAACGTACAAAAGCAGGACTCAAGCCGTTGCAGATCGATGCAGCATTGCAAAAGTCTGCGAAGCAAAAATCAGCGGATATGGCAGCGAACAATTATTTCTCTCACACGAGCCCTACATACGGTTCACCGTTTGATCAAATGAAGAAGAATGGCGTTACCTACCGTTCGGCAGCAGAGAATATCGCAATGGGTCAACGCAGTGCACAAGAAGTCGTGAAGGCTTGGATGAACTCAGCTGGACACAGACAGAATATCTTGACGCCAGGGTTTACGCATATCGGTATCGGATATGACGCGAACGGACAGTACTGGACACAGCAGTTTATACAGAAGTAAGAATGTGAAAGGTCAATGGATTTATGTCCATTGACCTTTTTTTAGTGGAGAGAGTTGGAGAGTGATAGCAAGTAGATACGCGCGGGTGAGTAGGCTATGAGCGGTTACCCGTCCGCTATGATCGCTTAGATGGTTTCTATGAGCGGTCACGGACGTGTATAGAGCGTTCAGCGGGTGTAATAGAGCGGTTAACTGGGTTCAATGATCACTTACACGAATTATTGAGCATACACGTACCTCTCTAACTGTTTATCCACGTAACGCAAACTACACCTTCACAATAAAAAAAGCCAATGGAATAAAAACTCCATTGACCCGTAAACTTATCATGATTCCACTTCACGATACTTATTCTGTATAAACCGCAAACGGAACGATAGAATGACCGCACCGACCGTTAAGCCGGCAATCAGACCGACCCAATAGCCGAACGCGCCAAGTTCCGTAAAGCGTGCTAGCATAAACCCAGTAGGCAATCCAATTAGCCAGAACGACACGACGCCAACCAAGAACGTCATCGTCACATCTTTATACCCGCGTAGCGCACCTTGAATCGGAGCCTGCACAGCATCCGATAACTGGAACAATGCTGCATAAATAAAGAAATGCACGGCGAGTGTAATAATCTCTGCGTCCATCGTATACATAGAAGCAATAGACTCACGAAACATTAGTAATATGAATATGGATAGGAAACTGAAAACAACGGCGAACGCTATGCCGAGATACGTATACTCGCGCGCGTCTTTCGTTTTATTCGCACCAATCGACTGACCGACTAGTATCGTCGTACCCATCGAGACGCTTAACGGTACCATGTATAGAAGGGACGTAAAGTTAAGCGCTATCTGGTGAGCTGATATGACTTGTGCGGTATAGCTACTCATCAACAACGTCACAACAGAGAAGATACTTGTCTCGACGAAGATGGAGAGTCCTATCGGAACACCAATCAGTAAAATCTCTTTCCACCGTGGGAATGAAATCCGTTGCCAACCAGTAAACAGCGTAAACTCTTTAAAGTGGCGGGACGTCCAGGCAATCAATACCGCAATGAAAAATACGAGCCAATACGTGAATCCGGATGCATACCCAGCACCCGCACCCCCAAGCTCAGGGAAACCGAAGTTACCGAATATCAAGAGATAATTCAACATGATATTAATCGGTGCTGATAACAGGATGATGAACATCGATACACGTGTTGCCCCTAACGCATCAAAGAATGAACGCAGTACAGTGTAGGCCATCAGCGGAACCAATCCGATGCTCATACCCGTCAGGTAGGCGGACGCCACTTCTATAACCGGTGCATCTAGTGGCATTCTTGTGATAGCGGGTAACACGACCCAGTGGATCAAGACAAAAATGATTGCTGAAAGAGCGAGAGATACGTATAATGCTTGCTGGACAGTAGGGCGGACATCCTTTTTGTTCTTCGCACCGATTTGCTGTGCGATAATAGGAGTTAGACCCATGAGAATTCCGGAAAGGCCGGTATAGACCGGTATCCAGAAGGAACTACCGATGGTCACGCCTGCTAAGTGGAACGTATCATAGCGTCCTGTCATGAGAATATCGAAGAACGACATCAAGTACAGTGCCACTTGCGTAATGACAATGGGAATCATGATTTTAATGAAAATGGATGTTTTTTGTTGCAAAGGGTTCGTTACAGTAGTCATAGTTTTGATTTCCTCTACTAAAGTTTTTTACTTTGACTATTGTAGCATGAAAATATAGTAGGTAACGCGGAAGGATGGAATGAATGAAGCAACCGGTAGTCGTATTAACAGGTGGCGGGACAGCAGGGCATGTGTCCGTCAACCAAGCGTTAATTCCCATATTTTTAGATAAAGGATATAGTGTGCATTATATTGGTTCTCATGAAGGTATTGAAAAAGAGCTGATTGGAGAAGGGCATCCGGAAGTGGTCTATCACGCCATACAAAGTGGTAAGCTACGCAGGTATTTCTCAATGAAGAATTTTACGGATCCATTTCGGGTCGGAGCGGGGACGCTACAAGCACTCGCTATTCTTCGTAAATTGAAGCCGGAGATCATCTTCTCTAAAGGAGGGTTCGTTTCAGTGCCGGTTGTTATGGCAGCCAAACTTGCGAATGTACCTGTCGTTGTCCATGAATCAGACGTGACACCAGGACTTGCGAATAAATTGGCATTGCCGTTCGCATCACAAATTTTTACGGTCTTTGAACAGACGTTGCAATATGTGCCGACAGCGAAATCTGCATGCACGGGCCCGATTATCCGTCCAGAGCTGTTTATGGGTAACCGAGAAGAAGGATTGCGTAGAACGGGTCTGAATTCGGAAAAGCCCGTGTTCATTATAATGGGAGGTAGTCAGGGCTCTGCTGTGTTGAATGTGGCGGTGCGCAATGAACTGCCTGCTTTGCTTGAGAAGTATCAGATCATTCATTTATGTGGTAAGGGAAATGTGGATGACAGTCTGGCGGTGGCGGGATACGTGCAGTATGAATATGTTACCGATGAATTGCCGGATCTACTGGCAGCGTCCGATTATGCAATTTCACGCGCGGGCTCGAATGCGATATTCGAACTTCTTGCAATCCACAAGCCAATGCTACTCGTTCCGTTAGCCGCTTCAAAGAGCCGTGGCGATCAAATATTGAACGCCAATTATTTTGCTTCCAAAGGATTGGCATTGCAAATTGAAGAAGAACAATTCGAAGTTCAGCCTGTTACAGAACAATTCGACGAACTCGTAAAGGAGAAAGCGCGATTGTTGTCGAATATTGAAAAGACGACAGAACCGAAGACGCCTGAAAAGATGGCAGAATTGATTTTGTCGTTCCAAAAATGAAAATGTACGCGAAGTACCTAAGAGGCGTAGTTTTCAGTATTATTTAATATATTTGCTAGTACTTTGCAGAAAACTATGCATATTAGGATTAATCCCTTTCAGTTCTAAGGTTTGCGTGCTATTATTGTATAGAAGTAGTGAAAATAAACACAACACGCCGGTAGGCAAATGTGGAGGTTATATTACATGTCGAACAATGTGGATTCCCATCGTTCCCCGTATGCTAATTTTTCGGGTCCAAACCTTGGGTATGTAATGGAAATGTACGATCTGTTTAAAACAGATCAAGATGCAGTAGATCCTGATTTAGCAGAGCTATTCAGGAATTTTGGTGCGCCTCAGATGGATGATTCAGGTCAAGAGGCAGTTTTAGCGCAAGGTTCCCAAACGGATTTGCGTAAAGTTCTTGCCGTTTATTCTTTACTTGAAGCTATTCGTTCTTATGGACATCTTGCAGCTGATATTTATCCATTAAACGATCGACCTAAAGATACATCCCGTCTTGAACTGTCTTATCATGGATTGACAGAAAGCGATCTGGTCGGATTGCCAGCAACTTTGTTCTTAAAAAATGTTCCAGCGACAGTGGAAAACGGATTGGATGCAATGAATTACTTGAAGTCTCTTTACACAGGCTCCATCGCATACGAATTCGCACACTTGATCGATGAAACAGAGCGTACGTGGATTCAATCAAAAATTGAAAACGGCGACGTACAGTCAAACTTGCAAGAAGACGAGAAAAAACAACTTCTTGAGCGTTTGACGGAAATTGAAGGATTTGAAAAGTTCATTCACCGTACATTCGTTGGAGCTAAACGTTTCTCTATCGAAGGTGTGGACACATTAGTTGTCTTAATCGACGAATTAATGCGTCGTTCTGAAGAAGCGAAAATGGAAAAAGTGCTAATCGGCATGGCTCACCGTGGACGTCTGAACGTGTTGACACATAACTTAAATAAACCATATGAAATGATGTTCGCAGAATTCGCAGGCGTACCTGCTTCACCGTTCTTGCCAAAAGACGGTTCTTTAGAAGTAACACGCGGCTGGTTCGGCGATGTGAAATACCATATGGGAGCTCTTCATAAAGGCAAATCGGGAATGAACCGCTTCTTAGCGTATAACCCGTCTCACCTTGAAGTAGTGAACCCGGTGATTACTGGACAGACTCGTGCTGCACAGGAAAACACGGATAGCCCAGGTATTCCAAAGCAAGATACTAACAAAGCATACGCGATCCTAGTACACGGTGATGCGGCGTTCCCTGGACAGGGAATCGTACCGGAATCATTCAACTATTCACGCGTTCGTGGTTTCAGAACAGGTGGATCGGTTCACGTCATTGCCAACAACACAATTGGCTTCACGACAGAATACTATGATTCCCGTTCTACACACTATGCATCCGATCCAGCAAAAGGCTTTGAAGTGCCTGTATTCCACGTGAATGCAGATCACCCAGAAGAAGTTTTAGCTGTGGCAAAACTGGCATTCGAATATCGCCAGCAGTTCGGTAAAGACGTATTGATCGATTTAATCGGTTACCGTCGTTACGGGCACAACGAAATGGACGAGCCACTAGTGACGAATCCAGTGATGTATAACGAAATCCATAAACACCCGACAGTTCGTCAAATTTACGGACAACGCCTGGTCGAGCAAAAGCTCATGACTGACGAAGAAGTAAAGGCAATGGACAGGTCGGTCAACGCAACTATGCAAGAAGCTTACGATCATGTTAAAGAAGAATCTGCAGATGCACCTCAAATTTCCAATGCAACACCGGAAGTGGTACAAGCTGGACTTCCACGTGATCTAGAAACAGGGGTTTCGGAAGATCGCCTTCGTAAAATGAACGAAGAGCTATTAACGTATCCAACTGATTTCGCTGTCTTCAGCAAATTGGATAAAATCTTAAAACGACGCCAAGAACCATTCAATGGTAAAGGCAAAATTGACTGGGCACATGCTGAGCAATTGGCATTCGGTTCCATCATTCAAGACGGTAAGCCCATCCGTATCTCTGGACAAGATATCCAGCGCGGTACGTTTGCACAACGTCACTTAGTTTTACATGATGAAAAAACAGGTGAAGAACTTGTTCCGTTGCATCATATTAGCGGATCTAACGCTTCGTTCGTGGCTTATAACAGTCCATTAACAGAAGCAGGAATCGTCGGATATGAATTCGGTTATAACTTAGAAGAAGACAAAACAATGTCTATTTGGGAAGCACAATACGGTGACTTCTCGAACATGGCACAAGTGATGTTCGACCAGTTCGTTTCTTCAAGTTATGCGAAGTGGGGACAGCAATCCGGCCTAGTGCTATTGTTGCCACATGCATTTGAAGGACAAGGACCAGAGCACTCCAGTTCTCGTATTGAGCGTTTCCTACAGCTTTGTGGAGAAAACAACTGGACAGTCGCGAATATCTCCAGTGCAGCAAACTACTTCCACGTATTGCGTCGCCAGTCGAAAATTCTCGGCAGCGAAGCAGAGCGTCCGTTAGTAATTGCAACGCCTAAGTCTTTACTTCGTCACCCACTAGTTGGAGCAGATGTTGAAGATTTAACGGAAGGTCACTTCAAGACAGTTCTTGAGCAACCTGGTACAGGAACTAAACCTGAAAAAGTGAAAAAGATCTTGTTCGCAAGCGGTAAGATGGCAATTGACTTGGCTGAGAAGATCAAAGACGGCGAAGGATTCGACTACTTGCACGTAATCCGTGTAGAGCAGCTATATCCATTCCCATCCGACAAAATCAAAGAAATCGTTGCTCGTTTCCCGAAAGCAAAAGATTTAGTATGGGTTCAAGAAGAGCCGAAGAACATGGGTACATGGTCATTCGCTTATCCGTTCCTAGAAAAACTAGCTGACGGCAAAGACATTTCTTATATCGGTCGTATCAAACGCTCAAGTCCTTCTGAAGGCGACGGCGCATCTCACAAAAAAGAACAAAACCGAATCATTGAAGAAGCTTTGAAAAAGTGATATAACAAGTAAATAAGCTTTACAGAAAAAGTAAAAAAACTACTTATACAAAGTAGCTTATCCGTTAAAAAACGGTATACCTACGAGGAGGAATTTATTGTGGCAGAGATCAGAGTACCTGAACTAGCAGAATCAATTACAGAAGGTACAATTGCAAAATGGTTGAAACAACCCGGTGAAAACGTGGATAAAGGTGAATTCATCGTTGAATTGGAAACAGATAAAGTGAACGTCGAAGTCATTTCAGAAGAAGCGGGTGTATTGTCTGAACTATTGGCTGCAGAAGGCGACACAGTTGAAGTTGGCCAAGTAATCGCGATTGTAGGCGAAGGTTCAGGTGCACCGGCACAACAAGCTCCACAAGCAACTGAAGCAGCAGCGCCAGCACCTGCACAAAAAGAAGAAACTCCGGCTCCAGCAGCAGCTGTAGCAGAAGAAACTTCTTCTTCAGACCGCACAATTGCAAGTCCAGCAGCACGCAAGCTTGCACGTGAAAAAGGTATCAATCTTGCGGACGTATCACCTGTTGATCCAATGGGTCGCGTACGTGCACAAGACGTATCTGCTCACAACAACGCTCCAGCACCTGCTGCGGCGGCTCCAGCTCCTAAAGCAGAAGCGAAAGACGATGGCCGTATCACTCGTGAAAAAATGACTCGTCGCCGTCAAACAATCGCTAAGCGTTTGCTTGAAGTTAGACAATCAACAGCAATGTTAACTACATTCAACGAAATTGATATGTCGAAAATGATGGAACTTCGTTCACGCAAAAAAGACCAGTTCTTCGAGCAAAACGATGTACGTCTAGGCTTCATGTCATTCTTCACAAAAGCAGTCGTTGCTGCATTGAAGAAGTACCCATATGTTAACGCTGAAATCGATGGCGATGAAATCCTATTGAAGAATTACTTCGATATCGGTATCGCAGTATCTACTGACGGTGGACTAGTTGTACCAAACGTAGTAGATGCAGACCGTAAGAGTTTTGCACAAATCGAAGCATCTATCGGAGAGCTTGCGAAAAAAGCACGCGACAACAAGTTGACATTGGCTGATATGACAGGCGGTTCATTCACAATTACAAACGGTGGAGTATTCGGTTCACTATTGTCTACTCCAATCCTAAACGGTACACAAGTAGGAATCTTGGGTATGCATACAATTCAGAAGCGTCCAGTAGCTATTGGTGACAATATCGAAATTCGCCCAATGATGTATGTTGCACTTTCTTACGATCACCGTGTAATTGATGGTAAAGATTCAGTTGGATTCTTGAAGATGGTTAAAGAGTTGCTTGAAAACCCTGAAGACCTTCTACTAGGTTCTTAATTAACACAATCCAAGCGACCCGCTAATCAGCGGGTCGTTTTTATTTAGAAGGGGAGAGGTTTTATGTCATATTTACAATGGTTGGATGAGCCTACTTTGAAGACAGTAACGTGTACGCACACGGATGCAGCGAAGTTTTTCGTTAGTAATATGCTGACGGTGGGGAAGGCGTATGACGTGAAGAACGAGACAGAGGAGTTTATTTTCGTAGTAGACAATTCGGGCAAAGTCGGCGGGTATTATAAGACGTATTTTGAGTGAAAGATAGAGATGGGGAGACGGTTCTTAATTGAACTGTCTCTTTTTGTTGTGTTTTGAAGCTCGATTTGTGAGGAAGTTAGGGAGGGCAATCGCGGTGCCGCTCATTGATTTGGTGTAAGTGATCTTAGAACCTGGTTAAGTGCTCTATGACATCTCTCATCCGCTCTATCGGGGTCCTCGGTCGCTCATAGACACCCGACAAGCGATCATAGAGACACGGCAACCGCTCATAGCCTGACTTCACATGTCACTACTTACAACAAATCACACAAAAAAACCGTCTCTCTTATGAGGGACGGTTTTGTGACTCTTCATATACAGCTAATAAACGTGTCTTGAGGTCTTGTTCCATTCTGGCAATCTCGGTCTCGGCAGCTTTTCGTTTTGCGCGACCGTCTGCTTGGATCAGCAATGTCTCTTCGATTGTCTGGATCAAGTTCTCTTGTGTGGTTTTCAATGTATCAATTTCAATAATGCCTTTTTCATTCTCTTTCGCTGTCTCAATACTATTCACTTTCAACATTTCAGAGTTGCGAAGTAGTAAATCATTCGTTGTCTTCGTCACAAGCTTCTGAGACTCCACAGCCTTTTGCTGACGGTTGAGTGTTAAAGCAATCGCAATCTGGTTCTTCCAAAGGGGAATAGCTGTCATGATGGACGCCTGAATCTTCTCAGCTAACGTTTGGTTCGTTTGTTGGATCATTCGAATCTGTGGCGCACTTTGAATCGTGATTTGGCGTGATAGTTGCAAGTCGTATAGGCGTTTTTCAAGACGATCTACAAATTGCGCCATGTCGTTGACTTCTTGGACCATCATTTGATCATCTGAAGCCTGTGCTTTTTTATGCAATTCTGGAATAATCGTGCTATTGATTTCATCAATCTTTAATTCTGCAGCTGCAATGTAGACGTTCAGTGCTTGGAAGTAGGTTTTGTTTTGTTCATACAAATTATCCAGCATGCGGACATCTTCCATTAAACCACGTTTGGAGTGTTCTAGTTGAACGCTTATTTTATCGACTTGTGTGCCGAGTTTTTCGTATTTTGTCATGATTTCTTTAATAGGGCGAGTAGCCTTGTTGAATAAACGGCTTAGTCCCGATTTCTTTTTATCCGATAGATCATCTGTATCGATTTCGGATAATTTGGCCATTAATTCGTTCAGTACATCACCGACAGGGCCGATATCTTTGCCTTGAACATGGTCAAGCATTTTGTGAGAGAAGTTGGAAAGTTCATTTTGTGCATTGGCGCCATAGGAAATGACGGCTTCGTAATTGCCTACCGGAATCTGTGAAGCCAATTGTCTTGCTTTGACTTGTTCTTCGGGTGTTAAACGGTCAATGAGTTTGACAGGTGCTGTCTCATCCGCAAGCGAGTTTTCCATCTCTTTTGGAAGTAGGCTAGCGTCCATATCGAACGGATTGCCGAGTAAATCGTCTACTGATTTTTCTTCTAGTGTGTGTTTATCTGTCATTAGAATGTTCCCCTTTCGATTCGAGCAACGGTTTGTTTCTCTTGAGTGTAATGTCCACATAATCAATTTCCATGCGTAGTTTCTCTAAATCGGTTGCTACGGCATTTCGAAGATCGCGTTCCATTTCGAGACTTAAATCGGCTAATGTTTCGCGTGTATGCTGCAAGGCAACTTTGATCTCTTGATCTTTTAATGGTTGATTCACTAGCAAGCTATACTTTGAAGTAAGTTCTACGACCGAGTCCAAGTGCGCATAGAAAAAGCTCTCGACTTGATAGAACTTCCGTGGGTTGTTTTGGACAATTTTGATGATACGTCGAGCCATTGAAGACATGTCGTACACTTGTCTAAATGCTTGAATCGAACGTACTTGTCCATACATATTACCGAGTTGTTTCAGTTTTTTCTTGGATTCACTCAATTGTTGTTCAATATGTTTATATTCAGAGCGCGCCATACCGAATTGTTTCAGTGTGGAACGTAACTGCAGTTCTTTAATGGCTACGTTGCCTCCTGCATACATGGCAATCCCGATTGCGGACCCTAGGAAGAAATTGATGCTCGTCCCACCGATGAGGATGAACCATGTCAGGAAACTAGTAGGCGCCATAATTAAGTGTCGTGTGAAAAAGTTTTTTATATTCGTCATGATTGTTCAGGCCACCTTCCATTCTGACTCTATATAATACTTACGGATTAACTGCGAAAAGGTTTCATTTATCGTGCAGACAGTAAGGTTACTGGAGCCTATCTCAATTATAGCCGAAAATGGTCGAAAACTCATATATTACGCCACGTGAATCATTTTACTTTGAATAGTGGGAAGGATTTGCTAAAATGAGTATCATTCCTGCATAGCGCAAGATAAAGGAGTGCATACTGAATGTATGAAGTGGTATACATGAAGGCGGACTTTGAGCCGTGGTGGATGTTTGAAGAGTGGAGAGACTATAGCGTCACATCCAAAACATTTACGAATGAAATCGAAACGCAAGCATATATTGAAGAAGTGATCAGCAAGATGGAATCATACTTTGAGCATTATGAAGTTCGTAAAGGTTGTTTCCACGCATTTTGGTCGACAACCGAAAAATATTATTGCGATGGCTGTGAAGGAGATTTACAATTGTATCACGGTATCATTGTGTTACTAAACGGTGAACCGAACATATCGTAAGAACATTCTGTAAAAAGTGTTATTTATTTATTGACAATCAAGTTAAATATGTTATACTTAACGTAAGTAAATTAATCGAACGACCGTATGCTAAGTGATTCACCTATTACAAAAGTGATCGGCGACGTCGGTATCTTTTGTAATACGTGAATTTTTTGCTTTGCTAAGGTTCGTGTATTAATAAGTACGTATATTTTTGGAGGTAATCGAATGAAACAAGGTACAGTAAAATGGTTTAACGCAGAAAAGGGCTTCGGTTTTATCGAAGTTGACGGAGAAGAAGACATCTTTGTACACTTCTCAGCAATCCAAGGCGACGGATTCAAATCTCTTGACGAAGGTCAGCAGGTTGAATTTGAAGTTGTCGAAGGAAACCGTGGTCTACAAGCAGCTAACGTTGTTAAAATCTAAACCACTTGAAAAGGCGCCCATTGTGGCGCCTTTTTGTTTGCGGAAAATTAAGGTTGTGTCACGGTTTCGAGACTAGAAGTAACCACAAATTCTTCTTCGCCTTCCATAGACATCGTGGATTCACGTTTTACTTCCCCGAAATCCTTCACGATATAAATCCTATTCACAAAATCCTTCCCAGCCTGTTCAATGACAACTGCATCCTCGAATTGCTGATAAGGTGTCTCTACTGAGGCATTCATCTCGACGATCTTCCAGTCATCAAACGTAGTTCCGACTTCGATAGGGCCCTTCAAATACGTTCGGATCGGCTTCATGGACTTTAATTCCTCTGGTGTAGGAACGCCAGCATCCAATTCGATGTGTTCTTCCTGCAAGACTTGAATTTCATCCCCATTGATCTTATACACTTTTTGAACGAATGTACCTCCGTTATTTTCATGAATGACGACATAATCTTGCGAAGGTCTCGCTACGGTGATATCTAGTTCAGCATATTCATTTCCTACGCCTTTATAATGTGCGCTGGAACCGTCGGGAAGAAAGTACTCCAATAAAGACACATCGGTCAGATTCGCATCGTCATTTTGCTGATCTTTCTTTTCGTCAGTCTTTCCTACGGTACCTGTCTTGGAAGAGCCCGTCTTATCATCAAGGGACGTAACAGGTTTATTTGAGCATCCAGCAAGCACGAGAAACAGCACAACCATCAGAAACCAAAGATTACGTTTCATAATGAAAAACCTCCTTTTATTTTGTGGTATTCCCTTATTAGTAGAAGCTATTCATAACAAGTGAAGAATAGGGAAGCGTAAACGTATGTAGTTTCAAGAAAAAGACTACCCAAAGTTCTAACTTCTGGATAGTCTGCCTACATAGTCTATTTATTATACTTCCATTAATTAAGGCTGCGTCATATTTTCTAAAGTGGACGTTACAACGTAATCCGGTTCTCCGGCGATCGTCATGATCGACTCCCGTTTTACCTCGCCAAAGCCTTCAGCCAAATATATTCTATTGACGAAATCACTATCAACTTGCTCTACAACTACCACGTCGTCAAATTGTTGATAAGGTGTCTGTAGGGAAGCGCCGACTTCAATAATCGTCCAATCATCAAATGTCGTCCCCACTTGAATAGGTTCCTTCAAATACGTTCGAATGGGAACCATAGCATCCAATTCAGCCGGTGTCGGCAATAGTACATTGAAATCAACGGGTTCCTCCTTCACAAGTTGAATCTGGTCACTTTCCAATTTGTAGACCTTTTGAATGTAGGAACCACCATTATTTTCACGAATGACGACATAATCGGGTGCTGGTCGGGATATAGTATTAGCCATTTGCGCGAATTCATTCCCGACACCTTCATAATATACACTCGTGTCGTCAGGAGGGAAGTAATCCAACAAGGTATCAGGAATAGCCTGTGGATCGGCTGTTGTTTCAGGTTCCTCCACAGCATCTTCTTCGATATTTTCATCTATTTCAATTTCAGTAGCGGGAATAGTCACTTCTGGTTCGATGTGTTCAAATATCGTGTCATCATCAACGGGTGGAGCAGGGCTACTTGTATTATCAGTCGATGCAGGCTTGGACCCACATCCAGCAAGTACTAAAAGAAGTGTAGCTATCAGAAACCATACAGTATGTTTCTTCATAAGAAAACCTCCTTTTATTCTTATAGTATTCCCTTAATTGATAGAAATAAATCACAGGATAATCAATAAATATAACTATTTTTATAACTTCATTAATACCAATCTTTTTTTCACCATCAACAACTAGGAACATACGGTCTATTATCCTATTGCATAGTTATAAGAAACCTGGTTCCAAATAATCCTAGTTCTTTACAATTCTCCTCGCACCACATAGTTTGCTATACTATAACTATCTCACGTACAGCAATCAAGGAGGGAAGATCAATGAAGAGTACATTTGTCATTCGTCAGAGAGCTTTTCTGAAGCTCTACATGCTACATAAAGCAGAAGAGGGGAACTTGTATGGTCTACAAATATTAGATGACCTTCTAGACCATTTCAGAGACCTTGGTTACCGTCCGACTAAGTCTGAAGTATATAAATCGCTTCATGATTTACTAAACGACGGCCTGATTGTTAGACATCCGGTCCATAAACAGGGGACAGAGATGCAGACACTTTACATCTACCGTATAGGGGATCAGGAAAAGGTGAAAGCGTACAAAGACTTAATCAAGTTTGAACTGGATCGATCCATATCGTTACTTAACAGAGCGTTAGTAGACAACTACTCGCAAAAAAGAAAATAACAAAAAGGAAAAGAGAAGCTACGGCTTTTCTTTTTTTCATATAGTTTGTACGAACGAAAAAAGACTATCCTAGAAATTGTTGCTAGGATAGTCTCAAGATTACCTATATATTATGCTTTCTGACCTTTAAACTCCAAATACTCATCATATGTCATCGATTTATCAAAGATCGTTCCATCATCATTGATCTCGATTACACGATTAGCGATTGTTTGGATGAACTGATGGTCATGTGATGTGAAGATCATAGCGCCTTTAAACGCAATTAAACCATTGTTAAGCGCTTGGATAGACTCCAAGTCCAAGTGGTTTGTCGGTTCATCAAGCAACAAGACGTTCGCACTTGTAAGCATCATTTTCGATAGCATACAACGAACTTTTTCTCCACCTGATAATACGCTAGGACTTTTCTTCACTTCTTCACCAGAGAACAACATACGTCCAAGGAATCCACGCAAGAATGTTTCTGTTTCATCTTCAGGAGAGTATTGACGCAACCAATCGACTAGCGTCTGCTCCGAACCTTCAAAGTACTCCGAGTTGTCCATTGGGAAGTATGCGTTAGTTGTTGTAACGCCCCATTTAATCACTCCAGAATCCGACTCAGTTACTCCAGCGAGCATATCAAGCATTGCTGATTTCGCAAGTGGGTTACCAATCAAAACGATTTTGTCTTCTTTATCGAGTGAGAAAGAAGCATCTTTAATCATTGTTTTGCCATCAACTGTTTTCGTAACATCTTTAACAGATACAACATCGTTACCGATTTCGCGTCCCATTGTAAAGTTGACGAATGGGTAACGGCGAGAAGATGGTTTGATGTCATCCAACTCAATTTTTTCCAATGTCTTTTTACGTGAAGTGGCTTGTTTGGATTTTGAAGCGTTGGCACTGAAACGCGCGATAAACGCTTGCAATTCCTGAACTTTTTCTTCTTTTTTCTTGTTTGACTCTTGAGATAGTTTCAACGCCAGTTGGCTGGACTCATACCAGAAGTCATAGTTACCAGCGTAGATCTGGATTTTACTGAAATCAAGATCCGCAATATGTGTACATACTTTATTCAAGAAGTAACGGTCATGGGAAACGACTATGACAGTGTTTGGGAAGTTGATTAAGAATTCTTCTAACCAACGAATTGCTTTAGTGTCCAAGTTGTTTGTTGGCTCATCCAGTAGCAAAACGTCCGGCTTGCCGAATAATGCTTGTGCAAGCAATACTTTTACTTTGTTTGATCCGTCCAGTTCAGACATTTTGGAGTGGTGCATACTTTCAGGAACGCCAAGACCTTGAAGGAGTACAGAAGCTTCAGATTCTGCTTCCCATCCATTCATATCTGCGAATTCGCCTTCGAGTTCAGCTGCACGCATGCCGTCTTCATCGGAGAAGTCTTCCTTCATATAAATAGCGTCTTTTTCTTTCATCACTTCATACAGCTCTTTGTAGCCCATGATGACAAGATCCATTACTTCATATTCTTCGTATTCAAAGTGGTTCTGTTTCAAGACAGCCATACGCTCGTCTTTTCCAAGAATAACATTACCTGTTTGAGGTTCAAGTTCACCTGACACGATTTTGACAAATGTAGATTTTCCTGCGCCATTCGCTCCAATTAATCCATAGCAATTACCTGGATTGAACTGTATATTGACGTCTTCGAATAGCTTGCGGTCGCCGAAGCGAAGACTTAAATTACTAACTGCTAACATATATAATATCCTCCTAAGTTCACAATGTTCCTAGTATACATTAAAATTACGTGAAATGGAATGTTTGAACTAGTACTGTTTACAAATTTGATTTACGATATAATGATGATAGACGATCTATACGAATTATGAGTAAAAGGAGTCTTGGTATTGCGCTCTAAATCTAGTCAAATTCTTTTATTATTTGCGATCTTCTTAGTCGCGCTCAATTTACGACCAGCCATTACATCTATTGGGCCCATGCTGGATATTATTCGAGATGATTTGGCGTTGTCTAACACACAAGTGAGTCTCTTAACTGTTATTCCAGTCATTTGCATGGGGGTATTCGCCATGCTCGCACCGATACTGAATAAAGCGATCGGCTTAAACAAGACGATGTACTTAATGTTGCTGTTACTTGCTGTAGCAACCGGAATTCGCTTTTCGGTTACGTCATTTAGTGTATTATTATTGACAGCTTTCATTGCGGGAGTCGCGATTGCTGTTATTGGACCTTTGCTGTCCGCGCTAATCAAACAGTATTTTCCGATGCATGTTGCAGTAGTAGTCGGCATTTATTCATTCGGTATGGGGATGGGGGCGACGCTAAGCACAGGTTTAACGGGGGTTTTTTATGAAAAAGTAGGGTCCTATTCATTTGCGCTAGCCGTTTGGGCCGCTATTGCGGTTCTAGGAATGATTGCGTGGGCAGTCACCGCCAAGCATCCAATTGAAGTGAAGCAAGTGTCAGAACAACCTGTAGTAAAAGGGGAAAATCCATGGCGCAGCAAGAAGGCATGGAGTTTCCTTATATTCTTCGGTTTACAGACGGCATTGTTCTTCTCCGTTTTAACGTATCTCGTTCCGATTGCTGTATCGAACGGCATGACGCTTTTACAGGCGGGGACATTGCTTAGTTTGATGACGGTTGTGCAGATCTTCATGAATATCGGTTTCCCGATTGTCTTGCAAAAGTTTACAAGTAGAACGCCAGCACTTGTTGTAATTCTCGCGCTCGGTATTGTGTCGATTGGCTTGATGTGGACGGCAGATCCGTTGTGGTTCGCAATCGGCGTACTCGTGATGGGCATTCCGCTCGGTGGGTTATTCCCGATTTGCTTGCTCATGCCAATGGACGCTACTGATACAGCCGAAGAAACGAATTCTTGGACTGCGATGATGCAGACAGGGGGGTTCATCATAGGTGGAATCTTGCCTCTACTCGTCGCTTCCTTATATGACTACACAGAAAATCATTACGTTACATTGTTCGTATTTCTTCTTTTATTTGTGGCAATGCTAGGACTAGCGTTGCAAATAGGTCGATCCGCCAAGCAAAGCTCGTGACTGGACGCAACCCGTTGTGAACAGAAACGTCCTGATAACTGGATACACACGGATAATGGAGGAATGACGCTACATGGATGAACACTTCGACGAACAGCAGCCACATCGCAGGAAAAAGAAGCGTAAATTACGCGTTGGCAGAGTTTTTATAACAGCAGTATTGCTATTCACTGTAACGATTTCGGCTTATAGCTACTTTCAATATAAACAAGGCAAGGCAATGACAGCGGGCAGCAAGATCAACCCTGGAGAATTTCAAGGCGATTTGCTAAACCCGCAAGATCCAACGACAGAGAATTATTTATTGCTCGGTGTCGATAATGATGGATCAGGAAAATACCGTACCGATACGATGATGGTATTATCTTGGGACCAAACAGCTGGTACCGCACATTTAATTTCATTTATGCGAGATATTTATGCACAGATCCCAGGGTACCAGTCGTATAAACTGAATACCGCCTATTACTTGGGTGGTGTCCAAACTGCGAAAGAAACGATTTCGGGGATGTTCAATATACCTATTCATCATTACGCAGTCGTCGATTTTGATAATTTCGAATCCATTATGGACATTGCGTTTCCGAAGGGTCTTGAAATGAACGTTCAAAATGAAATGTCTGAAAAAATCGGAGTCACGCTAAAACCTGGCGTCCAGCGATTAAACGGCAAAGAGTTACTTGGTTATGCACGATTCCGCGCAGATGATGAAGGGGATTTCGGGCGAGTCAATCGCCAGCAGGAAGTGATTCAAGCAGTAAAGGACGAGCTATTTAGCGTATCAACAGTCTTGCAAGCACCGAAAGTAGCTGGTGCACTCGATAACTTCATTGAGACGAACCTCACTTCAAAGGATGAGCTAACAAGAGTGCTGACAATTGTTGCGAAACGTAAACTGGATCTTCAAACATTACGTATTCCAGTTGAAGGAAGTTATTCTTTTACTTCCTATAGTCACGCAGGATCTGTAATTGATATTGATTTAGATAAAAATAGAGAAGCGATTCGTTCGTTTTTAGCTACACCATAACGGATCGAATAAAGGGGGGAGTGAAACATTGAGGCAGCCACCAAAAAAATCTTCTTTACGGAACTTCTGGTCGATACCCTCGACTTCACCGGTAGTTGGATTTCTCGGTGGTCAATCTACATTGTTTGTTTTACTTTGTTTATTGTTCATTGGATTGATCATCTTGGTCTTCACTCAAGTTTCATTTATTTTCTATCCGATTAAAGTATTTTTCTCAACAGTTGTTTTACCGGTCGTACTCGCGACGATTTTGTATTACTTAATGCGTCCTATTCTTCGGTTTTTGGAAGAACGTCTGCGTATACCACGCGTCTACGGAATCTTGATTATTCTACTAGCGACTGCAGGTTTACTAACATTAGTGATTTTCTTAGTATTACCGTTCCTGCGTTTACAGACGATCAATCTATTCGATGAATTCCCAACGTATTTTAAACAGTTAATTTTGGACACCGATCAGTTTTTCCGCAACTCCATATTTGCGCCGGTTTATGAAGGATTCAACTTTAACGTGAATAGCTTCCTTGATTCCGGTTTTGAGAGTATCGGTACGTTCTTCACGGAAACTATAGGTGGCATCGCATCAGGTATTACTTCCTTCGTTTCTGCGTTAACGGGAATCATTTTGAGTATTTTTACGGTACCACTCATACTGTTTTACTTACTGAAAGACGGCGAGAAGTTGCCCCAAATGATTTTGCGTATGTTGCCTCCACGTTTGCGAGACGATGCATCGATCATCTTCCGCAATGCAGATCGGCAAATCAGTGCGTATATTCAAGGACAAATTCTGGTTGCTATTGCGATCGGAATCATGGTGTCGATTGGCTTCCTCATTATTAAAATGAAATATGCGTTGTTGCTCGGGGTACTTGCGATGTTCACGAGTATTGTACCGTATTTAGGTCCAGTCATTGCTATTACGCCCGCAGCTATTATCGCGATTGTCACATCACCGTTCATGCTGGTGAAGCTTGCGATTGTTTGGACGATTGTGCAAGTAATCGAAGGGAAGTTCATTTCACCGCAAATCATGGGAAAATCGCTACATATCCACCCGATCACGATTATTTTCGTCCTACTGACAGCCGGTTCGCTATTCGGTGTCGCTGGAGTGATTCTCGGGATTCCTGCGTATGCGCTGCTGAAGGTAGTCGCGACGCATATGTTTTACTTGTTCACGCTGCGCTATAATCGTTTCGAGACAGATGAAGAGATGTATTATGATGCAGATTCGCTTGAGGAATATTATGAGATAGATAGAGAGTAACCCGCCGGTAGAAGGCGGGTTACTTTTTTGTTTATAGAAATATGTGCGTGCTCATAGAAACGCTTGATGTGCTCTTAGAGTCTAGTTAATCGCTCTATGACATGCGATTTCCGCTCTATCACACTTCGCGAGCGCTCATAGAACTAACTAAGTGATCATAGAACACCTATAACCGCTCATAGCAATTCACGCAATTCACGCAACTCCTGAGACTGCTAGAGAATGATCATGGCGAATGATAGGCCCGTTTCATTTCAAAGCATATTATGATACTTTTAACTATAATTAGTTATATGTGTTAGGGGGTATTACATAGTGAAACATTTTTTACTTTCTACTTTGTTCGTTATGCTAACTATTTTTCTGATAGGATGTTCAGATACGGATAATACGGATGCAACAGATCAAGAAACACCTGAAGCTGAAATATTAGTCTCAGCTGCCGCTAGCTTAACTGACGCACTTGAAGACTTGAAAGCAGATTTTGAAGAAGCCAACGAAGGTGTTACCGTTACATACAACTTCGGAAGTTCTGGTAAACTGGCAACCAATATTGAAAATGGCGCGCCGTCTGATGTCTTCTTATCAGCAAGTTCAAAAGACATGAATGAAATGGAAGACAAAGGCTTACTCATCAATGAATCAAGAAAAGACTTTACTGAGAATGCGCTCGTATTGATTGCACACAAAGATTCTGACAGTACGATTTCTTCATTTGAAGAAATTGATCCGGCAGCACTCAATCATTTCGCAGTAGGCGAGCCGGAATCCGTTCCGGTTGGACGCTATACGAAAGAGACATTTGAAAACTTGGATTTATGGGAGCCTTTGAAAGAAAAGTTAGTTTTAGGATCCGACGTACGGCAAGTGTTGACACATGTGGAAATGGGCAATGCGGATTACGGTGTCGTGTACTCGAGCGACGCGTTCATTTCGGACGATGTGAAAGTATTGGCTGTGGCAGACACGGGTTGGCACTCGCCAATCGTCTATCCTGGGGCTGTTGTTAAAGACTCGAAGCATCAGGAAGCTGCACAGCAATTCCTTAATTATTTAACGGGTGCTGAAGGTAAAGAGGCATTACAGAAGTTTGGATTTAAGTAAATGAAAGGGGGGAGAAGGCGTGCTGGAAATGGATTACTCTCCATTGTTATTATCTTTAAAAGTGGCTGCCATCTCCACTTTCTTTGTATTTATAGTTGGTGTGTTCATTGCATATTTGCTCGCAAAGCGTGATTTTTTCGGAAAAAGTATATTGGAAGCCCTGTTTTTGCTGCCACTTGTGTTACCCCCGACTGTTGTTGGATTCGGTTTACTTATTTTATTCGGCAAAAAAGGCTGGATTGGAAGTTGGTTACTTGAGTGGTTCGATTTTCAGATTGTCTTTACGTGGATTGGCGCTGTCATTGCTTCGATTGTTGTGTCATTTCCGCTGATGTATCAAAGTGCTGCGGCCGCTTTTGACAGTTTGGATGAACGGCTATCCAATGCCGCGCGTACGATGGGCGCTTCTGAATGGCGCGTCTTCTGGTCAGTAGTGTTTCCGCTCGCTTGGCCTGGATTGCTGGCAGGGTTGGTGCTTTCATTCGCAAGGGGACTTGGGGAGTTTGGTGCTACGTTGATGTTGGCAGGGTACATACCGGGTAAAACCGACACCATTCCAATGGCGATCTACTTTGCAGTGGAGTCGGGTCAGATGGAAAAGGCGACGTTTTGGGTCGTTATCATCATTACATTCGGATTTAGTTTGATTTTATGGGTGAACTGGTGGAGCAAACGTAATATGAGACGTTTTACAAAATCGTGAGTCTAGGGGGAATCGACATGTTGCATGTAGAAATCACTAAACAGCTCGCACACTATGAGATGAATATTCATTTTCAAATGTGTTCAGAGATTCTTGTATTAGTTGGTCGATCAGGCTCTGGTAAGACCACTATCCTGAACAGCATTGCGGGCCTTACACATCCAGATTCCGGCATGATTCTTTCAAAAGAACAAACATTTTATGAAACCGGCGAAAAACCATTGCCCGCTCGTGATCGTCAAATCGGTTATTTATTCCAAGATTATGCGTTATTTCCGCATAAGACAGTGGAGAAGAATATTTGGTTTGGTGTTAAAAAGAATCGGCGAAAAGAGAGTACCGAAACCATTCGTGAGTTACTTCACGTACTGGGCATTGAACATTTATTGCAGAAGTATCCGCACCAAATCTCGGGTGGTGAAAAGCAACGCGTTGGCTTAGCGAGAGCGTTAGCTACACAACCTTCCGTACTATTGCTCGATGAACCATTATCTGCTCTTGATAGAGAAACACGTAAACAGTGTCAGGATGAGCTATTACGCCTGCACGACCGTTGGAAAATCCCTTTTATTGTCGTTACGCATGATTTAGATGAAGCAGAACGTCTTGGAGACCGGATTATTTATTTAAATGAAGGACAAATTGAAGATGAAAAGTGGAAAAAACAATTGATTTCCACCTATTAAGACACAGAAAGCTCCGATTTCATATCTGAGCTTTTTTATGTTTTGTGTAATCTTCGGAGAACCGCTATAATGCTTAGTAACTGATATGTATCGAAATGGATTCACTACCAGATAGGAGCTAAAATCATGGGCAAGCAACTAAATGATCGGAAAGCGCAGCATATCCAGATCGTACTGGATGAACACGTGACGGGAAACTCGATCACAACAGGCGTGGAACAATATGAATTTTTACATAATGCTTTACCTGAATTATCATTTGAAGACATCAATACAGATCAAGACTTTCTAGGCAAAACATGCAAAACTCCTTTTTTGGTCAGTTCAATGACTGGTGGAGCAGATTTTGCGGAAACGATCAACCGTAATCTCGCACTTGCTGCAGAGCAACGCGGCTGGGCACTTGCGCTAGGTTCTACGCGCGCTTTAATTGAAAGTAAAGCATTCCGGCCTTCATTCGCATTACGAAAGTACGCCCCAACTACACCAATTATCGCCAACTTAGGTGCCGTACAGCTGAATTATGGATTTTCTGCTGATGAATGCCGTCAAATTATCGACTACACCGATGCAGATGCGTTAGTACTGCATATCAATGTCTTACAAGAAGTCATTCAACCAGAAGGAAATACGAATTTTAGTGGATTACTTTCTAAAATCGAGAAATTATGCAATGAATTAACGATTCCTGTAGGCATTAAAGAAGTTGGATGGGGAATAGATGGGGAAACCGCGAAGAAGCTCCTAGATATTGGCGTGTCATTCATTGATGTAGCGGGTGCAGGCGGAACATCTTGGAGCCAAGTGGAAAAATACCGTACGACACCGATCAAACAACAAGCAGCGGCAGCGTTTAGCGAATGGGGAATTCCGACAACGAAATCACTTGAGCTAGTTAGACTTCATATGAACGGAAAATTACTCGTTGCAAGCGGCGGACTTCATACGGGTGTCGATGCAGCAAAATGTATTGCACTCGGCGCAGATTTTGTCGGTTTTGGACGTGCAATTCTAGAAGAAGCCACTATATCTGCTGAAAGCGTTTTCCGAATAATGGAAGTGCGTGAATTAGAATTAAGAATGGCGATGTTTGCGACAGGTTCAGCGAATATCCAAGCATTGCAACAAACCGATCGATTACAAAGAATAAACTCGTGAATCATCTGCGAGTTTATGATGACTTAGGAGGTATAAATAATGTGGAAATTAGTAAGTGGTAGAATCATTCAAACTACTGATGAAACACGGATTAAGTTTCGGACGAATATTAGTCAGGAGATTTTAGAGAAATTAGAGGAATTATCAGAGCGACATAATACACATAGCAATTATTTGCTGGAAAACGGTTTGTGGAACGTATTGGCCGCAGGAGTTATTGAATTCGATAAGAATTTGCGTCCAGCAGATCGAATTCAGTATAAAACAACGTATGATAAAGAATTGCTTGAATCTGTGAAAGAGTTCGCTAAGGATCATAAGTTGTTCATTAACGATGTCATCGAGTACAGTGTAGGATATATCGACTTCAAAGATATAAAGACTAAGGAGCATAAGAATCGCTTAGAAAGCTAGGGCGAGAAGGATACGTGGAGATTGGAAACTATATAGATCGTAGAACGCCCCGAACATAATATAAATTATAGGAAGTTACGTGTCACTTAGAAGTATACTTGCGATAGTGAGATATTTGCGCTTTTTTCAATGATTTATGCGCTAGGCTTATTATAATTACTTAACGTGTTTACTTCAAGGTTTTTTAATGTTTAGGTGTTGTTTAAAGGTTTGTTTAATACTTTCTTAATTAAACACTATAAAATGCTTTATTATTGCTCTGCGTTTTATATTTCATTTTAAATATGGATGATCGGTTTCATTAGCTTAACTTAATTTAACCAGTCATTTATACGCTCTCTTGAACTCCGTGTTGAATTTGTTAATTGACGTATCGCTTTTAAAGACTTTTGACACGTACTATCATGGCGATTATCCTATCGATCACTGTTTGACCGCCCTTTCCCTTGCAATTGACTGATTAAACTTCTTATCTTCTGCTTGTTTTAGTACTTGATGGTCCTCTCCTTGATTACTTTACGTGGAATAGTCGATGTTCATTTGATAGCATGATGCGAGGAAAATTATGCAAAGAAGGATTATTTGGAACCATGTTCAATAAGATTACATATAGCATCTAGATTTTCCGATACATATAGACCGTTCTTAGTCTATCACTTTTACCGCTTGTATGTTCGTATTCGTTAATGGAATTGTATAAGTTGATCAGGAAATCTGTCTTGCATACACCTTGTCCGTGTGGCGCAGCAAACCTTTCACTCGTATCACGACATGTAAATACATCGCAACACAGATTTTCTTCATATTCTATCGATCCACATATGATCTGGTTGTTGCCCTTTCCACTTCCCCCCTTGATTACAACACGTGAGATATTTATTGCGTTCCTATTTATACGGCGCGAACAATAATAAACTAAACAAGGATTATTTGGAACCAGGTTTCTTATGATTTTAAAGTCCATTAGTTATTACTTTTGACGATAAAAAAGCAAAACTCGACAATTTACGAGCTTTGCTTAGTATACCCTAGTATGGCGTCTGTATGTTCGCTTTTTTATTTTTTATAACATATATTTTTATCTTCATAGTATGTTAAGTCGAAACTTAAATAGAATCGAGTTTAATTTAACCATTCCTTCATCTTTTTGTAGACAGTTTGCGATGGTAATGCCCCGCCTCGTTCGATATTACTTATATAGGATGTCGAAATTTTCAATTGATCCGATACTTGTTTGAGTGTCAAACCACGTTTGATGCGGCATTCCTTAAAATCACTACCTATGCTTTTGCAGACTTTTTCTTTAGGTGGCTCCAAGGAGAAGTTGGTCGGCGTCTTGACCGACTTCTTTCTCTCAATCGGTTCATAATAGCTCACAATCTCGTCAGGCGGTGCGATGATGATCGTAGCATCTAACCAGACGCGTAGCCATCCTTTTTTCGACATGCTGTCTTCGTTCCATTGATTGTACTGCCAAAACGTAATGACGCCTTCTTCTTCTAGTAGATCTAGCGCTTTCTCTAGACGGTCGCGAATGCGTGACGGAGCCTGTGTATCAATTTGTATACCTATTTTTTCGAGCAATGTGCTGATTTTATGTGGCTGCAAGTAGCTTGCTTTGCGGGCTTGTGTACGCCAGCGCCAGCTAATATACCGAATGAGTTTTTTCTCCCATTTACGCTGGTATGGATTTAGTTCGATCGCTTGATTCGGCAGTAGTTTCACTTGTCTCGTGGAGCCTTGTAAGAAATGATTGAATACTTCTCCGAGCTTGATAAATAAACGTTCCGGTGTTATATCTTCAGTGACTTCGAATGAACTTCCGTCTTCATTCGTGAAAACAAACGCACGTCCTTGCATGTTCTTGTTAATCGGTTTGCCTTGTTCATAGACTACTACACTATCAAGTTGCATCCATAGTGCTTGCATAACGGAAAGCGCTTTCATTACTTGAGTACGTTGTTCTTTCTCGTAGCCTCCTCGTCGCCCCGTGCCGCCGAGTTTGGTTTTGAGTCCACGGATTGTTAATAAGTCATCAATCCGAATTTCTACTCGTTTGTCTGCCTGCGGTGATTGAGTCAAATACATATGACATAAGGAATCGAGTACGTCGACATCGACTTCTGATAAAGTGTGGGCATAGCCATGCAGTAGATTCATTTGGCTTGCAGTACGGTTGTCTTCATTCGGAAGCAATTGCAAAGAACCTTCTAATTTCGACCCATGAATAGTTGCGCGTGGCCATTGATCCGCTTCGCATACGAATTTCTGATTAGAAATTGCTTCTGTAATGAATTGATACACAGCATTACTCATGACTACAAGATTATTTGTTTTTACTGTAGCTTCAATCGGCTGATGCACGGAAAAATTCGGGCTAACTCCGAGTAATTCATTGATCTGCTCCATGGAGTTTTTTTCAGATTCAAACGCCATGAGTATTTCAGAAACTATTTTTTCAATATACGCGTTGACGTCAGTAGTAAATGTATTCAGGAAGCTGTCATTAGAAGCAAAACTATTGCTCATTTTTTCGAGGAATAATGTATTTAACTCTTCTTTATCAAGAGCGTTCAACGTATCATAGCCATGTTTTACGATTAACTCATTGACGGTATAATTCTTTAAATACGTTCTGTACCACGTGCTGAATACATTCCAAGAATTTTCATCGTTAAGTCCGACGTGTGCACGTAGCATTTTATCGTATTTATCATGTAATTTATTGATAATGTCCCATTTGAGTGTCGGCTTATCCGCAAGTAACGGCGCCAGATGACTTTCATAAGTGCTGAAAAATTTAGCGATCATGAACTCTGTCGCTTTCGCGAGTAGTTCACGTCTGGCATCTACACGCATCTTGAAAAATAAATCAACATTGTCCTCGTAGTTTTGCTGTCGAACAATGAAGGTTTCATTTTTCACTCTCGGGAAAATGCGATTCGTGTTAACCTTTTTCCGTACTTTTTCACATGGGAAATGGAGTAGATAGTTGTAGTCAAAGAAGTTGGGCTGTCGATCGTACATAATGATGACTTGGAAACGCTCAATTTTATTGGCAATTTGTTGATGATGGGTTAGTTCGTAGTTTGTAGTATTCAACAGTAAATTGTATTTGATCAAATATGGTCCCCCCCGATAAACCGCGATATCTGAATAGTATAACATGAATTTTCTAGATTCACTATTTACTTTTGGCTCAGATGAAGGGTCGGGTAGATACTGCTACCATAGAAAAAGCTTGGAATATCCCGTTATAGGACATTCCAAGCTTTTTTTAGTGGCGAGTAGTTAAGATATTAACGCGCCTTCTAGTTTAAGTTCTTCAATGAATAAAGGAAGGACTTCGAACAAGTCGCCAACGATTCCGTAATCTGCCATTTTGAAGATGTTCGCTTCTTCGTCACTATTGATCGCGACGATGACTTTGGAGTTTGACATACCTGCCATATGTTGGATCGCACCGGAAATACCTACCGCGATATACAGGTCAGGTGTCACGACTTTTCCTGTTTGTCCGATTTGCAGTGAGTAATCACAGTAATCTGCGTCACACGCGCCACGAGAAGCCCCTACAGCGCCTCCTAGCAAGTCCGCTAACTCATACAACGCTTTGAACCCTTCAGCGCTCTTAACACCGCGTCCGCCAGCGATAACAATTTTCGCTTCCGACAGATCGACGCCTTCCGTTTTCTTGCGAATGACTTCTTTAACGATTGTACGCAAATCTTTGACATCCACTTCTTTCGCTGTGATGTCGCCTGTACGGCGCGCATCCTGCTCGAGTGCTGCGATATTGTTCGGGCGGATAGTAGCGAACAGCAGTCCATCGTCTTTCATCACTTTCTTTTCGAACGCTTTACCTGAGTAGATCGGGCGAGTGAAGACGACTTGATCGCCTTCTTTTTCGATTGACACGGCATCCGAGATTAAGCCAAGTTCTAGGCGGCTCGCGATTTTAGGTGTTACATCTTTGCCGACTGACGTATGGCCCATGATGATGCCGGATGGATTTTCGTCTTGCATCACTTCCATGATGACCTGTCCATAGCCTTCCGATGTATAATTACTTAAGTTGGCATGAGTGACGGTAATGACACGGTCTGCACCGTAGTGGATCATTTCTTCAGCTGGTTGCTGCAAATCTACGTCACCTAGTACCAATGCTAGAATTTCTGCGTCAGCGTTTACTTGTTTCGCTGCTGCGATCGTCTCATAACTTACTTTACGAAGAACCCCTTGCTGCAATTCCCCGATGACTAGTATCTTTTCACTCATAATAAAACTCCTTTCGTTTCGTAGATGGTTTAGATTACTTTCGCTTCATTGGACAATAGATTGACCAGTTCTTTGACTTGCTCGCCTGTTTCGCCTGCTAAAATGCGTCCTGCCTGCTTTTTAGGTGGCAAGAAAATAGAAATCGTTGCCGTCTTCGCTTCCACGTCGTCTTCAGCGAGATCTAGGTCATCGAGTTCAAGTTGCTCAAGAGGCTTCTTTTTCGCCTTCATGATACCTGGAAGGGATGTATATCTCGGCTCATTCAGTCCTTGCTGGCACGTTACGAGCACCGGCAAAGATACTTCGATTTTCTCGAGATCCCCTTCAACGTCTTTTTCAATCTTCGCTGTACCGTCTTCAATATCAAGCTTGACGATCGTTGTAATGAATGGCATGTTGAGGCGCTCTGCAAGTCGAGGTCCAACTTGTCCGCTCGCTTCGTCGATTGCCACGTTACCAGCGAGAATCAAGTCCACTTCTTTATCCTCAAAGAATTTTTCCAAGATCTTTGCCGTTGTAAATTGGTCGCCTTCATCCGGGTCGTCATCCGTATTGATAAGTACCGCATCATCTGCTCCCATCGCAAGTGCTGTACGCAATTGCTTCTCGGATTCTTCATCACCAATTGTGATGACCGTTACCGTGCCGCCATGCGCGTCACGCTGCTGGATCGCTTCTTCGACTGCATACTCATCATATGGATTGATGATGAATTCCGCACCGCTTTCATCTATTTGATTGCCCGACACAGAAATCGCTTCCTCCGTGTCGAATGTTTTTTTCAGCAAGACGTAAATATTCATGTAATAATCTCCTCTCTATACTTTGTTGCCTAGTTATTTGATTTCTTCAGTTTGTAACGCTTTCGGCACGACATTTGTATCGAGTAAATCAGACTCGCTTGTATGAATTCCAGGAATGGTTCGAGGAATCAACGGTAAGAACAACAATGCGATGATGATGAAGCCCATAATCACCCAAGAAGTATTCACTACCGCTCCAACGTTGTTACCACTTGCAGAGAAGATCGAGAACGCAACAAGAGCGAATGATGCACCCATTCTCTGTGCCAAGTTTTCAATTACTGTATTCGTAAATGTCACGACATTCATTCGTTCTGTTGAAGCTTTCGACACAACGAGTCCTTTGACTACAGGTGTTTGGAAACCAACACCAAGACCGACGAGACTCATCGCAATGAACAAATACACAAATGATGTCGTCAGCGTAACGAAATTCAGCATGATGATGCCAGAAGCAAAGACGAGAATTCCTGATCCCATAATTAATCGCGCAGACAATTTCTTCATGATTCTTCCGCTTAAGTAGGCTGCGACTGATGTGCCTAAGAATACGGCCATCTGTAAGAATCCTACCGTGGTCGCTGCTTTTCCTTGGACGTTCTGAACGAAGAATGTTAGCAAGTACATGACACCCGAGTAACCAAGGAAGATGAATACGGCAATCGTCGTAGGTACCCAGAAGTTACGATTCGCAACGTACACTAAATCGAGTAACGGAGCTTTTTGCTTTTTCTCTACGAAGATCAAGATGATCAACGCTGTTACGAATACTAGCAATGATGGAATCCACATACCAGATTCGATACCGAAGCTGTTGATGAATGTTGGGATTGTCAGCAAACCGAGTAATAGTGCGATGACAAAAATCAAGCCAAGAACATCCAACTTCTTGCGTGCTTGTACTTTAACGTGTGGAACAAACATAAAGAACGCAATCCCTAAACCACCGAGAATGGCTGTGAAGATGAAACTTGCTTGCCAGTTTGCCGTATCGACGATCATACCGCTGATGACCGGACCGAATACTGCACCGATTGTAATGAACGCCGCAAACGTTCCAATTGCTTTTGCACGTTGCGTCCCGACCATAAATTTACCAGCATAGGCAATACCTGATGGTGCAATCGCCGCACCCGAGATTCCTTTAAAGAATAAACCAAGAACGAGCACCCAGAAAGAAAATGAGAATGCTACGAGCAACGATCCGACAACCATGAAAATACCGCCAATGAGAATGACAATCTTCAATCCGAACGAATCACCAATCCATCCAAGCAATGGCTGGAATCCTGTCAATCCAACAGCCAGACCTAGTTGCATCCACACCGCATAACCTGGCGTCAGGTTAAATTCCGCAAGCATATGCGGGTATGCGGGAAGATGGGTTGCTAAACTTAACATAATAAAGAACGCTCCAAAACTTATGAATAAAAAACCTCTATTAATCGATTTATCTTTCAATGCCGCTTCATTCATATAGTGGCCTCCCTTTATCGATGATGTACTAGTTTTTAAAAGCTTTATTCATTATGTCAAATCTAGATGTGGTCTAAAGTGAAGAACTGTAGAAGGAGGTTTCGGTATGCTTGGTGCAAAACCGAAGCTCTCCCGCCACAGATCAAACGTTACTGGCTATTTATCGAATATTGATGACGCAAGCTTTTTCTACTGTGTAATCCAGAACTGAGTCCGTACCATAACCGCTTTCTTTCACTCCGCTAAACGGCAGATCTGCGCCTACTCTTGCGTACGTATTCACCCACACGTTTCCTGCTTGAAGCTTGTCGATCATGCGATGTGCAATACCGAGGTTTTGTGTCCATACACCCGCTGCTAGACCGAAGTTCGTGTCATTCGCAATTTGAACGGCTTCTTCTTCCGTATCGAACGGAATGGCTATTGCCACAGGCCCGAAAATTTCTTCGCGAGCTAGTTTAGAACTATTGTCTGCTACTTTAACAAGCGTAGGTTGTACCCAATAGCCGTCTTTGAATTCCGGTTGACCTGGTAGAACCGCTTCTCCGCCGTACTTTCCACCGAACACAACTTCATACTCGTCTTTAGCTGCCTCGTCGATGAATCCGCACACCGACTGATATTGCGCTTCATTTGCGATAGGACCCATCGTGTTGTTCGTATCGAGTGTATCGCCATGCTTAACGAATTCATTGTCCGTCATCAAGTCTTTCAAACGTCCAATCACTTCTTCGTAAATGGAGCGCTGGATCAACATGCGTGAACCTGCTACACAAATTTGACCGGAGTTCGGTGTGAAGATACCGTTGATCAACCCATGTACTGCTTGATCCAGATCTGCATCTTCAAAGACGATATTCGGAGACTTTCCGCCGAGTTCGAAGATTAACGACTTCGGTGAATGCGCAGTCGCTTTCGTGATGCGCTCCGCTGTTGCCTTTGACCCTGTCAAACTCACTTTATTCACTTCTTTGTGAGAGACGAGGTAGTCACCGATTTCACGACCCGCACCCGAAATAACATTCAGTACGCCTGGCGGTAAGATTTGTGAAATTAATTCGCCGTAGCGCAGTGAGCCGACCGCTGCACTTTCAGACGGTTTAATAATGACCGTATTCCCTGCTGCTAGCGCATAAGCTGCTTTAATCGTAAAGGTGAATAACGGGGCGTTCCATGGCAAGATGCCGACGACTACTCCGTATGGCTTACGTGAAGTGAAACCGAAATCTCCCGTACCCATCTGTACCGTACGGCCTTGTGCACCGACTAGAGAGGCTGCTCCTGCCGCGTCATACCAAACTTGCTTTAACACTTCAGCTAAATACCCGTACTCATCTAGTACCCAGCCGTTATTACGAGTTTCGAGTTCAAGTAACTCCGCCGCGTACTCCGGAATCATGTCCCCGATCTTGCGCATATAGTCACCGCGTGTTCGTGCTGGCAGATCCGCCCAGTCATCGAATGCGGCGCGTGCTGCCTGGATGATCAGTTCTGCGTCTTCCTTCTTACTGGAAGGAATGGTTGCCCATACTTCCGCTGTAGATGGATCGATACTGTTTGATACGGCCCCGTCTTGTGCCTGTACCGACTTGCCGTTAATGATATTACCGTAAGTCGTCAATTTGGATTTCTCGGATACGTTCGTCATATGTTTTCCTCCTTCAAATTACCAGCCTAGTGACGCGACTACTTTTTCTTGATAGAAAGGGGTGGAGCCTAAATACTGATCATAATAGCGGGCGCGCTTAACATATAAATGGCAATCGATTTCTTCTGTGAATCCGATGCCGCCATGGACTTGGATATTATGTGCCGACACTTCGATGAATTTCTCCGTCGCATATGTACGGGCGCTATATACTGCTGCTTCACGGTCAAATTCTTCTGTATCGACTACCCAGTTGGCATAATGGCTCAGTGAACGAGCGATTTCGAGATTCACTTTCATATTTACAATACTGTGCTTGATCGCTTGGAAACGTCCGATCGCTTGACCGAACTGCTCCCGGATCTTCGCATATTCCGTCGCCATATGGACGACTTGTTCCATTGCGCCGACAATGTATGAACTAAGTGCAGCGTTAAAGTACAATAGACCTTCTTGAAGCTGCGTCCAACCTTTATTTACTTCGCCTATGATTTGCTCTTGAGTGATGACTAGATTTCCGAATTCCATTTTCGCTACATGTTTGGATTCGTCAAACGATGATTGTTTCTCGATGTTCAGTGCATCCGTCTTATCGATCAACACAAGCGTAAGTCCGTCTTCTAGATCTTCTTGGTTTGTGCGAACGAGCACGAGGAATGCGTCCGCAAGTTCTGCTTCCGGCACAAGCGTCTTTATGCCGTTTAGTACGTACTGTCCATCTTTCTGCTCCAATGTACAGTGGATCCCTGCCGGGGAGAAGTCGTTGAATGGTTCTAGTGCTGCGAATGAAATCCATTTTTCTCCTGAGGCGATCGCCGGCAAATACTGTTGTTTTTGCTCTTCTGTCGCATATTTCTTGAGAATCGGCACTGCCAACGCAGAAGTTTCCATGAATAAGCCGGGTACTAATGAACGGCCCATCTCTTCAAACGTTGGAACGAGATCGAGTGCCTCGAGGTCCATGCCGTCATACTCTTCTGGAATGTTGATGCCGCTGCATCCGAGTTCAGCTAGCGTCTTGTACACTTTCTCCAAATTTTGCGGATTTTGATCGATCATTTCTCGAGCTACTTGTGTGCCGCCAAATTTATCTAGCATTTTGCGAATATGTCCACGAAACATTTCTTGCTCTTCTGTTAATGAAAAGTCCATAGTTCATCCCTCCACATCTATTAACGTCCCATGTCTTTTGGTAATCCGAGTACCCGCTCGCCAATCGTATTGCGTTGCACTTCACTCGTACCGCCACCAATTGTCTGTCCGAATGAAGCGAGGAATAAATGCTGCCACTTCGGATCCGCTACAGCATCCTTATCCAATAACACACCTTGGTGTCCTTGAATTTCCACTGCAAATGCAGAAAGTGCTTGATGTAGCTCCGTAACGACCAATTTATCGATAGACGTTTCTGCACCTGGTTGACCGTTCTTGATCGTCGTTGTTAAGTTTTTATAGTAATTGAGTAGCGATCCACGCACGCGGGCATAGAAATTCGCCAATTTCTGTCTAACTGCTGGATTTTCGATTAATGGACGGCCATTTACTTTATACTGCTGTGCCAGTTCCACCGTATCGTTGAATTGTTTTTCGAGTGTAAATAGTTCTGCGCCGATCCCTGTACGTTCATGGAGCATTAAGGCAATCAATACATGCCAGCCTGAGTCCACTTGTCCAACGATATCTGCATCTGTCGCTACAGCATCTGTCATATACACTTCGTTAAATTCTGACTCTCCATCCATCTGAACAATCGGAAGCGTTTCGACGCCTGGCTGGTGCATATCCATCATGAATACGGTAATACCGCGGTGTTTCTTCTCTGGATGCGTACTCGTTCTCGTCAGCAAGAAGCATTTATCCGCCACGTGACCAAAACTTGTCCAGACTTTCTGACCATTAATGAGCCAACGATCACCGTCTTTTACGGCACGTGTTTTAAGTCCCGTTAAATCCGACCCTGCGCCCGGCTCTGAATAGCCCTGACACCAAATTTCTTCCCCTGTTAAGATGTTCTTCAAATATCTTTCTTTTTGTTCATCAGTGCCGATGTCGATCAACGTAGGACCTACCATGTGGATCCCGATATAGTTAATGAGTGGCGGTGCTTTCACGCGCACCATCTCTTGATGATAGATGATCTCTTCCATCAAGCTGGCGTTGCGTCCACCGTATTCTTTAGGCCACGCGATCGCTGCCCATCCACCTTCGTACAATGTATTTTGCCATGCGCGTAATACGCGGGAGTATTCATCGAGATCTTCCGGTAAGTCTCGCTTGCCTTCTAGCCAGCCTTCAGGAAGGTTGGCCTCGAGCCACGTTCGTAATTCAGCTCTAAATTTTTCTTCTTTTTTCGTGAAAGAGAAATCCATACTCGCTCATCCTTTCTATGTCGTCTATCGATCAGTTCGTGCTTGGAATCCACTGTGGCAATGCACGGTCTTCCGTAATATCAATCCATGTCATGCGGATTGGCATGCCGATCTCCAAGTCCTTTTCCTCACACTGTAAAATGTTGCACATAATTTTCACTTCCGGTACTTGATCGAGCTGTCCGAGTGCGATGATGGTCGGCAATTCATCTTGGAAGCCCGGCAGGAATGGACGGTAGGACACGACGTATGAATAGACTGTCGCTGTTATATCGTCACCTAACTGTTCAAAGCGGACATTTTCACTTCCGCACTTTGCGCACGTAGGGCCTGGTGGTTGTGAATAAGCATTACAGTCCTCACATTTTTGCAGTGCCAATTGATGGTTGTCTGCTGCATCCCAGTACGGGGCATTATCTATATCTTTCAATGGAATGGGTTTTTGGTATGCTGTCGTTGCTTGTGTCATAGTGATTCCTCCTAGTTTCGTAAGATCATAGCGCCTGCAATATCCGGTCCAGCCCAACCGGTACAAATACCGATCTTGCAATCTTCTACTTGGCGGTCGGTTCCTTCATAGTCGTGGCGCAGCTGTCTAACGATTTCAATCGCATTATTCATTCCGTGCGTATAGCCTTCGGATAACATGCCACCCGCTGTGTTAGTTGGCAATTTTCCGCCAATCTTCAAATTACCTTCTGCAACAAAATCTCCTACTTCTCCTCGCTTTGCGAACCCATAGGCTTCAAGCTGGCGCATTACGACCCAGCTGAAACAGTCATAGATCGACGCCACG
Organism: Sporosarcina ureae; assembly: GCF_002109325.1. Classification (GTDB taxonomy): domain Bacteria; phylum Bacillota; class Bacilli; order Bacillales_A; family Planococcaceae; genus Sporosarcina; species Sporosarcina ureae_C. The sequence goes on along the minus strand of NZ_CP015348.1, from coordinate 188,771 downwards.
TCGATATCGTCTGGAGTTACACCCGCATTTTCATAAAGTTCTTTCGCTACATAATCCGAAGCGACTTGGTCGATGTCATTCCAGTAGTGTACGTGCGGATGACATTGGCGTGCGGACATTCCCATAATATAGACGGGTTTTGACGTGCAGTCTTTCGCTTTTTCTGCAGACGTCACGATGATCGCATTGCCTTCATCTAGCTCGAGGCACGAATCATGGATATTAAATGGCGAACTAATATCCGGTGTAGCAAGATATGTTTCCATCGTTAACGGCTTACCGTGTAAGAAAGCTTTTGGATTACGCTGTGCATGCTCATAGAAACTCAAGCACACATGTCCGAGATGCTCTTTCGTAATACCCGTTTCATGCATGTGACGCGTCGCATACATACCGAACCATTGTGACGGACTCGCTGAACCATACGGAATGACGAAGCTCCCGCCAGCCAGTGCACCTTGAAGCATATCTGGGTCATAGCCGCGTCCTACACGTGTTCCTGAGCTTCCGTTTAATGAACGATAGATCAATACGGTATTGAGCTGCCCCGCTTCAATGAGCGCCACGGCATCCGCAATCAGCATCTCAGTACTCGCTCCGCCACCTTGGATATCTTTGACGTATTTCGGTCGTACACCGAGATACGTTGCCAGTTGATGGGAAGTACAAGAATCTCCTTCGTTATAGTTCATGAATCCGTCGATGTCCGTCGCTTTCAAACCTGCATCTTTTATCGCGACTCTTGCAGCATCGAGTGCTAAATGAAGAGGCGTTGTTCCCGATTTTCTTGAGCGTTCGCTCTCTCCTACGCCTACAATGGCGTAGCGGTCTTTAATAGTTCCCATAGTCATATTCCTCCTATTTCACGATAGCTTTTACGTTAATTGCAAGATGGCGCTCCCTGATCCGACGACTTCTCCGGATACTTTCTCGGCAGTCAGTTCAAGCGCGATACATCGCTTGCCCTCTTCTTCGTATGTTCGTTCCACTACACCTGAGCAACGAATTTCGTCACCTGGTACTGTCATTTTGCCGAAACGCATTTTTAAATTTGCGACGCGTGCTTCCTGGCCGGCAATTTTCATGACGTACTCACCAAGGAAACCCATTACGAGCATACCGTGTGCAATGACACCGTCCATGCCGATTTTTTTTGCGAAGTCATCGTCGAGGTGCAACGTGTTAAAATCTCCGGATGCACCTGCATATTGGGCGAGCTGTACTTTCGTAATCGGTGGCTTCACCATCGGTTCAAGTTTCTGATCTACAGTTAGTTCTTCCAACACCCAATCTTTGATCATATGAGGTCCCTCCATTAGTTCGCTAGTGAGCGATAGACGATATTCATGCGGCTAATACAAACAAGTTCGCCCGTTTCATCTTTCATTTCCGTATCGAGCTTCAAAAACTGCATCTTTCCGCTTTTGCCTTCTTTGTCATACAGATCGCTTACTTTGATCTGGCAACGCAGTCGGTCTCCAATGCGGATTGGCTTGTAGTACAGGAATTCCTGCTCGCCGTGCAACATTCTGCGCTGGTCGAGATCGAGTGGCATTTCCGTCTCGCCGTCATTCATCGCGATCGGGAATGTCGGCGGTACTATCAGTCCTGCGTAAGCCGATTGCTTGGCGTACTCTTCGTCTGTATAAAGTGGATGATCGTCGCCAATCGCCGCAGCGAATTGACCGACATGTCGTCGTTCTACTTCAAAGACGTATTCATTACTCGTTAAGCCAATGACATTTTGATCTAAGTCCATTTTCCATCCTCCTCATGAGTTACTTTGTAATAATCAATGCATCTGCCGCTACAATGCCGTTTTCGTACACGATGAGCGGATTGATATCGATTTCCTGTATTTCATTCGGATAATCTTGAATCAATTCGGACACTTTCAGCAACACGTCGATGATTGCTTCTCGGTCGACGGGCTTTTTATTTCGTACACCTTTTAATAGTTCATAGCCTTTGAGACTTTCCATTTTGTCGATCGCATCTTGTCTCGTGATCGGTGCGACGCGGAATGATACATCTTTGAACACTTCAACGAATACACCACCGAGACCGAACATGATAACCGGACCGAATGTCGGATCATTCGTAACGCCTACAATGACCTCCACGCCTTCAGCTAACATTTCTTGTATGGACACACCGTGAATAGTGGCGGTTGGACAGTTTCGTGTAGCATTTTGATACACTTCGTCATACGCTTTTCTGACTTCTTCCGCGTTTTGTACGTTCAAGCGAATACCGTCTACTTCCGTCTTATGCGGAATGTCAGGTGAATCGATTTTCAACACGACAGGATAGCCGATATTGTCCGCAAACCGTACCGCTTCTTCAGCAGATTGTGCGATTGCGCGTTTTGCTGTCCGAATTCCGTATTCGTTCAAGATTTCGCTTGACTGCGACTCACTTAACGTCTGGTTTTCTAGTAATAAGTGGCGGATATTCTTTTTATTGATTTTCTTAGGTTCCGCTTGCATTCGCTGTTCTTTAGCTTTCTCGTAGGTTTCTCTATATTCAACGAGCTTGGCAAGTGAGCGGATCGGGTTCATATCACCTCTAACGAACGCGATACCGTGATCTTCTAAATAACCGACACCTTTAGGAACGGACATGCCTTCAAGTGGGAATGTCGTCACTAGAACGAACTTATCGGAGTTCTCGCAAAGCTGCACAAATTCTTGTAACTCGGGCGTGTTTTCATCCCAGCCCATTGGGAATTCGGAGAAGATGATGATGTCTGTGTCGGGATCGTTGACGAGCACTTTCAATGGTTCAATAAATAGCTCGGGATGAGTAATCGATGCCGCTGCAGTCAGATCAATCGGGTTGGAAGCGCTTGCATAACTAGGAATGTTTTTCTCGATTTCTTTTTTCACTTGATCGCTTAGCGGATGAATGTTCAACCCGTATGATTCACAGCGATCGGCTTCGTTGATTCCTCTTCCGCCGGAGCTCGTAATGATGACCGCATTTCTTCCTTTCGGTGTCTTCTTCGACATGAATAGCTTAGAGAAAGAAATAATGTCTACGTAATCTTCCACTCGAACAATACCGGTTTGTTTGAAGAATCCGTCATATACTTGATCGGCACCCGCTAGTGAACCTGTGTGAGACGCTGCGGCTCGACTGCCTGCACTGCTTCGTCCTGATTTCATGATGACCATTGGTTTGTTGATCTCGAGTGCGAATTTCGCTAGCTTGCGTAACTTCTCAGGATTTTTCTCTCCTTCGAGATAGCCGGTTGCGATTGTCGTGTTCGGGTCATGCAGCATGTATTCCATGACGTCCGCAAAGCCTACGTCAGCTTCATTACCAACACTGACAAAATAGTTGAACGTTAAACCTTGCTGGGCAGCGGCGATATACGTCAACACGCCGAACGCTCCACTTTGTGTGACGAAGCCTGCTTCACGCTTTTTATTCAACGGCATATTCGTCAATCCTGGCGAGAAAGTTCCCATCAACCCATTCGTTGTATTGAGTAAGCCGACACAGTTCGGTCCGATAATGCGGATATTGTACTTGTCGGAAATGTCTTTTAGACGTTGTTGAGCTACTAGACCCGCTTCCCCAATTTCGGAATAGCCTGAAGCGAAGACGATTGCCGCTTTGACACCGCTTTCACCGCACTCGATCAAACATTTTTCCACTTGGTCGATCCCCACACAGAGAATAGCTAAATCTACTGTATTCGGTACATCCTTAACACTTGGGTAACACGTCAAATCTGCAATTTGCTGCGCACTGCGATGGATCGGGTAAATATCTCCTGCAAACCCTCCGTCAAGTAGCGCCTTTAGCTGCAAGTATCCAATTTTATTTGGATTCTCGGAAGTTCCTAAAACCGCAATCGTACGTGGATGGAATAATGGATCCAATTCTAAGTTCGATACAACCTCTTCATTTATCAATTTCATATACTCTTCACCTCTCCACTCTCATATCTGCTAGTTGTTTGTCTAACTTGTATCAAATCATAGCAAAGCCTGTCTTTTACTATTTTTACTTTTTTGAGATTAAGTAATTAATGTTATTAGCACTGGATAAGTTTGAAGACGTCCTGATGAAGCATTGGGAATACAGTGTTTTTCATTCTCATTATTTTCTGACTAGAATAGATACACCCGACTTCTATGCGAGATCACCACGACATGGAAGAAAGATCACCGCTTTTTTCCTGTATGGAACGCAAAAAAGAGCTGCCCAGCCAGTCGGATATAACGACTAGCGGACAACTCTATGTTTATGAAACTTATTTACGTTCTTTTTTCACCGTAGAAACTTGCACAATCTTGCCGTCCTTCGCCTCATCTACGACAGCACTGCCTGTCGACTGACGGGTTGTGTTCTTCAACGACATCGGATCGATTTCTATATTGTGATTCCGTGTCGTCAACAAAACCATTTCCTCATCGTCTTTCACCGTCTTCATCGCAATCACTCGATGTGGATTAGACTTCAATTCTTTTACAACCGTTACGCCTCTAAGTGCTCTAGAACTCACTTCAAACTCAGAAATATTCATTCGCTTCACTGATCCACGCTGTGTAGCAATAAAGATATTCCGCGTTTGTGGTGTAATGACTTCAAACGCCACGAGTGCGTCGTCGGCTTTCAGATTGATTCCTTTAACGCCGCCGGTACGGATGCCGGTAATGGCGAGTTCTGACAGCGCGAATCGTAGGGCATAGGCTTGTTTACTTACTAATAATACGTCTTCTTCGCCTGTAACAATCCGTGCACCGACTAGTCGATCGTCTTTTTTAACGTTCATTGCTTTGAATGAACGGTTAAAACGCTGTACTTGGTAATCGATCAATTTGGATATTTTTACGTTTCCATTGGAAGACGCAGTTAAAATGCTGCTTGTTTCGTCGAATTTCTCTAGCCCAATGACGTCTACTAGCTCTTCGCCTGGCTCGAGTCCCGCGATACTCGATATATGCTGTCCTAAATCACGCCAGCGTATCTCAGGAAGCTCGTGGACCGGTTGGTAGATGTAGTTACCGAATGACGTGAACAACAGCAAGTGATGCTGTGTATTCATCGCAGATTCGAATAGAGTATAGTCGGACTCCTTCATTTCTTGGCCTTTGCCAGCAGACGCGGAGTATGAACGCATGCTTGTGCGCTTGACATAACCACTTTTTGTGACGGATACCATGACTTCTTCGCTCGGAATCAGGATATCAAGATCTACTTTTAGCTCTTCGATTTTTTCTTCAATTACGGAACGACGTGGTTCGGCAAACTGCTTGCGGATCGCTTTGATTTCCTTTACCAACACGGATTTCAGCTTCGCTTCGCTTGCAAGAATCGCTTCTAATTCTTCAATTAAATTGCGCAATTCTTCTTCTTCACGCTTTAATTCTGTAATATCCGTATTCGTCAGTCGATAAAGTTGCAATGAAACGATGGCTTCTGCTTGAACTTCCGTAAATTCATACGCATTGATTAAGTTCATTTTTGCATCTTTTTTATCTTTTGACGCGCGAATGGTCTTAATGACTTCATCGAGAATGGATAAAGCTTTCATTAAGCCGTCTACGATATGTAATCGATCTTTAGCTTTACGAATATCAAAAGTAGAACGTCGTGTAATGACGTCTTTTTGGTGATCGATATACGCGTCAAGAAGCATTGGAAGAGACATTAGCATCGGACGTCTGCCCGCAATGGCGATCATATTGAAGTTGTATGTGATCTGTAGATCGGTATGCTTCAACAAGTATTGCATGATCGCAGTGCCGTCCATTTCTTTCTTCAACTCGACAACAATACGCATTCCGGTACGGTCGGATTCATCACGAATTTCCGCGATGCCATCCAATCGACGATCATGGCGCAGTTCATCCATCTTCTTGACCAAATTTGCTTTATTGACGTCATACGGAATTTCCGTGATGACGATTTGAGATTTACCGGCTTTTAATTGCTCGATTTCCCATAATGCACGAATGATGAAACGGCCTTTTCCTGTCTTATAGGCTGTGCGGATTCCGTCTGTTCCTTGGATAATCGCGCCTGTCGGGAAGTCTGGTCCCGGAATAACCGTCATCAGCTCATCTACGCTGACATCCGGCTTCTTTAAGCGCATCAAGACCGCATCGATGACTTCATGCAATGCGTGAGGTGGAATATCGGTTGCATATCCTGCGGAAATACCTGTACTGCCGTTGACCAATAAGTTCGGAAAACGTCCCGGTAAGACGGTAGGCTCGAGTTCCGTGTCATCGAAGTTAAACGCAAAATCGACCGTTTCTTTGCGAATATCGCGCAGCATTTCACTCGCAATAGCGGATAAACGTGCTTCGGTATAACGCATTGCAGCCGCGGAGTCTCCGTCGACCGAACCGTTATTTCCTTGCATGTCCACCATTTCATGACGCAGTTTCCATGACTGACTCATCCGGACCATCGCGTCATAAACGGATGTATCACCGTGTGGATGATAGTTACCGATGACGTTACCGACCGTTTTCGCGGACTTACGGAACGCTTTTTCATGTGTATTGCCTTCGTGGAACATCGCATACAAAATACGACGTTGCACTGGCTTTAATCCGTCCCGTGCATCTGGAATCGCACGGTCCTGAATAATGTATTTACTATAACGCCCAAAACGATCACCAATTACTTCTTCCAAGGGCAGATCTTGAAACGTTTCTGACTGTGTCATTCCGTATCCCCCTCAACATGTATAAATGCATTGTCTAAAATATTATGTTCTTCAATCAAACCGAAATCGACGTTTTCTTCGATCCATTTACGACGTGGCTCCACTTTATCACCCATCAATGTGGTCACGCGACGCTCGGATTTTGCTCCGTCTTCAATCGTTACTCGAATTAATGTCCGTGTTGACGGATCCATTGTCGTTTCCCATAATTGATCGGCGTTCATCTCACCAAGACCTTTGTAGCGCTGAAGCATATAGCCTTTACCGACTTTTTCGATAGCCCCTGCAAGATCGTCATCTGTCCACGCATAAGCAAGCTTTTCACTTTTACCGGTCCCTTTAAATACTTTGAATAAAGGTGGCAGTGCGATATACACTTTACCCGCTTCAATTAACGGTTTCATATAGCGATAGAAGAACGTCAATAGCAACACTTGAATGTGTGCACCATCGGTATCGGCATCGGTCATAATAATGACTTTATCGTACGCAGCATCTTCAATTTGGAAATCCGCACCGACTCCACCACCAACTGCATGGATGATCGTGTTAATTTCTTCATTTTTCATGATATCTTCAAGTTTCGCTTTTTCTGTATTGATGACTTTACCACGCAACGGCAAAATCGCTTGGAACGTACGATCACGTCCTTGTTTTGCCGAACCGCCCGCTGAGTCACCTTCCACGAGATATAATTCATTCTTTGCTGCGTTACGTGATTGCGCCGGAGATAATTTACCCGACAACAATGTATCGGATTTTTTCCGCTTCTTGCCTGAACGCGCATCTTCACGCGCTTTTCGTGCAGCTTCACGTGCTTGATGCGCACGGATCGCTTTACGGACAAGGTTTGCGCTCAGTTCCGCATTTTCTTCAAGGAAATACAGCATTTTTTGCGAAATGACGGCATCTGTCACCGTTCGTGCTTCGCTCGTACCGAGTTTTCCTTTCGTTTGACCTTCAAACTGCAAGATTTCTTCTGGAATACGGACGGAAACAATGGCTGCAATCCCTTCGCGAATATCGGAGCCATCAAGATTCTTATCTTTTTCCTTCAACAATCCTGCTTTACGTGCGTATTCATTGACGACACGTGTCATTGCAGCTTTCGCACCGGTTTCATGCGTTCCACCGTCTTTTGTCCGGACGTTGTTGACGAATGAAAGAATCGTCTCGGCATAACCGTCGCTGAACTGGAACGCAAACTCGACTTCAATGCCGTCGACTTCGCCTTCTAGATACGCTACTTCATGCAAGACTTCTTTTTCTTCATTCAAATACGCAACAAACGCTTCAATACCGGATTCGTAATGGAAAATATCTTGTTTATCCGTGCTTTCTTCTTTTAGCGTAATCTTTAAACCTTTCAATAGAAAAGCGGACTCACGCAATCTTTCTGCCAGTGTGTCATATTGATATTTAATCGTAGAGAAGATCGTCGTATCCGGTTTGAAATGAATCGTCGTGCCGGTTTCTTTCGTTTTACCGATTTCTTCAAGCGTCGTGACCGGTTTTCCTCCATTTTCAAAGCGCTGAAGAAATTTCTTGCCTTCACGATAGATCGTCACTTCTAGCCACTCGGATAACGCATTGACAACGGATGCCCCTACGCCGTGCAATCCACCACTCGTTTTATAGCCGCCTTGACCGAACTTTCCGCCCGCGTGCAAAACGGTCATGATGACTTCAGCAGTTGGCTTGCCCGACTCGTGGTTACCCGTTGGCATACCGCGCCCGTAATCTCGCACACTCACACTGCCGTCTTTATGGATCGTGACATCAATTTCATTACCGAAGCCAGCTAGCGCCTCATCCACTGAGTTATCGACGATTTCGTAGACTAAGTGGTGAAGTCCTCTCGTATCAGTCGAACCGATATACATTCCGGGTCTTTTTCGTACTGCTTCTAAGCCCTCTAAAATTTGAATGGAACTATCATCATACGTATTTTGTATTTTCTGTTTCGTCAAAATGAAACCCCCGTCAAACAAATGTTCTGTTATTTTAATCATACATCTTCTGATAAACCTTGTCAAATCAACGTTTTGTTTCAGCTCAACCTATTGTATAGAAGAAATGTACGGAATGCAACGAGCAAACCGTGACAACGTTCTGAACGATTTAAACGGAAATTCCGCTTTTCGTCTATTCTTCATCTTCCTCTAGAATTCTATTATTGTCCAGAACTTATGCATCTGCTACACTTATACTAAAATATTTTATCATGCATAAAGGGGTTCACTATGGAAAATTACTTGATCATTCTGGCAGCCTATTTGCTCGGTTCGATCCCTTCCGCACTATGGATCGGCAAGCTTTTTTATGGAACTGACGTTAGACAGCATGGCAGTGGAAACATGGGGGCAACAAATACATTTCGCGTGCTCGGGAAAAAAGCCGGCATCGTCGTGACATTGCTAGATATTCTCAAAGGAACAGCAGCCGTCCTCTTGCCGCTAGTACCATTTTTCCACGACACAGCGATTCATCCATTACTTCTTGGAATCGTTGCAGTGCTCGGCCACATCTTCCCTATTTTCGCAGGACTTCGAGGCGGAAAAGCAGTTGCCACTTCAGGTGGTGTATTACTTGGCTATAATTGGCCTATATTTTTATTGGTCGTCATTACGTTTTTGATTGCGTTAAAACTAACGAAGATGGTATCGTTAACATCCATCATCGTATCCGTATTGGGACCGATTTACTGTCTCATTTATTATTTTATGGGCGGCGACCTGTATTTATTTTTAGTCGTCTCACTGATGGGCTTCTTCATTTTTTACCGTCACCGCGATAATATTAGTCGAATTAAAAACGGAACTGAACCGAAAGTGAAATGGCTATAGGTACTCTACTGGAAAGGATGTTTACGGCATGAAAATTCACCTGTCCGAACAAGCAATACAGTGGTTTGAAGAAGAAATGGATGTTTCTTCAGGCGATTATATAAAGTTTTACGCACGTTATGGTGGCTCTAGTAAGTTACACGAAGGTTTCTCCATGGGGCTTACGAAAGAAGATCCTGACGAATTAGCGTTCGAAAACGTCATAAATGGTGTTCATTATTATGTAGAAGAACACGATGTTTGGTTCTTTGATGGGCATGATTTGTATATCGATATGAACTCATCAACTGACGAAATAGCCTTTGACTATCACGTAGCATAATTAAAATGGTAAGCACAACTCTTATAATGAGTTATGCTTACCATTTTTTAATCGTGTTAATTGGTGTAATTGCCCTTCTTGCTTCAAAATATCCACTTGCCGCTCTCCTAGAAGGTCGAAATGTGGATATTCTTCGCGTGCATGGATCCATTCAGGCTGCAAACCGTATTGTTTTCCCCACTTTATGAGCTTTTCGACATCACTGCAACCTGCTTTTGTGACTGTATTGACGGTTGGGAAACGGTCATCTAGCCAGTAATGTGTCAAAAATGCTATTTCTCCACACTTTACCGCATGCTTCCACTCTCTTAATTGCTGTCGATCAATTCCGAACGCCATTAGCCTTCCACTCGCTGAATCTTCGTGTACATAGCGTCCCACTCCGGATGAATTTTACGCATTGATACTGGGCGGAAGCTGTCTTTTTTACTACTACGTGCTCGGAAACGGCTGTTGCAGCAATCGATCCGTCGGCGTGTAGGATTTCATAACCGTAAACCGTACGGAGCTTGCCGTGCGACTCCACCCATGTTTTGACTGTAATGGTCTCGCCGTATGTAATGGACGTCTTGTACTTCACGGACAGCTCCGTCACGGGCGATAGGTAGCCTTCGCGCTCTAGCTGTGCGTATTCGTATCCCAAGTCTTTGATCAACGTGGTACGGCCAATTTCCATCCAAACTAAGTAGTTGGCATGGTAGACGACGCCCATTTGATCGGTTTCTGCGTAGCGTACTTCAATTTCTTTTTCACTGGTAAACATGTGATCACCTCATGGTCTAGTATAGCGAACGGGAAAGTGGATTGCTTGTGATAGACATTGTGATATGTGGAGAAATTAGTTAGTGACTGACTTAGTTATACTCTTTAGCTATGTGAACTTTAGATAAAATGAGACGCGTGATGTGTGGTAGGCTATGAGCGGTTGCGGGGTCTCTATGATCGCTTGTCGTGTGTCTATGAGCGACTAGGGGTCTTGATAGAGCGATTAACGGTCGTCATAGAGCACTTACGCGTTTCTATGAGCACTCGACCGAATCTATGAGCGGCAACCGCGATTGCCCTCACTAAGCCGATGAAAACGCAAAAAAAGATGCCCGGCTAAGCCGGGCATCTTCATCTATTTCTTATTACTTTGCTGCTAATTTATTACGTAGAACCATTTGAAGGATTCCGCCGTGACGGTAGTAGTCCACTTCAACTTCAGAGTCGAAACGTGCTAGTACTTCAAATTCAGTTTCCTTGCCGTCTGGAGCTTTCGCTACTACTTTAAGGATTGAACGTGGTTTTACGCCTTCAGCGATATTAACACAGATTTCTTCTTCACCAGTTAAGCCTAGAGACTCAACGTTTTCACCATTGATGAACTGAAGTGGAAGTACACCCATCATCACTAGGTTAGAACGGTGAATACGTTCGAAGCTTTCTACGATAACTGTTTTGATACCAAGCAAGTTTGTACCTTTTGCTGCCCAGTCACGTGAAGAACCCATTCCGTAGTCTTTACCACCAAGGATAGCTAGACCCGTACCGTCTTCTTGATACTTCATAGCTGCATCATAGATCGGCATAACTTCTTTGTTTGGCCAGTACGTAGTGAATCCACCTTCAGTGCCAGCTGCGATTTGGTTACGAATACGAATGTTCGCAAACGTTCCGCGCATCATGACTTCGTGGTTACCACGACGTGAACCGTACGAGTTGAAGTTACGTGGCTCAACGCCATTTTCACGCAAGTAGATTCCAGCAGGTGTGTTCAAACCGATAGCGCCAGCAGGTGAAATGTGGTCAGTCGTGATAGAATCACCGAACTTACCGATTACACGCAAGCCTTTAAGCTGCTCGATGTCCGCAGGTTCTTTCGAAAGGTTTTCGAAGAACGGTGGGTTTTGAATATATGTTGAAGACTCATCGAAATCGTATAGAGAATCATCAGTTGTTTCAATTGCGTTCCATGCTTCGTTTTCAGTGAATACGCGAGCATATTCTTTACGGAACAATTCAGGTGTAACTGTAGCGTTCAATACATCGTTGACTTCTTGTGTAGTAGGCCAGATGTCCTTGAAGAATACGTCTTTACCGTCTTTATCCGTTCCGATTGGATCTTTTGCGAAGTCAATGTTCACTGTTCCAGCTAATGCGTATGCCACAACTAGTGGAGGTGAAGCCAAGTAGTTCGCTTTAACGAATGGGTGTACGCGTCCTTCAAAGTTACGGTTACCTGAAAGGACAGATGTAACTAGAAGATCTTCTTCACCAATTGTTTTTTCGATCTCTGGAAGCAATGGACCCGAGTTACCGATACATGTAGTACATCCGTAACCAACTGTGTTGAATCCGATTGTATCTAAGTACTCAGATAGACCTGATTCGTTCAAGTAGCCAGTAACAACTTTTGAACCTGGCGCCAATGAAGTTTTAACGTATGCAGGAGGTGTAAGTCCTTTTTCAACAGCCTTCTTCGCAACCAATCCAGCCGCTAACATTACGTAAGGGTTAGATGTGTTTGTACAAGAAGTGATAGCTGCGATCGCAACGTCACCCGTTTTAAGCTCAACTTTACGTCCGTCTTCGAACTTAATTGTGCCTTTTTTCTCAAGCTCTTTTGGTGTTAAGCCAAAGCCTTGTGTTCCTTCTGGAGCTACAACTGCGTCTTTGAAAGACTGTTGCATTTCAGTCAATGGAATCAAGTCTTGTGGACGTTTTGGACCTGAAAGGTTTGCAGCGATATCGCTAAGGTTGATTTCTACAACTTTAGTGAATGTCGGCTCTTCCTTTTCAGGAGTGAAGAACATATCGTTTTCGATCAAGTATTGCTTCACTACTGCAATGTGTTCTTCGTCGCGGCCTGTTAAGCGCATATAGTTAAGTGACTCTTCGTCAACCGGGAAGAATCCACAAGTAGCCCCATATTCAGGCGCCATGTTTGCGATTGTCGCACGGTCAGCAAGTGGCAATTTAGAAACGCCAGGGCCGAAGAACTCAACAAATTTACCTACAACACCTTGTGCACGAAGGATTTGAGTTACTTTAAGCGCTAAGTCAGTTGCAGTTGTTCCGTCTGGAAGATCTCCAACCAATTTTACACCGATAACTTCTGGAATTGGGAAGTATGAAGGTTGTCCAAGCATTCCTGCTTCAGCTTCGATACCACCAACGCCCCATCCAAGTACGCCGATACCGTTGATCATTGTTGTGTGGGAGTCCGTTCCAACTAATGTATCTGGGTATGTTTCGAATGATCCATCTTCGTTTTCAACAGCGTGAACAACGTTTGCAAGATATTCAAGGTTTACTTGGTGAACGATACCTGTAGCAGGTGGTACTGCACGGTAGTTATCATATGCTTTTTGTGCCCAGCTTAGGAACTGGTAACGCTCAGCATTACGTTCGAATTCAAGTTCCATGTTCATTTGTAGAGCTTGTGGCGTACCATAGCTATCTACTTGTACCGAGTGGTCAATTACTAGATCCACTGGAATTTCAGGGTTGATCTCGTTTGGATCTCCACCTAGTTCATTCATTGCAGAACGCAATGAAGCCAAGTCTACTACAACAGGAACTCCTGTGAAGTCTTGTAGAATTACGCGTGAAGGTTTGAATGGAACTTCAGCGTCTGCGTTTTGTACAGTGCCCCATTTAGCTAAATCTTCAACATGGTCGTCCTTGATTACGTATCCGTCGTGTTGACGAAGTACTGATTCTAGTAATACTCTTACAGAATAAGGAAGTTTAGATACTTTTGTTAGTCCTGCTTCTTCTAAAGCTTTCAAACGGTAGTAGTTATACGTCTTGTCGTTTACTGTGAAAGACTGACGGCTATTATGCAAGTTGCTTTTTGCCATTTTATTGTTTCCTCCCTTTATGTACTGAAAGATGAAAAGTTTACATCTTTCCTCTACTCCATCTTAGTATACCAAAGAACAATAGTAAAATACATATAATTTATCTGTACACATAAGAAAATCTTATGACTAATCAAAATATCCTTAAGAATTCTCAATTAGCTAATATGATTCTCAAATAGCCCTCTATTTTTCGATAAAAACAACATAAATTACATTTACTTCCTATATAAAATGTTAGAATAGTTTTTATTTATTTATAACTTTGTAGAAAATAATGACTGTTACGGTGTCTTTACATATGTTTAGACATCGAGCCGCCACTATGACAAAATGAAGAAAAGGAGTGGATTTGTATGAATAAAGCTTTGCTAGTAGTAGATTACACAGTCGATTTCGTTGCAGAAGATGGTGCACTCACTTGCGGTGATCCAGGCATCGCGCTTGAAGAGTATATTGTCGATGTCACAAAAGAGTATGTCGAAAAGAAGCTTCCGGTATTCGTCATCAATGACCTGCATGAAGTGGATGATCCTTATCATCCTGAAAGTGCACTATTCCCTCCTCATAATATCCGAGGTACGGAAGGCCGCCACTTGTATGGTAAATTACATGATCTGTATACGAAGCATTCAGACGATATCATCTGGATGGACAAAACACGTTACAGCGCATTTGCTGGAACGAACCTCGATATCCAATTGCGTTCACGCGGAATAACCGAAATTCATCTCATGGGTGTCTGCACGGATATTTGTATTCTACATACCGCTGTCGATGCGTACAACCTCGGTTACACGATAGTTGTTCATGAAGGAGGCGTCGCAAGTTTTAATCCAGCAGGTCACGAATGGGCGCTTTCGCACTTCCAAAACACACTAGGCGCAACGGTTATCGCCAAGTAAACTGATCATGAGTTCAGCAGGTAATTTCACCTGTCTGAACTTTTTTTATCGAAAAATGTTTGATGTATGAAAAAGTCGGTAATACAAAGACTAAGCGAGAGCTACATAACGTCACATACTAAAAAAGGAGATGAGCAACATGAGCTTTTTATGGTTCTTAATTATCGGAGGTATCATTGGTTGGTTAGCTGGACTTATTGTAGGTAGAGATATTCCCGGCGGTATTATTGGTAACATCATTGCAGGTATTGTAGGTGCATGGATTGGTGGTGCACTATTAGGAGAATGGGGTCCACAGATCTCTAGTTTCTATTTCTTACCCGCTTTAATCGGTGCGATTGTACTTGTATTCATCGTAAGCTTGATTATGAAGAGTATGCGCAAAGCATCATAATTTACACATCAAACGTGGAGTCACCTTTTGGGTGGGCTTCACGTTTTTTTGTTTTAGCAGAGGGATTGGGAGATGTGAAGGTGACGTTGATCGACTTTGCGTCGTGGATGAATCGCTTGGATCGTTATAACGCTCTAGGCGATCATAGATTCACTTGAGCGCTCTTAGAATCCCATAACCGCTCTATGTCACGCGATTTTCGCTCTATCCTCCCCGCTAACCGCTCTATCTGGCTACGCGAGTGCTCTATCAGCTTCTTTAACCGCTCATAGACCCACTCATTCCATCAACAAACTAAAAAACGCAGAGCCACCGAAGTTCGGTTGTTGGCTCTGCGTTTTATTTTTTCGCTTGTTTTTCTGATGCTTGGCGTTGCTCCTCAAACTCATGGTAGTACCATAAGACATCTTCTACATACTGATCACTGCGGTTATAGTTGAACACTGCTTTTTCTATATTGCCGTCAGCCGCCCCGCTATCCGACAGATAATGCGCTGCGCTGAAGATGGCGTCTTCTATGTCGAATGGATCGGCTATTCCGTCACCGTTCGCATCGACGCCATAGCCACCGTACTCCTTGATTACTGCTGGATCGATCTTGTCCCGTTCAGGTATATCTCCCTTGCCTAACTCCTTACAGCCGGGATAGTCCCAGCCGACGAAGGTGCATGGCATGAACTGCATCGGCCCTTCTGCCCCAACCGGTGAGACGTCGGTTTTCATCGTGGAAAACCTGGTCTCTATACGGTGATGCGCCGCAAGCAACGTCCAAGGAATGCTGTATTTTTCAGCCGCCGCGATATAGATTGGAATAAATTCCTGTGGGACAGCTTCTCCCGTTTTGCGGTCTTGAATATGAAATAATGCCGTAGCCGTTTCTGCAATCGTGTCGTGTTTTCCGAAATTCACCCAAAGAATGGCAGAAATCGTAAAGAGTGTGACAGCAACAGGAACTAATAAAACCAAAAAAGCGACCATAACGCGTCCCGATCGACTAAGCCTCTTCTTCTTTAATTTCTTCATTGCCTCACCCCTTCCGTTCATCACTTGCCTTCTTTGATGAGTGCTTTAATGTCTTTTACGATTGTATCATATTGTACGTCTTCGTTCCCACCATATAATTTTACCACTTCATTGTTTTGATTGACCAATCCAAATGAAACGCCATGGAGTACTTGATCATCGTTCGGAATTTGCTTTACTAATTGCTTAAACGATGAAGCTGCAAATTTTTCAATCGTTTTCATATCGTATCCTGTCAGCATTTGCCATTTACTTTCATCTGGCGCGCTGAACAGGTCGAGATACTTTCCGAGTTCTTCCGGTGTATCTACGTCTGGATCTACACTGAATGACACAATGTTGTAATCCTCGATCTTATTGTCAATTAATTTTTCCTGTAACGTGACCATATTGCTCATCATAGGTGGGCAAACAGTTGTACACTTCGTGAAGACGAATTGTGCCAGCCATACGGAGCCTTCCAAATCTTTATCGGTTACTGTTTCATTGTTCTGATTGGTAAACTCAAACGAATCCACCTTGTATTTATGATCTGGTTTAAATCCGCCACCACAGGCACTCAACATCAGCACAAAGATCAATGTAACCGGTATTAAAAACTTTTTATACATATTCGATTCCCCCACCTTTAACTAATGACTTTATCATAACGAAAGTTCACAAGTCATACAAGGTGAAGGTGTCTTCCATTTTGGCTAAACCATGGCAGATTCATGAAGTTCCTATGAAGTTATCGGTTTTTGATATCTGAGAGAACGCCATGGATCGCTTCCAGTTTGACTTCCAATCGATGTAGCAGATAGAACGATACGAAAATCGGGAATCCGACATCTTGTATAAGCTGTAACCAGTTCTCCATTGTCCACTCCTCCTTTCATTCAATAAAAAAGCCGGCTTCCAGTACGAGACTGAAAACCGGCAGCGTGTTATCGATTCACGAGCATTTCTGTATCGCGCGCTATGATACGCGCACTTTTGATTTTGGCGAGCGGGGATTCTTCAATGACGAAGATGTTGTTTGCGATCACTTGTTGCATAACGGCTTCCACTTGTGCCTCCGTAATACCCGTGTACGGTTCGTCTACCGTTAACTTTACCGGTTTATTCGCCGCGGTTAAGAATGTCAATTCCAATACTTTTGCCATGTGCGTTCTCCTCCTTTACGGTTTTATTTATGAAGATCTTCTGTTACAACTTTCTCAAGCTGAATTAATGGATAGCTAGATAATGATGCAAGTTGTGTCAAAGCGGTGTACATATTCGCCGGTGTTGCGTCGTCGTTGATGAATTTGTACGTTTTAATCTTGCGAATGAAGTGACCTCTCTCGTTTACGCCTGCGTTAAAGTGAACCTTTGCCGTAGCCTGGCTGAATTCTAGTCCTGCTGCCATGTCTATCACCTCCTTTCATCCGCTATATAGAGACAAATGACGAAAAGGATACGTTAGTAGTGAAATATTTCTCAATTGCTTTTATAATGGAAGATAGAATGGAAGAGGTGAAAAAACCGTGCCAGACCTATTTATGTGGTTTATTATATTTTGGGGTATTGTGATGATCGGCTTATTCGCTATCGGCGGATTCTTCATGTTCCGGAAGTTCCTGAAAGTATTGCCGAAAGAAGACGGAAAATCGACGTTGGATTGGGAAGAGCATTATGTCAACGAGTCGTTGCATTTATGGAATGATGAAGCGAAGAGTATGCTCAACGAACTGGTTACGCCTGTGCCGGAGTTGTTCCGTGATGTGGCGAAGCAGAAGATCGGTGCCAAGATCGGCGAGATTGCGTTAGAAGACCGTGCCAAAACTATTGAATTTGATCATATTATCAAGGGCTATATTCTGGCTACACCGAAGCGCGACCATAATTTCTTGCGCAAGAAGCTCAAGCAGATGGAAATTGATATTCAGCCTTATGAGCACTTATTTACGTGACTATGCAAAAACAGGACGTCCCTATTGATGGGGCGTCCTGTTTTTTGGTTTTGAGTAATTAAGTTCAAGTTCATAAGTTCAGTGAGTTAGGGGGCTACGTCATGGGAAAGCGTCCGCCAGCTTCCGCTTCCATCCTACGTTGATAGTGTGAGTACTTAGATCACTCACTAGAGCCTATGCGTGAATTATTGTTGTATCTTGACTTGTTCTAGTTCTAGTTCTAGTTCTATTTCTAGTTCTAGTTCTAGTTCAAAATAGATTATAAGTCTAACTTTAATGCACAACAAAAAGTATGTTCCACTTACTTTGCAAGGGATTGGCGCGTAGGAGGGGCGACTCCCAGAGGATCAGCTCGACAGGCGAGACAACTAAGAGAGCGCAGCGAACAGTTGGCTCACCGCGAGCCCTCTAGGAAAGCGTCCCCTCCGAAGCACAAATCCCCTCCCCAAAACTACCGCCAGCCTCTCCCCCTTCATTTCCATTGCACAAAAAAAGAAGCCGTCACAAAGACGACTTCTTCATTACCATATTCTTCTCAAGCATCTTATACTTCACCAGCATCCCGATCCGCCATGGCAGAATCATCGAGAACGCTAGGATGAAGAACATGCCGCCGAGCTCGCCGACGTCGATCGAGTTACTCAGCACAATTTTACCTACCATGCGAATCACCAGCAAGCTAAGCAGAATAATCAAAAACGCCTTCGACTTCTTCAAATAAATTCCGTCATGCTTGAGCTCTAACTTCGTCGTATAAATCAAGAACGTGGAAAATATCACGCCAACCAAACTCGCTTCGACTACTTGCGTCCACGGCACCTGGAACTCGTCGAACAAGAACATGAACATTCCCGTCGACATGAACAGTGGCGGTAAAATAATCTTCTTCGCCTGAATCGGCCTATTCGACGCCTTCGCCCGCATCGTGTAGACGAATGTCGTCATCACGAGAAAGACGACCGTTGAACCGATAATCAAATAGATTGAAGGAATAGTGGTAAAAACATAATCTATCATTTCTTGTATCTTATTCATCTACGTTCCCCCACTGCACTAGCTCATCGAGGCGTCTTTTCAACTCATTCATTGGCACGATTCGTGCGAAACGCGTCAATTCTTTCTGTTCGTTAAATAATAAGACGACCGGCGCAGTAAAGAGTGACAACTGTCCCGCCATTTCTGGAACTTCCGCTGCGTTAACACGATAAAAATCGAAAGGATAGTCGCTTTCGAGTTCCGCCACCTGCGGGTAAAGTCCTTCACAAACGGAACAATTATTGGTCTTCACGAACAATAGAAACTGTGGCGTCTCTTTCCATATATGTTGCCACTCTTCAAAAGAAGTAATTTCTTTCATACTACACCTCTTTTCTGCTTACCAGACTAAATTAAAATCCTTGGAAATCCCCAAATATCGGGCTTAACAAACTTGTGAAATAGACCATTCCGTTGAAGAACAGAATAATACCGAAAATGATCATCAAGTAACCACCGACTTTGGTAATGGTCATACTGTGTTTGCGAATCCAGCCAATTCTTGTGATGAAGAAAGACAAGAAGAAGAAAGGAATAGCAAAGCCGAGTACATACAACATCATATACAACATACTAGATCCTGGATTAGTTGCTGCTAGGTAGATGATAGCGCCGATGATCGGCCCCATACATGGCTGCCATCCAGCTGAAAACGCTAGACCGATCAGCGCGGTACCGAGATAACCCGCAGGACGATTCTTAAATTGCAATTTTTTCTCTTTCATAAGGAATTCCGGTTTGAATAATCCAATCGTCATCAATCCAAAGATAATGATGAAAATCGCACCCAGCTGACGTATCAAATCTTGATATTGTAAGAAAATCGATCCGATAAATGATGTACTGAATCCTAAGATAATAAATACAATCGAGAATCCGAGTAAAAAGAATAGCGTATGCAGCATACCTGCACGGCTCATTCCCTTTTTCTTATCCCCGAGGTCATCCAGTGACATGCCGGTGATATACGATATAAAGGCCGGGTATAGTGGTAATACGCATGGAGAAATAAAACTCAGGAAACCTGCTCCAAACGCAAAGAAAATATTAACATCCGTCCCCAACAAAATTCCTCCTTTAACAGTAGGACAAGTAGAATGTCGGCAATCGCCAACATTCCCACTCTATCGTACCAAACAAAAGGCTAGATTACGCTTCATTAGATTGTGAAATCTTTTTGACAATCGTGCGTGCTTAATCTTGCGTACCATTCTGCAATTCGTACATTGTGTAATACAATCCCTTTTGCGCAAGTAACTCTGCGTGTGTTCCCCGCTCGACAATTTCGCCGTGGTGGAGTACAAGAATTAATTCTGCATCGGCGATTGTACTTAGACGGTGAGCAATCGCAATCGTCGTACGTCCTTCGCGCATTTTCTCTAGACTCTTTTGGATCGCGACTTCTGTTTCCGTGTCGATGTTCGCTGTCGCTTCATCCAGCACGAGCACTTTCGGATTCATCGCAATCGTCCGCGCAAACGCGATCAATTGACGCTGACCACTTGATAATGTCGAGCCGCGTTCTGTCACTTTTTGTTCATAACCGTTCGGCAACTCTCCAATGAAGTGATCGGCTTGGACGAACTCTGCAGCTTCTCGCACGTCTTCATCTGTCAACTCTTCGTTATGCAGGCGGATGTTGCTTGCGATATCACCATAAAACATAAATGGATCTTGCAGGACGAGTCCTACTTTCTTCCGCAGTTCTTCTATTGGATAGTCCTTTAGCGATACTCCATCAATGAAGATGTCGCCGCGCTCGTATTCATAGAAACGCATGAATAGATTGATAATCGAACTCTTTCCACTTCCTGTATGACCGACAAGTGCGACCGTTTCGCCTGCATTCGCGGTAAAGGAAATGTCTTTTAGTACATCATTTTTGCCGTCGTAACTGAACGTTACATTACGGAATTCGATCGTACCTTCTTGAATCTCTTGTGTAGATGCTGCTTTTTGTTTCGGTTCAATTTCCGGATTATCGATCAACGCGAATACTCGTGACGCAGATACAATCGCTTGTTGGAACATCGACAAACGTTGCATCACTTGATTGATCGGCTGGAATAGACGTCTTAGCAACGTAGTAAACGCATAGATAATCCCGACGTCGACGACCGATGTAAGCGATGCCGTTCCGAAATAACTCAGTACTGCCACGATAGATAAGGCATACATCAAGTCGATAAACGGCCCAAGCATCAAGCTATCGAAACGAATATTTCGCAGTCCGACGCGGTAATGTCCTTCATTGACTTCAATGAACTCGTCAGACAAGCGTTTCTCCTGGCGAAAGGCTTGAATCATGCCCATACCGGATAAGGACTCGGAGATTTTCGCATTCAACTGACTGAGCCGTTCTCGGATATCTTGATAGAAGTCTGCACTGTAATAGCGGTAGACCGATACGAGAATGAGGAATAGCGGCAACAGGATCAGCGTATAGAGCGCGAGTTTTCCGTCTAGCGTAAAGAGCGCAATGTAGACGCCAACAATTCCGAAGATCGCCTGCATGAACGTAACCGCCACACTGACGAACATTTCCTTGATTGATTCGGTATCATTCGTTACACGTGAAACGATTCCGCCAGCTGGTGTCTGATCGAAGTACCGCAGTCCAAGCTTCTGAACTTTCGAGAACGCATCGATACGGATTTGCTGGATGATCGCGAGTGCGAGCTCTTGGAATCGCAGTGTTTGGAAATACGACCCGACAATATTGACGAGTTGTAGTCCGATGTAGATCAGTGCAATAATCCATACTTCTTTCGCTGGGAAGTTTAGAGGTACGACATAGTCATCGAGGAATCGTTGGATCACTAAAGGTCCAAGAATCGTCGATGTTACCGTCAACAGCAATAATAGAGTCGCGATCAGTGCACTTTTCTTCATCGGCAAGACGTATTTCGCTAGCCTCATGAATGTTTTGAACTGATCCCTGGCGGACATCTTCTGTTTGTTATTCATCTGCGCCGCCTCCTTGCTCTACGATCGACTCTAGCTGTTGCAGATCGTACATTTCTTTATATATTCCGTTTTGTGCGATTAAACTTTCATGGTCGCCAATTTCAACGACTTCACCTTCATCAAGAACAATAATCTGATGAGCGTGCTGGATCGCACTTAAGCGGTGCGACGTAATGATAGTCGTCTTACCCGTTCTTTCTTCTTTCAATGAACGAAGAATCGCTTCTTCTGTCCGAGCATCGACGGCGGATAATGAATCATCCAGCAATAAAAGCTCCGGATCCATAAGCAACGCACGTGCAATCGACACACGCTGACGCTGTCCACCGGATAATGACACGCCACGTTCTCCAACCATCGTCTCGTAGCCTTTTTCAAATGTCAGAATGTCCTCGTGAATATGCGCGGATTTCGCAGCCGCCACAATTTTCTCTGGATCAATCTTCGGGTTCGTAAAGGCAATATTTTCACCGAGTGTCGTCGAGAACAAGAAATGGTCTTGTGGCACATAACCGATTGCTTGGCGTAAACATTCTTTCTTATACCGCGTGATCGGAATGCCACCATACGTAATCGTTCCTGTATACCCTTCGAATTCTCGCATTAATAACTTGAGAATTGCGGTTTTCCCTGAGCCGGTCTTTCCGATAATGCCCAGTGTTTCCCCTTGCTTGATCGTAAAGTGTAAATTGCGCAACGATGCCCGCTTATCATCTGGGAACGAGAACGTATCGAGAGCGAAGGCGATATCTCCGTGCGGTAATTGACTCACCGCATTCGGACGATCTTGAATGCCTTGCTCAACCGAAAGCAAATCTTGAATTCGGCTGTACGACGCATTTCCTCGTTCAACGATATTGAACAAGAAACCAATCGCCAACATCGGCCATGTCAGAAGTCCTAAATAGGAAGTGAACGCAACCAAATCACCGATTGACAATTCACCCGACATAATAAAACGTGTCCCGAAATAAAAGGATAGGACATATGAGATCGCGAAAATTCCGGCAATCGTCGGATCAAACAGCGCATCGACTTTCGCCACACGCATATTTTCCTTGACAACTTGTTCCGAACGTCTCGTGAACGATTCAACATCTTCCTTTTGTTGACCGAACGTCTTTAGCACTTTGATACCTGAAATACTCTCTTGTGCTTTGTCGTTCAAATCGGAAAATGCTTCCTGCGCTACGCGGAATCGACTACGTAATAATCGTCCATAATAACTCGTCAGGATGATCATCACGGGAATCGGCACGAGGGCGATCAACGTTAATTTCCAACTAATTGAAAAGCCCATCATGAGGATGACGAATCCACCTGTCGAAATCGAATCAAAAAGTGTCAGAATTCCTGTACCTGCCGTTTGCTGCACTGCGTTGATGTCATTCGTTGCGTGTGCCATCAAATCCCCTACGCGTCGTCGCTGATAAAATGAAGGCGACATGCGTGTGAAGTGTATAAACAGCCGTTCTCTCATGACGCGCGCGAGGTACACAGATGATCCGAAAATCATCACACGCCATACATAACGCAAGACATACATCAAGACGCCTGCCACAATCAGAATAATCATCCAGCGTGTCAGCATGGCTCCGGTCAGTTCATCTTTCGCCACCGCATCGACAATATAACCGATGATTTTCGGGGGTGCCAATTGCAGTAACGCGACAATCATTAGCGCGGTGATCCCTATGCTGTACTGTTTTTTTCTCTCGGAAAAAAACCAGCGTAAATCCAGTAATACTTTCACTGGCTTTCCTCCTTTGATCTGCATTGCATCGATTGCAGTATTTTTATTGGTGCTTGCTATTTGATTTTAGCAAAGTTCGTATCATATCGAAAGTTACGGAACTTGAATGTTTCAGTTTCTGAAGTATATTATCCGTACTCCACTAGATCCCTTAGTCCATTTGCTAGTTTCTTCACTTATAATGACCGCCAATTAATTGATTTCTCCTATAGGCTGTACCGCCTGGCGTAACGGAAACCGCGCGAAGAATGGCAGCTGATCCGTACTTCACACGAATTTCATCCATCACTTGACCGATTTTTTGCTGTTTCCAGTTCGAAGGTTCGAATAAACTCAGCTGGAAACTGTCGTTTTCTTCAAGATTCGACAAGTTAACGGAAATATGGCGGACGGGTCTGCCATCATGGAACGTTTCAAACAGTTCTTGGCACACGCGATAAATCGCCAGCGTTTCATTCGTCGCTTCCGGCAGCGTTTTTCGTCGCTGGAAGCCGCCACCTAACGCGTGCTTCGAATAGCCAAACGACAACGTGATCGTACGTCCTTTCTTTTTTGCAAGGCGTGCGCGCATCGCGGTATCTTCACACATCTCAAGCAAAACGGCTAATACTTCGTCCGTCGTCGTATAATCGCGCAACAACGTCTGGCCTTTGCCGTAACTCACTTGCCCCTCGATCAAGACGGAACCAAGTTCGGAATAATCGATGCCATGCGCGTGATAATATAATTGATTGCCCATCACACCGAACTTCTTCTCCAAGTTTTCGAGTGGCGTATGTGCGAGATCACCGACCGAATAAACACCCATGTCTTCAAGCGTTCGCTCCACTCTTCTGCCGATCCCCCACATTTTATGAAGCGGGGCGACCGGCCACAACTTCTCCGGCACGTCTTCATACGTCCAGTGCGCGATCCCTGTTTTCTTCGCTTCCAAATCCAGCGCAAGTTTCGACAGCAACATATTCGGCCCGACGCCGCAAGCTGAACGCAACTCGAATTGCCGATACAACTCGTCTTGGATCCGGAAAATCAAATTCTCGAGAGGCCCCCAAAGCTTTTCGGTGCCCGTAAAGTCCACAAAACTTTCATCGATACTATACACATGAATCGCTTCTTTTGGCACATAGCGATTCAATAATCTCGTCAACTCCATCGAGACATCTATATAAAACTGCATTTTCGGTTCAATCAAACGAATGCTCGGATCGTCCGGAATCTCATACAAACGCATGCCAGTCGTAATGCCGAACTCCTTTTTCAGTGGCGGCGAGGCAGCTAACACGACTCCGCCTTTGCGCTCGATATTACCGACGATCGCAATCGGCACCTTCATGACGTCGAGCCCTTCCATTGCCGCAGCACAACTCGCGTAGAAGCTACGCATGTCAAGACAGGCTATTTTTTTATTCGGTAACGGCTTCATATGACGTTCACTCCTCAAAGGAACAAGTGTTCTTATATAGAGTATACCCGCATTTGACCTCTTCAAGCAATGGAAATCTGCGGGTTTTGCACATATTTTTGGCTAACTTGCCAGCTACATAAAAATATCCCGAAAGTGGGAGTATAACCTCTCACTTTCGGGATATAGTATTCAACTATACTTTTATAGCCTACTCATTATTTACAGGGAAATATCTTCTGGCGGTTGGCCTTTTTTGTTCATCAAACGGATCGCTTCCGGTTCGATTTTCAAAATAACCAAATTCGGATCTTCTGGTCCATCAAACCATGCTTTCATATGATCGTTCCAGATTTTTTCCTTCAATGATTCATCATCGGAAATCGTTACATGACCAGAATATTCCACGTACGCATCACCGAATCCTTCACCGTCATATCCAAGTAGAATGTGCGTGTGGGGATTATCCTCCAGCTCATCCACCTTTTCCGTTTTCTTATTAGTAGGTGTATACAATGTCAATCCATCACTCATGAATGTCATGTAGCGGCTATACGGCTTGTTGTTGTCCACCGTTGCCATTGTGCCCGTCATACTTTCGTTCAAAATTTTAATCACTGTGTCTTTTGCAGTCATTTACTTCCGCTCCTTTCGCGATTACTCCTAGTCTTCCCACCTGCATAATTTCTAAACCTGATAACATTCAAACGGAAGCTTACTTTAGCCAATATTGATTGCCGTTACGCGTCTGACCGAAATAGCCATATTCGGTTAAATAATTACGCAATGTAATGAAATCTTCATGTATTGTTGACAGCAGATCATTCACTTCATGCTTACTGTACGAAATATCTCCGTCAAAGCGTTTACTGATTTCCTGGACAATAATACGTCGCTGTTTTTCTGTCGCTGGCATCTCTTTTAACTGACCATCCATTCCATCAGGGAAAAACGTTCGCAGTATCGCTTGCTGTTCTTCCTCCGCAACCGAATGATCATCATGAAATAACTGCGATGCTTTATGTGGCGGAATGAAAGCCGGAACGTATTGTTCTCGCTCTCTCAATAACTCCATCATCGCAAGAAACACTTTCGCCTGACGTTCTTTTTCTTTCAACGCAAACCGATGATGCCGAACCGTCGTCGCACTGCCGATCTCCAATTCTTCCTGGATATCCTTATCGCTTTTCCCTTGATAGAATAAACGCAATAGATCCCCTTGATGATCCGTAATCCCCGACCATTTCTTATCGAGCTCAAGCAAATACGCAAACACCGACTGATGGGAATGTTCGATATGTACATGCATAAATCGCTCCGCTTCATACAACGCATTCTCGTACGGATAAATCACGCCTTTTTCCATTTGCTTGCCGCATAACAAACAATCATACGAAGTGTTGCTCTCTATATAACCCTGCTTTAATTCATCTAATGAAGCCTCCCAGAACGTTTCTATGATTTCCATGTAGTACGCACTCCTATCATGTTTTTAGTTATCACAAACAAATCCGATGATTGTTTGTTCGTTAACTCTTATGATACCTCTTACAATTCGTAACTTCAATAGTGTTCCAAACAATCAACAGCTTTGTTTGCTATCGTGTTTATCATACTGTCTGTACAGTCGCCAAACAAAACTGCCCATGATACACTAATTTCATACATAACTAAACGAGGTGAGTGACATGTGTTTACTGGCATTCCAATTACAAAGCCACCCGAAGTATAAATTGGTTCTGATGGCGAACCGAGACGAAGCGTATCGTCGTCCAACAGCACCAGCAGACTTTTGGAGCGATTACCCGAACGTCTTGGCAGGACGTGATTTAGAACAAATGGGTACGTGGCTTGGCGTCAATACAGAAGGAAAAGTCGCCGCATTAACGAACTACCGAGACTTCACGCGACCGGAAACAGGCAAGCGTTCGCGCGGTCATATCGTCTCTTCCTATTTACAATCGGATTTGTCCGCGCAATCGTTCATGGAGCAACTGCATACGAATCGAGACGATTACGCAGGCTGCAACGTGCTCGCTGGATCTGCTGAAGAGATGTTCTATTACTCGAATATCGAACAATCGATCCAACATATCACGCACGGCACACACGGACTGAGCAACGCATTGCTCGATACACCATGGCCGAAAGTAGATAAAACGAAAGCGTTGCTTGCGGAGTATTTGGAACAGACTACGACAATCGATCCTGACGTGTTATTCGCTATGATGCAACGAGCGGAACGTTTCCCGACTGAACAACTGCCTGATACAGGCGTCGGAGAAGATCTCGAAAGCTTGTTGTCTTCTATATTCATTGCGTCGAAAGATTACGGTACACGATGTACGACAGTGCTATCGATCGACTGCGACGATCATGTGGAATTCGAAGAACGCATATATGAAAAAGGTCTATTTACAACTGCACAGAAATTCTCATTCCACATCGAAAAACCGACATACTCGTAAAAGAGTACAGTCGGTTTTCTTCTGTTTTTCATGAATTATTTTCATATAACAACTACGTCATATCCATATATTTCTTGAATTCAGCCAACGCTTTTTCTCGGTCTCCCGTACCAAATAACCGCTTATTGTCCGCTGCGATAATGCGGTAATGTCCACCTGCTGTATGCTGTTGTAAATTATATTGCTGCCACTGACCCACTTCTGTCCACCAATTAATCGATGCACTCGCTGCAGTTTCCCGTGAATGAATCTCTTCATGCACAGCCATTTCAGCTAGCTCAATCGGATCTTCACCCATGACTGAGCGCAGCAGAGCACTCTCGCGAAATAACGCACAAACGACTACCGCTGTAGACCAGCCAATCTCCTGGCGACCTTTCTCCAACTGTACAAGCGTCTTCTTAGAAATCCCCATAATCTCCGCCATCTGATCTTGCGTGTAGTCCATTTCCGTTCGAATTAATTTCAAGCGAGGCGACACCAAGTCTATGACTGTCTGTTTATTCAACGTCGAATTCCTCCTTTATACGTATAGTGTATATTTACACTATTAGTATCATTAGTTATTTTAATTGTATAAAAGACTCTTATTGTGTAAAAACAACGTCCTTTAATTAGTAGTGTATCATAACGGAGCCTCTTTATATATCTCCATAAAAAAACCCGCTAAGCCGAAGCTCAACAGGTTGTATTCATTCGTTTAAACAGTTCGTGTGATTTCCCAGCCTGTAATATCTTCTTCCAGCGGAATCTGAGCAGCACGGGCTTTCACTGCGGCATTGAAGAATAGGGCGACGAGGAAGATCGAGATGACAGTTGCACCTATAAGGGCTACGTTCATCGGTAATCCAAATCCAATGGCTGCGTTTAGTATATACGTCATCGTGGCCATCAGCATGAACGTTCCGGGTATGAGTGCGACCCAGTAGTTCTTGCCGGCAATGAAGAGATACATAGCACCTACGAATAACGCGATAACTGCCGTGGACTGGTTCGCCCAGGAGAAGTAGCGCCATAGAATATTAAAGTCTATACGTGTCAGTGCAATAGAGATAGCGAACATCGGAAGTGCGATCCATAGACGGCTCAAGATTTTCGCTTGTGGATATTTAATGTAGTCTGCGATAATCATTCGCGCGCTACGGAAAGCCGTGTCACCCGATGTGATAGGTAGAATGATGACTCCGAGGATAGCGAGTGTACCACCAACCGCACCTAACATGACAGTGGATACTTCACTAACAATCACTGCGGGTCCGCCAGCTGCAAGTAATTCACTTAATGTAATACCGTTGAACAACGCCATACCAGCCGCTGCCCAGATCATTGCGATAATAGCTTCTGCAATCATCATACCGTAGAAAATTTTTCGTCCTTCGCTTTCTTTCTTTGTCGTCCGAGAAATGATCGGAGACTGCGTCGCATGGAAGCCAGATAATGCGCCGCATGAAATCGTTAAGAATAATAACGGGAAGATCGGAATATTATCCGGATGCAAGTTCGCAAATGTTAATTCCGGAATTGGAACGCCTTTGATGACCATCATGCCACCGATTCCGACTGCACTGATTACAAGTAGTGCGCCGAAGATAGGATAGAAGCGACCGATGATTTTATCGATCGGTAATAATGTAGCCAAAATATAATAAAGGAAAATAAGTGCAACGATAATACCCATTGCCATCCAACCGTTCATCAAGTTGTACAGCAGTCCTGCTGGTGCCGAAACGAATACCGTACCGACCAAGACGAGTAATAATAACGCAAATGCATTGACGATATGCTTCATAAATTTCCCGAGAAATTTTCCTGCCAGTTCAGGCAAGTGTGCTCCGCGGTTTCGGATCGAAATCATACCTGTTAGATAATCATGTACAGCGCCTGCAAAAATCGCGCCGACAACGATCCAGATAAATGCAACCGGGCCGTATAACGCACCCATGATCGGTCCGAAAATCGGTCCAACTCCTGCAATATTTAGTAACTGGATCAATGAGTTCTTGCTTGTGCTCATCGGCACATAGTCGACTCCGTCTGCGCTTGTATACGCTGGTGTCGCACGGTCTTCCTTAACGCCGAACATTTTGACGATGTACTTACCATACGTAAAGTATCCGACTATTAATAATACGATAGAAAATAAAAATGTAATCATAGCTTCTTTCCCTCCCTTATAGTGATAACGCTTACAATAACTATAATAGAAAGGTGTCCAATTCATGACAAAATCTCGTAACATGTCAAAATCGCGAAGTAAGATGCACTCCAGGAGATTAACAGGTTACGAGATGATTATCCTTCTAGACGTTGACGTAATTCTTTGACATAATTGCGACTGACAGACAGCTTTTCTGCTCGCTGATCGATCTCCAGCTGATACGCTCCGTTGAACCAAGGCGTCAAACTGCTGACGTGCGCCAAGTTGACAATAATACTTTTATGTATACGAAAGAACGACGCAGGAATCAACCGTTGCTCCAAATCCTTTAATGTCATGCGCGTCTCGTAATCTTTCGCCACCGTAACAATTTTCGTCCATTTATCATCACGATGTACATACAGAATATCTTGCACCGGAATATAGTGGATCTCGCCTTCCGTTTCAACAGGCAGCCGATCAATTCGTTTTGGTAGCGTAGCAATCGGCGGGTGAAGCAATT
Source organism: Sporosarcina ureae (assembly GCF_002109325.1). Lineage (GTDB taxonomy): Bacteria > Bacillota > Bacilli > Bacillales_A > Planococcaceae > Sporosarcina > Sporosarcina ureae_C. Next base: position 158,526 of record NZ_CP015348.1, on the reverse strand, counting down.
CTTCCACACGTTCAATCGTCTGGCGCAACTGATCTTCATCATACGGTTTTAATAAATAGTCCGTCGCATGAATTCGAAACGCTTCCGCTGCGAACTGCGGATAAGCAGTAGCGAAGACGATCAACGGTACTTTTTTCAGTGCGCCAAGCGTCTTTGCTACTTCCATGCCATCGACTTTCGGCATTTCAATGTCGAGAAATACTATGTCTGGTTGCAGTTGCATCACCTTGACGATCGCCGCCTCACCCGAATCCGCTTCCCCGACAATGTGAACCGACTGAAATTGTCCCAATAAATAAATCAACTCTTCACGCGCGTACCGTTCATCATCTACGACCAATGCCCGGATTTCCGTCATGATCCTCCACCTCCACCTTCGGAATCTGGAAGGAAATCTTCGTTCCTTCATTCGGCGTACTCTGTATAGCCAGCGCTGAACGCTCATCAAACGACATAATGAGGCGCCGATTGACATTATACAGACCGAGACCTGTCCCTTTTTCAGACGTGACCTTCTCCTCGCCAAGCCGTGACAGTCGCTCACTGTCGATTCCTTTTCCATTGTCTTCTACTATAATATGAATCGCGTCATCGATTTCATGAATAGAAATATGGACAATCGCATGTTCATCAAGATCTTTAATACCATGCGTCATCGCGTTTTCCACAATCGGTTGCAACGTCAGTGGTGGAATCTTCACCTGCATAACGTGCGGATCGGTATCGATACAAATTTTCAATTTATCAATGAAACGCGCTTCTTCAATCATCAAATACGCTTCAACATGCGCTAATTCCTGTTGTAACGTCACCATCTTCGCAGTCGTACCTTCAAGATTCTGACGCAAGAAGAATGACAATGACGATAGTAATTTACGCGCCTCATCGGGATTTGTCCGGATCAATGAAATGATAATATTTAACGAATTAAATAAGAAATGCGGACTGATCTGTGCTTGCAGTGCTTGGATTTCCGCTTCTTTCGCAAGTTGATAGGCGTGATCCGCTTCAGCGATTTCGAGTTGATTGCTGAGTAATTCAGCGAGTCCTGCGATTAATTCGATCGTCACATCCGTAATTGCTTTACGCGAAGGATAGAATAATTTCAATGTCCCAACCGTCTCACCACGTGTCTTAAGTGGCGCAATGACAACCGCACCAAACGTGGGTACGTCGGGGGATTCATTCAGGATAGAATCGGTCACGATGAGCTTGCCTTCTTGGATTACTTGCCGTGTAATGTCTGTCTGAATCGGTCCGTGCGCAATACTTCCTTTTGTTCCAATGAATGCGAGAATCTCTGTTTTATTCGTCATCGCGACAGCACCGGGCTTGAGCTCATCCATCAGAATGCCGCAGACGGCCGTAGCTGTGTCTTTTCGCATGCCTGTCCGTAAATAGCCAAGCGTCTGATCTGCAATACGCAATGTTTTCTGCGCTTGCAATGCAGTCACTTTCTCTTGATCACTTATCACGCTGTACGCAATGAGCATGAACAGCGCCGTTCCAAGACCATTTGCGAGAATCATTGGTAAACCGATCGCCTGCACTAATGTGAGCGCTTTCTCGAGCGGTTGAGCAATCAGGAGAATGAGTAACATTTGCAACGCTTCCGCTGCTGCACCGATTCCGAATGCCATGAGTGGACTGATGTGCTTGTTCTTTTTATAGAAGCATCCTGCAACTATCCCGGAAATAATCGTCGCCACACCACATGAAATTGCAGTAAAGCCGCCTAGTGACATTCGGTGGATCCCGGCAATTAAACCGGCACCGATACCAAGTCGATAACCGCCAAGCAATCCCGCCACGACGACGCCGATGACACGGGAGTTCGCAATTGCTTCATCAGAATGCAATTGCCATGACATATTCTCGAAATGAAGCGTTTGCATATCAAGCGCCACGCCAAAATAAGTCCCAAAAATCCCAAATAACCCAAAAAACAGAATGGCCGTCAGCTCTTGCCGACGATCCAAACCATCTTGGTGAATCATATTCTGGAAAAATCGGAAACGAGTCAAAAGGAAAGCGACTGCCACAATCATTCCGACTCGTTCGATCATGATGATCAGTAAATCTAGCATCGCTTTCCCCCTTTCCCTACTACACGCTTACTTTTGTATCGCTTTATTGACGACCGAAACTACTTCCAGACGCGTCATCTTCTCGCGTCCTTCTTTCAGTGCATCTAGCGTACTATGCGCCAGAGCCAAAGGAATATTACAGAAGTTCAAAATCGTTTTCGTATGAATGTCTTCAATATACGCATCCGCTAGCGCCAAATTTTCTTCAGCGTACGCAAACATCTCCGGCAACTTCCAGTCATTCGGGAAGAAATTGACGTCACGTACTGCGTCTTCTTTGTAGTTACGCAGAATATTGACCGACTGCAATCCACGGCCAAAGCCGATTGCCAAGTCGCGATCCGTCTCCGTGCCGTCATACCAGCGCCAAATATCGGCTAGCATTACGCCAACGAGTCCCGCCACGTAGTACGTATAATCATCGAGGTCTTCACGTGTATGAATAACCCAGTCTTTCCCAGCCCATTCCGCCATACCGCGACCCATGATCGCAGTCGATTCCAAAACTTTATTACGTGCTGTTGCTGGGCAGAACTCCACCCAATCAGCTAAGCGCAATGTCACTTCCGGCAATTGCTCGCGGTATGGTGCGAATAACGTATCAAGTGCAGCGGCCATTGATTCTCCTGTCGCGATCGTGTGGTCGAGTATGTCGCTTACTTTGTTCAGCAAGTCGATCACGATCGTCACGTCGAGCTGTTCATGATCTTCGATTTCGTCGATTGCGCGCATGCACAAGTATGCAGACGCTACCGCTTCACGAACGTTCGGTTCAAGAAGTTTGATTGGTATGTAGAATGTACGGCTTGTCTCTTTAAGGACTTTCATAGCTTCTTTTTGTAGTTTAGCTTCGGTTTTCATGTAAGGTTCCCTCCATCAATCTTTGCACAGGTAGTGAATATATAGAATGGATTTATTATAGCATTGATTGGGTTGGGGGTGCGACTTGGAAGGTAGATGAGGAGGAAATGTTGGATTGTTATGGGACGGATACGATGGGGATTAATGAATGGAGATTGGGTTAGCACCGTTTCGCTGCGATTCACTTTTCAACTTAATAAAGCTATATATTCAGCTAGAGAGACGTTTACTAAAAATATTGGATGATGATACACTTACACTAAATAGATACATAGGAGGTAGATTCTATGGAAACAATTAAGGTTCTTTCATTGAATGTAGGGAAACCTAAAGAGACGGACTTTCGGAAGAAGAGTGTTTCGACTGGCTTTTTCAAGGAGCAAGTACATGAGGCAGTGTTTTTATCTTCTGTTAATTTTATAGGAGATGGCCAAGGGGATCTTGTTCATCATGGGGGTGTGCATAAAGCGGTTTGTGTGTATCCGTTTGCGCATTATAGCTACTGGGAACGCGCGCTGGATCGGCCGCTTTCGTATGGTGCGTTCGGCGAGAATTTGACGATTTCGGGTATCACGGAGCAAGACGTTTGTATCGGGGACTCGTTTCAGCTTGGTGAAGCAATTGTGCAAGTGAGTCAGCCGCGCCAGCCGTGTTTTAAGTTAGGGCTTGTGTATGAACGAAAAGACATGCCGCTACTTGTGCAGGATACAGGCTATACGGGATTTTATTTCCGGGTGCTGCAAGAAGGAATGGTTTCTCCCGAAGATAAATTAGTTCCGTTAACACGCCAGGCGCAGGCTATTACGGTGGCAGAAGCGAATCGTCTGATGCATCATGATAAACAGGACTTAGTAGGTGTTCGTCGGTTGCTAGAAGTTGAAGAATTGTCTCCGAGCTGGCGCAAGACGTTTGAAAAGCGTATGGTGGGTCAGGAAGTTGATAGTAGTGAGCGGATTTCTGGGAAAGAATAGAGTTTGTGGATGTTATTCTTTTGTGGCGTTGTTTTTGCGAAGAACCAACGCTCTTTTTATGGTGCCAATGATGTTCGTTCGAAGTATTCTATAAAACTAATAAAAGGCATTCCTTCACTCGGCTCTAAGCGAAGGAATGCCTTTTATTTAGATGCATATTCTCTAGTAGAAACATTGACGTCACGAGTCAGTAAATTCACCAACTTTGATCGGTTTGAAAGTCTATGAAATAAGTAGATTCCGAATCATACTATTCAATTCTACTAACAAATTATTCAAAGTGAATAGTAAATATCGTCTTCACTTTCATAGCGGACAGGTATAGAATATCCTTGATCTGATTTGAATTGAAGTGCCTGTTTATCTAAGCGACCTGTTAGCACAGAAAATGAATGGTGATGCTGTTGTTCAGGCAGAAGAGAATAATGGATAATGTCATGAATTAGAGAAGACATATCTTCAAATGAAGTAAAAATATAATACTCATTCACCATATAAGCTGGCATATCGCCCATCTCCTTTGTAGTTGCTAAGAGGCTTTGTGGACTGGAGAAGAATCTGCTACTAATTTTTCAGCAAATATACAATTACTCACCATTTATGCATGGCCAGCAACAGATTATTCCGAATAGAAAAACTACTTAATAGTAAGTATACGATAATTTTAGATAAAACACTATTGACAATTGTTAATATTTGCAAAGATGATTCTATCGATTATTTTTGTAAAGTAAGTCGCTTTTAAAAAGAGTATGTGAAAACCTTTTTTCATAAACTACTTTAATCGATCCTAGGAGAGGATTCATGCCATCGTGTTTCAGATTTACATCGTTCGGAGATGTTTTATTTTTTAAGGAAGGAAATCACTTAATCCACTGTTTCATTGGTTGCATAACCTGCTAATTTCAATAACATATTTGCATCGGTTTTTAGTTCTTCTGATAATGTATAAACCGCTTCACGTGTAGGTTTATACCTACCTTTTTCTAGAGAATCAACGAATGAATAGCTAAGATTGGAGCGTTCTGCTAAGTATCGTAAAGACATCTGTCCTTGTGTACGCAATTCCTGTAGGTAATTTCCGAATTCGTTCAAATTTATCCCCGCCTTATCTATTTTATATATAAGTAAAGTACAAATACTGGTTATACAATATAAAAAATTAGGTAAAAAGACTAATTTTAATATTTTTCAAAACGCCCAAATATTTAATTGTTAAATAATGTAATTAAATTACTGTAAAACAACTATACTAGAATATGAAATCTGATTATATTAACCTATATAATGAATATACTTCTTTTCTATGAAGATTACTATGCTCCATATCCCTAATTTTCTACTTTTCCTAGTACATATTTGTGTCTAGTAAGTAAAAAAAGTAAAATAACAGCTCATTTCATTTTAAAATTGTTGACTTATTATTTATTTCCAAACAAAACTTATGTTAATTAGATAAAAATTGTTTACCTAACACTATTAGGTAGTACAATAAAACATGACACCTTAAAGTGTTAAATGAATCGGAGGTATGAATGATGAATTCACAGGAGAAATTAGAAGATATCTGTAAAACCATTGTGCTTAATGCGCCACTTGAAAAAGTATGGGAAGCTGTTTCTACATCAGAAGGGATTGCAGCGTGGTGGATGCTAAATTCACTTAAACCCATTATAGGACATGAATTTGTACTTCATACAGGGCAATTCGGTGACTCTATTTGTACAGTAACAGAACTTCAACCCCCTACTCGTTTGGGCTTTGATTGGGGTAAAGATTGGCATGTTTTAATTGAATTTAAAAAATTGAATGAAGAGCAAACGGAGCTTACATTAATACATTCTGGCTGGGATGCCAATAAAGTAACCGAATTTGAACAACCTCATACAGTCGTTCGTGGATTTATTGAAAGCGGTTGGGAACGTATTGTAAAAGAGAGACTTCCTGATCTAGTAAAGGCTTAAATGTGGAGAAACCATCTACGCAAGACATTTTTCAAGCAATTTCCGATCCCACTCGTCGTAGTCTGTTAAAACTGCTTGCTGAAAAAGAATTATCCATAACCGATATTGTGGAATTCTATCCTATAAGCCGCACAGCAGTAAATAAGCATCTTCACATTCTATTTGATGCGGGCCTCGTCCACCGTCAAAAGGTTGGACGTGAAACACGTTATATGCTTAATTCTGAACCATTGATTGAACTAAAGGACTGGCTTCGTTTCTTTGAACAATATTGGGATAAAAACCTACTCGCACTCAAAGAATATGTAGAGAAACATAATGATTAGTCATCAGTGGAACCGAGAGTAGGAAACACAAATCTCTCGGTTCCTTTTACATGATTCGGTTACGACTTTGTCATTATTTCATTACTTGTCTTAACTCATCTGTCATTTGCTCAACTAATTCTGGTCTTCCATGAAATTGTGCAGGTGTATTTTGGAAGAGCTCAACTTTCCAATTGCCGTCTTTGTTAACGGTAACTAGAGTTTGAAGGGCATTTACTGTGGGCTCAATATCTGTTTTACCTGGTGGAATCATCCCTGCAATAGCTTGTACGATTGCGGTATCCGTTCCGATTACACGAACGTCTTTCTCTTTCGTTACAAAAGGTGCTGTGGGATGTTTTTCAAAGATTGATGTAAGGTGCGATAAAATTTCCTGTCGTCCAACCATTTTACTTCCATCAAAACCAATTTGAATTCCTTGTTCTGTAAATAGTTCAGCCATTCCTTTTGCATCACGGTTGTTCCATGCGTCTATTAATCTTCGATACAGACTAGTGATTTCATCTACGTTAGAAATATTCATGCACTGGTCCCCTTTTATTACGAATTATAGTATTTCCCTTACTTCGTCTCCTGTACAACGGTTAGCCACTACATGCTTTACTAGTTGGCATGTGATTTCGATTTGATAATAGTTTCACTAATAAACCCCATTACCATGCCAACACCGATCGGTAGTAGTGAAATTTCAGTATGCGAAAGTGAGAAATTAAATAGTAGAACATCTATATTCGCTATAAAACCTATTACATATAGTACTACCATCGTTCCAAATGAAACTAGTAATGGAATCCAAAAGGACTTATTCACAACTTCACCTCCCAATCTTTTTCGTGGGATGTCAGTGATGTTTTTATTATGATAACTAATATTCAGATCTACTAGCTCTTTCATCTTTTGCACAGGTTGATCATTCAGCGCAATCTCCTCTAGACACTTCTTAAAATAAAGTATATCATTTTTCTGGTAAACTATCTAACTACTCTGTTATTTAATTTGTTGAATACAGCATAAAACTGTCAATATAAAAATCAGGATTTGAAAATGAAAAAACATCTATATAAGACGCAAATGTAAGTGCTTGCACAATCACATTTGTTACCTATACAGATGCTATTCACCATACATTTTAACTTGGATAGAAAGAGCTATTCCTTTTCATCAATAAGGATCTGCTTCATGACCTTTGTCTACTGCATCTTTCACAGCCATTTTGGAATCGGGCGTGCCTTGTCCAAATCTCGATTGACCCGCATCACGACCAGGGACTTTACGTTCTGCCGCCATCCCTTCGAACTCTTTCATTTTCCGTTCAATACCTGCTTGTACAAGACGTCCGTATTCAAAATCAGCTTGTGTAAAGTGATCGATCATCGCTTCTTGAATACGCACATCACACGCTGCGAGTGCATCGGAGAGGTTAGTAATTAATTCCTCTCGTTCCCACTCTTCAAACTGTCGGAACGTTTCGCCTGCTTGTCCATAATTATTCGGTCGGTCAATCGGTGCGCTCATCGCTGCTGCATTATACGTAGGTCGATGCGGAGGACGACTTTCTCCTGTTGCTTCTTTAAATCCACCGAGCATGGATGGTTCATAATTAATATGCGGATTGTCTCCCGACTCGCTTGGGTCTCGATGATCCATTTGACCACGTTGCTGGTTTGTCCGAACTTCTTTTTTGGGTGCATTAACAGGCAGTTGGAGATAATTCGTGCCGATACGATGACGCTGTGTATCGGAATACGAGAATGTACGGCCTTGAAGCATTTTATCGTCGGAAAAATCCATTCCATCAACAAGGACTCCGGTTCCGAAGGCGGCTTGCTCGATGTCCATATGAAAATCATCAGGGTTGCGGTCTAATACCATCTTTCCTACAGGCAACCAAGGAAACTGTTCTTCTGGCCAAAGTTTTGTATTATCAAGCGGATCAAAATCCAGTTCTGGGTGGTAGCCATCTTCCATAATTTGCACAAAAAGTTCCCATTCAGGGTACTCTTTCCGTTCGATCGCTTCAGATAAATCTTGCGTCGCATGTGCAACGTTTTTCGCCTGTATAGCGTCGGCATCTTCCTGTGTTAAATTTCGGATGCCTTGCTTCGGCTCCCAATGATACTTCACTAAAACCGCCTCACCTTTGTCATTGACCCACTTGTATGTATTCACACCCGAACCTTGCATATGACGGTACGTGGCGGGAATACCCCATGGAGAAAACAAAAATGTGATCATATGGATAGCTTCTGGCGATCGAGAGACAAAATCAAACATGCGCTGCGGATGCGATATATTAGAAGCGGGGTCGGCTTTGAATGCGTGAATCATATCAGGAAACTTCATTGCATCTCGAATGAAAAAGATTTTCAAATTATTTCCTACAAGGTCCCAGTTGCCATCTTCTGTATACATTTTCACCGCAAACCCTCGTGGATCTCGTGCAGTTTCGGGCGAATCTTTAGCTCCTGCTACAGTAGAGAAACGAGCGACTAAAGGCGTTCTCTTCCCAGCACCCGAAAACACTTTGGCACGGGTATACTTTTCAACTGGCTCATTTCCAGCTTTCCCATACGTTTCAAAATAACCAAAAGCACCTGAACCTCTTGCATGGACTACTCGTTCTGGTATTTCTTCACGATCAAAATGAGAGATTTTTTCAATGTAATGATAGTTTTCTAGCGTAGCGGGGCCACGGTCACCAATTGTCCTGATGTTTTGATTATCCTGTACAGAATGCCCTTGGCGCGTCGTAAGTATTTCTCGCTCTTCCATTTGACGGTCATTTGGTTTATGCTGTTTCTTTTCCACTGTATTCCTCCTCGACAAAGTGCTTTCCATTTCTACTGACAGTATGACCAGATCGTGGAATTATAAACACTAATACTTGGAGGATCGGTTATATCGCTACGCTAGGTTAGCTGAATATTGTGCTTCATAGAAAACCTCATAACTATGGACTTTGATTGGGAATCTAGTATCCCTTGTTGAATTCTTCATTTCATTTCTCCTTACTATTTCTTATCTTTATTCTTCAAATCCTCGATCAGCTCTTTCATTTCCTTGATTTCTTTTTTCTGCGTTTCAATTATACAGTAAAAAGACAGCGCGAAAAATCCTCAAACCTTGTTTCAAGATTTGAGGATTCTAGAATTTTATTCATTATTTAAATGTTTCCTGTTGTTAAGGAGCTTCAGTAACTCGTGTAACTTCGGACTAGTTGTTTTAATCCCGTTTTTACACATCCACCATTTCTAAAAATTGCAGCGTACGTTCATTTTTGGAGTGGTTAAAGAACGTATCTGGATCCGCATCTTCAATGATGACTCCGGAGTCTAGCATAATGACTCGATCTGCTACATTTTTAGCAAATTTCATTTCATGCGTCACGACGATCATCGTCATCCCTTCTTCTGCCAACGTCTGCATGACTTGCAATACTTCTCCGACGAGTTCAGGATCGAGTGCAGACGTTGGTTCATCGAATAATAGCACTTTCGGTTCCATGGCAAGCGCCCGGGCGATCGCCACTCGCTGCTTTTGTCCACCTGATAATTTATTCGGATAAACGTCCGCTTTATCGGATAAACCTACCTTTTTCAAGATTTCGAGTGCCATTTTCTTCACTTTTGCTTTGTCTATTCTTTTCACCATCAAAGGCGCTTCCATTACATTTTCTAATACGGTTTTGTGAGGGAATAAGTTAAAGTGTTGAAACACCATACCCACCTCCGCACGCACCTTCGCTAAATTATCTTTTTTCTGATTGATACTCTTTCCATCAATTGTAATTACGCCTTCATTCGTCAGTTCTAAGAAGTTTAAGCACCGTAAGAATGTACTCTTTCCTGAACCACTGACACCAATAAGAACGACTACTTCACCGCGATGTACTTCCATATCAATACCTTTTAACACGTTTAAATCTCCGAATGACTTATGGATATTTTCTGCTTTAATCATCGTATTCGCCTCCATTATTTATCTACATCCAATTTGTTCTCATACCATTTTAATAGAGCGCTGAAAATAAGAACGAGAATGAGATAATAAAGACCTACAACGAGAAACGTTTCGAATTGCTTGAAGTTCGAAGCAGCTACTCGGTTCGCTACACCAAACATTTCAGATACTCCGATGACATACACTAAAGACGAATCTTTTAATGTAATGATGAATTGGTTTCCAAGCGGTGGAATCGCACGTCGTAAAGCTTGTGGAAAGACAATTCGTCTCATCGTCAATGAACTGTTCATACCGAGTGCTAGACTTGCCTCCCGCTGACCCTTATCAATTCCTTGAATAGATCCACGGAAAATCTCTGCAATATACGCACCGTTGTGGACGCCTAAAGCAATGGCTCCTGCCCAAAAGTTATCTAATACGATAACTGAAGTAATACCGAAGTATAAAAACATAATCTGTACAATAAGTGGCGTTCCACGAATTAGTGTAATGTAAATATTTGCGATCGTTTGTAGTATTTTTGAATTCGAGATCTTCATCAGTGCGAAAAAGATACCTAAGACGGTTCCAATGACAATCGCAATCGCTGTGATCTCAATCGTTAATAGACCTGCTTCTAAAAATCCTTTATACGTACTTTTGAATACATCCATAAATGTAAGTAAAAACTCAGGCACCGGCTCACCAACTCTCTAGAAAATAGATAAGGATTGTATTTATTCCAATAGCTCGACACCTTCTAGATCGATATCCAGAAGATTTCGTCCGAACCATTTATCGGAAATTTCCTCATATGTTCCGTCTTCAATCATTTCTTTTAATGCTTCATCAAGCGCTTTTGTTAGTTCTGGATTTTCTTTATTTACAGCAATAGAAGGTTGTTCTACCCACATCGGCTTGTCGACTTCTTTGATTTCGAATCCATTTTCGATTGCTTCAAAACCAACAATATCTGCAGTAATAACGGCATCTATGCGACCTTTAACCGTTAAGTCTTTTAAAGCGACTACATCACTTGTGTAATACTGTAAATCATCCGATAGTTCTTTGGCACTCTCTTCATATGTCGACTGTGCAATGACACCAATCTTTTTTCCTTTTAAGTCTTCTGGAGATGTAATTTCGTCATTATCTTTTGCTACGAAAATCATTCCACCTGAATAATAGTAAGGCTCCGTGAAGTCTGCTTGCTCCGCGCGTTCTTTTGTATACGCCATTGAACCGATAATTGCATCAAACTTATTGCCAACTAAACCTTGTAAAATAGTTTCAAAAGGATTCGTTACGGGATTTGCTTCAAGTCCCATTTTCTCAGCAAGTGCGTTTCCAATTTCTATATCAAAACCTGTAAGTTCTCCGTCTTCTTCATAACTAAACGGTTTATACACACCACTCGCAGCAAATGTGAATTTACCTTCGTTCACTAATTTGTAAGCGGTATCATCCGTGCTCTCAGTTGACTTCTCTTCATCACTTCCACACGCCGCAAGTACTAGTACAGATACAGCTAGTAATAACATCATCATGGTAAATTTCTTCATTCTCTCCATCTCCCCTTTTAAGTTAGCTAACTAGCCAATTTTTCATGCCTTTTAATAGTACCCTATTTCTCCGTAAGAAAACCAATAATTCTAATAAAAGTTAATATTTTATTAATGAACAGACCCTATTAAATCAGTGATCTATTCACTCTAATTGAAAGCGCTTACAAATGGTATAGCATACAGTCATACACTACTTCTTTTATTATAGCCTCCATAGTTTTTCGCTACATACTGAACTTAAAATAGACTCCTAATAGGATCGAAAACTATTGATCCCCTACTACCTTTCCCTCGCTTTCTTCTATATAAGTTATCATCTATTAAAACATAAAACGTCAGGAAAGTGAACGATTAATTTTATTTTTATATAATCTATTCTAGTTTTATAATGAAGTTAAGTGTTCATTCCATGCGGAAGTTCTTGTATTTATGAAGAATAATATGAAGAATTATCATAAACAATAATACCTTATATTTACTATTAAAATAATAATTCAAATGAGCTGGTATAGAGTCAGACATCCTTCCGATTCCATACCAGCCTATATATACCCTCTCTATTTCTACATGGATGGAGTAGCTCCAAATTAATATATTCTGTTTAACTCACGGAACGCCTTCGCCACAAACGATAAGTCTTCCTCAAACATAGTCGATAGATTCGGACGACGCCTTACCGCAAGTGGGTGATATGCGACTGAAGTTTTAAATCCCCTGACTTCATGCCACTCCCCACGCAATCCTTTGACGTCCACTTCGGTATTTCGAAAAAAGGATTGAACTGCTACATTCCCTAAACAGACGACAAGGGAAGGTTGTTGCTGTTGCAATTGAGTTTCTAGATGATGAATACAAACTGATCGCACTTTCTCTTTGTCATATTTACGAAGGGGCCGTCTCTTCAGAACATATGTCACGTAAACCCACTCTTCCTCCAAACCAACTGTCGATAGGGTCCGTCTCAACGTTTGGCGCGTTCCGCAAACTATCGGATTGCCTTCACGGTCTTCTCGTGCGCCCGGATTATCCAGTATGATCATAATCGGTGCTTTCGGATTTCCTTCTCCCCAAATCATACGAGACCCTTGGTTATATAGCCCACACTCTTGGCAATCTTGCTGACTTATTGGTGTCGGATCTTCCCGCCAACTTTCTGAACAACTAGCATTCATCTTATCAACCTCCTAGATTTTCAGTATTCCCTTCGTACAAGTAAACATACTTACATTCATTGGCATGCCGATGCATGAGCACGGCATAAATAATTATAAGTTGAGCTTTTTCATTTAAAATCGAACAACAAAACAGAATTAACTAATATTCTGTCGTTTTATGTATAAATTGGATAATAGTTTACATTTATTCGGTAGCTTGCTATACTCAAAGAGTCTTAACGTGAAAGGTTGTTTTATTCTGTTTTAGCCAAGCTGAAAACGTCCTGATTGTAAGGGTGTCTCGCGTCAAACCATTTTTACTATCTCGTTTGACGTACATCATGATGAATTTTCATACAACCCCCTTATAGTAGCGCGCTTTCATCACTGGCATGCTCTGGCACTATGTAAAATTTTACACAAGAAAAGGGAGGAATCATTCATGAAATCAGCTATCGAAGGCAAAAATGCACAAGGAATCGCACTACAAACGTCCATGAAAGCAGCAATCGTTAAGGAATTCCAAACAGAGCTACAAATCGAGGAGACACTAAAACCAACACCAGGTGTAGGACAAGCGCTCGTTAAATTAGAGGCTTGTGGTGTCTGTCACACGGATTTACATGCGATTAATGGGGATTGGCCTGTCAAACCAAAACTTCCGTTGATTCCTGGCCATGAAGGTGTCGGTATTGTAGAAGCGATCGGACCTAACGTGACATCCGTAAAAGTTGGAGATCGCGTCGGGATTCCTTGGCTTTACTCCGCATGCGGTGAATGTGAATATTGTTTAGCAGGTAAAGAGACCCTTTGTCACGACCAAGAAAACGGTGGCTATTCAGTAGATGGTGGGTATGCAGAATATTGCCTTGCAGCTGCTGATTATGTAGCGAAAATTCCTGAAAATTTAAGTTCTGTTGAAGCAGCACCGATTCTTTGTGCTGGCGTGACGACGTATAAAGCGTTGAAAGTATCAGGAGCGAAGCCTGGAGACTGGGTTGCTATTTACGGTATCGGTGGTCTAGGTCATGTTGCATTGCAATACGCAAAAGCTATGGGCTTCAATGTAGTCGCGGTTGATATTGCAGATGAAAAGTTGGAGCTTGCGAAGAAACTAGGCGCTGACATGACAGTGAACGGTAAAAATGAAGATCCTGCGGAAGCGATTCAACAGCAAATCGGTGGCGTACAAGCGGCTATTAGCGTAGCTGTTTCAAAGGTACCGTTTGAGCAAGCATACCGTTCTATTAAGCGTGGAGGCACGCTCGTCGCGGTTGGACTTCCACATGACGAACTACCAATCCCTATTTTCCATACTGTTTTGAACGCGATCACAGTAAAAGGATCGATCGTTGGGACACGTCTCGATATGAAAGAAGCGCTAGATTTCGCTGCTCGCGGAAAAGTAAAAGCGCAAATCGAAACAGCTCCTCTTTCCGAAGTGAATACCGTGTTGGATAAAATGGAAAAAGGTCAAATTAACGGACGCATTGTGTTGACGTTTGATTGATCTTGCGTGTAGTTGCTATGAAGTAGAGTAGATTCCTTTCGAAAATATAGTTTCAAATAAAAAAGCGTATCTTCTAGGTGAGTGAATAGCCTAGTTGATACGCTTTTATTATATTCAGCACGTATGGGTTAGAATTTCCCTGGAAATACATCTATAGGATGTTCATCTAATGAGATAGGCGGTTTTTGCGTTCGGCGTTGTGTAACGACTGTACAACTGCTTCAATTGCCATTAGAAGAATCTTTTTTGTTACCCCAACCATCTTCGAAAATCAATGCATCTAGTTCCCTTCTCTTTTCCCAATTCGCAGACTCCAATATAGGCTTCACGGGATAGTTTTCCGTATAACCGATCGACAGTAATGCGATGGGATCAATATGAGGAGGAATGTTTAAAATATCGCGCACATCATTTTTCTTATAAAAACTTACCCAACCTAATGCTAATCCTTCGGCAGTAGCGGCTAACCACATATTTTGGATGGCACACGCCGTAGACAGCGCATCCGTCTCAGGAATAGAATTACGCCCTAGTACATGCGATCCGCCACGTGTAGGATCACATGTCACGCAAATAGTGATTGGTGCTTCTTTCAATCCTTGTACTTTCAGCCCTAAAAACTTCGTTTGTTTTTCCTCTTCATAATGGATCGCAAGCGCTTGTCGTTCTTTATCTGCGGCCCATGCCAACTTTTCTTTCACTTCATCAGACGACACGATGATGAAATTCCATGGTTGCATGAAACCAACAGACGGTGCATGATGGGCAGCGGTTAATATTCTATGTACGATGTCTTCCGGTATGGCGTCAGGTAAAAAAGTTCGGACATCTCTTCTCGTGTAAATCGCTTTGTAGACTGCTTCTTTTTCGGGTTGTGAAAACATGTATTTCTCCTCCTAGTGTGTGTAACAGTATATGTTGATTGTAGCAGATAGTACCACGCGTCAAAAAGGATGACTAGATTCACTTTTCTACCACCGTAGATCTGCCAGTATACTACAGCATTTTTATGCTATGATACGTATAATACAAAGCTAGTTACGGAGGATTTCCATGAAAAAAGTTGCTGTTATTCAAGACCTGTCATCATTCGGTAAATGTTCACTGACTGCCGCCATCCCAGTGCTTTCGGTGATGGGCGTTCAAGCTTGTCCGTTACCTACTGCGGTTCTATCGTCACAAACGGAATATCCGAGTTATTTCTGTGAAGACTTAACGCGTATAATCCCCGCTTTTACAAATGAGTGGAAAAAGCTTGACGTTTCTTTTGACGGTATTCAAACGGGCTATATTACAGGTAAAGAAGAAATTCACCATATTTTAGATTTCCTTGAACATTTCCATACGAGCGAAACACTTTTACTCGTGGATCCTGTGCTTGGGGATAAAGGCAAAGCGTACGATAACTTTGACGCCGAACTTCTCAAACAGATGAAAGTTCTTGTGGCACAAGCAGATATTATTACACCGAACATTACGGAATGCTGTTTGTTGACGGGGTATGATTACGACACGCTACATAGTTGCACTAGTGAAGAGGATTTCTTGAATATTGTAGAGGAAGCAGGTAAGCAGTTGCAAAACGCTACGGGTGCCGAGATTATTATTACAGGTGTCCATCCACCAAGTAAAGATCATTCTGTTGGGAATCTATATATAAGCGAAAATGAAACGTATTACAGTTCTGTCCCTTACAACGGCAAAAGTTATTCAGGTACTGGGGATTTATTTGCTTCTGTGCTGATGGGTGGACGTATGCGTGGTATGAAAACGGAACAAGCGATTCAACTAGCAGAAGAATTCCTCGTAGCTGCGATAGAAGATACCGCTTTACAAAATACGCCAATGGTGGCGGGAGTGAATTTTGAGACGTATTTACGGATGTTGTTATGAAAAGTAGATCATGAAAACGATATATAAAAACCTCAATTCCAATTCAAGAATTGAGGTTTTTTCTATTACTTGTTTTCTTCTACATAATCTTCAGGTGTTGCACGATAGACGATGAATGACAGCACGACCGCCACGAGCGACATAGCAAACGCGATGAAGTACACAAGCTCTACTCCAGCAACGAGTGCGAGATCTGCTGTTAACGCATCTGTAGGCGTCTGAGACTTCTCTAGGAAGTGCAGTTGTCTCGCGTTCATAATACTAATGAACACCGACACGCCGATTGCACCAGCGACAGGTTGTAGCGTCGACATCACCGCTGTACCGTGCGGATATAATTTCTTAGGGAGTTGATTTAATCCGTTCGTCTCGGCAGGCATCATAATGGCAGAGACCGCAAGCATTAGTAAAATATAACTGACGACGACAACCCAAATCGGTGTCTCGAGCGTTAACCGGCTCATCATGAACATCGTTGCACTCAATACGATCGTAGCAGGTATCATCAGCACACGAGGTCCGAACTTATCAAATAGTGAGCCCATGAATGGTGACATAATACCGTTTAGTATACTGCCTGGCAGTAAAATCAAACCGGCTGTGGCAGCAGTTAATGCGAGAGGACCTTGCATGTAAATAGGCAAGATAATTTCCGATGCGAACATCGCCATAATGATGATCAGAAACAGAATGACGGCGTGTGTGAACATTGGGTAACGGAACACACGCATATTCATGATCGGTTCTTCTAGCTTCAACTGACGTAGCACGAACAGGACGATCCCGATCACTCCGATGCTAATAAACAGTAAGACGAGCGGATCTGCAAAACCTTTTGCGCTGTTACCAACAGAGCTGAACCCATAGACGAGTGAACCAAAGCCGATCGATGAGTAGACCAATGAAAGATAATCGATTTTAGGCTTTGTGACTTCGGTAACGTTGATCAAGTATTTAAAACCGAAGGCAATCGAGAATAGCGCGAATGGAATGACTAACAAGAATAGATAACGCCATCCTAAGTATTCCACGATGACGCCTGATAACGTCGGACCAATTGCGGGCGCAAACATGATGACAAGTCCGATAAGTCCCATAATCTTTCCGCGTTTATGTGGCGGATAAATGAGTAGGAATACATTGAAGATGATCGGCATGAGCAAGCCTGTTCCAACAGCTTGAATTAATCGTCCTGTTAAAAGAATTGCGAACGTCGGTGCACTCGCTGCTACGATCGTTCCGATAGTGAAGACGGTCATAGTACCAAGGAATAGCTGGCGCGTTGTGAACCATTGGATTAGTAATGCTGAGATGGGAATGACCACTGCCATGACGAGCATGAAGCCTGTCGCCATCCATTGCACAGTAGGTAATGTAATCGAAAATTGATCCATTAACGTAATAAGTGCGATGTTCAATAATGTTTCGTTTAGAATAGCGAAGAATGCGCCGATGATCAGTGCAAGCATAATGGGTATCACTTTGATATTCGGATTATCCGCCAAGTATTCGTATTTCTGTTCGTCCATCTGAAAACCTCTTTCGTTGATCACTTGAATTCGGCAATATAGGTACCGTTCATTTATTCTTATCATGCTTTTTTATAGGCGATGTGTCAATCTTTCGGGTTCTAAAAGAACAACTTTTTTCAAAGATTTACTTTCTCGTTCACATTCACTATCTAGCCTAGATTCTCACCTCGGCTAAAATCCAATACAGGCGCGCGATACACATGCCTTTGCACAGCTTGTGTAGGAATTACCGGTTGTTCATTCAAATAGTTTTCAAAGTTCGTCGGGTTGAATAACGTGGAAGGACGTAAGTATGCACGGTATTCAGGATTGTTATTCCACTGCGTAACTTTGAGATCAATGACTTGTATGAAATCTTGTTGTGTATAGCCTTCTTTCACTCTTGCGTTGATAAATTTCTTAGTTGCTGCAGATGTTGTTTTAAATTGCTTACCGGTTTTCTCGTTCAAATACGAAATGACGAAATGCGTAACGTCGAGAGGCTTCTCGACAAGCTCTTTATTCTTTATTTCTTTAATTTCTTTAAGTTCTTTGGTTATAGGCCGTCTCACATTGGTACAGTCCCTCGTTTCATGTTGGTATGACACAGCGTTTCGAAGTGAAACGTCCGTTGTATCAGATTGAAACATCGCATGATCTACTTCCAGTTCACTTTTTGCTAGTACCGTTTCTTCTACCGACGTATCATCTTGACTAGAAAAAACCGGTAGTTTAGTATAATCAATCCGATACCATTTCGTCTTATCGATTTTCATTTTGTTATATTGCGAAGTCGAAATGAGGTATCCTTGCTTTTCCAAATTATAGATCGTGCGTTTGATCGTCATACATGACAAGAATGAAAATTCCTCCTGCCATTGATCAACGGTTTTGTACACCCACCGATAGTCGTCGCGTACATTTTTTGAAATGAGTGAGCGGAAATGCAGTTGTTGCAGAAATAACGCCTCATTCAATCCGACTAAATGGACAAGAGACGGCAATAATTGTAATGGCTGTTCATTGATTAATAACTTCATACTGAATTCCTCCTAAAAAGTATGTAAGTGATAGCAATTCACCACTTCACTTACTATATAGAAGGCTTTTTGCATAAGGATACTCCTATTCAAACTATTTTTTCTAGGGCCAATTGTACAATCAAGTTAGCCATCTAAATTCAAATAAAAAAATGCCACTATAAAATTTCGTGTATCATTGAAGTTACGAGACAAACAATGAGAGGAAGTTTTATAGTGGCACAACTTGAGAATACCATACAAAACCGTAAAAATAAACACCTGTCAGCTTTTGAGCGCGGTCAAATCGAGGCGCTTCACAAGGACGGGCACACCAACCGAGAGATTGGCAGACGCTTAGGACGCGTTCATCAAACCATTGCCAATGAATTAGAGCGTGGAACCACGACTCAACTTCAAACTGGACGCACGCCCTATACAGCCTATTTCGCTGAAACGGGACAGGCGATCTATGAACGAAATCGACTTCAGTGCGGGGCGAAAAGTAAGTTGCTTATCGCGAGTGAATTTATCGATTTCGCATGTGAGAAGATCCTAGATGAGGACTGGTCGCCAGATGCGGTTGTTGGATTTATAAGCCTTCAAAACGAATGGATAGACCGACCTACAGTGTCCACGAAAACCCTTTATAACTACATTGATTTAGACATATTACGCGTTCGAAACATAGACTTGCCGATGAAACTAAGACGGAACACCAAAGTGAAACGCATCCGTAGAAACCGTCGTATTCTGGGCATGAGTATCGCTGAACGTCCCGTTGAAATTGATAACCGTCAAGAATTCGGTCATTGGGAAATTGATACGGTAGAAGGACAGAAGTCTGATGACAACGCGTTACTGACACTCGTTGAACGTAAAACGAGAAACTATTATGCGATTCTACTAGACGATCAAGATCACGATTCAGTGGACTATGCGATGAACCAATTACGACAGGATTTCGGCGAGCTGTTTCCTCAAGTATTTAAAACGATTACGTCAGATAACGGCAGCGAGTTTTCTAATCTAACAACGAGTCTTCAAGGGGTCACGGACGTCTATTTCGCTCGTCCATACGCACCGTATGAAAGAGGGTCCAACGAGCGACACAACGGACTTCTCAGACGATATATTCCCAAAGGAAAAGCGATTTCTGATTACTCTACAGCGTCTATTCAACATATTTATCAGACATTGAATCAGTTGCCCAGGAAGATTTTGAACTATCGACAGCCATCCGTTTTGTTTGAACAAGAGTTAGCTAGGTTAGCTTAGTATTTTCAAAAAGAGATTATCGATAGAGGGATAACAGCCCCCTTCATACATACACTGGATTTTATCTAAGTGGCTAACTTAATATTGCAATTTAGGCTATTTTTTCTAGCTACAAAACTCCACGAAAAAAGAGCGGAAGCATAAGCCTCCACTCATTCGTATTACACATTAGTTGATATTCACTACTTCCTCGCTCGCTGGTTGAAGCAAATGTATCGCATTCGACTTACATACTTCATAATCCACGAGGTACATCTTTTCTCCAAAGTTCTGTCGCTTCGAATAAATGCAGCCGGACTTCTCCAGTTTTCGTATTGCACGAATAATCGTAGCCATTGACCAGAAACTCATCACAGCATGCCACTCTTTATACGACCTGCGCACCCACTGCGTCCCTTCTTCCGTATCATACGGACCGAAAGACAGCTCGTGGATTTGCTGCAAAAACATCGATTCATTGAGTCCGATCTTCTCCGCTGTCTGTGGATGAAATTGTAGAAACGATTCATGGTTAAGTTGCATACTAGTTTCCCCCTATTAACTTGTTGTAAGTGGCAGCTATTTGCCTCTTCACTAGCTATATAGAGAGCTTTCTGAATAAGGATACTCCTTTTTAAAATAAAATTTCAAATATATAAAAAAAAAGTCAGTGCAGGATAGAAATGCCGTCTGTTAAACAGTAGACGAACATGTACACACCTTTCACTAACTTCTTTAAAGTAGTCACTTCAGAACAAGACGAGTTGATGGATTACAATTCACGGACAGTAATCGGTATCAATCTGCGCTCCATTTCATCACGTTGTTGCTCATATTGTGCAGGTAATTTCAATTCTTGTCCCATCGTTTCTTCCGACTCATCATGCGCAAAGCCTGGAGGATCCGTCGCAATTTCGAATAAAATTTCTCCATGCTCTCTAAAGTAAATCGCATTGAAGTAGTTTCGATCTTTAACTGCCGTCACGCCATACCCATGTTCTGAAACATGGTCTTGCCATTCCAATTGATCTTCGTCATCAATCGCTCTCCACGCAATATGGTGAACAGTTCCGACGCCCATTTGACCTTTACCCGTTGAAGTTGCTTTGAGATCGACAATATTTCCAATGTCTGCGGATGAACGGAAACGAATATAGTCTCCCTCTTTTTCGATCCGTTCAAGCCCCATGACGTTTTCCAATAGATCTGCTGTTTTAGTCGGTTGTGAAGAATATAAAGTAGCGCCACCGAAACCTTTAATCGCTACTTCAGGTGTCACGCCTCCAAATGTCCAGGCATTCTGTTCACCTTCCGCACGCTCCACTAGTTCAAGTTGAAGACCATGTGGGTCATTAAACTGTAGGTACTGCTCACCAAATCGTTCTGTCTTCGTTACATCCACGTTAAATTTGGCTAAGCGTTGTTCCCAAAACATTAGTGCTCCAAGAGGAACAACATAAGAAGTTACACCTACTTGGCCATCTCCTATTTTCCCTTGATAGGCAATTGCCCATGGGAAGAACGTGATAATCGAACCTGGTTTGCCGCCTTCATTACCGAAATATAAATGGTACGTACCTGGATCATCAAAGTTCACTGTTTTTTTCACTAAACGTAAACCTAAAACGCCTGCATAAAAATCGACGTTTTCTTGAGGATGCCCAACAATAGCTGTAATGTGATGGATACCACTAGTTTGCTTCATCATATTTCGCACTCCTTTTGTTATTCACTATATAATTAAAATCAATTAATCTAGTACGAATTCGAGGTATCAAATGAAAAGTTACAAGTTTTGCGCGTGAAAGCCTACTTTTTTCAGCTGTTCAATTACTTCTTGCTTTTCTTTTACGTCTAATCCACTAAAAATTTCTTTCATCGCTTTTTTATGTTCTGGAAAGACTTGATTCATCAGTTCGGTTCCTTCAGTGGTCAACGTAGCATGGATGACCCGACGATCTTTCGGACACGGTTTTCGCTTTAACAACTGTTTCTTTTCCAACTGATCGACCACATACGTAATACTACTACTGGCAATTAACACTTTCTCACCAATTTTTTGTATCGGTTGATCACCTTTGCTGTAAATGAATTCCAGAACCGCGAACTCTGTCGGGTTTAAACCCAAACATTTTATATCTTCAATGACACGCTTTTTTATTGACTCTACAGCACGGGTTAGAACAACGAATAATTTCAGAGATAATGCCTCTTCCAGTTGATCTTTTGCATTCATACTTATCATCTCACTTAGTTTTACTATTTTTTCATTAACTAACTAGTGGCTCAAGTAATCCTATTCAATCAGAAAGAGGCGAGTATCGTCTATTCGTTATGCTGGATTCACTTGAAGTTCTACTGTGATTTTAATATCGTCGCCTACTAATACGCCGCCTGTTTCTAGCGCTTGGTTCCAAGTTAAACCATATTCTTTTCTAGAAATTTTGATAGCTGTTTCAAATCCAACTACATCCACACCCCAAGGATTTTTCCCAGCTCCCGTACGCGATACGTTAAATGTAGTTTTCTTCGTAACATCTTTAACTGTCAAATCGCCAGTTACATCGTATTCGTCTTCTCCTGTTTTGACAATTTCAGTCGAATCAAATGTGATAGTCGGATACTGTTCTACATTAAAGAAATCAGCTGAACGAAGGTGGTTATCACGATCTTCATTATTTGTATTGATCGTGTTCACATCAATCTTGAAGTCAATCTTCGCATCTGTTAAATTATCTAGATCTCCAGTAACCGATCCTTCCACTCCAGTGAAGCTACCTCTTACATTGGATACCATCATATGTCTTACTGAAAACCCTACGTTCGTGTGCGCTGCATCTACATTCCATTTTGTCATGTTAAAACTCTCCTTTTTATTTACGTATTAAGACCATTATACAATGTAACTGTCTCGAATTCAATATATTCAATTTGGTTGTATCTGAAATCGTTGTATTTAAGTGTAAACACTCTATTACTATGACCTATATAGAAAACTTTATACCTTTAGCTTATTTACGGATTGTATTCAATGCTGTTGTCCAAGGAATTACTTGGTCTAACATTTGGTTTACTGAAGCGGCCTGTACGTCAGCAGCTTTAAGTTCTGTGCCATTTTCAAAGTCTGTAAACAATGATAATGCCGGGTGAACACGAACATGCGCTACGGATAATTCGCTCAAAATACCACGTAAATGTTCTGCTGCACGAGCTCCGCCAACTGAACCGTATGAAACGATACCTGCTGCTTTGTCGTTCCACTCTACGCGAAGGTAGTCTAATGCATTTTTAAGTGAAGCCGAAATGGAGTGATTGTATTCTTGAACGATGAATACGAACCCGTCTTGTTTTGCGATAATTTCTGACCATGCTGCTGCGCCTGATGCATCGCCGCCTGCTTCGCCCAGAAGTGGTAATTTATAATCCGCGATATCAATAATCGTGTAATTCGCATCTCCGCGTTTGTCTGCCAATTCTTTTACCCATGCTCCTACTTGTGGACTTACGCGTCCTTCACGTGTGGATCCTAAAATAATACCGATATTTGATTTTGTCATTTTTATTTCCTCCTGTTGTTTTGTTCCAAATAATTTACTGAAAAAACTCATTGTTCATTCCAACTCCTTACAAATACTCTTTATCAAATGTACGTGTGCTACGTACTGTATCGATCGGTCTAACTTTTGCTTCAATTTCTTCGCGGTGTCCTTCAAGGAATGGTGGTAATGAAAGAATCTCCCCAACTGTTTCATACGGTTCGTCTCCCATGAATCCAGGACCATCTGTTGCCCATTCAAATAGAATGCCAGGCGCGACTGCTGCGTATAAAGATTCAAAGAAGAAGCGATCCACATAGCCTGAAGTTCTAAAATCCGATGATTGCATATGATTTATCCATTCATGCAATACGTTCGTATCTTCCACGCGGAAAGCTGCGTAATGCACTGTACCAAATCCTTGTCGACCTTCAGGTAACGTTTCATTATGTTCCACGATGACTTGCGCGCCATTTCCACCTTCACCCACTTCGAATAAATGGAATGAACCTTCACTTGCAAAATTTTCGCATGAACATTGCATTTTCCAAAACACCTTTAAACTTATCAAATTCAGCGATACGAATATGAATAGGTCCTAAACCTGTAATGGCGAACTCCAATGGTACGGGACCATTTTACCAAGGTGTTCCTGACTCAATACCTTCGTTCAACTCATCGGAAACTAACATATATTGTTGATCATCAAAGTCTACAAATGAAAACGTCTTTTTACCGAAAACTTCTTCGATTCCATTATGTTGTACTTCATATTTTTCAAAACGTTTCATCCAGTAATCAAGTGCCGCATCTGTCGGTACACGGAATGAAGTTTTATAAATTTCATTCGTACCATGCGTACCTTTTGGAATACCCGGGAAATCGAAAAATGTCATATCTGTTCCAGCCGAGCCTTTATCGTCTGCGAAGAATAAGTGGTAGGTTTGCACATCATCTTGATTGACAGTTTTCTTTACGAGACGCATTCCTAATACAAGGTGAAAAAATCATAATTCTTTTCTGCACTACTCGTAATAGCTGTTACGTGATGAATTCCTTTTAAATGGTTCATATACATCCTCCTATATATTAGCTCGTTTTCATATACTATTAATTCGAGACAAATTTGTTTAAAAAAAAGAGATTGTCTTTAAATTAGCGTCAATTGCTTTTGCGATTAATTAACCTATCTCGAATTCAATATAAATATAACACGGGTAAATTTCATTGTCAACACATAAAATTGTAAATTCATTTATTCGTGGCTACTTCTTCAACCCACTAATAGTTCCACCCATAGACATAGTCGCAGTCATTTCAACAAAGAACAGGACAAGTGTAGTATCTTCATTCGCGACAAACGATGGTAGTGGATTGACTGGATCGGTTACCGCTTCTTGTTTGCCAATTGTCAGATGCTCCATCGTAATCTCTCCATTCATGACGTATAGGAAAGGAGTGAGACTTGAATAGCTTGGAACGTCAACCACTTCACCTGCTTTAGGATGCGCGTCTAGAATGTAGACTTGTTGTCGTACATACAATGGGGCTTCGCTACCTTCAGGCCCTACCATGACATACCAATCCTTATTGTCTACCGGTTTATCATGAAATTGAATTTCCGGTGATAGATCGGTTTCATTCGGTCGCACGAAGATTTGAAGCATTTCTACTTCATCTTCTTTTACTTTTTCTTCATGCCAAAACCCTGCTCCTGCATTCATCAACATTAATTTCCCACGAGCAATCGGCGCTTCAAATCCTGCAGAATCACGATGATGCATGACGCCAGAGCCAATATAGCTTAAAATTTCATCATTGATATGCTGGTGCATTTTAATCGTTAACCCTTTTTTCATCACCGCATGGTCAATGATTGCTAATGGGCCAAACGCTGTGTCTGTTGTTTCATCGCCAAGAATATCGCCTGGTTGAACGCGTGTAATAGTGAAAGGTCCTCTAAATGGCACGGCATGATTTCCTGCTGCGAGTTTTTGTAACAATCGTAACTCCTCCTTTTTCATCGTATACAATAAAATCGACTATCCAAAAGGAAGTCGATTTTATGTTATAGTACGTGTTTTACAGAAATACTTCTAGTAATTTAGTTTACAGGTCCTTTATTGATCGCAGTCAATGTAGAATTAACAGCAAAGATTTTTGCGTTAACGCCCGTAATACCAAAGCTAGCTAATCTCTTTGTATGCATCTCTACATATTTTTCAGCCGATTCTTTTGTTTCGAAATTGTAAATTCCACCGGCTTCTTTGGCTTCAGGATCTTCCGTCCATATTTTCCAAATGAATCCCTCTTCTTCATTGATGCTTTTCGCCAAATCAGCAAACCCTTCTGCCATTTCTTCTCCAAACGGTCCATCCATTTTAAAATCAACTTGTGCAATATAGCTCATAATCATTCTCCTTTTCATTCAGTAGTTGTGAAATAGACTTCTCCTAGAATTTCTTTTGCTTGATATTGATTCGGTGAAAGTTCTTTTTCTACATAAGAAGCTACGTCAGATTGTTCTACATCGTACATCACTTCAATTTCTTTTGAGAAAAGTAGTCTTTCTTTTTCAAGTAAGCTAGAAATTGCTGGTTGTGGCTTTGGTTGTAGTGTGTCCACGTCAAGAACTTTTTTTAATCCATCTACGTAGGATTCAAGTGGACGACCCCCTACAATTTTCAAGCCTTTATTTTTTGCATTGATCATAATAATGCTTGGGAAACCCGTTGCGCCTAAACTTCTAGCTTGTGCAAAGTCTTCATTCAATAATTGTTGTCCGATTGGTTGTTCAGCTTCATTGACAATCGCTTCTCCATCAAGGCCAAGTGCATTGACGATTCCAACCATCTCAGCGCGTTCTGAAATATTTTGATTGAATACGAAAAGCTCTTCTCTTGTACGTCGTAAATAGGCAGATGCCAATGTGTCGCCATGATTCTTTTGAATAATTTTAAATACACGAGACGGAGGATACGAAGATTGGACTGGATTATCAACCATTAAACTACCATCAATCGACATTCTTGAATGTTCTCCAACTTCTCTCCAATGACCCGCCACGTCAGCCGGCTTATAAATACCATTTCCAGGATCGATCGGCCCGTCATGCCATTTTTCCAATAAACCGCCCATCACCGTATGCATGTTGAAATAATGACCATATTGTTCTACAAATCGACGAAGCTCAGGTTCAATCGCCCAACAATGAGAACATATAGGATCCGTCACATAATACAAATTAATCTCTTTTGCTGGCTGATTAAAATCGATCATTTCCATTTCATCGCTTCCTGCTTCTCCACATATTCCTGTTTCCATATCACACATCATATTATTGTTGTTTTTCAATGTATTATTCCCCTTTTCTATAGTTTACGGAATCCGCGCTTTCTTCCGTTCGAATCTATTTTTTCTAATTTCCACTGCTAGCGAAAAATTTAATTACGTTTCGTATCCTCTGCTTTACGCGCTAATCATTTGCCTACAACTAAATTCTATACCATAATGAAAATGATCAACACCAATAGAACCTTGGTTTTGTCGCTTATACAACACATTGAAGACATTGTCGGAAAAGTAGGAGGGAAAACGACATGAATCAACCCAAGACGGACCCACGAATTCTACGTACACGTAAATTAATCATGGATACTTTTATGGAACTGTCGGGTAAAAAAGAATTTAAAGATATTACGGTTACAGATATTGCGGCGGAAGCGATGATTAATCGTGCAACGTTCTATTATCACTTTGAGGATATATATGACTTATTGGAAAAGGTATTATCTGAAGTGTTAGTAGTGAATTTGGATTGCAGCAATTATCAAGGCAATGAATTAAACGAAGAAGTGATCACGAGTATTTTTGTAGCGATCACGAACTTCCAAAAATCCTTATCGAACCGTTGTCACAGGGGATACGAAGATACGATTGCTCGGAATATTCGAGAACAGCTCGAAATCATTTTTTATAGAATGCTGTTAAAACAACATAAAACAGAAGAAGATGAAGGGTTGAAGATTACCGCTGTCATCTTGAGCTGGGGAATCTATGGAGCTTCTGTAGAATGGAAAAGAAAGAGTAACGAGATCACACCAGAGGAATTTATTCAATTAGCTATTCCTCATTTACTTCACAAGCATGACAATTGAATAACGCGTGACATGCACACACTAAAGGAGATATACACACATATGAATGGATTATTTACAGGGTTTCGTGCTGTCTTAGTCATTTTCTGCCTATCGCTATTGCCATCGACAGCATTTGCTTCGGATAATGTACCCCATCCTGAGATGAATGACCTTCCGTTACAGCAATTCAATTTTTCGCAACCGGCCGCACTAAAATCCACGGAATTGAGTGAAGGGTTGATGGCTGAACAAAATGAGCCAATCGAAGACAATAAGTCATTACTCTTTACAGTTTTAGCGGGACTTGCTGTACTCACAACCGGCATGATGGCTGGTATCGTCTTTGCATACGCCAACTCCGTCATGCCCGGTCTACGTAAAGCAGAAGATCGTACTTTCGTTCTTGCCAGTAGACACTTGACTTCATCCGTAGCCAATCCACTTTTCCTTATCATTTCAAACGGTGCTCTTCTAGCGCAAATCGGATTTATTGTAGTAGCTGTTTTGATGCAGCAGTCTTCTCAAATTGTTTTAGGATCGATCGCATTGATCTTCTATATCGCGACTTTACTTATTACTTTCTTAGGAAATCTTCCGTTAAATAAAGCCATTATCTCTGCAGAATTACCTGCAAGCGATGCTAAATGGAATGAATTAAGAGTACGTTTTGAATCTCGTTGGACACTACTGAACAACTTGCGAACTATTACTTGCATTTTGAGTGTCTCTACACTAATCGTCGCTCTGCTTAGTACATATTATTGAAAATGCGTTTAAAAGCCATAAAGTCCAGTAATTAGTGAATGAAACTCTTCCAAAACACAATAAAAATACTAAACTTTCTATCGTTGTATTATCTTCCCTCTTACTCCAATATGTGAACGCGTTTCAATATTCCGAATATATTAAAAGGTATTGACCTTTCTAATAGTTGTCTGTTAAATTGTATTGTAGTATATAATATTCAGTGACGAGAAAGAGTACGATAGGAATCCTGTTCCCGAGAGAGTCAGCATTTGGTGAAAGCTGATGAACAGATCATGTCGGAAAATCATCTCCAAGATGCAAAGTTGAAAATAGTAAATTTTGCCGGACTTCCGCCGTTAAATGGAACATGTATAATCGTATGATGATAGTGTTTGTAATTTTTCTATCGTTTTACGAAGATTTTCGAACATGGGTGGTATCGCGAGTAAAGACTCGTCCCTATTTAGGGGGCGAGTTTTTTATGCGCAAAAATAAAGGAATGAAGATGTAAGCTGCACATCGTACCCGATTGATCGGAATCAATTTTGCGGTGAAACGTATATGTCGAATCATCGGTATTGGGTAAATTATCGATACAATTGACACTATATTTTGTGAAGTCGCAATATTCTAGATTACAATAACTCTATATAGTAATATTATGTACTATCATTTTACTCTAGGCACACACAAAACACACCAGGAGGTATTATAGTGAGTAAAAAACACATACTATTCACAGGATTCATGCTTTTCTCCTTATTCTTCGGAGCTGGAAATCTCATCTTTCCACCATTTCTTGGATTAGAATCAGGCACGAACTTTGCACCCGCCATTACGGGCTTCCTCATCACAGGCGTACTACTGCCTTTCATGGCAATCATGGCGATCGCCTTGTCTGATAACGGACTATTGTCGATGGGGAACCGTGTACATAAAGTGTTCGGAATGATTTTTGCCATCATTATCTATATGTCCATTGGAGCCTTTTACGGTATACCGAGAGCTTCAAATGTTGCATATGAGTTAGGGTTCAAACAAATCGTTGAAGTGAATGGCAGCATCCCATTGCTTATATTCTCTATATTATTTTTCGGTTTAACCTATTACATCAGCTTAAACCCTAAAAAAATCGTGGATCGAATTGGCCAATTTTTAACGCCTATTCTTTTGCTAGTTTTAGGGGTACTCGTTGTCCAAGCTTTCATCAAATTTGATAACATATCTTCTGCTCCACAAGCAGATTATGCATCAGCCCCATTCGTAACTGGCTTCTTGGAAGGCTATTTCACAATGGACGCTGTCGCAGCGCTGGCGTTTGGAATTGTCGTGATCAACGCGCTAAAAGACAAAGGTTCCAGATCGAAGGCGGAGCTTGTTAAAGGGACTCTCGGTGCCGGCTTCATCGCAAGTATCGGATTGGCCACTGTCTATTTCTCACTCGGGTGGATCGGCAAAGTGATTCCAAATGAACAATCTTTTGGAAATGGCGCAGAAGTATTAACGGAAGCAGCTCGCATGTTGTTCCCAAGCGGCGGCGGACTACTTTTCGGAATCATTGTCATGTTGGCTTGTTTAACAACTTGTGTCGGTCTAATTAATGCCTGTTCAAGATTTTTCAATGAAATTTACCCAAAATTGAGTTACCAGGCGTATGTCGCTATTTTTGTATTGTTCGCGTTGTTAGTATCCAATTTAGGATTGAATGCCATTTTAGCTTTGGCTATACCTTTATTAGTGTTTATTTATCCGATCTCCATCGTGCTAGTCATTCTTTCGTTATTCCAACACGTTGCAGGTGGCGGAAAGATGATGTATCGACTTTCCATATTTATCACAACTGTTTTTGCGTTATACGAAATACTGACTAGCATAGGGTACAGTTCGGATCGCTTGACTGACTGGCTAGAATTTATTCCATTTTTCGAACAAGGACTTGGCTGGGCTTTACCCGCGCTCGTCGCTGCCATTGTTGGTTACATTATGGATACGTTTAATCATCAAGAAAATCAATAAATCCAATCAAAAATCCCGATTCTTAAATAAGAGAATCGGGATTTTTTCGCTTTCTATTACCTTTTATTGATCTTTTGCGCAGTTTTATACCCCGCGACCACCATCAATACACCGACGATCACCATGATAATGATTGTAATCGGACTTCACTCCTTCAAGTTTACTTCTGTAAGGCGTCCGTCAGTTCAACAAACTCTTCTACGTCTTTCGCAACGAGCGCAATGCCAGCCGCCCAGAAATCTTCTTTTGTAATATCTACATCTAAATGCTTCTTCGCTAAATCTTCTACTTTCATCGATCCTGTATCTTGCAATAACGCGATATACTTCTCTTCAAATCCTTCAGGTTGTTTCAAGTATTCCGCGTAGATCCCTAAGCTGAACAAATACCCAAATGTGTACGGGAAGTTATAGAACGGTACACTATCGATAAAGAAGTGTAATTTCGCTGCCCAGAAATGTGGATGGTAAGAAGACAAGCTATCACCGAATGCTTCTTTTTGCGCTTCGACCATTAATTCATTCAAACGAGTTTCCGAAACGATGCCATTTGCGCGCTCCGTATAGAATTTATCCTCGAATATAAAGCGGGCACGGATATTTAAAAACATAGCCGTTGCACCTTCTAATTTATTGGCAAGCAAAGAAATTTTCTCTTCATCCGATGCAGCATTTTTCACCGTAGCATCTGCAATAATGGTCTCAGCAAACGTACTGGCCGTTTCCGCCACGTTCATCGCATACCCTTGATTTAGTTCGGGTAGATCTTTCATGACGTGACTGTGGAAGGCATGCCCTAGTTCATGCGCTAATGTACTCGTATCACTTGGTGAACCTGTGAAGGTCATGAAAATACGCGACTCTTTGAATTCAGGCAAGCTTGTGCAATAACCGCCTGGGCGCTTATTCGAACGATCTTCCGCTTCAACCCAGCGATTTTCAAGTGCATGCTTTGTGAAGGAGGTGAGTTTCGGTCCGAATGAAGCGAAATTTTCAATAATGAAATCGCATGCTTCATCGTAAGTGAAACGAGTCGGTTTCGTTTCCCCTACTGCAACAGGAGCCGCCACGTCTTGCCAACCAAGTTTTTCTACGCCAAATAAATCTGCTTTTTGTCCTAAGTAATCAATAAACGTTTGTTTCTGCGCATCCACTGCCGACCACATCGCAGACAACGTCTCTTCGGACATCCGATTATATTCAAGTGGTTCTTCTAAATGGCCTGTTCTCCCGTGTACTTCTTGCAATGTCAGGCGGTAACCTGCCAAGTGATTCAAGATATCCGCAAAGATCGGTCCGTTCGTCGACCACGTTTTCTCCCAGCTGTCAAAAAGGTCTGCACGGACTTGTGGATCCGGATCAGCGTACATTTTGTTCATCGCTTGCCCAATGGATAAGTCCGTTGTGTCACCGTCTTTATCTGTAAAAGGAACCGTCATCGTGGAGCCCACCGTATTATACAAATCGCTCCATGCTGCAAGGCCATCTTTATTTAATTTAGCAATCAGCTTTTCTTCGTCTTCAGATAATAAACGTTTACCTTCTTCGCGTATTTCATTCAACGCAAAGCTGATTTCGTGTAACGTATCAGCTTGCAAAAGCTTTTCCCAATTTTCATCCGAAATCGCTACAAGTTTCTTCGTAAAGATCGTAGACAATTGCTGAATTTCACTACCTGACTCCATCACTTGGCCTTTGACAACGCTTGCATGCGCATCATCCATGAAAGCGTCTCGCCACATATTGATGAATGTACCAACCTGCCCTAAACCTTTCCCAATGACTTCTTGCTGTTTCAATAATTCAGCTAGTGTAGAAGCACCGTTCGCTGGATCATAATTCCACGCTTTTAATTGATCTGCATACACGACAATATCTTCTTTTACAGCCGAAAGCTTAGTTTGTACTTCTTCAGACTGGGTTCCCCCAGCAAAAATAGTTTCTAAATCCCATGTGTTTTCATATTTCAATGGATGTCACTCTCCTTATATCCTTCCATTTTAAACTTTATTAGTGAATTAAGAAAGATTTGTTAACTAATTTTCTGATAAATCATAAATTACGCATAAAATGTATGATTACTATTGCGCTTTTATTTTTCTCTACCCATATTTGGTTTAACCTTTATATTCAAAAAGCGTACTAATTCTCAAATGAATTAGTACGCTTTTACTTCTTATGTAAAATAAATATAATCATAAAAAAAAGACCCTCCATAGAGGGCCTTTCTAAAGCTTAAATTAAGCTTTTTGAACGTTAGTAGCTTGTAGGCCACGTTGTCCTTGTTCGATTTCAAATGTTACACTTTGACCTTCGTCTAAAGATTTGAAACCGTCGCCTTGGATAGCTGAGAAGTGTACGAATACGTCTTCCCCTGCTTCGCGCTCGATGAAGCCAAAACCTTTTTCTGCGTTAAACCATTTCACTGTACCTTGTTCCATAATTAATTGCCTCCTAGTGTGGATGTCCACACAATGATGTTACTATACTTGCTCAAAACTTTAGACGAAAAACAAAATATATTTCCATGAAATATATTCTCGATCTGAAAAAGAACAAAGATAATACTCTTTAAATATAACAGACATTAAATAAAAAAGCAACCCAAATGATTACTTCTTCGTATTTTGCTACTGCAATCTTCGTATACTAGCTATTAAAACCTTGTTAGATCAAGCTAGATCAACCAATAAAATAATTTTATTTTCTTAAAATTAGAAACATTTCTCCATACGAATATCCGCACGCATATCCCCTTCATAATATGTGAAGTTTTCTATCCGGCCGATTTCTCGATACCCTAATTTCTTATACAGTTTCAAAGCGGGCTCGTTAAACTCAAATACACCCAATTCCATCCG
Source organism: Sporosarcina ureae (assembly GCF_002109325.1). Lineage (GTDB taxonomy): Bacteria > Bacillota > Bacilli > Bacillales_A > Planococcaceae > Sporosarcina > Sporosarcina ureae_C. Next base: position 125,168 of record NZ_CP015348.1, on the reverse strand, counting down.
CTTAAGACCTTGTCCTTTAATTTGTTGTTCCAAGTAGTCGAGCGCCGTAAAACCAATGCCCTTCCCTCGTCCTTGACGTTCCCCAATGGAAATACTAATCCACGCCGTCCCGGGTTCTTTTTTAAGTAAATGATCAGGGTCCACTGTATAGCTCATTTCACCGATTAGCTGATCCTCCAAATAGATAAGGAATGTATGTTGATATTCCAACTTTTGAATAACGTCATCTATAGTGAGAGTATATTCTTGCTCTAATGCTTCTTTACTTGGATTCGGTTGATTCAAAGGTTTCAAATACATATCATTCCCCCAGCGATTCAGCGTGTGGATCAGCGCAGCTGTAGGTTCCGTTAATTTCACAAATTCTATCGTCATTATATTACCCTCCTGAGTCTGTATTTTCTCGTGCAGTCAGTCCTACTCATTAGACGTTTCCTTCATTATATCAAAACGCTCTCCATTTGCTTCATATCGAATACCTATCCGAATGCCGTGCGTAGTCAAAAGAGCAATCATGATATACTAAAAGAAACGTTATAGAAAGACAGGAGCGGACATGTTGAGATTGAATCAATATATTAGTTCTTCAGGATTTTGTTCGAGAAGACAGGCAGAGCGGTATATTACAGCTGAAAAAGTTTTAGTTAACGGCAAGATTGCTTCCCATGCGTATCTAGTTGAAGAGAACGATCAAGTTGAAGTCGATGGTCATCTAATCGCACATACTTCCGAAGACGTATATATCATGCTCAATAAACCAAGTGGCATTACGTGTACAGCGTCTCCTGCTATTGCTGGTAATATTATCGACTTCATTTCCTATCCTGAACGGATCTTTCCCGTTGGACGTCTAGATAAAGAAACGGAAGGTCTGATTTTATTAACGAATGACGGAAGTATTGTGAATGCGTTAATGAAAGAAGAAAATCAGCAAGAAAAAGAATATGTAGTAACTGTTGATAAAAAGATTACGGGCACCTTTATAGAAGACTTATCAAACGGTGTAGATATTTACAACCCAAGAATTAAAGGGTACACCACGACTAATCCTTGTCCGGTCACTCAGATCGATGACTATACGTTTCGTATGACGCTTTCCCAAGGATTGAATAGACAAATCCGTAGAATGTGCAGACGTTTTCAATATACGGTAACGCATTTACAGAGGGTACGAATCAAACATATTGAGCTTGGATCATTGGAGAGCGGTCATTGGCGCTATTTGACTGAAGAGGAGATCGCAGGGTTAAAGTAGTTATACGAATACATACACAATTAACACGTTATAGTTATCCGTTTGTATGTTATTAAATTTAAAGAATAGCCTAGTATCGCATTTGCGACACTAGGCTATTTTAAATACATTATTTATTTATATAATTACTCTTTTACGCTTTACTCGTTTGTTTAGCTTCCACTAACAAGCCGCCTTCGCCTTCAAGATACTGGATCATACCTTCTGAAGCGCGGTAAGCAAACGCACCGATTGTTTCAGTCGGGTCATGGTTACTGTTGTGTGGGAATGAAGATCCACCTAGCACGAACAAGTTTTCCATATCCCACATTTGCGAGTACGAGTTGACAGCGGATGTCTCAGGATCTTCACCCATTATCGCACCGCCGAGGAAGTGATTTGTGTAGAACTTACTGTCAAACTTCACATCATCCGGAACATCGACTAGGTCAATAATATCCGCACCCATTTCTGTCATAATTTCTTTACATGTTTCTACACCATGCTGCGCGCGTTTAATATCTTGCTCTTCATAGTGCACCGTTGCACGAATCAACGGATCGCCTAGCTCATCTTTATACGTAGGATCTAAATCCAAGTACGTGTACCGGTTAGGCAGAAACGCAGTCTTCGCTCGAATGATCAAGCTGCGGTTATGATAAAACAAGTTCTTCTCTTTGTATTCTTTACCCCAAGCAGGCGTGCCTTCTGGTACATGGTTATTATCGATAGGACGCTGACCTAAATGGTAATAGCGGATTTCATAACCGTGAAGGAAATCAAGGTCTGTATGATCCACGTTATCTCCCGCAAAGTCATCTACTTTTGCACCTAGCGCACCTGTACCCATCGATAAATTCCACTTTTCATTATCGAAGAAACCACGTGCACCGATATACGTACTAATATTACTGAAGTGGCCTGTAAAGTTTTTACCGATTACGCCTTCTTGCGTTTCAGGATTGTACGGCTTGCCTATTTTCGACTTCAATAATAGCTTGTTATTCGTAAAGACGAAGCCAGCGAGTACGACGATATCCGCAAGTTGGATAAATTCATTTCCTGTAATATTATCGATATATTTCAAACCAATCGCTTTCGTTCCGTCATGAATGACTTCCGTAACTGTCGATTCATTGCGGATCTCAAAATTGCCTGTTTTTCTAGCTGTTTCAAGGACGGTAACAATTGGATCCCCTTTGGCACCGAAGTCACATCCGTACTCTTCACAGAACGCACAATACATACATGCATTGATTGTCTCGCCATCGGGATTCGTATATTGCTCAGACATATTAGCTGCTGGCAAACGATATGGGTGATACCCCAAGTTTGTTGAAGCTTTTTTAAACAACTCGATCGATGGAGTGGTTTTCAATGGCGGATTCGGATACTTGTCCGAACGTGGTGGCCCAACAGGGTTTTCTTCACCAGAAACTCCAGCTGTTTTTTCAAATTTATCATAGTACGGTTCCATGTCATCGTACGTAACTCCCCAGTCCTGTATCGTACAGTTTTCTGGAATTTTTTCCTTGCCGTATCGTTCTACTGTTTGGCTATGGATCTCAAAGTCATAAGGCAACCAACGTAAGCTCACGCCATTCCAGTGAACACTTGCACCGCCTGTGTCATTCCCGAAACGTGCATAGTTGTTATTTCGCACTGGTTTCGCCACTTCGTCCATACTTCCTCTTGCAGTTACCGTATCTTTTGATAAATCTTGCATCATATTGTAGCGAATAGAATATTTCAATTCGTCTTTCGCACCGATAAAGTCGTCACGTGACTGTTCTTTACCTCTTTCAAGTGCTACTACGTTGTAACCTTTTTTCGTCAGCTCGGCCGCCGTAATTCCACCTGCCCAGCCAGAACCGACTATGACGACGTCTACTTTTTTTAACTCTACTGCCATATGTCTTACCTCCTGGAAACGCTAAATTTTATTTCTTTCGTTGATAATCTGTCAAACTGATTGGATCCAGTACGACGAAGTCTTCACTTTCAATGACGTCCGCATAAGAAGGTCGCGCACCGGCAAATTCTTTCATGCGCCAGCCGTCCATGTTTTTATTGCCACCATATAACGGATCCGAAAATGCACCTTCCAACGTCGCTTGCTTAAGTAGTGCGAAAAACGCATCCGATGGAATGGATTTCATATCGAGCTTACCCGCTTCAAGATCGCTCATGATTTCATGTTGTTGCTCTTCTGTCGCCTGATCAAATGAAGTATCAAATCGTTTTGTGCTTTCATTATTCATCAAGCGCAATCCTTCAAGGAATATCTTCCCACGATTCGCGCGTGAATGATTGACTTTTTCATCAGCCTTCTCAATTTTCTTCAAACCTTCCAGATTGGTAAAAGGTGCTTGACGGTAGTCGTCACCATTTATGCCCCAAGTTCCTGCGAGTTGTTTATCGATAAAATACGGTACATCCAACCCGATAGCTCCTGGACCACTGTCGTCTTCAGGGAAAATAAGTTCCGTAGCCGTTGCCAGTACGATAAAGTCTTCAAAGCGTCCGAAGAAAACTCGTGCGTGGGACGGATCCACATTAGCAGCAGTTTTTTCGTTTTCCCCTTTTTTCCCGTCATCAGATTTCATCTGATTGGTAAATAAGCCGCCCAGCAAAGATCCACCTGCCACGCCACCTACTACTAAACCGGTGTTTTTCAAGAAATTTCTACGTCCTGGATCATGACTTTCTGTTTTTGGATTGTTGTTGTCAGCCATTTCATCACTCCTATGCATAAAAGTTTTTGTGCATTGTTATGTACTGTAAAATTGCGCGGTTATTCATTATGTTCTGAAATTTCATTTGAGATTAAACCATTTACTTCAATGAATGCAGAACTGTATTCACTTCCATATTTTGTCGATTTGTTAGAACATTACCATTTCGACAAGATGAACTAAAGACCGCTACAATATCCCGTCTTTACCATAGTTCATTTTGCTAAACAATACATTATGTAATAATAAATACTAATTTGCTAGAAACGTATAATTGATTGAATTTCTTATAAGCGAAATCTTATGAACAAAAACACATTTCCTTGCTGGTTATGCCATTAGATTATTTTTAAAAAACGTGGTTCTATTTAGAAGAACTCTCCACAGTAAATTTGACCTGATATTTTAATTTAAAACTCTATATTATAATGTTTTTCCGTTTATAGGGAATGTCGTCATTACGTAAAAGCAGTACAAAAGTATTTTATTGAATTTTATAATTATTCATTGATGAAAACCATTCATCACCGAACAATATTCACGATAAACTTGTAGCGTATTCTTCTCATTGAATTTACCAATATATTTTAAGGTGATTTATTTGATATTATTATAAAAATACCCCGACACCGCAAGTTGCGATGCCGGGGTATAAGAAATATTCATTTCACGTTCTTATTCATTAATGCTTTTACAGGAAGGAATAACTCACCTGTTTCCAAATACGTCACAATCAGTTGATCGCCTACTTCTACATAAATTGAAAGTGGTGCCACTTCCGATGAAACAAGGAAGTTTCGGCCGTCTTCTGTTAGGAATGAGACAAGCGTGAAATCGCCTACACGTTCTTTAAACACCCGTGCAACCGCGACATTCGCTTTCGCTTCTTCTGCATTTGAACTTCCATCTACTGTACTACCACCTCGTTGGAGCGCTGTTTTATATAATTTCAACGCTTCATTTGGTGAATTCGCAAATACAGAGATCTCAGGATTCGCAGCGGAAACAATGAAATAATTTTGCAAGAATCCGTTCGAATCTAATACCGGCGTCAACCAACTAGCTTCCCCGTAGAAATTATACAAGACGGGCATTTCCCCGCTCCATTTTTTCTCAATAAACTTCTTCTCAATAATCTGGAGCGCACCTTGTGAATCCATGTAGGACTCTTCCAAGTTCCCCGTGTAATACGTTGCTTTCCCTGTTCGGCCATCGGTTAATGCATAGCCAAGCATCGAATCTACGCCTTCTTTCGGGCTAGTGAAATCCGTAAAGTAATACATATGTCCATCCGCATCAAAGATCGGGCTAACATTTGCTTCTGTTCCTTCGTCTGAAGGAAGTTTCACGTCTTTCTTCCCGACTACAGAGTTCCAAAAACCATGAATATAGTTTCCGAAATAACTATTTTGAAGACTTACCGCTTCAGGCGAAATCGCTCCGTTAATAAATTCCGGAACATCTTTCAATGCATATTTCTTCGTAGCACCCGTTTCCGGATTCAACATGACAATTCCCTTCGCGTTAAATCCATTACGTGCCGTTATGAATTCCCCGTATGTGCGAATATAATGCGGCTTGCCTTCATCATCAATTTCCAATTGAACATCTCCGTAAAAAATCAAATCCGGCATATCCATACGCATTTTACGATACACTTTTTTATGCAAATAGGAAGAAGTTGTATACGCCATTTCCGTTTTGATAAATTTAGGATTATCCGATGAATCCGTCGCACTCATCGTGAAATAACCTGGTGTAGTTTTCCCGTTGAACCACTTAAAGAAACCTGAAAACTCTACAGGCGCAATGTAGACGAATTCATCTTGTACTTTTTGAATTTGCAAATGACCCAGTTCATAATAGCTCGTATCTGGGACTTGACCGAACGCTTTTTTCATTTTATTGCGTGCAAACTTCGGCGGTACACTCGCAGGCGTTTTCGTTTCATCAAACGCTGTGATCTCTACTTTTTGCGCCATCGCAACCGTTTCATACTTTTTATTCGCATTAAACAATGGCGCACTTAAGATATACACACCGACTAGAAGCGCAGCAAATGACACGACCAGTTTGACTTTGCGTTCTAAACCTTGAGAAACAACGGCTCCTAAAATAGCCACTATAAGAAGCAATGCCCAAAGCGATGTCCAGTTACGATCCAAATTCGTTATATAATAAAATACGAATACACCAATCGTAGCAATCACCGCAAGTGTGCCGAAAGCAACCCATCGGTTAAATGACAACTTCTCATTTTTATTATTTACCGAAAGGAATGGAACGATAATAGCACTTGCCACGACCCCTGCGAGTAACGAAAATAATAGTAAACTCCACATATTCAACACTCTTTTCTAGGAACAAGATTTTTATTTCATACTCTGTATACGTATAAGATCGAAAACCGTTTCAAATTTATATTCATCTTCTCTATTGACTCTTACGTAACGTTATACTTTAAAGTAGTAATTGTAGGGAGGTGCATACAATGAAATGGATGGTAAAGGAAGTTGCTGAATTAGTAGGGATAAGTGTACGCACACTGCATCATTATGACAAAATCGGTCTCCTAACGCCGGATGAGATGACGGAATCTGGATATCGTCTGTACTCAGCTGAAAATCTGGATACATTGCAACAAATACTGTTCTTCAAAGAACTCGACTTCCCACTTAAAGAAATAAAAGAAATGATTAGTAGTCCATCATTTGATCGTCAAGAAGCGCTGAAGCTCCAACGCCATATGTTACTGCAAAGACGCGAGCGGATCGACAGACTGATTGCCACAATTGACAAGACTACTAAATTTGAGAAAGGAGAGAAACAGATGTCTAATAAAGAAAAATTTGATGGCTTTGATTTCAGTCATAATTCGTATAAAGAGGAAGCGCGTCGCAAATGGGGCGATGAAATAGTGGATCAATCGACTGCTGCCATTGAAAACAAATCTACTTCAGAACAACATGAGATGGGCGAGAAGATGACAGCGATCTATAAAAAATTGGCCATGCTGAAAGATACGTCACCTGAATCTGTAGAGGCACAAGTAGGTATCAATGAATGGTATGACTTCTTGAACAAGCACACTGGCCACCATTACTCGTTAGATGCATTTAAAGGACTCGGGCAACTGTATGTGGATGATGAACGCTTCACGCAGAACATTGACCAATTTGGAAACGGCTTGGCAACATTCATGCGCGATGCTATGAAGATCTATGCCGAGAAGAACAAATAATACGAAGAGTAAACAAGCGCCGACATTCCTATATGGGATTGTCGGCGCTTATTTTTCTTCCTATATAGTTGTAGTAAGAAGTGTAATTTCATTTAACAAAAATGAGTACTACCCATCCATTCACACTTCCTTGGCAGATGTCTCTTTTATAGAAAAGTTGTCCAGCACAGGTTTCGCTTCTAACTCCGTCACATCCAAATCGACCGCATGGGCTTTCATTCGAATCGACAGCAAGAACGCTATGCCAAGCAATGCACTACACATAATAAGTGCAAGCGGTATTTGCTGAAAACGATCAATAATCCAGCCACCGATACCTGGACCGAGCAACTGCCCTCCTGCGAAGAAAAACGTCACATAACCAAGTGCGACAGGTGCGTATGTCGGATGGACTTGCTCCGTAGACAGCGCTTGACAGAGCGACAGCATCCCGACAATCGTTGCTCCCCATAGGAATTGGCTAACGATGAGTCCGATATAGACCGGGAACATCACCGGAATGATTAGAGAAACTGCTCCAATACCAAGAGTTGTAAGCAAAGCCGATTTACGACCAATCCGGTCCGAAACCCCGCCCCATAAAGGCCCACTGAAGATCGCCATAATTCCACTGATTGCCATGATCTGCCCCGCCTGAAACTTCGTCAGCCCTACTTCGAGAATATAACTGAACAAGAAGCTTTGCGGCACCAAATAGGCAAAGCCCACAAGGCCGTAAATGAAAGCGACGCGAAGTACGCGTTTATTGAAGTATACTTTCGTCCAAAATGAACGTTTCTGCGTCTCCTTCGGCAATAATGGGATCGGTGGGTCACGCAAGATAATCATCGCGATTATAATGGAGATGATTGACACAGCGCCATAGAAGAACCATAAATAGCGCCAGCCCATATCCCCGAACCATGTCGTGAAGAATGGAATTAAAGCACTTGAAATTAATGTTCCGAGCCCCATGCCGCTGACAAGGAATCCAATCAGCATGCCGCGCTTTCTCGGAAACCAACCGACTAATATAGTAATAAGCGGCGTGTAGGTGAAAGCGGTTCCAATTCCGAGTAATAACATCGCAGAAAGCGTCCAGCCATACCCTGTGATAAATGACAGCATGAATAATCCGAATGAAACGAGTCCAGTTCCGAAGATGACAAGCTTTTTGGCACCGAATTTCGTAACGAGCAATCCGACAAAGATCACCATCATCAAATAGCCGATCGACACGGTCGTGGCGAGTAGTCCGGCTTGTTTATAGGACATCTCCAAATTTTCTTTCATGAAGGGCATAATAATTCCGTACGACATCCGTCCAAATCCGAGAGAACTGACGGTGACGGCGACACTCGCAAATGCATATTTCCAAATATTTTGTTCGTGCTCCTTGGCTAACATAAGAATTCCACCCTTTCTTCGCGTTGTGCTTCATTCTTTGTGAGAGAATTCATTCAGAATTGCGTCAGGGTGTTAAGTCGTAGTAGCTTCGGCAGGAATTCTGAGTTTGTGTATTTTATGTCTAAAGTGTGAATTCTATCCCTAACACTATAGCATTCATGTTAGATTATTCCAACTTCTTTTTAGTTTACATAATTCTATTATTGTTACCTTTGAAGAAAGTGAGGAGATGGATACCTTTGATCTTCGTTCCAGGCGGACGCTTTCCGCGGGCACGGCTTCAATCTCCTCGTCCGCTTCGCTACCTGCGGGGCTTTCAGCGCGCGCTGTTCCCGCTAGAGTCGCCGCCTGGAACGAAGATCAACTAGTTTAGTGTGTTAACGATCGTATTAAACTACATACTAGATGACGTTACTGCTTTTCTTCACAACGCTAAAAACGCTGCCGCCACAAGTCGTAACTTCACGACTTTTAGCGACAGCGCTCTATATAATTCTTACTTCTTATAGAAGAATGGTTTTCCGATAGTTTCTACTAGACTCGGTGCGAGTGCGTAAAGTCTGCTCGTTAAGCCAGTGATTTTCGGTAAGTTTATTTCACGTGTAGGTCGCTCGATTGTGTCCATGACGGCAGAGACCACTGTATCGACTGAGAGTAGCTGGCTGCCCATTGCTTGTTTGTAGCCGCCGGTGACGTCCGCGAGTTCGATGAATGGCGTGTCGATTGGTCCTGGATGGATGACGGATACGTCGATGTTATACGGTGCGACTTCCATGCGTACGGCGTTCGTGTAGCCGATCAGTGCATGCTTCGTTGCGGCGTAGACTGATGTTTTCGGCGTGGCTACTTTCCCTGCCTGTGAGCCTATATAAAGTAAGTGCCCGTGCTTACGCTTGATCATTGCAGGTACTACGCGAGCAGTCAGTTGCATCGGTACACGGACATTTGTCTCTAGCATTGCCTGCGTGTCTTCATCCGTTGTCTCGTATGCCAAGTGGAACTTCCCTACTCCAGCTGAGAAAACGACAAGGTCAGGGGTTTCGATAGAAGATAATAACCAGTCGAGTTGCTTCGTATCGCGCAGATCGGCACAGTATCCTTCTACGCCAAGCGTACGCAGTTCTTCTAACGCTTTCGCATTACGTCCCGTCGCGATGACGCGGTAGTTCTTCAACACCGACAAACGCTTGGCAAGTTCGAACCCAATACCACTCGTTGCACCCGTGATCAGTACCGTTTTAGATGCGGACATAGTGATGAACCCCTACAGAGTCGGTTGTTTCCGAAATGAATTCATTGGCTACTAAATAATCCAATTGTCCGATCGTTTCAGACAGTGTCAATCCGAGTTCTTTCTCATAAACGGCCGGGAATAATAACTTGGTTACGTCATAGACTGTCTTCGATTCGTCTAGCATCGCGAGCACTTTCATTGCACGGTCATGTTGCTTCGCTAGGCGTTCCGTAATGAGTTCATGGGCGTTCATAATCTCGCCACCATGTCCACCGTAGACGAGTGATACCGGCAAATCCAACAAACGTTTCAGAGATGCATTATATTGTAGCAACGACTTCGGACGTCCTTGCTCTTTTTTTAATGGAGGCTCAATTAATGGATTTGATGACACTTTCTCAAGCAATAAGTCCCCACCGATAAGAATACCTTGCTGCTCATTGAACAACGATAAATGACTTTGCGCGTGGCCGAGTGACTCTTGGATTTTCCAACCTGGATGCCCTGGCAAATCATCGCCTTCATTCATGATTCGGTCAACGGGACGATCGCCCATCATGTCGACCGATCGGCGGAAACGTTGAAGCCATTTCGAATACTCATCCGGCACGCCTTCTTCTAGTAAAGACTGTTCGTAAAAGCGGTCGTGGCGATCGAGAAATTCTGCGTCACGTGATAACCAGTAGTTTAAGTATGGGTGACCTAGAATTTCCGCGCGGTCGAACTGCTCTACCAGACCGCAGTGATCGGGATGGTGATGCGTGACGAATACTTGCTCTATATCATGAAACGTATAGCCCATTTCCTTTAATTTCATCTGCAATACTTCACGTGCTTCAGGTGTTTTCGTAGCCGCGTCCACGAGCGTCAGCGTGTCGCCTTTTAATAAAAAGCAGTTCACATCACCAACCGCAAATGGCGTCGGTGTAATAATTTTCGTAATCATAAAACTTCCCCCTCATAAATGAATGACTGTTCAGTCTATTGTACCCTTTATTTTCATGAGCGTCACGTCTAGTTCACTCATTTACAGAAAGTATTTTCCTGCAAAATGAAACCATTTCCCCGATTCTACGTATGGTATACTACAAGAAATCGCATGATTTGCAAATATCATGTCGAGTTGGAGGGATCACTATGGGATTTTTTAATATGTTCAAAAACCAATTCATCGAAGTAATCGAATGGCAAGCGCAAGACGCCAATACATTAGTCTATCAGTTCCCAGTTCATAATAATGAAATTAAAATGGGAGCAGAACTAACCGTCAGAGAATCACAAGTGGCAATTTTCGTCAATGAAGGCGAAATCGCAGACGTTTTCGGACCCGGCCGCCACATTCTCTACACGCAGAACATGCCCGTCCTCACCAAGTTAAAGTCGTGGAAATACGGCTTTGATTCGCCATTTAAAGCGGAAGTGTATTTCATTAATACAAAGCAGTTCATCAATCAAAAATGGGGAACGGCGAACCCGATCATGATGCGCGATCCTGATTTTGGCATGATTCGTCTTCGTGGGTACGGAATTTATTCGTATCGCGTGGCAGAGCCTACTGTTTTCCTACGTGAACTATTTGGAACGAATAGCTCTTATGATACGAATGCAGTCGAAGGACAGTTGAAGAAAATGATTATTTCAGGTTTGTCTGATCTATTCGCGGAGTCGCAAATACCAGCGCTCGACCTGTCGATGCATTACGACGAATTAAGTGATAAAGGTAAAGAGAAAATGATGTCTCGTTTCGCAGCATTTGGATTCGAAATCACGTCACTTTATATCGAAAATCTGTCATTGCCTAAAGAAGTCGAAGAAGCGATGGATAAACGCACGTCGATGGGTGTGCTTGGTAATATGCAACAATACCAGCAATATCAAGCTGCGGAAGCTATGCGTGACGCGGCACAAAATGAAGGCGGCATGGCAGGTGCAGGTGTCGGTATGGGCGCTGGAATGGGCATGGGTCAAGTGATGGCCAATGCGATGAATCAGAACCAAACACAGCAGCCCCAAGCACAAGCTGCAACGAAATCATGCCCGCATTGTCAAGCTACGATCAATGCAGATGCGAAGTTCTGCGGTCAGTGCGGAAAGTCTGTCGAAACCGATAAAGTACCGTGTATTAAGTGCGAGACTATGATTCCGAAAGATGCAAAGTTTTGTAGCGTTTGCGGTACATCTCAAGTCGCGGAGAAAATTTGTCCTGCCTGCTCACACGCCAATCTGCCAGGTGCGAAATTCTGCGCAGAATGCGGTGAGACGTTAGACGTAAAGTGAGGGATGTTCGTTGACTTCATTTGATGAACAAAACACTGTCGTAGAAGATACGCAAAATATCAAATGTCCTTCCTGTGGCGGAAATACGGAATACGATCCCGAAACACTTGGATTGAAATGTCCATTTTGCGGTCATGAAATGCCGATCGAAGCAACGTTCGACCACCACGTAGAATTGGATTTCAATGAAGCAGGAAATAATCTACAACATCTATGGAATGAAGAGAAACGTGTTTTCTCTTGTGGCAACTGTGGAGCGGAATCCGTACTCGACGCACATGTCGTCGCGGATTTCTGTTCGTTTTGTGGTTCCTCCCATATTACAGTGACCGATCAGGACGCGGGGATCCAGCCAGGGTTATTGATTCCATTCCAAGTCTCAAATGAACAAGCCCAAGCGAAGTTCAAAGAATGGATCAAAGGGCATTTCTTCGCCCCCAATACTCTAAAGAAAACCTATCGACTCAATAAAATCTCTGGCGCTTACTTACCATACTGGACGTATGATAGCCAAACCTCTTCACAATATGTCGTGCGTGTCGGAAATTACTATTATGTTACTGAAACTCGGACGGTGTATGAAGACGGCAAAGCAAGACAAGTGACCGAGCAAGTGAGGAAAATCCGCTGGCATCAAGAAAGCGGCAATTATCGCGAGTTTTTCGATGATATTCTCATTAAAGCATCTCACACCGTCGAACCGAAATTATTGCAGAAAGTACAACCTTTTCAATTGACGAGTTTGACGGATTATAAAGTAGAATACATGTCCGGATTCCTCGCTGAGCGTTATTCCGTTTCATTGCAACAGGGATTCTCTGAAGCGAAAGATATCATGACACGAGGAATCGTTAACGGTATCGAACGCTCCGTTGCAGGTGATATCGTGGAAGTAGCTAGTCTTTCAACCGACTACAAAGACATCACGTACAAGCATATATTATTGCCGATCTGGATTTCTTCATTTCATTTTAAAGAGAAAATTTATCAATTCATTGTCAATGGACAAACCGGAAAAGTATCGGGCAATTATCCACTGAGCGCGATGAAGATCACTTCGCTCGTCATCTCCATTCTGATTGTTATATTCATCGTCTACTTGTTCATTGACAGTTAAGGGCGGTTTGACTTTTCAGTTTGTACATGACATAATCATAAAAATAGTATGGAACGGGCAATGAGGAAGATTAGTAAAGGGTGGATGGATTTAAGAGAGCATGGCCAAGGCTGCGAGCCATGTATCCCACTCCCCTTCGAACCTCCTTCCGAGCTGTTGTGGAAACACGACCGTATCTTCTGCGATAAAGAAGACGTGAAGTGTGCTGTCGCAAACAGCAAATTTAGGTGGCACCGCGGAAACCGAGCGTTTTCGTCCTGAACTATGGGACGAGAGCGCTTTTTTATTTTGGGAAGGATGTTGGAAATGAAGAAAATTTTATTTGTAGGAGCCGGACAGATGGCTGAAGCTATTATTGCGGGAATCGTAAATAAACGAGTACTATATGAAGAAAACGTCTATGTGATGAACCGTTCAGACAAAGATCGTTTAGATGAACTCGAGTCGCGTTATGGCATTACGAAAGTGTGCGAAGACCGGGATTTCATTAAGAATGTGGACTTGGTCGTTCTCGCGACAAAGCCTAAAGACGTAGAGAAAGTTATGCAGGATATCGCCCCGTATCTCGGAGAAGACACGACGGTCCTTTCGGTCATTGCTGGCATTTCCATCGAGACATTTGAAAACGGCCTTGGCAAACGTCCGATTGCGCGCTCGATGCCGAACACGTCCGCTACTATAGGAAAAGCGGCAAGCGGTATCGCATTCAATAAAGCAGTGTCAGATAAAATGAAACAATCCATTTTGAGCTTGTTAAATGCGATCGGCATCGTTAAAGTCGTCGAAGAAGATGATCTGCACGCAGTCACAGCCCTTTCCGGCAGCGGCCCGGCATATATTTATTACCTCGTCGAAGCGATGGAAGAAGCAGCGGTAGCCCAAGGTTTAGATGCAGCGGATGCTAGGGAGCTCATTGTTCAAACCATTTACGGAGCGGCATCCATGTTGCAAAAGACTGGTGAAGAACCAAGTGTGTTGCGGACAAATGTGACGAGTCCTGGCGGTACGACCGCAGCAGGTCTGCGTTCTTTAGAAGACCATAACTTTAAGACAATTATTTCGGACTGCTTGATCAGTGCAGAAAATAGGTCACGTCAACTCGGTTCTAGGAAATAATAGTAGACACAGACGCTTGCGGGATAGATATTCCGTTAAGCGTCTTTTTCTATGAGCGGAACTTTAGGTGCTATGAGCGGAATTGAAGCTGCATAGAGCATTCGCGACGGCTAATAGAGCGCCCGCGAGGCTTGATAGAGCAGTCAAGCGGCCTCATAGAGCGGTTACGCGGAAACATTGAGCGCTAGCAAAATCGCACGCAACCCTCCCCCTCAAAACGAATAAAAAAGCGCCATCGCAAAAAGTCTCATGCAAGACGACTTCTTGGATAGCACTTTAATTTTTCACTAACTTCGTTAATTCGCCATGTTTCCACTGATAACGCGCAAAATCATCCGCAATGGAAATAGCCTCGAACACTTCAGTACCTTCCGCAATGAATGCGGGCATTTCACTTGGCATAAAACGTGCGCTAATATGGTTGGCAATTAAATTCTTAACGTTTGCTTCTTTCGCGACAGTCGCCGCTTCCACAATAGTTGAATGACCGAATTCTTTCGCGCCTTCAGCGTATTCATCGGTGAATGTTGCTTCGTGAATGAGGATATCTGCGTCTTGTGCCAGTTCAACGGAAGCCGCGCAATACGACGTATCCCCAATGACTGTAATAACAAAGCCTTTTTTCTTCTCTGTCGTGACGTCTTTGCTGTAAACAATCTGCCCATTGTCGAGCTCAACATCAAGACCGTCTTTCAATCGCTGTAACAACGGACCTTTCGGAACACCTTGTTCAATCGCTTTGTCGATCAACAATGTACCCGGCAACTCTTTTTGTTCAATACGAAAGCCAAAACTTTGGATGACATGCTGGACTTCTTTCGCGTAAACCTTGAATTCATCCGTTTCAAGAATCATGCCGTCATGAATTTCATGAACGTTCAGCTTGTAAGGCAAGTATGTACCCGTCACTTTATAAGTATGTTGCAACCATTCTTTCAAGCCTGCTGGCCCATACAGATCAACGGGATCACCGCCGCCTAAAAATGCGCGCGAACTGAGAAAACCAGGTAATCCGAAAATATGGTCACCATGTAAATGCGTAATGAAGATTTTTGTGATTTTCTTTGGCTTGATCGCACTGTGCAATAATTGATGTTGCGTCGCTTCTCCACAGTCAAACAGCCAATTTTCCTTGTTCTCATCTGTCAGGTCGAGAACGAGTGCAGATGTATTGCGTTGCTTTGAAGGCATTCCTGCGCCTGTCCCCAAAAATTCTATGTCCACATTCATTCCCTCCTTCCTAATTCTTCGTAAATCCTTTTTTAATAATACCATCTCCGAAACGTTGCGTCAGGCTCGACATGAGCTGATCCATTTCATATTCCTTTTCCTGTTGTTCATAATTATCGAACGTCAGTTGTTTGACCATTTCGGAACGTTCAATGACGTTGGCCGCCGTTATGCCAAGCAATCGAATTGGCTCATCATTCCAGTGTTGCCGAAACAATTGCAGTGCCACTTTCGTAATATCTTCTTCAAGATAGACAGCTTGCTGAAGCGTTCTGCTCCTCGTCGTGTTCTGCCAATCGGCGTAGCGGATTTGGATACTGATCGTCATGCCTGCCAAAAGTTTCGTTTCCAATCGTGCGGCCACTTTTTTCGCCAAACGTTCGAATATGGGCACGCATTCTTCAAACTCAGTCAAATCAATTGGCAGTGTCGTGGAGCTGCCGATACTTTTGCGTTCTTCCGCGCTTTCTGGATCAACTGGCCGCGTATCGATACCGTTTGCACGTTGTTTCAAGCGCAGCCCATTTTTTCCGAGTAATGCTTCTAACGTGATTTTTTCAGCAGTAGCCAAATCACCCAACGTCTTGATACCCGCACTATGCAATTTCTCTTCCGTCCGCTTGCCGATTCCATGCATCTCTATAACGGGCAATGGCCAAAGTTTTTTCTGTACTTCACGTTTGCGTAAAATTGTAATTCCCATCGGCTTCTTCATGTCAGAAGCAGTCTTTGCTAAAAATTTATTCGGTGCAATGCCAATTGAGCATGGCAAATCGAGTTCTGCTAAAATACGCAACTGGATTTCCCGGGCCAAATCATATGCACGTGTCAATCCACCAATCTCCGTCGTATCGATATACGCTTCATCGATGGAAACAGGTTCCACCCATTCTGTATAACTTCGGAGGATTTCAAAAACGGAATCAGACATCTGCCGGTATAATTCATGACGTGGTGGAATAATCGTTAAATTTGGACAGAGGCGTTTAGCTTCTCCAACAGTCATCGTCGTGTAAACACCGAATGCCCTTGCCTCATATGAACATGTCACGAGAATTCCTCTGCGTTCTTTTGGGTTACCGGCGACCGCAAGTGGAATTCCTTTCAGCTTAGGATTCGCAGCCTGTTCAACAGAGGCAAAGAAGCTGTTCATATCAAGATGCATAATGACACGTGGATTAGCGATAGTCAGATCCGTCATGTAAACACCTTTCTTTCCTGGGAAATATTTATGTAATAGGAAAAAGCGGCAAACCGACTTCAGTCTGCCACTCCTCCATTTTAACAAATGTATGTTCTTTTTGCCTACTAATTTGATTGATGCTGTTCCTTCATATAGCTAGAGATTTCATCCATCCCATGAAGTGTGTCCGCCATAATATTCGGATCAATGACAGTTACGACGCGATCTTCCAAATTCGCTACAGTCACGAAGTAAGGTGTTTTTGAATAGGCTTTTAACGCGGTAGAAGTTAACCGGTCCTCTGGCAATTCCAAGATCTCTCTTGCGTCTAGCACTAATAAACCAACTTCAAGCTGATCCGTTTTCACGACAACTACATGGGATTCGATATCCCGTGGTGTCGCTTGATGATATAGGATTTGACTTAAATCGAGAATAGGCACCAGTTCACCACGCGATTTCATCAGTCCAAGTAAATACGGGGGAAGATGAGGAATCGGTGTGACGTATTCCAGTTTCTCGATGGAAATCACCGATTCTACCGGCAGTGCATATTCTTCATTGCCTGTCCGTACTATCACAGTTTGCATAGTTGCACCTTCTTTCAAGGCTCTTGGTTGAGATTATTACGCCGTGTGAATTGCATTACCGACAATTTCAAGCAATAATTCAGTCAGCTTCTCCAACTCTTTCACCGGCATGCGTTCATTTTTCGTATGAATCTCTTCATAACCGACAGACAATGTGACAGTTGGAACACCCATACCGTTGAACACATTGCCATCACTTCCGCCGCCACTTGTCATAATTTTAGGTTCACGACCGATATTGCGGATGGATTTCATCGCTACTTGCACGACTTCTTCGTCATCCCCTATCGAGAAACCAGGATACATGAGTTGTGTTTCAGTTTCCGCTTTACCACCTAACGATTCAGAAGTTGAAGCAAACTTCTCGACCATTAAGTCGATTTGTTGCTTCATTTTATCAGGATTGATCGAGCGAACTTCAGACAGGATGAAAGCTTCTTCACAAACGATATTCGTAGCTTTCCCGCCTTCAAAACGACCGATATTCGCTGTCGTCTCTTCATCGATTCTACCTAGTTTCATGCCCGCAATGGATTTAGCTGCAAGTGAAATAGCAGAAATCCCTTTTTCAGGCGCCACACCAGCGTGAGCTGTCTTACCGTAAATCGTCGTCCATAATTTCGACTGATAAGGAGCAGCCGTAACAATGCCGCCTACTTCTCCGTCGCTATCGACCGCAAAGCCGTATTTCGCCTTCAAATAGTCAGGATTCATCGCTTTCGCTCCGACTAATCCGCTCTCTTCACCAGCAGTGATAATGAACTGGATTGGGCCATGAGGCTTGTCTGACTCTTGGATGACTTTCGCCATTTCTAGAAGAGCGGCAATCCCAGCTTTATCGTCAGCACCCAAAATCGTTGTGCCGTCACTGTAGACATAGCCATCTTCTTTGACGATTGGCTGAATAGATTGTCCTGGAACGACTGTATCCATATGACATGTGAAGAAAATCGGATCCGCGTCAGTCACTGTACCCGGCAAGTTGGCAATTAAATTACCTGCACCGTGTCCTGTCTTTTCCGCTGTATCATCTTCGGTCACGTCAAAGCCTAATTCCTGCAATTTCTTCGTCAGAATGTCTGCAATATTTCGTTCGTTTTTAGTTTCAGAATCAATTTTTACTAACTCCAAAAATTCTTGAAGTAATCGTTGTGTATTCAAGATGTAAGACTCCTTTATTTATAGTGGAATGTTGCCGTGCTTTTTCTTCGGACGATCTTCGTGCTTATTGCGCATCATTTCAAGTCCTTGAAGCAATTTGATACGAGTTTCGCGTGGATCAATTACATCGTCGATCATGCCGTGTGAAGCCGCAACATATGGATTTGCAAATTTTTCACGGTATTCTTCGATTTTCGCAGCACGCGTTGCTTCCGGATCTTCACTTTTTGCGATATCACGTGCGAAAATGATGTTCGCTGCACCTTCAGCACCCATTACAGCTACTTCTGCGTTCGGCCAAGCGAAGACTAAGTCCGCACCGATTGATTTAGAATTCAGCGCAACATATGCGCCACCAAAAGCTTTACGCAAGATTAATGTGATTTTTGGTACTGTCGCTTCTGAATATGCATATAGAATCTTCGCCCCGTGACGAATGATTCCCCCGTGCTCTTGTTTTATACCCGGGAAGAAGCCTGTCACGTCTTCAAAAGTGATCAATGGAATATTGAATGAGTCACATGTACGGATGAAACGTGCGATTTTATCAGAAGAGTTAATGTCTAGTCCGCCTGCCATTACTTTTGGCTGGTTACAAACAAATCCTACTGTTTCACCTTTCATACGTGCATAGCCGACTACTGCGTTCTTTGCGAATTCAGGCTGAATTTCAAAGAATGACCCTTCATCCACTACTTGCTCCAATACTCTACGCACGTCATATGGACGGATCGTTTCATAAGGTACGACATCCGCCAAATCTTCACGATAATCATCCTGCTCTTCGAATGGCTGAATCGGCGTCTTTTCTGTATTGTTCTGTGGTAGATATGTTAATAATTCACGTGTTTTTTCCAGTACTTCTTCTTCACTTGCTCCACGAAGATGCGCGTTACCACTGATCGTGTTGTGGACTTTTGCTCCACCTAGGTCTTCAGAAGTGATTTTCTCACCTGTTACTGTTTCGATAACTTTTGGTCCCGTAATAAACATTTGGCTTGTTTTATCCGTCATAATTACGAAGTCCGTGATCGCCGGTGAATACACCGCGCCACCCGCACATGGCCCAAGAATTACAGAAATTTGTGGAATAACTCCAGAATAAATCGCATTACGATAGAATATTTCACCGTAGCCGTCAAGAGATAGAACACCTTCTTGAATACGTGCGCCACCTGAGTCGTTCAATCCAATGAATGGAGCACCGTTTTTCGCTGCCAAATCCATAACATTGGCAATTTTCATTGCGTGCATTTCTCCAAGTGCGCCACCGAATACCGTGAAGTCTTGGGAGAATAAATAAATAGGACGACCGTGAACTTTACCGTAACCCGTTACGACACCGTCGCCAGGGCCTTCTAGTTTGTCCATACCGAAATCGCGTGTGCGGTGCACAACAAATGGATTCAATTCGACAAATGTACCTTCGTCAAGTAGTAATTCAATCCGTTCACGAGCCGTCAGTTTCCCCTTTTCGTGCTGCTTCAGAATTCGATCATCACCGCCGCCTAGCTCAATTTCACGTTTCTTGTCGTACAGTTCATTAATTTTATCGTAAATATTCATCTATTATTCCCCCTTAGTCTTTTCACATAATTCATACAGAACGCCATAAGATGATTTCGGATGCAAGAATGCAACTTCTGCTCCGCCAGCACCTGGTTTGGGTTCAGTTGAAAGTAGTTGAACGCCTTTTTCTTCCAATTCCTTCATTCTTGAACGAATATCTGTCACTCCGAATGCGATATGGTGAACCCCTTCACCGCGTTTTTCTATAAACTTCGCAATCGGGCTTGTCTCTGTCATCGGTTCAAGCAACTCAATCTTGACATTATTCGAATCAATGAACGCCACTTTAACACCTTGGCTAGCCACTTCTTCGATCGCTAAAACTGTCAATCCGAGTGTATCTATGTAATATGGTAATGTTTCCTCAATACTTTTCACAGCAATCCCAATATGATCTACCTTGTTCATAAGACATTCCCCTTTTACTACGTATCTAGTATGTGTACATAGAACAGCCATTCTAGTTGTGAAAATCCTTATTTCTGTTAAAATAGAGACAAACCTATTCCAACGCGTAAGGAGTTTTGCTGCATGAGTAATAAAAAAATTCAAAAAACAATTGTGTACTTGATGATTGTCGCCATGATTGCATCTACCATGTTCATGGGTCTCAGCATGTTCTTCTAATAATTAAGGGCAGTTCGCATACTACTGTATGCGAACTGTTTTTTTGATTCTAAAGCGGAATGCGCCGTTTAGTCTCGACAGACGCTGGAGAGCCTGAAGCAAAAGGCCGAACTTGCCTTTTGAATCAGGACCGAAGCGATCCGAGAGACTGGCGCATGTAGCTAGATGTTACAGTTCTTCGCAGTGCTCTTCAAACTGTTCTTGAAGATTCACAACTACAGACATCGGATCATGTCCTTCGATTTCGAAACGTCCTACTTCACCGATCAATTTGCCGTCTTTTAGAAGAGCAAATGATGGAGAGGATGGGATGTGGTCTTCGCCGAAGTGCATGCGTGCTTGTGCAGTTGCTTCTTTGTCTTGTCCAGCAAATACCGTCACCAAGTGGTCAGGGCGCTTGTCGTAGTGTACTGCGTGTGCAGCTGCTGGGCGAGCGATTCCGCCGGCACATCCACATACCGAGTTCACCATTACTAACGTCGTACCTGGTTGCTTGAATGCTTCCTCCACGTCCTCAGGTGTTTGCAATTGCTTGTAGCCGCTAGCCTCCATTTCGGATCTCGCTTGGCTAGTCATATCGTTCATGTAAAAATCAAAGTTCATAGTCATTTTACAATATCTCCTCTCTTGGTATATATATTTGTGATAGCGCGTTCAGTTCCGCTACGGAGCTTCCCTAATCATAATTAGCTATCCTCTTTAATCATAGCATATTTACGCAAGAATCAAGAAGAAAACAATCGATCAATTGCCCCTGTCACTGTTAGATGTCCATCTAGCAATTCTTCTTCGAGTACCTTCACCTGCGATTTACGGCCTTGCTCTGAAAAGAATGAGTCAATCAAGTGATCACGAATCATCGCATGGAACCAATCACGTGTCTGGTGTTGACGTCTTGTATCCCAATGATTCTTATCTTTCATTTCTTGTTCGAACTCCAAAATGGTTTCCCATACCGCTTCCAAGCCTGTTTTTTCTATAGAAGACACCGGTTGCACTTTCGATGTCCATTCAGGAGAAGCCGGTTGGAGCATGTGCATGATCCGTGTATATTCGCGTACTGTCTTTTTGACGAGCGGTTTATTCGCGCCGTCATTCTTATGCACGACGACACCGTCTGTCAGCTCCATGATTCCTTTTTTCATTCCTTGCAGTTCATCACCCGCACCAGTCAGCACGAGCAACATGAAATAATCGACCATGCCTCGGACAATCGTTTCGCCTTGCCCGACTCCGACCGTTTCAATCAAAATCACGTCATACCCCGCCGCTTCGCAAAGCAACATCGTTTCGCGTGACTTCTTATGCACGCCGCCAAGCGTCCCAGCTGACGGAGAAGGACGGATAAACGCGTTTTTATGCCGCGCCAACTCCTCCATACGAGTCTTGTCACCTAAGATACTTCCGCCAGTCAACGTAGAACTCGGATCAATCGCGAGTACCGCCACTTTATGTCCCATATCCGCCAGCATCAAACCGAATGCCTCGATAAATGTACTTTTCCCTGCACCCGGTACACCCGTAATCCCAATTCGAATACAGTTGCCCGTTTTCGGCAGAAGGCTAGTCAACACTTCCTGACCAACCTCTTTATCACTCGGTTTCGTACTTTCGAGCAACGTAATACCGCGTGCCAAATAAAGACGGGAACCATTTTCTATTTCCTGCTTCAATACATCCAAATTTTTATGAGATGGATCTTTCTTAACAAAGCGTTTACGGGAAGAGGCAACAAATCCATCGTGAGTGGATTTAATTCCGCGCATCACATGCATTGCTGATTCATCTCGTCCGTTTTGTTTTTCTGTCAATCCGTCACTTCCTCGTAGCCGAGCTGTCGGTAAATCTCCTCAATGACCTTTTGAGCCGCCACTGGAATAACCGTACCTGGGCCAAAGATTGCCGCTGCACCATTCTTGCGCAAGAAATCATAATCCTGTGCCGGAATAACGCCACCTACAACGACTAAAATGTCTTCACGATTGATTTTCTTCAGTTCTTCACGCAATGTCGGAACCAATGTTTTATGACCTGCCGCAAGTGAACTTACACCGATCACGTGCACATCGTTTTCCGCTGCCTGAAGAGCTGTTTCTTCAGGTGTTTGGAATAAAGGTCCGATATCGACATCAAATCCTAAGTCAGCAAACGAAGACGCAATTACTTTCGCTCCGCGGTCATGTCCGTCTTGACCCATTTTCGCTACTAAAATACGTGGACGACGCCCTTCATTTTCAAGGAACTCATCGGTCATATCTTTTACTTCTTGGATTTCCTCTTCATTCGAGAAGTTCGCGCTATACACACCACTCACTGAACGGATCACCGCCTTATGTCTACCGGATACGGATTCAATTGCATCCGAGATTTCACCGATTGTTGCACGCGCTCTTGCTGCGTCTACTGCCAATGCAAGTAAGTTCCCTTCGCCGCTCTTAGCCGCTTCCGTGATGGCTGTAAGCGTTGCTTGAACTACTTTTTCATCCCGCTTGTCTTTCATATCGTTAATGCGGTCAATTTGCTTCTGGCGTACCATCGTATTATCGATATCAAGAATATCAATCGCATCTTCCGTATCGAGACGATATTTATTCACACCGACAATCGTTTCCGCTTTGGAATCAATTTTCGCTTGGCGCTTTGCCGCAGCTTCTTCAATTTTCATTTTCGGCAAGCCAGTTTCAATCGCTTCTGCCATGCCACCGAGCGACTCGATTTCTCCAATTAATTCCCATGCTTTCTCCATTAACTCTTCCGTTAACTTCTCCACATAGTACGAACCGCCCCAAGGATCGATTACTTTCGTCATCATCGTCTCTTCTTGTAAGAACAACTGTGTGTTCCGTGCAATACGAGCCGAGAAATCTGTCGGCAATGCGATTGCTTCATCCAATGCGTTCGTGTGCAATGACTGCGTGTGACCCATAGATGATGCGTTAGCTTCGACCAATGTACGTGTTACGTTGTTGAATGGATCTTGCTCCGTCAAACTCCAGCCCGACGTTTGAGAATGCGTACGTAATGCAAGTGTCTTCGGATTTTTTGGTTCAAATGACTGCATCATCTGCGCCCAAATTTTCCGTGCCGCTCTCATTTTTGCTATTTCCATATAATAGTTCATACCGATTGCCCAGAAGAATGACAAACGTGGTGCGAATGAATCGATATCTATTCCCGCCTTTAAGCCAGTACGAACATATTCCAAGCCGTCTGCAAGTGTATACGCCAGCTCGATATCCGCTGTCGCTCCCGCTTCTTGCATATGGTAACCCGAGATCGAAATCGAGTTAAATTTCGGCATGTTTTCAGATGTATACGAGAAAATATCCGCAATGATCCGCATCGACATAGCCGGTGGGAAGATGTACGTATTACGTACCATATACTCTTTTAGAATATCATTTTGGATAGTACCCGAAAGCTTTTCAGGCGCCACTCCCGACTCTTCAGCTGCCACAATATAGAACGCCATGATCGGCAAAACCGCACCGTTCATCGTCATTGATACCGACATTTGATCAAGTGGAATACCTGCGAATAAAATCTTCATATCTTCAATAGAATCAATGGCAACTCCCGCTTTACCTACGTCACCCGTTACACGAGGATGATCGGAGTCATACCCCCGGTGAGTCGCAAGGTCAAACGCAACAGAAAGTCCCTTTTGCCCCATCGCCAAGTTCCGACGGTAAAACGCGTTACTTTCTTCCGCTGTAGAGAAACCAGCATACTGACGAACCGTCCAAGGACGTGCCACGTACATCGTCGGATACGGTCCGCGTGTGTTCGGTGCAATACCTGGGAAGTCTTTCAAATGCTCAGTGTTTTCAATGTCCTTTGCTGTATAGACAGGCGCTACATTGATTCCTTCATTCGTTAAAAAATTCTCTTTTGACGAAGTTTGCTGTGAGAGTTCATTGAGTGATTGCTCTATATTAACTTTACGGAAATCAGGTTTACTCAACGGAACGGCCTCCTTTTGTTTGCATAATAATAGAATTCAATTTTTCGATCTTGTCTTGTCCTGCAAAAATGAAACCATTCAGTCCATTTGCAAGCCACTGATCTGCTGTTTCTGCTGGATATTTCCCTGCTGTATCAATTGGACAATTCCCTTTATACGAAGCGAGGAAGTTCGTTACCGCTTCTTCTGTGTCCGCAGCGGACGCACAAATTACCGCATAATCCGGCTGTTGTTCTTCGATCCAACTGAGCGCTTGTTCGTTCGTCTCGAAAGAAGGGCTCCACGTCGCTTCGATCCCGCCAACTGCCAAAAATCCGCTGACGAAATCTGCGCGTGGTTTATAATCTTTCAACGCGCCAAAGTTTAGTAAGACCGTTTTCGGTAATTCTTCTTTCTGTTTAGAACGTATATTTTCAAATGGCACTGCCAATCGTTTGGAAACTGTTACGGTAGATTCGTTTGCATAATTTACATCCGTCAATTCTGCATAGACATTCGTACCGATCAACGTCTTCTTACCTGTCGCCATTTCTTTCTGACGCTGCGCGTAAAGCTTGCTTAATTCACCAGACTGCAAGAACGCTTGATAACCGCCATTCTCTTCAATCTCTAAGAACTTCGCCCATGATTTACGAATTAATTCTGTCGTCAACGACTCGATATAGTATGAACCGCCTGCAGGATCAAGAACTTGATCGATATGTGTCTCTTCCTTCAGAATCAACTGAATATTGCGTGCGTAACGATTCGAACTTGGAGACGTACCTGTCAATACGTCGTGTGGCAATACCGTCAACCAATCTGCGCCGCCTAAAATAGCCGCGAATGCAGAGTTGCCGCCACGTAATAAGTTTACATATGGATCGAGCTTCGAGTAGGAGCGCAGTGAAGTAATACCAAGTAAAGGTACTTGTTTGGCATTTTCCACTCCATAGGCTTCATTAAATAACTTCCACAACACCCGGAATGCACGGAACTTTGCGATTTCCATGAAAAAATGTGTATCCGAAGCAAATCGTGCATAGAAGTCGTTTGTAAATTCTTCAAATGAAGAAGCTTCATCCGCTAGTTCAGCTGCGAGTGATAGTGATAACGCAAGTTCAGTGACCGCGTCTGCACCTTCGTGATGCGCTGTCCATAAATCGGCACCTTTCGTACGAACTCCTGGGAATCCTTCAGGTAGTACCGGGACTGCACTCATGCATATTCCAGTAACGTCTTGACGCTTCGATTCTTCTATATATGTGAAGGCTTGCAAGATTGGATCATCGCTTTGCACTTCGGTGAATAAAATCGGATATTGCGTGATCAACTGTGCTACTTGTTTGATGTCCTGCTCTGTCCAGACTAAAGATTTCAGTCCGTTGTAAGCAATGGCTTCATTGCCGCGTGCCAATGATTCCTTCATCTGTTGCACAAACTGTTCCCCATTTGTTGCACTTACAGGTTGTGCGATAGTCCAGCCAAATGCAGGCTTGGTTACGCGTGAGACCTCTAATTGATCGAGGTCCTCTTTTGTGTAAAGCGGATTGAGTTCAATGCCCTCGATTGTTTTAGTGTATAACGATTCAAAAGGCTTCCCTTTGAGTGATAGAACAGCCGCTTCTTTCCATTCGGAAAAGTTTGGGGCTGTGAATGTAAATGTTTTCATATTATGTATAGGCATAATGGTGCTCCTTCCCCTTTTTTAAACCATCAATAGTTCTAGTGTACCGTAGTGTCGGTTATGAAGGAAGAGGAAAATCAGAAGTTTCCGTCTAATTTTTCATAACCATACAAATTTATGACATTTTATGCATGGGATAGCTGGCAGAGTTTTGGGGTAGGGATTGGTGCTTCGGAGGGGACGCTTACCTAGAGGACTCGCGCTCCAATCCTTGTCAATGTAAGTGGATGATGTTTTCGTTATGCATTAAAATAAGTGTTGTAATGAAATTTTAACTTCTGTACTTGAACTTAAATAAGTCAAGACTAACATTAGTTCGCACACTAGCTACAGTAAGTGATATAAGTGCCTCCACTATCCCTTCATACACACAAACTCACTCCCCCCCTGTTTTTTTTCAAAACTAATCTTTAATTACTAGACAAAAAAACAACCCCCAAACCAAGTTTGGAGGTCGCTACTTATTAATATACTGAAGTCTTATCTTTCGCCATGCCTTCCAACAACTCTTTCACACGCGCTAGGAAACGTCCGCAAACGAGGCCGTCTAGCACACGGTGATCAAGTGACAGACACAGATTCACCATATCACGCGCAGCCATCATGCCATTGTCCATTATAACCGGACGCTTGACGATCGACTCCACCTGCAAAATAGCAGCTTGCGGATAATTGATAATCCCCATCGACTGGACAGAACCGAATGAGCCCGTATTGTTGACAGTGAACGTGCCACCTTGCATTTCCGTCGATTTCAGCTTACCATTACGTACTTTTCCTGCCAGCTCGTGAATTTCACGACCGATTCCTTTGATCGTCTTTTCATCGGTTTCTTTGATGACTGGAACGAATAACGCATCGTCCGTTGCCACCGCAATCGAGATGTTGATATCCTTTTTCATGACGATCGAATCGCCCGCCCACATCGAGTTCATTTCCGGATATTCTTTCAAAGCTTGTGAAATAGCTTTGATGAAAAATGCGAAGTACGTCAAATTGAAGCCTTCTTTTTCTTTGAATTCCTTCTTTATACTATCACGCAATAAGACGAGTTCTGTGACATCCACTTCTATCATCATCCATGCATGTGGCGCTTCGGTTACGGAACGAACCATATTATTCGCAATCGCGCGGCGTACACTCGTTACCGGAATAGCGATATCTCCGTTTTCAAGCTTAACGTTCGACGAAGCTGGTTGTTCAGTTACCTTTTTATCGGACGATGCAACTTCTTGTAGCGGCTCTTCTTGAGCAGGAGCCTCTTGTGGCGCTACTTGTAAGTCTGCCCCGCCGTTTTCAATAAACGCCAGAATATCTTTTCGCGTAATGCGTCCTTCACGACCCGTACCACTTACTTGAGACAAATTAATACCGTTTTCCTGAGACAACTTTAATACAGCTGGAGAATATCTACCCGCTGCTTTACCGCCAGTCGCAGGTTGTGCAGGCTTCGCTTTTGGCGCTTGCTGTACGGGCTTCTCAGCCGGTTTTTCAACTGGAGCTTCTACTTCAGGTGCCGAGACACGCACTGGCTCGTTTGAAGCACCTTCAATTTCAATTAAACAAACCGTTTCACCCACTTCAATCGTGTCGCCTTCTTTTGCGATGATTTCCGTGATGGTGCCTGTGAATGAAGAAGGTACTTCCGCTGTAACTTTATCAGTCGTTACTTCTGCAAGTGAATCATATTTAGCTACCTTATCACCGGGAGCGACGAGCCATTTTTCAATGGTTCCTTCTGTAACACTTTCACCCAGTTTCGGCATAGTAATTTTTTCAATGCCCATTTCGTTACGCCTCCTTAGTTAAAATTCCGCTAAATCCCTTGCTGCCTTTTCGACCTTTTCAGGATTCATCATAAAGAACTTTTCCATAGAAGGGGCATATGGCATCGCAGGTACATCAGGTCCTGCTAGTCGTTTGATTGGCGCATCCAATTCAAATAAACAATTTTCTGCAATGATAGCGGAAACTTCACTCATGATGCTGCCTTCTAGGTTGTCTTCTGTCACTAATAGCACTTTACCAGTTTTTGAAGCCGCTTCGATAATACTTTCTTTATCTAATGGATACACCGTACGCAAGTCGAGAATGTGAACAGAGATCCCGTCTTCAGCCAATCGTTCTGCAGCTTGTAGTGCAAAATGAACGCACAGACCATACGTAATAATCGTGAGATCATCACCTTCACGCTTCACATCCGCTTTACCGATCTCCAATACATAATCATCGTCCGGTACTTCCCCTTTAATCAGGCGATACGCTCGCTTATGTTCAAAGAACAATACGGGATCTTCATCGCGTACTGCTGCTTTTAGCAAGCCTTTTGCGTCGTAAGGTGTGGATGGGATGACAATTTTCAAGCCAGGTGTCGAAGCAAACATCGATTCGACAGACTGCGAGTGATAAAGAGCGCCGTGAACACCTCCACCGAATGGAGCACGAATCACGATTGGACACGTGAAATCATTATTCGAACGATAACGAATCTTCGCGGCTTCTGAGACGATTTGATTGACCGCCGGCATGATGAAATCAGCAAACTGCATTTCTGCGATTGGACGCATACCGTACATCGCAGCCCCAATCGCCACACCTGCAATTGCAGACTCAGCTAATGGCGTATCTAGCGAACGGTATTCGCCGAACTGATCGTATAGACCAGTTGTTGCCTTGAACACGCCGCCTTTACGTCCGACGTCTTCACCAAGAACGAATACTTGATCATCGCGTTCCATTTCTTCTCTCATTGCCATGTTGATCGCATCTATAAATGAACGATTGGCCATTATGCTTCGCCTCCCTTTTCTTCATAGACATGGCGCAGTGCATGTTCAGGCTTCGCATATTCCGCCTGTTCCGCATACTCTGTCGCTTCATCGACCTGTTGTTTCACACGTTCTTCAATCTCCTCAAACTTCTCTTCCGTCAAAACATTTACTTCTTGCAAATATTGAATGAATGACAATAACGGATCGTTTTTCTTTTCATCTTCCAACTCTTCTGCATCACGGTATTGACGTTGATCATCATCAGAAGAGTGCGCCGTCAATCGATAACATACCGCTTCAACCAACGTTGGCCCGTCACCGTTTCTAGCCCGATCCGCAGCCTCTTTCACCACTTCATACACTGTCAACGGATCGCGTCCGTCTACTGTATAGCCCGGCATACCGTAACCAATCGCACGGTCAGAGACATTTTCACACGCTATTTGTTTTTCTATAGGTACAGAGATTGCATATTTATTATTTTCCACCATAATTACAGTCGGTAATTTATGCACACCCGCAAAGTTCATGCCTTCATGGAAATCTCCTTGATTGGAAGAACCTTCTCCAAGCGTCACGAACGTGATGAAATCTTGTTTATTCATTTTCGCGGCTAATGCTACGCCGACAGCATGTGGTAATTGTGTTGTAACAGGTGAAGATCCTGTCAAGATACGATTCTTGCGTTGGCCAAAGTGACCTGGCATCTGCCGTCCGCCGGAGTTCGGATCTTCTGCTTTGGCAAAAGCCGATAACATCAATTCTTTCGGCGTCATGCCGAAATGCAAGACAACTCCCATATCGCGGTAATACGGTGCGATCCAATCTTTTTCGTTATTGAGAGCGAATGAAGCCCCTACTTGCGCAGCTTCCTGTCCTTGACAAGAAATGACGAATGGAATTTTCCCCGCGCGATTCAGTAACCACATTCTCTCATCTAAACGACGTGCCATCAGCATCGTCTCGTACATCTGTAACACATCTTCATCTGTCAAACCCAATTCAATATGCCGATTACTCATTCCACTTCCTCCTTTACATGTGAATGGCTAGCCCTTCAACTGCTAATGCCGCTTCACTGAACGCTTCTGATAATGTCGGGTGCGGATGGACAGCCGAGGATATTTCCCAAGGAATTGCATTCATCACCATCGCCAAGCCCGCTTCAGAAATTAGATCCGTTACATGCGAACCCATCATATGGACACCGATAATATCATCTGTCTGCTCGTCCACAATAATTTTGACGAAACCATCTGCATGACCGTTAACCAATGCTTTGCCGTTTGCTTTGAACGGGAACTTGCCGATTTTTACATCGAACCCTTGATCTTTCGCTTGTTGCTCCGTCAAGCCAACTGCCGCCGTTTCAGGATACGAATAAACACAGCGTGGTACCAGATCATAATTCATCGGATCTAGTCGTTTTCCAGCAATATGTTCGATTGCGTGCAATCCTTCGTGTTCTGCCACATGTGCCAGTTGAAGTCCACCAATCACGTCACCGATTGCATATATATGGTCATCTTTTGTTTGATAATGTGTATTCGTTTGAATCGAGCCCTTATCGACTTGAATATCTGTGTTTTGCAAACCAATATCTTGGATAACTGGAGCGCGTCCAACAGACACCATCATTTTCTCACTCGTGATAGATTGCTCTTCATCACCAAGTTTATAGGAAATCGTCACGTCACTATCATTTTTCTGCAATGAATCTGTTAAAATCTCTGCACCTAAAATGAATTTCACACCACGCTTTTTGAGCGCTTTATGCATAGCAACCGCAACTTCTTTATCCTCTGTCGCTAGTATCTCGTCAAGACGATCGAGCACTGTTACATCCACACCGAAATCCACTAGCATAGACGCCCATTCGATACCGATAACTCCTCCACCGATGATCGTAATTGAAGATGGAAGCGCATTCATTAATAAAGCTCCGTCGGATGTCATTACGGATTTCTCGTCCACTTCGAGTCCTGGTAATGATCTTGGTTTCGATCCAGTTGCAATTATGAGATTTTTAAGAATTAGAATCTCATTCTCTTCACCATTGTCCATTTCCACGGAAATAGTTCCGGGCATTGGAGAGAAAATAGAAGCCCCTAGTATTCTACCCGTTCCGTGATAGACATCGATCTTTCCTTTTTTCATTAAGCCTTCAATTCCTGCATGCAATTGATCAACAATTTTACCTTTACGTTTTTGTACTTGTGAGAAGTCCAGTGAAACGTCACCAGTATTCACGCCAAATTCATTCGCCTCTTCACGTGTCACACGATAGACTTCCGCACTTTTCAGCATCGCTTTACTCGGAATACACCCGCTGTGCAAACACGTACCGCCGAGCTTGGATTTTTCTACAATGGCTGTTGTCAAACCTAGTTGAGCCGCGCGAATGGCCGCAACATATCCGCCAGTTCCCCCGCCTAAAATTACTACATCATATTCTTTACTCAACGCAAAGGACTCCTTTCGCTTACAGCATTCACATAAAAATGAACAGGCGAGTGAAGCGGTGGGCAGGTATCTCCCGCCTACCGCTATGACTCTTCCTGTAACTTACTTATTTGATATAATACTTTTTTCACTGCGCAAGAATGTGCTTCTAGTTGCACCAACTCTTGCAATTCGCTCTTCTGCCAAACGATCAGCAGCCTGATAGGATGGAATACCGTCGCGTTTAGAGATAGCAAAAATCTTTAGGATTGTGTCGTAAATTCCTTCTACACGCTTTAGTGCACGCGCTTTGTTGTAGCCGATCAATTCGTCAGCTACGTTGATCACGCCACCTGAGTTGATTACGTAATCTGGAGCATAGACGATACCCATTTCATGCAAGCGATCACCGTGCTCTGGCTCTTTCAATTGGTTATTGGCAGAACCTGCAACTACTTTCACTTTCAGTTGTGGAATCGTTTCGTCATTGATGACCGCACCGAGAGCACATGGAGCAAAAATATCAGCTTCTTGTGAATAAATATCGTCCGGCGCAACAGCTGTTGCATCAAATGCTTCTACCGCACGCTGTATTGCTGCTTCATTGATATCCGTAACGATTAACTTTGCACCTTCAGCATGCAAGTACTCACACATTGTGTAGGCTACGTTTCCAACGCCTTGAACTGCGATCGTCTTGCCTTCAAGTGAATCATCGCCAAATGCTTCTTTCGCAGCGGCTTTCATTCCTTTGTAGATACCGAGTGCAGTAACGGGGGATGGATTTCCTGAAGTACCTTCTCCTGAAGAGATACCTGTAACAAAATTTGTTTCCAAGTGGATCATGTCCATATCGTATTCAGTTGTCCCTACGTCTTCTGCTGTAATATATCGTCCGTTTAGACCTTCTATGTAACGACCCAATGCACGGAAAAGCTCATCGTTTTTATCTGTTTTAGGATCTCCAATAATAACTGTCTTTCCGCCACCAAGGTTCAAACCAGCCGCAGCGTTCTTGTACGTCATGCCTTTAGCTAAACGCAATGCATCTTCAATAGCTGCTTCTTCGCTTGCATACGTCCACATGCGTGCGCCACCAAGTGCTGGTCCAAGCGTCGTATCGTGAATCGCGATTACTGCTTTCAATCCGGATGTCTTGTCGTAACAAAGTACCAGTTGCTCATAGTCGTGATCTTCCATGTACGTAAATAATTCCATCAATATCCCTCCAGGCTAGTAAAAGACTTTAAAGATTCGTGCGTATGGTACTGATTCTAAATTTCTTGTGGCGAGAATGCAACTCTGACACATTTTGGACATCATTCTCACGGGGTGTTTATAAACCATCTACCTATATCGTACATGATGGCAGAGTCCTTGACAATCTATGACCACACGGTAAAATTAAATAAGTAAGGGGTTGAATCATATGGTGCGTCTTGCTGCGTTTATTGTGCTGTTAATTCCAGGGATTGCAGCGGCTCTGGGAATAAAACTAATGCGTGATTCCTTGTTCGGCCATTTATTTTCGCCATTCCCATTCATTTGGATGCAATTTTTAGGCGGATTCATACTATTTGCCGCGGGTCTTGGATTTTTTGCAGGCTTCTTATTGCGCCGCGATCGTAGAAGTGGACGAGCAGCTGACAGATTTAAAAAGGACTTGAAATAAAAGGACCAAGGTACAGCAGTTACCTTGGCCCTTTTATTTTTTTGCGGACACGTTTAGGATAATCTGTAATCCAACCCGTTACTTCAGGTGTCTCGGATAAAAACGATTCCGTCCCCGTTATTCCATACATCCGCAACGTCTTTCCACTTTCAATCAAATGACTTTTATACGGGTCTTTCCATAATCTCTTATGAAAATGAAATGCATCCACATCATACGAAGCAAGATTCTGCCAGTCGACCGATTTTTTTCGAAGTAATAAAGCAGTCTCCACGTTACGATCCAGGTCTTTTACTAAACGCATTGTTTCATAATCGAAGGATGAAAGATGTACGGCTGATAACGGTTCTACGTAATGAAGTATTTGTTCTAGTACAGCAGCTTGCCCGTACACCGTTTCCTTTAATTCGACATTTAGTGCTAAGTTATGCTCCGCACAGAAAGAAACCACATCAAATAATGCAGGGATGGAATGGCCAAACATTCGGCGATATCCGCTTTTGCCAATTTTGATGTGTTGCAGTTCCTGCGATGTCAATTGATCAATGCGCTGGTCAATCCCAGCAAGACGCACTAATTCATTATCGTGAATAACGACCAGCTGTCCGTCCTTCGTCTGTTGAACATCCAATTCAATTCCATCCGCACCTTTTTGTACGGCTCCCCAAAATGCACGCATCGTATTTTCAAAGTAATGTCCAGAAGCACCGCGGTGGGCAAATATTTGACTGTCAGACATTCAATACTCCTTCGCTCGTTAATTCGAAAACGCCTTTCGTTATACGATTCAACATACTAACTTTTCCACCTATTACTATCTGCACGCCCGGATGTGCCTCGCGTGTGATTTCTATTTTAGGTGTGCTAGCTACTTGCACGAGCTGCAACTTATTTTTAACTGTTTGATCGAGCGACATAATTTGTTGTTGCTTTGCTTGCAAGGTCTTTTCTAGCATGTCAAACTGGCCTTCCGGAAGACTTGCTTTGATACTTGACATTTTATCAAGCGTCAGCCGGATTTTCTTCAGTTCTTCGTGCTCCGTTTTTAGCTTTTCTGCCAATTGTTGAATTTCTTCGAGCTCCAGTTCTTTATTAACCCCTTTGACAATCAGTTTCGTCAAACGCTCAGAGTTATTTCCGACCGTTGCACATTCGATAGAAAATAGTGCCTCCGCAAGACCACCGATGATGCGGCCTTTATGTTTATCGACACAAATATGGTTCCCGTATAGTTCAGAGCCAAGTGAATAGAGACCGACATTGACTTGCTCTCCATAGATTTTACAATTATTCGCATGTTTCACGAATACGTTTTTCTTTGCCTTGATAATCGTTTCTCCTCCACCGAACACGCCGCCTTTAATATAGACATCGCCCTCTTCAGAATAGATTTCCTTGGCGTTTGTCACGCCTTCTTTTCCTTCGATGGAAATATCCCCTGTCGCATTGACAGAAAAGCCAGCTGAGACCGTTCCCATTACACGCACAGATCCGTCAAATGTAATTGAACCCGTTTTGGTACCTACATCATCCGGAATGATTAGTTGCTTACCGACACTGATTGCACCGTTCAGTTCTTCCAAGGCACCGCCATGTAAAGCACGCAAGACGATCTTTCCGTCTTCTTCAAACTCTCCGACCGATTTACGGTCATAGACCAATTTAATGTCCTCGCCTTTTTTAGCCGCTATCGGTTCACCAAAAACGTTATGACCTTCAAATCCTTCTTTAGCAGGCGTCTTTTCCCCTAACCATTCATCTTTCGCAATCGATGTCACGAAGTTCAGTTCATAGTGATCGACAGAACCGTCCTCACGAAGATTCGGTTTACGGTCCGGCATCGCGATATACTCGACTTGTGCGCTCTCCCCTTTAACGGGTTCTTTGCCTACTGCAATAACCATCGGATTACTTGGTAGATACGCCAAGCCAAGCAGACTCTCTTTGTCATAGTTTACTTCTTTTTGGTCAAGCAATTCTTCAGCTTGTTTCAAAAATTGTTCCTTATCTTTAAGAAACTCTTCGTTTGTTGCATGAATATACAGTTCCACCTTCATTTTACTTGGTGATATATATACTTCACAAGGAGCGGAATACGTGCCGATCTCATGCACGCCCACCGTTTGAAGAGCTTTCATCAGCTCCTTGAATGAGTTCAGTTTCAGCCTAGGAATATCGGCAGCCAGCGCGTCAAATGACTTTAGTGGATATCCCGCTTTTTTGGTATTCATCATGATAGTATTGTTCACTTCTAGAAGATCAAAGTAATCATTCTCTACTAACAACGAAATCCCTCCCTCTTTATTTACTAGTATAGAAGATACCAGCGCGCTAGAGATAGCACTTTTTGCGTTTAACCCATGTAAATAAGCCATTCCTCACAGCATTCGCTCTTTTTCATTGTGCTATATAAAAATACTGACTTTATTCCTAGATTCGCTTATTGCATAGTTTAGGTCAAGATCAA
The DNA here is from genome assembly GCF_002109325.1 of Sporosarcina ureae. Lineage (GTDB taxonomy): Bacteria > Bacillota > Bacilli > Bacillales_A > Planococcaceae > Sporosarcina > Sporosarcina ureae_C. The sequence continues at coordinate 89,486 of NZ_CP015348.1, read as the reverse complement.
ATACTTAAAAGAGGTGAGTTACTTAGTAAGTACGATGGGATGGAAGCTCCAGCTGGCGGACGCTTTCCCATAGGCTCTCGGTGAGCCAAACAGGTCGCAAGCTCCCTTTTGGTTGTCTCTCCTTTCGAGCTGATCCTGCGGGAAGAGCCGTAACGAAGGACGGCTTTTGCGAGTACAAGCGAAGCGTTAGGAGCACATCCTTGCACTTCGCCGCCAGCTTCCGCTTCCATCCTACATTGATAGTGGTAGTACTTATATAACTCACTGTAGGTAGTATGTGAATTATTGTTCTGTTTTAACTTCTTTAGATCCAAGTCCTACAGTTCAAAATCGATTACAACACTTATTTTAATGCGCAACAAAAAGTATCTTCTACTTACAATGCAAGGGATTGTAGCGTAGGAGGGGCGACTCCGAGAGGATCAGCGGGACAGGTGAAACACCCGCCGGAGCGCAGCGCAGGGGTGTGGTTCACCGCCCGCCCTCCGGAACGCGTCCCCTCCGAAGCGCAAATCCCCTACCCCAACACATTACACTCCTCAACCTCAACAAATGAAAACCAACTAACACACCCGATTAGTTGGTTTACGTCATTCCTTATTTATTTTTTCACTACGTTAGCTCACCATATGCTCCAAACGGATCTTATCCGCAATCATTGCAATGAACTCGCTATTCGTCGGCTTGCTCTTCAAATGATGCACCGTATAACCGAACGTCTTCGAAATCAAGTCATAATTTCCACGGTTCCACGCCACTTCAATCGCATGGCGAATCGCCCGTTCGACGCGAGACGGTGTCGTATTGTACTTCTTCGCGATATCCGGATACAGAATCTTCGTGACGGAACCAAGCAATTCCACATCACTATACACCATCTGTATGCCTTCGCGTAAAAACGCGTAACCTTTAATATGGGCGGGCACGCCGATTTCTTTGATCATCGACGTAATCGCAGTATCGAGTACCTTTTGCGTCACGACACCTGTTTGCTGTGGAGATTCCTGCACGACAAACGTAGGCATAGTATTCTTCGGCTTCCCGGCTGCCTTGAAGATTTGCCCGATCAGTCGGTCGAATTCGAAAGGCTTTAACATGAAATACGAAGCACCAAGAGTTGCGGCTTGTGACATGACATTTTCCTGTCCAAAAGCCGTCAACATCATGATTTGCATATCCCCCATTTTATTCGTCTCATTCAACGTCTCCAGCACCCCAATGCCGTCAAGATGTGGCATGATAATATCCAACAATAAAATGTCAGGACGCTCTTCTTCTAACATTGTCAAGCACACTTGCCCATTATTCGCTGTCCAAATTACCTCTATTTCGTCGTGCTTTTCAAAATAAGACATCATCGTTTTCACAAGTTCTTTATTATCGTCAGCAATTGCCACTTTCACTTTTTCCATTACCCATTCCCCCTGATTTAAGATCGGCGATACATTTCGTTTTCCCGCTGTTTTTCTCTTATTATCGTAAGTCATATTTTTGGTAATTACTACTTTATCTTAAAAATTTGGATGAAATGTTACTTATGAACGATGCTTTCTACCTATTTCGACTTTCTTCGCTTTTCTTCGTATCGAACACATATACGAAAAAACAGCCTGTGCATTTTTACGCACAGGCTGCTTTTTTTTACTTTTCATTTGTTCGCATCGTTTTCAGGAAAAGCGCGGCCCCTTTTTCCGGCTCGTCCACAAACATATGCGTAATGGCTCCGACAAATTTACCGCTTTGGATAATGGGGCTCCCGCTCATTCCTTGCAAGATCCCACCCGTCTTACTCAGTAATTTTTTGTCAGTTACTTGGATTTGGAATTGTTCTTCTTCTATCTTCGTAATTTGGATGGTGAATTTCTCTACAGTAGAACCTTCCACCGTAGTAAATATTTCTGCTGGACCGATCATCAATTCAAACGGCTGCATAATTTCAAGGGGTTCAGCCAATACTTTATTGTATGCATTTTTCCAATTACCAAATATTCCATACACATTATTGATTTGAATATTTCCGAGGAACTTATTCTGATCAATAATGGAGGAAATTTTATATCCCGGAAATCCTGGAGAACTTTTCTTAATCTGACTAATTTCCGATAAATAAATGGCGCCTTTTTCAAACGGCGGAGCAGACTGTAACGTACTATCAATGATCTGGTGTCCCAGCGCTCCGTATGTTCCACTTTTCGGGTCGACGTAAGTTAATGTTCCGGTACCTTCCGTTCGGTCCTTAAGGAAGGGTGTGGCGCGCTTAATGAGCGACCGATCTGCTTGAATGGTTTCGTGTTTACCATTTCGCAAAATGTCGAGCATCATCGTAGCGCTGTCCTTTTGCACAGCACGTTCAAAATTAACAAGTTGCTTCATATCGTTACCGTTCAATTGGCGAATAATATCGCCTTTTTTCAGCCATTCCTGCTGATCAATCTTAACGTCACTCGTTACATAAATCCCGCTCAAATCCATTTGAATACCAATGGAGTCTCCCATTGGAATGAGCGTTTCTTCTTCGGCTAATGAAATTCCAGGCACAAGGCAGAGCATCAAGACAAGAGCTAAAAGTGTTTTGAAAGATTTATTCCATCCCATGTTTCACCTCCTCAACGAAAGATACCTTTGGTATGTCCTTTCGTCGGGAAAGTATGAAAGGGTAAAATAAACAGTACCCATTCCCATGGAAAACCTTGTACATTACACTTTATTTACGAAATTCCTGTTTGCGCTGTTCAGCTAATACTAATAATTCTTCTGCATGCTGAAGCGTTAAAGTCGTAATTTCTGCACCTGAAAGCATACGCGATAATTCTTCCGTACGTTCTCTTTGCATAACATCATGAATTGCCGTAGTTGTCCGACCATCATGCACATCTTTTTTAATCAAATAGTGATGATCGGCCATTGCAGCTACTTGTGGTAAATGCGAAATACATAACACTTGTGAATGGCTAGAGATCATGGAAATTTTTTCAGCAATGGATTGTGCTACACGTCCGCTCACACCCGTATCCACTTCATCGAAAATAATCGATGTCACACCTTGATGTTGAGAAAAAATAGTTTTTAACGCTAACATCATTCGAGATAATTCGCCACCCGACGCCACTCGTACTAACGGTTTGAGTGGTTCACCCAAGTTCGTGGAAATCATAAACACCACTTCGTCAAATCCATTGGCGTCAAATTGATGCGGCTGTTTTTGACTAATTTGTACTTTGAATGTCGCTTTTTCCATATATAATTGTTTTAGTTGCTCTTCAATCCCTTTTTCGAGAGACAGCGCCGCTTTTTTACGAATAATAGATAATTCATTCGCTTCAATTTCGAGATCTTCTACGTATTGTGCCAACAATTCCTGATTTTGATGCAATCTTTCGTCACGATTGACAAGTTGATCGAGTGCATCAGCAATCTTATCGCGATAAATCAAAATATCTTCTAACGATTTGCCGTATTTACGCTTCAATGTCAAAAATAATGCCAATCGATCATCGACAAATTCCAATCGATCCGGCTGGAATTCCATGCCATCAATCATTCGTTTTAAATCATGCGAGACATCTTGTAGCGCATAAAATGACGAATTGACCGTTTCAGATATAGTTTTTAGCTCTTCATCAATTGACGCAGCTTCTTCAAGATCACTCATCGAATTACCAACCCAGTCAAGACCGTGCGATTCCAGCGATAATGCTTCATATGATGTGTTCAAGCGATCAAATAGACGGTTAAAGTGCTGGAGCTTCACACGTTCAGACTCCAGTGCTTCTTCTTCGCCGACGATTAAATTAGCCGCGTCGATTTCTTCCAATTGGAACTTGTACAGATCAATTTTTTGTGCGATTTGTTGTTCGTCTTGCGTTTTCGTAGCAATAAGTTGCTGAAGTTTTTTATATTTATCATAAAGTTCGGTATAGGTCGACATAGCTCGCTCAATTGGCTCACCAATAAAGAAATCCAGCAAATGAATATGGCGCTTTTCATTCATCAATTCTTGATTTTCATGCTGTCCGTGAATATCGATTAGCAAAGAACCAATCTCACGCAATATAGCAATCGTTACGAGTTTACCATTGACACGGCAAGCGGATTTCCCGCTAGCACTAATATCTCGACGTAAAATTACAATACCTTCTTCTGTATCGATGCCAAATTCCGTCAATTTCTCTGACACGGCTTTGATATTTTGATCGATAGTGAAAAGTCCTTGAAGCTCAGCTTTTTTTGCACCATGACGAATGAATTCTTGTGATCCACGGCCACCAGCGAGTAGTTGGACAGCATCGATGATAATTGACTTCCCGGCACCTGTTTCACCGGTCAACACCGTTAATCCGTCGTCAAATGCGATTTCAAGTTGTTCAATAATAGCAAAGTTTTTAATCGAAAGTTCGCTTAACAAAGAAATCCTCACCTCACTTATAGCATTGATAATAGTTTATCTTTTACATACTCTGTTTGAGATTCTTCACGGCAAATGATCAAGCATGTATCGTCGCCGCAAATCGTTCCAAGCATTTCATCCCAGTCCAAGTTGTCGACAAGCGACCCTACTGCCTGCGCATTACCGGGAAGCGTTTTCAGCATGATGAAGTGACTTGCACTATCGATTCCGACAAACGCGTCTTCTAGCATACGCTTCAATTTCTCTTCCGTATTATAGCGGTGGATCGGCGGTAGGCTATATTTATAATTCCCTGACGGAGAAGGTACTTTAATCAAGTGCATTTCTTTAATATCACGCGAAACTGTAGCTTGCGTGACATCTGCTCCAGCATCTTTCAGACTTTCGACCAATTGATCCTGTGTCTCGATTTCATGATTTGTAATAATCTCTCTAATACGTAGATGCCGTTGTCCTTTATTCAATTTCATTCACTCCGATCGTCTTGGGTTCATAAACAAAAGTATACTAATCATATAAAAAACGCGCAACTCATTGCGCGTTATGTTAAATCATTATGAGCCTGTTTGACTAAATTTTTAAAGTCATCTGTCGTGAAATCAGTTGTCGCTTCGTCTTCAGCTACTAAATAATACAAGAACTCTATATTGCCTTCTCCACCTGTAACAGGCGAATAGGTAGCCCCTTTTACTGAAAATCCTTCCGCCACCGCCATCTTAGCAATCTTTTCCAAGACTTCAAGATGGATAGCAGGATCACGGACAATCCCTTTTTTACCGACTTTATCTTTACCCGCTTCAAATTGTGGTTTTACGAGCGCCGCAACTTGTCCGCCTGGTACAATAATTTTCTTTAGAGCAGGCAAAATTAGTGATAACGAAATGAATGAAACGTCGATTGTCGCAGCTTCCGGTAACCCTTCTGTAAACATATCTACAGTCGCATGACGGAAGTTCTGTCTCTCCATCACGGTCACTTGATCATGCTGTCGGATCTTCCAAGCGAGCTGATTATACCCTACATCTAGCGCGTAACAATGTTTCGCTCCGTTTTGTAGTGCGCAATCTGTAAAGCCGCCTGTCGAAGCACCGATATCGAGAACAATCTTTTCCTTCACGGAAATAGGAAAAGACACCAATGCCTTTTCCAATTTCAAGCCACCACGACTTACATATTTAATCGCAGGACCCTTTACAGTCAATGGCGCATCAACCGCGATTTTCTCTCCTGCTTTTTCAATTCTAGACGTATCAGTGTATACAAGTCCCGCCATGATGGAACGTTTTGCTTGCTCACGTGATTCTGTCAAACCACGCTCCACAAGCAATATATCCACTCTCTCTTTTTTCACAGGTGCACCACTCATACTCTTTCTCTTTCCGCTGCCTGCTTAATAGCCGCTGCAGTTACTTCCGCCACATGATCTGGTGTCATATGGACTTCAATTAATAATTTATCCACACCGCCGTGTTCAATGAATTCATCCGGAATACCGATTCTCTCAAAGATCGTACCTGTATGACCGACTTGTTCTGCATATTCCATTACACCACTGCCGAATCCTCCAGCAAGTACAGCTTCTTCAATCGTAATAATCGGTTTACCTTTCGCAAATAGCTCATCCAGTAAATCCGTATCCATCGGCTTAATGAAACGCGCATTCACAACCGCGACATGTTTGCCTTTTGCTTTTAGTTGTTCAGCCGCAGCGAACGCCATTGGAATTGTAGTTCCAAATGTCAAGATCGTCGCGTCTTCACCTTCTTGCAAAACTTCCCACGTACCAATTGGAATCGTATGAAGCTCTTCATCCATCGGTACACCATAACCATTTCCACGTGGGAAACGAAGCGCGATTGGGCCCTCATCGTAATCGATAGCGGTCTTCACCATATGTTGACCTTCATTCTCGTCTTTTGGCATCATGATGACCAAGTTTGGCAAATGACGCAAGAACGCAATGTCAAATACACCGTGATGTGTTTCTCCATCTGCACCAACAAGTCCCGAACGGTCAATACCTATAAAGACATTGAGCTTCTGACGTGTCACATCATGCAACATTTGATCGTATGCTCGCTGTAAGAATGTCGAATAAATCGCTAGGAACGGTTTCATTCCAGTCGCGGCAAGTCCTGCTGCCATCGTCGTCGCATGTTGCTCGGCAATTCCTACATCGAAGAATCGATCTGGGAATTCTGCAGCGAAAGATTCAAGTTTTGATCCGACAGGCATTGCAGGCGTAATCGCGACAATGCGTCGATCTTCTCTTGCCAATTTACGCACTGTTTCAGAAATCAACGCACTCCAAGCAGGACCTTTTACAGGGGATTTCACAAAATCTCCCGTTTCGATCTTATAAGGCCCCGTACCATGCCATGTACCTATTTTATCTAACTCAGCTGGGCTATACCCTTTACCTTTTTTCGTAATCACATGAAGTAATACCGGTCCTTCCATTTTCTTCGCATATTGAAGAGAACGCTCCAATTCCACAAAGTCATGGCCATCAATCGGTCCTAAATACGTGAATCCAAGCTCCTCAAAGAAGACTCCGTTAACTACCAAATATTTCAAACTGTCTTTCACACGTTCCGCAGCTGTCGCGACTCTGCCGCCTACTGCTGGGATTTTACGCAACAAGAATTCCAGTTCGTCTTTGACGTTATTATACTTTCCAGCCGTACGTAATTTTCCAAGTATCGAATGCAATGCACCAACGTTTGGAGCAATAGACATTTCATTGTCATTTAGAATGACCGTGAGATTCGTCTTTTCGTGACCGATATGGTTCAATGCTTCAAGCGCCATACCGCCAGTCAAAGCTCCATCACCAATGATCGGGATGACAAAACTATTTTCCTTTTTAATATCTCGTGCAACCGCCATTCCCATAGCCGCTGACAAAGATGTTGAACTATGGCCGGTTTCCCATACATCATGTATGCTCTCCGCCATTTTAGGGAATCCGCTCAATCCTTTATATTTTCTAAGAGTATCAAACTCGCCAGCTCGGCCCGTCAGAATTTTATGGACATATGACTGATGTCCTACATCCCATAAAAACTTGTCGGTTGGACTGTCGAATATTTTATGCAATGCAATCGTTAATTCGACAACACCCAGATTCGGCCCGATATGCCCGCCAGTCACCGATAAATTCTCAATCAAAAAATGACGAATATCTGCCGCCAATGCTTCCAATTGTTCTTTATCGAGCTCTTTTATAAAAGATGGATTGGTAATCGTTGTTAGATCCATCATGATCACACACCTTCATCTAGTAAGTAGGTTTTTCCATTCGTACGCGCTATTTATTGTTCATCAAATCAAGTAGCTGTAGTTTGTTTCTACATTATAACAGTAACAACGTACGACACAAATATAACGGTTTCAAATTACATATTTCGCTCAATGATGTAATCCGCTAACAAACACAAAACTGACTCTTCTAATCCAATAGACTGTAACGCATCTAGGGCTTCTTCATGACGCGCTTTTAATTGTTCACGCGCTCCGTCTAGTCCAAGTAATGAAGGATACGTCGACTTTTCGCTTGATGTATCACTATTTGCCGGCTTACCTAATTGCTCGGTCGTAGCGGTAACATCCAAAATATCGTCTTGTATTTGGAAAGCTAATCCAATGTTGCGAGAAAAACGGTTAAGTTGCTCGCGTTGTTCTGCTGAAGCTTGTGCTAGTACAGCGCCTGCTTCAATACAGTATGAGAGTAATGCGCCTGTTTTATGAATATGAACTTCCTCTAATTCAGCTAAAGGTAATAATTGATGTTCACCTTTCATGTCAAGGACCTGTCCTTTGACCATCCCTTGTGCACCTGAAGCTTTCGCGAGTAACCCAACGAGTTCAATCGCAGCAGAAGGTGGTGTTTCACGAAGGTCCGCGAGCGCCTGGAATGCCATTGCTTGCATGGCGTCTCCAGAAAGTGTCGCCACATCTTCTCCATACACTTTATGGTTCGTAGGTTTTCCTCTTCTGAAATCATCGTCATCCATGCAAGGTAGATCATCATGGATCAATGAATATGTATGTATCAATTCGACAGAAGCTGCCACTTTCAATGCATCTGCCGAATCTTTATTCAGATCATGTAACACAGCCATAACGAGTAAAGGACGAATACGCTTCCCGCCCGCAGCGATGGAATACGTCATGGACTCGTGCAAAGCAGCCGGAATATCAGGCTTCGCTAATTGATTCGTTAATTCTCGTTCAATTTCCGGAATCATTTTATCGACAAAAGCTTGTAGTTTCTCATTCATTCGGCTCACCTGCTGTCGGATCAAATGAAGATTCATTACCCTCTTGATCAATCATGCGAATCAATTGTTTTTCTGCATTTTGTAATTTTTTCTGGCAATAGGCGGAGAGCTTCATCCCTTGTTTATACAATGTGATCGTATCATCCAAAGGCGCTTCTCCAGCCTCCAACTTCTGTACAATTTCTTCTAACTGGTGCATTGCCTGCTCGAATTGCATTTCTTTATCTTCTGCCATCCTTACTCGACCTCCTTTGGAATGATTTCTTTTACAATAGTAGAAATAGATCCGTCCGCCAATTGAAGCGTTACGTGATCACCGCTCACTACATCTTGAATGGATTTAATCACTTCATCATCTTTATAACCGATCGAAAAGCCTCTTTCCATCACTTGTAATGGATTCAGGGCTTGCATCATGCGCATCAATGACACAAAATGCTGCTGACGTTGTGTAATTGTTTGCTGTGCTGCACGGTTCAAACGCATTTCCAATTGTTTTGTCTGTTGCTGTTCAAGCTGGATGCGTCGAATCGGTGTGTAGTACTGAAAACCCGCGTATAAGCGATCAAAATTCATCCGTTTCCCTTGGACGATGGCGACACTGCTGCGATGCAATCGATCTTCAAGGCCATCAATTTTCTCGATAAACGGTCTGTATAGCCGATCCGGATATTGAAGTGGATAGGCAGCTTGAGCTGTTTCTAACCGCTTATTCAACTGCTTAATCAATGTTTGTGCAGCCATATAGATGGACCGCTGTTGATTTTTCAGATGTTGGAATAATTGGAGTTGGTCCGGAACGGCCATCTCAGCTGCTGCAGTCGGCGTAGGTGCACGTAAATCCGCAACAAAATCTGCTATTGTCGTATCCGTTTCGTGACCTACTGCACTGATGATCGGAATACGACTGGAGAAAATAGCACGCGCCACATCTTCTTCGTTAAATGCCCATAAGTCTTCTATAGAGCCACCACCCCGCCCCACAATCAACACATCCACGTTCGCCATGCGATTCGCTTGTTCAATTGCTTTGACAATCGAAGGGACTGCGGTACGACCTTGCACAAGAGCTGGGAATAAGTGCATCTCTGCCATCGGAAAGCGTCGATTGATCGTCGAGTACATATCACGTAATGCAGCACCCGATTCAGCAGTAATAATACCGATTCGTTGCGGTACTTGCGGAATGGGTTGCTTAAATCGTTGTTCAAACAATCCTTCTTGCTGAAGCTTCTTTTTCAACTGTTCAAAAGCTAGGTACAGCGCCCCGATACCGTCTGGCTCCATCGTTTGTACGTAGAGCTGGTACGATCCTGCCGTTTCAAACACCGTCACATCTCCTGTGATCAGTACATTCATACCATTTTCAGGCTTAAATTGAAGTGTATTGGAACGAGAACGGAACATGGCCGCTTGGATTCTCGTCTTATCGTCTTTCAACGTAAAGTAAATATGACCGGACGGATGCAATTTAACGTTCGACAATTCACCTTTTACATAAACATTTCGCAAATGAGGATCTGCGTCAAATTTACGTTTGACATATTTCGTTAGCGCTTGAACGGTTAAAAAAGTTTGATTGGACATGTTTCCGTCACCTGCCCTTTTATGTATAGAGAGGCGCTCATGAAGAGCGTCTCTCGTTTAGAATTACTTATTTTGCGTACGTGCCTTTAATTTATTCTCCGCACTTTCGACAGTATTTTTCAATAGCATCGTAATCGTCATCGGACCTACTCCACCTGGTACCGGTGTAATAGCGCTCGCTTGCTTCTCCGCTGATTCATAATCAACGTCCCCACATAGCTTACCGTTTTCATCACGGTTCATACCGACGTCAATAACCACTGCGCCTTCTTTGATGTAATCACCTGTAATGAATTTAGCCATTCCAATAGCGACAATTAAAATATCCGCTTGTAACGTAAATTTCTTCAGATCTTCTGTACGGGAGTGACAATACGTAACCGTTGCATCTTTTTGCAACAGCAGTTGTCCCATCGGCTTCCCTACAATATTACTTCTACCAATAATCACCGCGTGTTTGCCCGCAATATCTACGTTTGATCGTTCAAGCAACTGCATGATGCCGTATGGAGTACATGGCAAAAACGTTTCTTGACCAATCAACATTTTACCGACATTCATCGGATGGAATCCGTCGACGTCTTTTTCAGGACTGATCGCGCGGATGACTTTGTTTTCGTCAATATGCTTAGGTAACGGCAATTGCACCAAAATACCATCAATCGTATCGTCTTGGTTGAGTTTTTCCACTTCAGCCAACAGTTCTTGTTCTGACACGGTGTCGGGCAATTTAGTGAGCACGGATTTCATACCGGCTTCCTTGCTGGATTTTTCTTTGTTTCTCACGTAAGTTTCAGATGCCGGATTTTCTCCAACTAAAATAACAGCTAGACCAGGTTGAACCCCTTGTGCTACTAAAGAAGCGACTTCTTCTTTTAGTTCATTTCGGATTTCTTGTCCTATTGCTTTTCCATCAATCTTTTTACTAGACATGATTTTCCCACCAAACTTTTTTATTTGTATTGAAAGTTGATCGAGCTCAAGCTTGCTACTAGTAGTGACGATTTCGGTTACTTAAATTTAGAAAGTACCCCATTAACAAAACGGCCCGACTTTTCGTCACCGAACGTCTTACATAGCTCAATCGCTTCGTTCATGATGACCCGATTCGGAACTTCTTCATTATGAAGCAGTTCATAGACAGCCAATCGTAACACTGTACGTTCGATCTTCGGCAATCTGTCGATGGTCCAGTTTTCCAATTTATTTGTGATTTCACTGTCGATTTCTGTCAAATGTTCCGCTGTACCTCGAACTAGTTGTTCGTAGAATGAATCCAGTGGTGTTTCCACGATATAACCTATCGCTTCGTCCACGTTCATCTCACTATTGTCTAGCTGAAACAGCGTTTGAATTGCTTTTTCACGTGCTTCTCGTCGTTTCATAATCGTTATCTCCTCTACCGCTCATCTTCAAAACCTAATGATAGCACAAAAGGCAGGAAAAGAACTAGTAGAATCAAGCGATTTTATGTCACCAGTTTGCATTTTTGGTCAAGTTGTTCATAAATTCATTGACGTAGCATAGTGGTTACGGTTGAAGGCAAAATGGATCGACGTTCTAGGTGTACGCTTTCCCATGGGCTTGCGATGAAGACCAATAAACGGATTCGCTCTTAGATTCGATTAAGTGCTCATAGAACACTCTTGACCGCTCTATAGCAAGTGCTGAGTGCTCTATTACGGTCGGCAAGCGCTCATAAGATTCGCTGGAGTGATCATAGACAACATTCAACCGCTCATAGCCCCCCACATCTCCTGCGGATAAAACTACAAAACTACAACCGCCACAAAAAAACCGAAGACAACCCCCACGATCAGTAGGAGGTTTGTCTTCAGTTATAATTTCATTCAAAAAAACCGTTCAGTCTTCGAAATGAATGCCTGTTATACGGACATTTACCTCATGTGTCTGAAGCGAAGTCATATGATAAATCGCTTGGCGGATTTCACTTTGAATTTCCGTAGCAATCGTAGGGATGGAATGGCCATACTCGATAATGCAATACACATCGATTTTTAGTCCTTCGTCTGCCCATTCGGTCTTTACACCTTTACCGTACATTACCTTACCCAACTTTTCCGCAACGCCTGTCGCAAAATTTCCTTGGGTGGCAATTACGCCACGCACTTCTGACGTCGCGATGCCAATGATGACTTCGAGTACTTCAGGTGCGAGTTGGACTCGTCCGAGTGCAGCATCTCCAGACGGTGTCATTCCGACAAACGATGCATTTGTTTTATCAGCCATTACACTTCTCCTCCAATTATTTCATGACGTCGTACTTTTCTAAGAACTTTGTATCAAAATCACCCGACTGGAAGATTTCGTTATCCATTACATTCGCGTGGAAAGGAATCGTTGTATGGACGCCTTCTACTACGAATTCATCCAATGCACGTTTCATCCGAGCGACCGCTTGCTCACGCGTATCCGCATGAACGATCAATTTTGCGACCATTGAGTCGTAAAACGGAGGAATCGTGTAGCCTGGGTATACTGCTGAATCCACACGTACACCAAAGCCGCCTGGTGGTAAGTACATCGTTACTTTACCAGGAGATGGCATGAAATTCTTTTCAGGATTTTCTGCGTTGATCCGGCATTCAATTGACCAGCCATTGAATTTAATATCTTCTTGTTTAAATGCTAATTCTTCGCCTGAAGCTACTTTTAGCTGTTGTTGAATTAAATCGATTCCCGTGATCATTTCTGTTACAGGATGCTCGACTTGAATTCGTGTATTCATTTCCATGAAGTAGAACTTTTGATTAATATGATCAAAAATGAACTCTACAGTACCCGCACCACGATAGTTACAAGCTTTAGCTGCTTTAACAGCCGCTTCACCCATTTCAGCACGCATTTCAGGAGTCAACGCAGGAGATGGAGCTTCCTCGACAAGTTTTTGCATACGGCGTTGTATAGAACAATCACGCTCACCTAAGTGAATCGCGTTGCCATACTTGTCTGCAAGTACTTGTACTTCTACGTGACGGAATACTTCGATATATTTCTCTATATAAACGCCTGGGTTACCGAAAGCCGCAGCCGCTTCTTTTTGTGTGATTTTAACGCCTTTGACTAGCTCGTCTTCATCACGTGCCACACGAATTCCTTTACCGCCACCACCAGCTGTTGCTTTGATGATTACTGGGAATCCAAGACCTCTTGCGATTTCAAGTGCATGATCTGCGTCGTCCACGATGCCGTCAGAACCAGGAACAATCGGAACACCTGCAGACGCCATTGTATTACGCGCTACATCTTTTGTTCCCATTTTCGAAATCGCTGCCGCTGTTGGCCCGATGAATTCGATATTTACTTCTTCACATAGTTCTGCGAAGCTTGCGTTCTCTGCAAGGAAACCATAACCAGGATGGATTCCGTCACAGTCAGTTGCTTTTGCAGCACTGATGACGTTTGAGAAGTTTAAATAGCTGTCTGTTGATAGACGTGGCCCGATACAAACTGCTTCGTCTGCCAGTTGAACGTGTAGCGCCTCTGCATCTGCTTCAGAATAGACAGCAACAGTTTTGATACCCATTTCTTTACATGCACGAATAATCCGTACTGCGATTTCTCCACGGTTTGCGATTAAAACTTTTTTCATTAGTTACTCCTCCTTAGTTTTCTCTAACAAGGAATAAAGGTTGTCCGTATTCCACTAGTTGACCGTCTTGCACTAAGATTTCAACGATTTCACCAGATACTTCTGATTCGATTTCGTTAAATAATTTCATTGCTTCTACGATACAAACGATGGATTCAGCTGTAACTTTATCACCTTTTTTAACGTATGCTTCTGCGTCAGGTGATGCAGCTTGATAGTATGTTCCAACCATTGGAGATGTAATTTTGTGTAATGTTTCGTCTGCCGCTACTTCAGCTGCTGGCGCTTCAGGTGCTGGAGCCGGAGTTGGAGCTGCTACCGCTACAGGTGCTGCTGGAGCCTGAACTGGAGCCGGTGCTGCAGGTGCTTCAGTAACCGTTGTTACGGCTTGTCCATCATTTTTCTCTAGTTTAATTTTCCCTCCATCTGATTCAAATGTGAACTTTTGGATGGATGATTGATCAATTAACTTAATAATTTCGCGGATTTCTTGAATTTTCAACATAACTGATTCTCCTAACTAATTTTTCTACCTATCGTATACTATGATAGACGTTTTACCGCAATTATGGAATAGCTAAAACACAAATTATTCTATTATTCTTGAAAAATACAGTTTAGTTTCCAAATTTTATGACTATTAAACTAAAATCGTGTCGATGCGTTATCAATTGTCGAATAGACGGTTTACCCATATGCTGAAAATAGAAAATAGTATGAGTTCGATATTTTTTAAGATACAAAAAAAGGAAGCCGCATGGACTTCCTTTTATCATTATTCTTTTGTTTCCGCGAAATCTACTTTTACAGTTTGTGCGCCATCCCAACTCGACATCACATACTGTGTGATTTCAGCGGCCATTTTCGGTGAGTGACTTTCATTCGATAACACTGTCACGTTGACGCGATCACCCTCTCCGCGTACAAACACCTCTGGGTAACCAAGCGCAGCAATTTGCATCTCCATCAGTGCTTCTGTCGAACTTATTTTTCTTAAATCCGCAATTTCATTGAAAATTTCATTTTTCTCTTCAGCAGAGAAATCAGAGGACGTCATTTTTTCTGTCAACTGCTGCACGGTTTCGCTGCGTTCATTGCGAACCTCCATGCGCATATCCTGGAAAATATACGATTCAGCAAATACCGGCTTTACTTCTTCCGACTTGCCTTCCTTTTCGAGTAACTTCGTTGCGTCCTTTGTTTCTTTCGTGAAGATTGCAATTCCATCAAATGGCATTGGAGATTCATTCTTCACGTAGTAGATTGAAATCACTGCGACTAGACTGAGTAATGTTAAAAACCAAACTGTTCGTTTATTGGCTTTCATGTTGATTCCCCCTTTTCTTCATTTCCACGATGACGATACGATGTTCAGGCAATTGTAGGACGTTGGCTAAGAGTTGTGAAAGTCCGTTTCGTACAGCTGGATCTTCTGCCCCTTCCGCTACGACAAGCAACCCCTGCAGTGGCGATTGGTTTTTCGAAGCGGATGAAACTGAGAAGTAATTAGCTAACGGGCTCTCTTCTTCTTTTTCATCATAATGAAAATAAACCGTCACTTTCCCTAGCCCTTCCATTTGTTCAAGTGTTTCTTCAAGTGTTGACAGCATGCGTTTCTCTTCTTTTTTCTGTTTCTCCCCTCCTACATTCGCCGTACTGGTGATGTATAAAACGCTAACCACCATAACCATCAAACCGATCATGATCAATCGGGGTTTCCCTGTGGGCTTTTCCATAGTTCCATCACCATCTCAACTAGACTTGACCAAAACGAATTCTACATTTGCATAATATGTAGCGTCACAGTAACTTATGACTTGCGAACTGTAGAAAATATTGCAAAATCCAAATGCCGATCGCTACCTTACACAAAGGAATAATCATTCTTTCCATCTCTTGGCTAGCTAGCAGCTGAATAATCAGCGCAAGCACTACCAAGTTTGCTAGACCCACTAAAAATACTTCCATACACTTGCCTCATTTCCCGAACGTCATGAGTTTAATGAACGTCACAATGAAAATCGTCGTATAGATGAAAGCGAATGTCAGCAAAAACGAAATGGCACATAACACAAACAACGTACGACCAATATCATCCAGTAACCCACATACTTCTTTTTGTGAAAACGGTTCGATAATTGCTGCGGTCCATCTAAATAAAAACGCAATACAAAGAATTCGCACCGCCGGCAATAGCGCAATCGTCCAAATCGATACAAGTAGCCAGACACTCATGTACGCCGTCGCACCGGAAGAATAACGCCCGATCGATCCCAGCGTATCCGTCAACAGCGAACCGATGACGGGAATATTCTGCTTGATCAACTCCTTCAGCGGTTCATTCAACGCCCCATTCATCGTCCAAGAAAGCGCACCACCTGCCGTAATGAAGATGGAATAGGCTGCCACCATCGCAGAAACGACTGCAAGCAATGACGTACGCAGTAGATCTGCCATTTTCGTGAACGGAATCTCCGGCACCAATCGCGTGAAGATATCGAACAATAACGCCGTCAGCAATATTGGCAACAGAAACTTATCCGCAAACACGACAGCTCCTTGCGCAAACAACAGCAAGGCCGGTTGAAAATTCAAGACGCCAAACGTCGCGCCGGATGCCAAAATCATTGCAGCAATTAACGGATACATCCCGAGGAATAAAGAAGCGATCGTATGCGTGATCACCTGGATCTGCGTAAAACTCTCCCTCGCTGGTTCAATTAGCAAGACTAAGATCATAATCAGCAACAGAAACCTCGTCCATTTTTGAAACGCCGGAAGAAAGAAATCGACGAGAGATGCTAGGAGCAACATGATGAGCAACAAGAAAAATGGTCCGATGATACCGGCGATACTTTCCTGCAGAAAATTCAGCATAGATGCCTCGTCCATTCAGTATTGTAAGGATTCGTTCACCAGGGAATGAACGCGTGAATCGTCTCGATCAATTGCGTGATATACGGTAGCCACAACGTCATGATGACTACTTTCATGCTAGTCTGAAACAACTGCGCAAATGCCCCGTACCCTTCATCCTTCATCTGAAGCGACAGAACTTCTGCCACATAATACAGACCTGCACTGACTACTAATAGCGTGGCATAAGGCGACGGCATTTTTTCTGTTAACTCGATCAATGTCGAACCAAAGGGCACTAGTACCGTGAACACCACATACACCGTGACGAGTAAGAACAGCGCGGTGTAGAGAATGGGGTGCAAGGCAGGTGCAGCAAATGAAAGTAGAAGCAGCAAGAGATACACGACAAATAATTGAAAGAGAACTGCCATTTACATCGCCATGGATAGCCAGCTAAAGAATTCCGTGATCTCCGTGAAGAATATTCTGAGGAACATCAATAGCTCGATCGAGATGTACAGATAGGCCAAGAAAAACAGGAAAAACGAGAATTCTTTCTTGCCTGTTTGCTCGAAAAATACGTGCAATACCCCAATCACCAATCCGACGCCGGCGATGCGCAATAAATCATTCAGTTCCATCCCGCTACGCCTCCTCCATAGTCCACTCTATGAAACATGGTTGTTGGATATGCAAAAGTATAAAAGTTTAGGTGTCATTATTGATTGAAAGAATTAGGAGAAGTTTGTGTTGGGGTTGGGATTGGCGCTACGGAGGGGACGCTTTCCGGAGGGCGGGCGGTGAACCACACCGCTCGCTACGCTCACAAGGTGTTTCACCTGTCCCGCTGATCCTCCCGGAGTCGCCCCTCCTTCGCGCCAATCCCTTGCAATGCGAGTGGGTGATACTTTTTTAGTCATTAAAGTAAGTGTTGTAATCCATTTTGAACTTCAGTACATTAATTAAAATAAGTTAAAACAAACAATAATTCACATACTGCCTACAGTGAGTTATATAAGTACTACCACTATCAAAGTAGGATGGAAGCGGAAGCTGGCGGCGAAGTGCAAAGATGTGCTCCTAACGCTTCGCTTGTACTCGCAAAAGCCGTCCTTCGTTACGGCTCTTCCCGCAGGATCAGCTCGAAAGGAGAGATAACCAAAAGGGAGCTTGCGACCTGGTTGGCTCACCGAGAGCCCATGGGAAAGCGTCCGCCAGCTGGAGCTTCCATCCCCTCGCGCTCACAAATTCACTCACTATTCCTAAGCACGTGCTTTTAACTTGCGAATTATCCCCACGCAAAAAAGGATGCCCCATTCCTGGGACATCCTCGTTTTACCTATTTACTTACGCACGGGAAACGTATTCCGCTTCTTCTGTGTTGATAATCAACATATCGCCTTGGTTAACGAAGAATGGCACTTGAACCACAACGCCAGTTTCCATTTTCGCTGGCTTCGAACCACCACTAGCTGTGTCACCTTTAATACCAGGCTCTGTTTCAGCTACTTCAAGCGTAACTGTCACTGGCAACTCAACACCAAGTACTTCTTCTTTGTACGTAATTACGTGAACTTCCATATTCTCTTTCAAGAACTTCAGCTCATACTCCAACTGCTTTTCAGAAAGTTCGATTTGCTCGTATGACTCATTATCCATGAATACGTGCATCTCGCCATCCGCATACAAATACTGCATACGACGGTTGTCAATTTGTGCTTTTGCTACTTTTTCTCCCGCACGGAATGTCTTTTCATTGACGTTACCTGAGCGAAGATTACGCAACTTCGAACGAACGAACGCTGCACCTTTACCTGGTTTTACGTGTTGGAAATCCATTACACGCCAAATGTCTCCATCCACTTCAATTGTTAGTCCTGTACGAAACTCGTTTACTGAAATCATTCGTATTCCTCCATTTTTAACCGATTATAATATAAGCAGTTCTTTAGTAGACTTTGTCAAACGTTCGTTACCTGTTTCTGTGATCAGTATATCATCTTCGATCCGCACGCCGCCAATTCCAGGAAGATAAATTCCCGGTTCCACGGTTACGGCCATATTCGGCACAAGCACTGTATTCGAACGGAATGATAACGATGGAGCTTCGTGGACTTCCATTCCGATACCATGACCAGTTGAATGACCGAATGCTTCGCCGTAACCTTTGGACTTAATATAGTCGCGTGTAATTGCATCCGCTTCGATACCTGTCATACCAGGTTTGATCTGTTCCACACCCAATTCTTGAGCATGTAACGTTACCTCGTAAATTTCACGAAGTTTAGCAGAAGGTTCGCCGATCGCAACTGTTCTTGTGATGTCAGAGATATACCCATTATAGAGGGCACCGTAATCCATTGTAACTAAATCACCAGTCTCAATCACTTTATCAGAAGCAACCCCATGTGGTAAAGCCCCTCTTTCGCCTGAAGCAACAATTATGTCAAATGAAGAAGAAGTCGCGCCTTGTTTGCGCATGAAGAATTCTAGTTCATTGGCGATTTCAAGCTCTGTTTTACCCGCTTGGATGACTGAACAAATATAGACAAATGCTGCATCCGCAATCGCTGCCGCTTGCTTAAGCACTTCTATTTCTTCAGGGTTTTTGATCAAACGCAACTTCTCTACTAAACCAGCGACAGGCACTAGTTTTGCATCAACTTGCTTGTCATACATCTCAAACTGGCTATAACTAAGATCTTCTTTCTCGAAGCCCAGTGTATCGATTTTCATTTCTTTCACTTGATTCGCAACTTCTTGAATCATCGTTTCCGTGTGTTGGACGATACGATAACCCGTTAGTTGGTCATTGGCCTGCGCCATATAACGGAAATCTGTAATGAATACTGCGTCATCTTTTGAAATGATGGCAGTTCCCGCTGAGCCTGTGAAGTTCGTCATATAACGAAGGTTGTATGAGTTCGTGATGAATAATGCATCGAGTTGCTGTTCTTCCAATAACTTTCTCAATTTCTCTATTTTCAAGATTTTCTCTCCTCTCGTTGTAACAAGAACGCTTGGAAAGCGAGATCATAGCCCGCTGTTCCAAAGCCGCAAAGCTGTCCTGCCGCGACAGGCGCAATGACAGAGGTGTGCCGAAACTCTTCACGAGTATGTATATTCGAGATATGGACTTCAATTACCGGAACAGAAATCGATGCGACCGCGTCACGCAGGGCAATGCTGTAATGTGTAAACGCGCCTGGATTAAAGATGATGCCATCAATTTCTTGATCGCCTGCATCGTGAATTCGGTTGATTAGCTCACCTTCAATATTGGATTGGAAACACGAAAGCGTAACATCTGACTCATTCGCTAGACGCTCGATTCGGCTTTCTATATCCGCCAGTGTCTCCGCACCGTAAATATCCGGTTCTCTCTTGCCCAGCCGGTTCAGGTTTGGACCATTTAAGAGTAACAGCTCCACTTAATCCCCTCCCACTCATTTTTCTTTCCTATTTTAGCACAACGAGGTAGCGGGACAAACTAATACCGTTCTAACCAAATGTTTTTTTCATGTAGACAGACGTTCCTATCACGAAACGGAAGATCATCGCAAACAGACAAGCAAACGGAATCGATATTTTTTTAATGAACTGTGTCATCGTCAAATCCGCTTTTACGTGAATCATCCATTCAATAAAAATAATCGCAATGACCGTGATGATTAATGAAGACACCGAGGGCGGAATCTTGAACGTTAGACGTGCGAGATAGTATAAAATAAAAAATAGCAAAAAGCAGATTGCCCACAATATTATCCATTTAAGCCAACTAGGATAGGTTGCAAACATATGAAATTTCTTAGTCCAGCCGATCGGCGACCATTTTATAAATTTAAACACTTTAAGAAATTTTAATGAGATGATAGCTAGTACAGCCGCCATGACAGCTGTCCAAACATGTGTTGATGTAATTTTCATGACAATACCTCCCCTTCCAGTGTCGGGTTATTTACATATTTTTAAACATCTCAATGGTGCAACTTCAGTTTTTTTAGTACAATAGGAATATCGTTTCTTACGACAGAAAGTGTGGGTATGTTATGAGCCAACAGAAAACTCCTCCAGCATACGGAGGTCAAGCACTTATAGAAGGTGTAATGTTCGGTGGAAAGAAGGATACGGTCACTGCAATTCGCCGTAAAGATGATACGATCGAGTACTACCACGTACCGAGAGAATCACATCCTGTTCGTACTAAATTAAAGAAAATTCCTTTAATCCGTGGAATTGTAGCATTGATTGAATCCGCTGGAAATGGTTCCAAGCATTTGACGTTCGCGAGTGATCGCTACGACGTGATGCCTGGCGAAGAAGAGGATCATGCGAAAGAAGAAGAGACGTCGAAACTTGTGATGATTCTCGGAGTAGCAGCAGTCGGTGTTTTATCATTTATATTTGGTAAATTCGTCTTTACTCTCGTGCCGGTTTTCTTAGCAGAGTTATTCCAATCTGTAGCACCTGGCAAAACGGCGCAAATCATGATTGAAAGTTTCTTCAAACTATTCTTGTTGCTGACCTATATTGGATTGATTTCACTGACACCGCTTATCAAACGTGTTTTCCAATATCACGGAGCGGAACACAAAGTCATCAATAACTACGAAAGTAATATGAAAATGACAGTAGAAAACGTTCAATCGCAATCTCGTTTACATTACCGATGCGGTAGTAGTTTCATTTTGTTTACAGTGATTGTCGGAATGTTCATCTACTTCCTAGTTCCGACTGACCCGCTTTGGTTACGTGTTCTGAACCGGATTTTATTGATTCCTGTAGTACTTGGCGTGTCATTTGAAGTATTGCAGTTGACGAATGCCGTGCGTAACGTACCGGTACTTCGTTATCTAGGTTATCCCGGACTTTGGTTGCAATTACTGACAACAAAAGAGCCAGATGACAAGCAAGTCGAAGTTGCCATTGCTTCATTCGAAAAGTTACTTGAAGTCGAAGAGCATGGAGTTGGAGTGCTAAACCCTGAAGCTGCTGTAGAAGTAGAAGAAGCAAATGAGCCAAAACCTCTTCTTTCATAAGTGAAAACGAGCCCCGAATGCGTTATGCATTTGGGGCTTTGTCTAGTTAAAACACAAAAAGGACTCTTAGCACGAATGCTGAGAGTCCTTTTCGTTATTCACTTACAAACGCTGGTAGTCGTTTGGATTCGATTACTTTCAGTGCATAAAACACTCCAATCGCAACGGATACTATGATTCCCGTACTTACGGATAAACCGTAACCTAAGTGCAGTCCTTCAGGGGCATACATCCAGTACGTCACGACAACTGCGGTCATGAACATCGCAGGAATACCTGCAATCCAATGAGACCGTTTCTCTCTTATTAAGTAGGAAGTGGCGGTCCAAAGCATAACAGCTGCCACTAACTGGTTTGTTCCGCCTACATAACGCCATAAGAAGGAGTAATCAATAGTAGAAAGATAGAACATCGGAACACCCAACAACAGCGTAGATGCAAGAATGACCCACTTTTTATCGGGATTCAACCACTTGGAAGTCGCTTCCGTAAAGATCATACGCGCTGAACGTAGTGCTGTATCGCCTGTTGTAATCGGTAAAATGATAACACCTAATATAGCTAATAACCCTCCAAATGAACCGAGCAAAGTACTAGAGATTTCATTGACAGCACCTGCTGGACCACCTGCAGCCAACGCGCCTTGTAATCCGGACGTGCCTCCAAAGAACGTCATACCTGCCGCAGCCCACACCATCGCAATAACGCCTTCAGCAATCATCGCACCGTAAAAGACTTTACGCCCTTCCGATTCTTTTTTCATCGTACGTGAAACTATTGGACTCTGTGTACAGTGGAAACCAGAAATGGCCCCGCAAGAAATGGTGACCATTAGTAGCGGCCAAATCGGTAATTCACCTGGATGTAAGTTTTGTAATGTCAGATTCGGTATTTTCTCCGGTCCGAACAATAACGCCCCACCGATTCCGACGGCCATTACGATTAACACTACGCCGAATACCGGATACAAACGTCCAATAATTTTATTGATAGGCAAAATAGCAGCCAAGACAAAATAACCAAATATTAGTATAAGTGACACGATAAATGATAGCGGTGTAATAGATGAAATAAGTTGAGCAGGCCCTGCTGTAAAAGCGGCTGCTACAAGAACCATTAAGACGATGGAAATAACATTGATGAAGCGCCTTGCGATATCTCCCAAATACTCTCCTACAATTCTAGGGAATTGTGCGCCCCCATGCTTCAAGGACAACATACCCGAGAAATAATCGTGCACAGCACCTGCAAAAATACTACCGAACACGATCCAAATAAATGCGACGGGACCGTATAATGCACCTGCAATCGCTCCGAAAATAGGACCTAGCCCTGCAATGTTGAGTAGCTGGATCAGCCAACCTTTCCACCAACTCATCGGTACATAATCCATTCCGTCTTCCTGCAAGTACGCAGGCGTTTTTCTAGCATCATCAATTACAAATGCCTTTTCTACTACTTTTGAATACGTCAGGTAACCTACAATTTACAAGACGATGGATGATAAAAACGTCAGCATGAAACCCCTTCTTTCTCGTCTGCTATGTATTGATCTGATTCTATAATGAATACTCAGATTATTTGTTATCTTAGTATATAATAATGAGAATATTTTATCAATACAAATTAATAGATTTATCTAATTTTTCTAGAAAGTAGTTAAATATGTATCAATAATTCGCTTATGCACTGTGGGTTGTATGCGTAAGTAATTATACACGCAAAGAGAAATATCAAGTCTAAAGTACTTATCGTTATTATTATATTGAAAAAACCCCCAAGCGCTATACATGCACTTGAGGGTCGCTATTATATATTTATAATCCACACTTTAATTGCGCTTGGCAATTCGTACATGTGTTACATCCACCAATTTCTTCTACTGTGCCTTGTCGGCAAACTGGGCATGTGTCGCCCACTTCTGAACCGATCGTAACATTTGTAGAACGCAGTGCCTGAATCGTATTGACGAGCACAACTTTTGGCTGTTCCGCCACTTCGACTTCTTCTCCTGTGTCGGGGATATTATCTTCCGCTTTTAGAGTGAGTACTTGTGAATCACGGCTACCGTCGACGTATACTGTACCGCCTTTCGCTCCGCCTTTATATAATCTCTCATAGACACTCTCAACCTGCTTCACTGTGTAACCGCGCGGCGCGTTAACAGTTTTAGAGATAGAGCTGTCAATCCAGCGTTGAATGATACATTGTACATCCGCATGCGCTTCTGGTGCTAGTTCCATTGAAGAAATAAACCAATCAGGTAAGTTATTCGGATCTGCATCTGGATTAGCTTGCAAATACTCTTCCACGATTTCTGCTTTTACTTCGATGAACTTCCCTAGACGGCCACTGCGGTAGTATGTGAATGAAAAATATGGTTCTAATCCTGTCGAAACTCCTACCATTGTTCCAGTAGATCCCGTAGGTGCAACTGTAAGTAAATGGGAATTTCTAATACCATGTTCAAGAATCGCTTCACGGATATCTTCAGGCATGCGTTTCATGAAGCCCGAATTGATAAACGCGTGACGCAATGCTTTCGTTTCTTCATCTGTTTTACCGATCAAGAATGGGAAACTTCCCTTTTCTTTCGCTAATTCGATGGATTCACGATAAGCAGTGGTTGCAATAGTTTCAAATACTTCTTCCACTAATTGATTTCCTTCAGCGGAGCCGTATGTTTTCTCACAATAGATGTGAAGATCGGCAAGTCCCATAACCCCAAGTCCCACACGGCGTTCACCAAGGGCTTGTACTTTATTGTCTTCAAGGAAATACGGTGTCGCGTCGATGACGTTATCCTGCATACGTACACCTGTTTTAACTGTTTCAATCAATTTCGTAAAGTTCACTGTTTTAGTTTCTTTGTCTGTCATTTCAGCTAGGTTCACAGCAGCTAAGTTACAGACGGAATATGGTGCAAGTGGTTGTTCCAGTTGTTATCCTAAAGGCTTTTTATCCTCTAGTTCTTACAGTTGTCTTCCTGTAAGTTCAGCATACATTTTCACTGTTTCTTTCATACAGTGTTGCGGTCTCGTGCCTGGATTATAGTCTGATTATTATCAATCAGGATCACCAGGTATGCGTTGCCCCTGACTAGAATTTTACTTCCAGCCTTCGGTTCGGATTGGCATCTCAGCTTTCCCGCTTCATCCCGCAATTTTTAACGTGAGGCGAAGTCCACCACACGGATTCGTTGCTACAACTTGCTGTCCGTAAGCTTTCGCATTCGTTTCATTATTAGCATTATCAATAAAGAAAATGCCAGGTTCTGCCGAATACGTAGCACAGATATTAATTAAATCCCATAATGCACGGGCTTTGATCGTACGATAGACACGCACTTCATGTCCTTGACGTTCCCATTCACGAACATCGCCGACTTCATGCCATTGTTCGTTATAATGTTTCATTTGTTCAGGTGAATAATTTTCGACTGCTGGGAAGCGCAAATCATACTCCGCGTTCTCCTCCACCGCTTTCATGAAATCATCCGTTAATGTGACGGAAATGTTCGCGCCTGTCAGGAATTCTGGATTATGAACAGTATACGTTCCGCCATCTTGGAGTTTCAACTCCGCGTCACGAATGATCGCCGCGTTAAATCCACCTTGACCGGGGATTTCTTTATAATTTGCAACACCTTGATACATCGCTTCTTCTTGTGCTGTCAATGGTTTGAAATTCAATTTTTCATGTGCCAGCTTCTTAATCATTTCATCTTCTGTGTTTTCGATCAAATAACGCAAAATTCGCGGATTTTGCATCTTGGAAATGATGAATTCATAAATGTCCGGGTGCCAGTTGGATAACATTATCATTTGAGCCATTTCGTTACGTTGATGCGCTACATCAACTCTCTATGTCACCATAGAGTTCAGACCATATCTTACACCTTCCACAGATGTCCTCGCACTTGGAGTTCGCTTGAACCCTACTCTACTCGCTTCTGCTGTTCGCATGCTTTCGATGGTCGTTGAACCTTCCTCATAACTAACGTCTTAGAGGCTTGGCTGCTGATTGTCTTTAACCACTTGTTGTTTTCAAGCATTCACGCTCACCGTTTCCAGTCACGTTGTAGCCAACAAGTCATTTATGATGTCTTTCACCGTTTCAAAATTATTCAGAATGTCATCTTCCCAAAAACGTTTTATCTGATATCCGTTTCTTTTAACAATTTCATCTTTCAGCAAATCAATTTCAATTCTTTCTAATTGCCAGTTTGCCGGTTTTGGATAAAACTTGGGATTTGCATGCCAGTAGTCCCCATCACATTCTATAATCAAATTATAATCCTTTAAGAAAAAATCAAATTGTCTTTTATCTAGAATGAATGAATACTCATAGTTCACTTCAAGAGATATAAGAAAAGCTTCCATCACTTTTTCAATTTTTGTTTTTTGAAATGAATGGTTTGCTAACTGTTTTAAAGTACTAGCTCTGATTTTTTCAATTGTCTCTTCTGTATAAATGCCTATCTTTCCACTATTCCATGATGGAGTTCCATTTTTTTTACGAGTTTTTGCCGTTTTGGATATTATGTTTTCGAAATGCTTCCTTTTCTCTTCAGCAGTCATAGATTTATGCCAATTAATTATACTGTTTGATTTTAAGGTTTTTGCACATTTCGAGCCACATGTTTTTGTTTGTCTATTTGATGCTTCAAATTTCTTAAAGCATATATAGCATTTTAAAGGTAATCCTTTCCCACCACATGACCTACTGCAGTATCTTTTAGGAGTTCCCCTTCGTAATTGAACAAGTTTATCGCAAAGCTCATAAGAACATTTTAAATCATTCTCATCATAGAAGTGGATTAATAAGTATTCATTTAGATTTAGGTTATGATTTGATAAAAGGTGTGAAGTGAATCTTCCTTGCTTGTTATGCATGAATATGTGTCCACATATTCGACAATTCTGTTCAACTTTAGCATCATATATTTTCACTAGTAACACCCCTATAAATATTATTGGATGTTTAGCAATAAAGATATCCCAGCAATTCACGAGGTTTATTTATAGACGAGGCACTTCTCTTTACCACGTCTTGATCCGCCCTGCTCAACCAAATGAGTCAGCTTCGCAATATCATCAAGCCATGAAACCGAACCGGATGATTTACCGTTGACACCGCGCGCCAATGTGTTGCGTGGACGCAATGTCGAACCATTCGTTCCTACACCGCCACCACGACTCATGATCTCCATCACTTGCTTGCGGTGATCGGAAATTCCTTCGCGTGAATCGGGAACAAACGGCATAACGTAACAGTTGAAGAACGTAACATCCGTATCTGACCCTGCACCATACAGCACACGACCCGCCGGAATGAAGTTCATTGCGCTCAACTGATCATAAAACATGTTATACGACTCTGTGCGTCGATCTTCCGTTTTCTCAACAGAAGCAAGACCTGTCGCATTACGTTTCGCGATCTGCTCATAAAACACTTCAAGAGGTTTTTCAAGCACATCGAGTGGACGCGTAATAATTCCTTTAGATTGAGCGTCCATATCTTCGATGGATGAACGATACTCTTCCTCAATCCAAATATCCGCTTTGTTGTTCTCTAGGTCGAGCTTCGTAATATAGCCTAACCCTCGTGCCGGAAACTTCGGATCTTCTCTCACTGTCAGAACGACGAAATCGCCTTCTTTCAATGTCTTCTTTTCCATATCCTTAAATGAATATCGATCGATCATCACCAGACGTGATACCCCACTGTGAGTCAACTTCATATCATCTGTAATCGGGTGCACTTGAGGGAAATTTGCAATGTCCTCATTCAGTTGTTGTTTGTTCAAAGATGGTTCGCCTTGTTTCGACATCGTAACCATATAACATCCTCCTTCTACAGCATCAAACACAACATATAGTGTTTGTCTTATTAAATAATCTACTACATATTGAATAGTATATCAATCGACAGTTTTCATCAGAATTCTAAAATCGTTGATGTCATACCATTTTGCCCAAAAAAATAAAACCAAAGAACCAATTTTATTTTTTGTAATTCCAGTCATCGTTCGCATACTTTTCTTTCTCAATCTTGTGAACCAATGCAAGGTGTTCAGCGGTTAATTCCAGTGGTTCCAATGAAATATCAAGGGATTTTTCAAACCCTCTTGAAAAGGCCTCTTTGCATTCATTCACTGAAATGTCACGATCGGTCAAACGATCAATCGCAATCGCACGATCTGGTAACGTTCTGCGGACACGTTCTTTCAGTGCAGGAGATGAATAGGTGAAGATCGATGTCAATTTATCGACATCTAAACTCATCAAAATAGCCCCGTGTTGTAAAATGACACCTTTTTGACGTGTTTGTGCGCTGCCCGCCACTTTCTTTCCTTCGACGACCAACTCATACCAGCTTGGTGCATCAAAACACACACCACTTTTAGGACTGCGTAGCTGTTCTGTTACCTCTTTGTCAGGAATCGAAAACTCTGCCTGAAGTCCCAAGTTACGGAACCCTTCGAGCAATCCGCCCGATATGACACGATACGCTTCCGTTACGGTTTCGGGCATACCTTCATATTCTTCGCTGACAATGACACTGTATGTAAGTTCATGTTCATGCAGGACACCACGGCCCCCTGTAGGTCTGCGGACGAAACCGAGTCCTAATTCTTTTACTTTTTCCATATCGATATCTTTTTTTATCTGCTGGAAATAGCCAATCGATAATGTAGCAGGTTCCCATTCATAAAACCGCAGAACCGGACCGATCTCTCCGCGACTATGTAAGTCGAGAAGCGCTTCATCCAGTGCCATATTGAAGGATGGACTGCATTTTCCAGAGTCCACGTAATGCCATATGGATTTTGTCATATTCATTCTCCTTCGTATTCATACTTCACTTATAGTATAGGAATTCGTCAATGAAAAAAACAATAACGCCTTTCATTTTATCATTAGGATTGAACTGATGCTAGATAATCTTTATAATAGAGATATTGATGAAGGAGGAAGTTTGTTGAGTTATTTAAATTACTATGTTTTAGGGGCAGCTGTGCTCGCGGTCATCTTGTATTTTGTCATCACATACATACGGGTCGGAAAAGCATTGACTACTTTAACACAAGAAGAATTTATTCAAGGATATCGTAAAGCACAATTAATCGATGTGCGCGAACCGAAAGATTTTGACGCAGGACATATTTTAGGCGCTCGTAATATCCCATTCACACAGTTTTCACAGCGCTATAAAGAAATTCGTCCCGATAAGCCGGTTTATCTTTACGATCAAAACACAAGCCGTACGGGCCGTGCTGCATTGTTCCTTAAGAAAAAAGGATGCACGGAGATCTATCAACTTCGCGGTGGTTTCAAGCAATGGTCAGGAAAAATTAAAACAAAATAATCATCATGGATCCTCCTTTTTTAAGGGGGATCTACTTATTTATAAGGAGAGTGTTACGTAATGAAACCAGAATTTTTAGTTCCTCTTCACCCTACACAATACGAAAAACTGACACACTATCAATATTATGGTGTCGTCATTGAAGCCATACTCGACACACTTCAACAGCGTTCACCTGCAAACTGGCAAATCATCCAAGTCGATGAATTCGCTTCATACACTGAAACGATGTTGCCAGAGCTGATCCAACGCAAGCAATTGCCATTCGAGTCACTCAGTCACATATACCCGACGCTTCCGACTCAAAAAATCCAGCAAGACCCTGACGCCAATGCATTTTCGTTACAGAGTGCTGACACGATCGACAATCAGTTGATCTACTTTCCTGAACATGAAATCGCCATCGCCAACATCAGCTATTACGTGGCAACTGGCTCCACCTGGTCGGAACATACCGTATTCGCCCCATCCGCCACTCATGTAAAAGAATTCATCGAGTCACTCAATCAATTACAGCGGAACGCGATGAAGTCGAATATTACGTATTTGGTGGACACCGAAGAAGGTATGGAGAAAAAGACATATGCGGCAGGCACACAAATCGAACGTAGCGACGTCTTACTGGATGAAGATTTAAAAAATGATCTATTCCGTTCGATCGATGAATTCTTCCGAGATGGAGGCGCATTTTTTAAAGAATACGGTCTACCTTATAAGCGCGGAATATTATTATACGGCTCGCCTGGTAACGGTAAAACAACGCTCGTTCGCTCAATTACGGGAACAACCGACGCACCTGTCGTCTACTGGCAAATTACAGAATACACCGGCAGCCATTCAGTTCAGGAAGTATTTAATACCGTCGAACGTTTAGCGCCTGCCATTCTCGTGATTGAAGACATCGACTCGATGCCGGAACATATGAGAAGCACATTTTTGAACATCCTCGACGGCGTACATGTCCGTGACGGCCTGTTCATCATCGGCACGACCAATTATCCCGAACGTATCGACCCTGCACTCATCAATCGCGCAGGCCGCTTTGACAGCACGTATGAAATCAAATCTCCGACAGAAACAGTACGCAAGCAATACATTGAAAAGCTGGACCGCAAAAAAATCCTCTCCATTGCCCAAGTTGAGGAAATAGCAAAACAAACGAAAGGCCTTTCGGTATCGCAGCTGAACGAATTATATATGTCAATCGCGCTTACCTATCATTATGAAGCAACTATTCAATACGAAGAACGTATTCGCCAATTGCAAAAACAGCACAGACAAGCTACACGGCATGATTGGGAAACGGATTCGACAATTGGGTATTGAAACACATAAAACATGTCGCCTTTACTAGTAATCAGTTTAGTGACTAAAATCAAAAAGACACCGAATTCGCCTATGAATTCGGTGTCCTTGCTTTATCCCTTCATCAATCCCTTGAGAGCTTTTCAGCAGATTATTCAACAGTCATAAAAAACCAGTTTAGCACTGCTACTACACACCCTAAAAGATCTGATTGATTTAATGGAGTTTCAATGAAATAGAATCTGATTCTTGAGTTACGATAACATCTTGTTGTTCGGAGTTTCCGTCGGTATAGTTAACAACTACTTCGATTATTTTGTCGTCAGTTAGTATATTATTACCATCATGGGGAATAGCAAGTGTATATTCATATTTGTCTTGTTCATTATACTGAACGGTATACGTATTTCCGATTTCCTTTATCCCTTGGAATTTCCCAGAACCAGGCTCAGTAGTAATAAAATTTATCTTTTCCGCTTCTAACCATTCTGTATTTACATACTCCTTAGATGTAAATGTAACATCCTCCACAAACTTGCCTTCGCTTAACGTATACGTGATAGATTCAATCTGTTCCCCAGTTATTTTTAGTCTAACGTCTGTAAAAATCAAATTAGCTCCACCACCACTTATACTAATTAAACTACCATCCGTTCTATCTTCAGTTGATAATTTAAATGTAGCTTTTTCTGATGTGAGTTTTATGTTAAGTTGATTCCCATCATTACTAGATGCATAAGCGATAATCGTAAAATTGCCATTTTCATTAAAAAACGAAGTGCCTATTAGTATAGAGAGAAGGATTCCAAATGCACATGCTACCGAGATCCACCTTATATAATTCCCTGAACTCGATTTTTTCTTTACGATATTCTCTTTTATACGATCTTCCATGGCTTTTGACATTTCAATAGAAGAAACGGCATCTTTAATCTTCTCAAAATCCATATTCATTCTCCTTTCGATATCTTTCTCGAAGAAGCACTCTTCCCCGCTGTAATCGCTTTTTCACGGCTGACGTAGTAATGGTAAGGATTTTTGCTATTTCATCGACTTTATAACCTTCCACATAATGAAGTAATAAAACCACTTTATGTTTAGTTGGCAATCTCATTAAGTGGTCGAGTAGATCATGGTTTTGATTATTCTTGGAATTTAGTTGTAAATCATTGATATCTATATGCTTACGAATAATATTGTACCTTCTCATATTCTTACAGCGATTCGTGGCAATCGTTATCAACCAAGCCTTCTCATGTTCCGAATCATTAAAAGTTGGAGATTTCGTTACATACGTCATAAAAGTATCTTGCACGGCATCCTCTGCATCTTTCTCATTACATAAAATAACCAGGCAAATACTAAATAACATATTGCCATATGTATCAACCATTCGCTTTGCATCTCGTTCATCCGACCACTTTTGTCGCAACACCCCTCAACTCCCTTCACTACTAACACACTTGAACACACGAAATGGTGACATGTTTTTTCAAAAAAATATATTTCACTTAATATAATCTGCATTTAGACTAATGATTGAAAAAAATATATAGAATTGCACTCAGATTAGGAAAACGTCAACACAATAACCTAGATAAGTTATGTATATAGAAAGAAGCGCTTAGTTATAGAAAAACTAAGCATTTCTTTAGTATATCGGTGTTATATCGATGTTCAAGTATTCAACAATCTCTCCTCCCGATGTTTTTTTGCAGCTTCTAAGTATAAGTTTTGTAATAGTAAGTTCCAATGCTGTTCAGATTTACCATTGTTCTTAAATCCGCAAAATATACTTCAAAATCCTACCGTTCATAAAAGCACACTTTTACGAACACGTTGAAAGGAATAGCAAAACATAAAAATAAATGTCCGTAAAACTGTGAAAATAGTTTGTGAACGTTCTCTTTCTTGCATATACATTTACGAACGTATAAAGGTATAATAGTAGAAACTAACGTTCTAGGAGGTGCGAGTTGGAGAATCGAAAATTCGGATATGTTCGGGTAAGCTCAAAAGATCAAAATGAGAGTCGCCAAATGGAAGCAATTAAAAAGATTGGAATTAGCAACCGTGATATTTTCCTCGATAAACAATCAGGGAAGAACTTTCACCGAGAACAATATCAATTAATGAAACGGATGATAAGAAAAGGAGATATTCTTTATATTCATTCGCTGGATCGGTTTGGTCGTAGCAAGGATGATATTTTAAATGAGTGGCAAGAACTTACGAAAGAAATAGGGGCTGATATAGTGGTACTGGATATGCCTTTGTTAGACACCACAAAATATAAAGACAGTATTGGCAGCTTCATCTCGGATCTTATTCTTCAAGTTCTCTCTTGGCTTGCGGAAGACGAACGAGATAGAATACGAACACGTCAACGTGAAGGTATTGATTCAGCCCTTTTCAATGGAGTTAAATTCGGACGACCATCAATTGAAATAACAGATGAATTCATTCAATCCTATAATAAATGGCAGGACGGGGAAATTACAGCAGTAAAAGCGATGGAGGAAGCAGATATGAAGAAAACGTCATTTTATAAGATGGTGAAAGTGTATCAAGGTCTATAATCCAATATCACCAATATATACATTTCATCTATAAACATATGGTCCTAATATCTGACTCGATGATAACTTTAATTCTGCTGGTTTCAATTTTCGGATCATAACTTAAAAGAAAAGACCTTGGGCTTTGCCCAAACCCAGCAGGGAAATGATTCCCCTGCACCCCCAATAATCGAACTCCCCACCCCCTCAATCCTTAAGGGGTACGTCCCTTCGGCAGGCGCAAAAAAACGGAGTTTGTTTGAAGCAACAGGCTTCGGGTTTAGCAAAAAAATAAAAAGAAGACATTCCCCAAAATATCTAATTATCAGGAATTACTTATGTTATATTATTATATGTTGATTAATTGAAAAAAAGGGAGGATAGAACATTATTGGTTAATTATTTTTAGTATCAATTTTAATTTTATTTTCATTCTCTTTTTTAAATGTTAATGCTCAAGCAACAGGAAATGAACAATTTATAGTCTATGACCCTGAGATAGAAACAATAACTGAAACAACCTATCTGGAAATTGACGGTAATAATTCAAAAGAATCTTTTGATAATGTTAAAGAAACAGTTCAAGAATCTTATGAAACAACCAATGAAGATGAATTAACTTACTTCGAAACTGACGCATTACCAGAATCTGAAACTAAACAAGAGATTGTTCCAATGGCTACTAACCTTAATCACGTAGGAATAACTACAACACACACTTATAACAGTAATACCGGCACTATCAATTTAAAATCCACTATAACAAGTATTGTTGGTACTAAGCCTAGTATTATAAAGACAGGATATCACTTATATCACAGTAAAACTTTAGAAGGTACTTATACCAAAGTTGGTGGATCAGGTTACGATATTGAATGGACTGGTGCTAATATATATGTTGGAAAAACACATTCTAAGGATTATAAAGTGCTAGCTACTAATTTTAGAATGGCTAAAGCGACATCTACTGCTGGTTGGACAGGACTTGGAGTAAAAACATCTTCCGATTCCTCCAAACCTGTATTAGCAAATAAAAAAGCTAAAATATATCCATCGGTAAAAATACTCATAACGGTAAAACTATGGCTCGTCCAACAAAAGCCAATATGCCAGTCGTTCCTAAAGAGAACAGAGTTCCTTGGGATAGTAGTGTTCAGAGAGGAATATATATTGCACATTACATTGGTACTTACGGGAATCCTCCATGGAAGTGGGTGGATTACGATATCCATCATGTCATCCCTAGAGAATATGGTGGATCAAATGCAAACTCTAATTTATTTCCACTAATAAGAAACGTACATCAAAAAGTTTTAAATCCGTGGTGGAGTGCTTACTAAATATTTATGGGGGTGATAATTTGCACTTTATTACTAAATCTTTAGATACACTAAAGAACCGATTAGGTACAAATGGAGAAATCTTAATTTACGGAGAAAAAGGTAATTATTACGAAGGAATATGCTCATTTAATTTATCTGCAGAAGATAATGAAATATTGTACTTAGAAAAAGAAAATGGTGTAAAATTTCCAGAAGACTATAGAATGCTCTTAAATTATAGTAATGGAATAAAATTATTCCAAATGGTAATAGATAACATAAATATCGGTGGTGGGCTTGAGCTTTTTTCTTTGAATGAAATTCAAGAAAACGCAGGAAATGTCCAACATCCATACTTACCAATAGGATACCTATCTGAAAATTATCTATCTATCAATATGGAGAGTGTTAAAAACAATCAACCTAACTATTTGTACCTCTGTAGTTTTTTAGAATCTATACCTCTAAATTTAAATTTGGAACTTTTTGTAGATAGATATATTATTTCACAAGGTTCTAATTTTTGGGATTGGCCAATATATACAGCTAATAATTTCTATAAGTTCGATGAATAATTTATATCATTTAAGACTGCCTCCAGTGAAAATGGAGAAAGTCTTATTTTTTATTACTAACCTTTGATGCGTTTTTCTGCAACGATTGCAAATTCATTCCCAAAATTCAAAAGCTATGACACCTACAATAGATAAAAAAGTCTCCCTTTCAAAATAAAAGAGAGACTTTTCGTGAATCTAACATAGTTATATTATGTTACATTTGAATAAATTTTCATAGAAAGTGAATGGTGAAGGCTAAGCAAGAACGATAGAGAGAAAATACGGGGGGGATGGCTGTAACTTTCACCTGGATTGTTGAATAGCCCTATACAAAGCAACTAATAGTCCATTTGTTAAAAAATAAAGCTCAACTTAAATTACCAATAGTATAGCATAATAAATCCTATATTCTGTTCATACGACAAAATGGCATTGTTAATTCCAATGCCATTTGATGTTTTAATTCGGTATTAAATTTATTGTTATTTTACCTTGTAAGCCACTCAACTGGATGATTTACACACACTAGAACAACCTACTTGTACTGCAAATCAAGTAAAATACTTATATAAGTCGCGTAATTTTGATTACACAAAACCATACAACGCCAACACCTGTCTACTTTGTAAAGGATCCGCAATACTCATATCCACAAAATAAGGCAACTGCCACTTCTGTGTGTTCAACGCTTGCTTGCTTGTCGGCTGATCCCAGGCAGGATAGACGCGTAAAGCCATTTTCCCTTTTATAGAAGGTGACGCTAAAATATTCTGTTCCAGAAGGAGTTCTCTAGGGAAAACAAATTGACCGAACTGCCGATCATCTTTAAAAGTCGTAATGACCACAAAGTCTGGCGTCTCTTCATATGAATACGGCTGATTTCGATTCTGTTTATCTTTTTGCCAGAACGCCACAAACTGACCAATTTTCGTAGGTGTGACGTTCGCCACCCTAAATCGAATAGTTTTTGTCGCCAACTGAAACGTTCCGGCACCGTACTTCACATTTTGCATTTCTTCTTGGACACAATAAATGGGTAAGTTAAGAGGTTCATACATCATTCTATTTACATGAGCTAATGCCGTAGTAAACTCCATCTACTTGTACCTATTTAATACATTCTCTGGAATATGACAATAATCTTCTGGATAATGATCCAACCGATCTTGATGTTCGTCTGCACTCTTTATATAATTTGTTAAAGGTTCCACTTCCACCACGATACGATCGACATCGTGTCTCGCTTGAATAAATGCATTCGCTTCACGTAAATGTTCGGATTGTTCGCTATAAATGCCCGTCCTATACTTTTCGCCGACATCCTGCCCTTGTTTGTTCAAACTATATGGATCAATAATTTCAAATACATACTCCATTAATCTATCAACCGTCAAAACTACAGGATTAAACTCCACTTTCACACATTCAGCATAACCATCATACTCGCCGTCAAGCGTTTGACTCGATCCATTCGCTCGACCCGCTTCTGTTAGTAGAACACCAGGCAAGGTTTTGATAAAAGCTTGCACTCCCCATAAACAACCACCTGCAACATATACAACTTCCATAAGAATTTCCCCTTTACAATCAATTCACCATAGTACACGCATGTTCTTATGTCTACTATCATATAAGTCGTTGTTTTGTTCAAGTGGATAGACAACACTCTGTATAAATTCAAAAACACAAAAAGACCGTTTATCTCAAAAACAGTCTTTTTGTGTTCATCATTTAGAACTTATCAACGATCACCGTATATCCTTTTCTACCTTGCCATCTTTAATAACTACTTGAATCGTGTCATTATTAGCTAATGAATAAATATCTTCCAAAGGATTTCCTTTCACAACAAGTACATCCGCAAGTTTTCCAGTCTCCAATGTACCGACTCGATCTTCCCACCCTAAACATTCCGCAGCTGTTTTTGTAGAAGCGATGATCGATTCCATAGGCGACATACCCGCATCAACCATTAAACCTAGTTCACGAAGGTTTGTACCATGCTTGAACACGCCAGCATCTGTACCCATCGCGATTTTAACGCCCGCATTATATGCTTTTGTGAAACTTGCGACGTGTTGATCAATCACTTCTTTAGATTTCTGCACAGCCGTTTCAGGCATCCCTGTTTCATGCGCCGTTTCTAAAACTGCAACTGGCGCTAATAATGTCGGGACGAGGAACGTACCGTTTTCAAGCATTAATTCAATCGCTTCATCATCAATGAAAATTCCGTGCTCAATCGAATGAACACCGGCGCGCACCGCGTTTTTAATTCCTTCTGCACCTTGCGCATGTGCCATTACTTTGATTCCTTTTCTAAAGTGACCTTCTTCCACCATCACTTTAAGTTCTTCCAATGAAAACTGAGTGAATTCCGGATGGTCAGTAGCACTCAAAACACCACCTGTAGCATGTACTTTAATGACTTCTGCGCCAGCACGCAACATTTCGCGTGTTTTCTTACGTACTTCTTCCACACCATCGCATAAACCATTCGGCATGCCCGGATAGTTCGAAGGCATAATATCTATTACATTTCCTGAAACGGTATAGCCATCGCCATGTCCACCTGTAATAGTCAATGCATTGATACTCAATTGCATTCTCGGACCTGAAATGAATCCATCTTCTATCGCCTTTTTGACTCCGGCATCGGCTCCAAGTGCGTCACGAACAGACGTAATGCCCGCATGTAATGTAGTTTTCAAATATTCCGCAGCTTGGTAATACATGAACGAAAATGGTGTAGCCAAACGTTCCGCCACAGGACTAAATTGCATCATCATATGTACATGTGTATCGATGAAGCCTGGTAAAATCGTTCCACCTTGTGCATCTATAATCGTTTCATCTCCGGTAGCTTGATACTCGGATTTCTTTCCTATGAATTCGATTTTTTGACCAGTAATCACTACGATTTGATTAACTTTACTTTCCGAACCTGTTCCATCAATTACTAATCCGTTTTCTATTATAATCTTTTGCATATTTTCCCCTCCACTTTATATAGTTCGAACTTAGATATCTGCAATGAAAGCGAAAGTGATCATGACCGTACTAAATGCCCCCATCAACCTAGACGCCAAGAGTTCATCTGTAATAATGTTTGCTTCTCTTTCATCTCTAGTGAAACGTATGTATCTTCTGATTACGATATCCAATATATCATGTAGCAGATCCATATGGAAATAATATTCAGTTAAATCGCCAAGTTCTTTATATTTTTATACATGTAATAATCATAAAACCTCTTATACTATCTAACGTGCAAGCATGCAGAAGCTTAGAAAGCTTTAAAAATTGCTCTATCAATAGTCTTTGTGCTATTTTGCTAAAATACTACATACACTAGTAAAGATTTATATGTATAACGCAGTTTACATTAGTAATGGAGGAGATTTTTTGATGGATGAATCAACTAACAAAAATATGGACCCTAAACAAAATCAAAAAATGAAACAGTTAGATGAATTTAAAGTAGATAACAAAGACAAAAAGTTTACGACGAACCAAGGAGTGAAAGTATCCAATGATGAAGAATCATTAAAAGCCGGTGTACGCGGACCTACTTTAATGGAAGGCATTCATTTAAAAGAGAAACTCATGCACTTTGACCGCGAACGAATTCCTGAACGCGTTGTCCATGCGAGAGGCTATGCAGCGCACGGCGAATTTGAGTTATATGAATCGATGAAAGATTATACGACAGCAGGTTTTCTTCAAGAACCCGGAAAGAAGACTCCTGTTTTCACACGTTTTTCTAATGTTGCGGGTAATTTAGGTTCTGTCGATACAGCAAGAGATGTTCGAGGTTTCGCGGTAAAGTTTTACACAGAAGAAGGTAACTATGATTTAGTAGGAAATAACCTACCTGTATTTTTCATTCAGGACAGTATGAAGTTCCCTGATCTCGTTCATGCGGTTAAACCTGAACCTGATACGGATATGCCACAAGCCGCTTCAGCGCATGATACGTTTTGGGATTTCGTAGCAAACAATCAGGAGTCCGCCCATATGGTCATGTGGCAAATGTCCGATCGCACCATTCCGAGAAGTTGGCGGATGATGGAGGGCTTTGGCGTTCATACTTTCCGATTCGTTAATAGTGAAGGAAAAGCCACATTCGTAAAATTCCATTGGAAACCGATACTAGGTGTTCATTCATTAGTATGGGACGAAGCGCAGAAGATCGCAGGGAAAAATGCAGACTTCCAACGTAAAGACCTGTGGGACTGTATTGACAATGGCTATTTTGCAGAATATGAATTCGGCGTGCAGATGATTGCTGAAGAAGATGAATTTATGTTTAATTTCGATATACTCGATGCGACCAAAATTTGGCCCGAAGAGATTGTGCCTGTTAAGATTATCGGAAAAATGACATTAAATCAAAACGTCACAAACGTCTTTGCCGAAACCGAACAAGCCGCCTTCCACCCAGGTAATATTGTTCCTGGAATAGATTTCACCAACGATCCCCTCTTGCAAGGAAGGCTACTATCTTATTTAGATACCCAACTCTACCGACTAGGCGGACCGAACTTCGCTGAAATTCCGATTAACCGCGCAGTATGTCCGTTCCATAATAACCAGCGTAATGGGTTCAATCGCCAGCGGATTGATGTTGGCAAAGTAAGCTATCATAAAAATTCACTCGCTAATAACACGCCTTCCACTTCGACAGCCAAAGAAGGCGGTCTTGAACATTACGCTGAGAAAGTAGAAGGCCGCGTCATTCAAGCACGGAGTGAATCATTCAAAGATCACTTTTCACAAGCTCGAATGTTCTGGAACAGTATGTCGCCTCCCGAAAAGCAGCATATTATTAACGCGTTTAGCTTCGAAGTAGGAAAAGTGAATAGTATAAGTGTTCGACAACAAGTGGTGGATATGTTCTCAAACGTTGATCGGGAAATGGCTACTGCAATAGCGAATAATGTAGGGGTCAACAAGCCGACGGGCGAGCAAGTGGATGTGACCGCATCCTCCCCTGCGCTGAGCCAGGAAAATACTGCTCGCTATCCATACAGCATGAAAGTTGGCATTTTAATCGGCGACGGTTTTGACGATGATGAAGTGAAATCCACAATTGAACACTTAGCGAAGTATGGTGTGTGGACGTATACGATTGGTGAAAAACTGGGTACGGTAAGAGGTAAGAATGGACTAGAGGTTCAAGTCAATGAAACATTTTCAACCACGGCTCCGGTGCTATTCGATTCTCTGTATGTTGTAGGTGGAAACGCAGCAAATCAAGCGAAATTCAATTCGGATAGCGTCTATTATATTAATGAAGCATTCATGCATTATAAGCCGATCAGTGTAGCGAAAACCGGAAACTCTTTATTCGCAGCATCTAACGCGAAAAAAGGACCAGGCATTGTGCTTGCTAAAAATACTGCTGCATTTAACGACGAGTATATACTCGCAATTACCCAACAACGCTTTTGGGATCGAGATATTTACTGATTATATCCAGCAAAAAGCGTCACTCGGTTCCTCGCGAGTGACGCTTTTTTATATTACAATGATGCACTCATTAAATAGCTGTCCATCCACCGTCAACTTTAATCGTTTCACCTGTAACAAAACCGGCCATATCAGAAGCCAAATATAGAACCGCCCCTGAAATATCTTTCGGTTTCGCCAAACCATTTAATAGTATACGTTTCTCTACATCAGATTTAAAATCTACATCCTCAAACATCTTCTCTGTTAACTCAGTTTCAATGAACGTAGGAGCTACTGCATTGACCGTCACACCATGCTCCGCCCACTCTACCGCTAGCGCTTTCGTCAATTGAACAAGTCCACCTTTGCTGGCACAATACGCTGCACGTTTATAATAACCTACGAATGCCATTTGTGAAGCGATATTAATGATCTTGCCACTGTTTTGCTTCAGCATATGACGTGCGGCTGCCTGACTGCTAAAGAACACCGACTTCAAATTCAAATCAAGTACGGTATCCCAATCTGCTTCAGTCACTTCCATTGCAAGCTTCGCAATATTTACTCCCGCGTTATTCACTAACACGTCAATCGTTCCAAACTCCGTCACGACAGTCTCGATCAGTTGTTGAATTACAGATAAGTTGCTTAAATCTCCCGGTATCCCCATACATCTTGGATTCAACTCCTGCAGCTCTAATACTGCTTTTTGAAGAACTTCTTCATCACGTCCAGTAACGATGACATTCGCTTTAAGCTCCGCAAATGTACGCGCGATATCTTTTCCTATCCCTTTGCTTCCACCGGTAACAATTATCGTCTTGCCCGCAAGTTCAGTGAAATAGCTGCTCATTTTTCTACCTCCTCATCCAACTTCTTATCATTCTTCAAGAATTCGATCAACATGCGTTCTCGTTCTTTATTGATCTTTTGCGAAGTCTTTTCATCCCAGTCGTAAAATCCACGTCCGCTTTTATCCCCTAAATGACCCGCATCCACGAGACTAGTCACCGCTTCTCCCGACTGCTCAGCTACACTCAAGTCACTAAACAAATAATTCGAGATGGCCGAAAACACATCCAGTCCGCCCATATCCGCTGTCATTAGAGGTCCGGTAACAGGCAAACGACGTCCGATGCTATAGGTAACT
Source organism: Sporosarcina ureae (assembly GCF_002109325.1). GTDB lineage: Bacteria > Bacillota > Bacilli > Bacillales_A > Planococcaceae > Sporosarcina > Sporosarcina ureae_C. Next base: position 47,980 of record NZ_CP015348.1, on the reverse strand, counting down.
GCAGCATCTATGTCTTCTTTAGACGCTGCCCCAATGTCCAACAAATACTGCGCTTCTCTAAACAATGCGTATTGAAGGCGATTGCCTATAAAGCCCGTGATTTCTTTTTTTACAAGTACCGGCTTCTTATTCATCGACCTGAGTAACTCCATTGCCGACTCTACCGTTTCGTCATCTGTATACTCTCCCTTTACAACTTCTACAAGCGGGATCAAATGTGCAGGATTCCAGAAATGAGTGACGATGAATCGATTCGGATACTTCATTTCTGTAGCTAGTTCACTAGGTTTAAATCCCGATGTGTTGCTAGCAATAATGCTTGTCTTACTGACGAGTTGCTCTAGCTTTTTATACAATACCCGTTTTAATTCAATTTGTTCAGGAATTACTTCAAAAATGAAACTGGAATCAACAACTGCCTCTTCTAAGGAAGTTGTGAATTCAATGGCTTTCTGTATTTCTTTTATCTTAATTACATCTAGAAGACCGTTTTCCATCATAGTATCCAATTTACTTTGTAATCCAGCCCGTGCTTTATCCAGATCCTTTTCGCTCATTCCAACCAGTCTAACAGGAATACCTGACCAAGCAGCCGCCAATCCTATAGAGTGGCCCATTGTACCGCAGCCTATAATCGTTATAGTATTCATTTCATTCACTCCTTTTCATTGCCTGGGAAATTAAGAGACCCAACAAACCAAGTTACGGCTCGTTGGGTTCATGTTCTTATAGTCCGATTGAGAATAGAATCACTGCAACCGCAGCACCAAGTATTGGTACAACAACTGACAACGCTCCAAATGCTGGGTACGCGTCTTTATGTGTTTCACCTGCAATGGATCGGATAGTCGTTACAACATATCCACCTTGAGGAAGTGAATCAAGTGACCCTGAAGATATGGAAACTGTACGATGCAAGGCTTCCGGATCGACGCCTAAATCTAAATAATGTGGTGCTAGTAGTGGCAAGGCGATAGCTTGTCCACCAGATGATGAACCAGTCAGTCCGGCAATAACCGCTACTGCCAATGCTCCACCGATCAGTGGGCTACCTGGTATATCCGTCATCACGTTGACCGCCGCTTCAAAAGCCGGTGTCGCCTTTACTACACCACCAAAACCAACAACTGCTGCAGTGTTTGCGATTGCAATCACTGCACCCATTGCCCCTTCTCCAACCGCATGTCCAAAGTTCTGGAAGTATTTTTTATTCAGCAAGAATGTTGCCAATATACCACCACTTAAAGAGATGATCAGTGCGGATGTTCCGAGTGATTTGTGTAAAAGTAAAGTGAGTCCAAGTACAACAACCAACGGAATCATGCTAAGAATTGGATTAGGAAGATCTCTTTTCATATCTACTTCTTTATCTGTTTTTCTTGAGATGAATTTCTCGCCATTGGCAACGGCTTTTGAAATCATTCGTTTCAACCACCAATAGCCAAATAAGAACATAAAGACGGCTACGAAAATACTAACTTCCCATCCAGCATATGGAGTCGTCCCAAGAAACTCAATTGGAATCCAGTTTTGGATTTCAGGAGATCCCGCAGATGTCATCGTAAATGTCGTAGAACCGAATGCCAGTGCCGCAGGAATGAATCTTCTTGGCAAGTCAGCTTGTTTGAAAAGACTGAGCGCCATCGGATATACCGAGAATGCAACAACAAACAAACTTACCCCGCCATACGTTAACACTGCACAAGCTATAACCACGGCCAATGCCGCCCTCTTCATACCGATTTTACTGACAATCCATTTTGAAATACTATCAGCACCACCACTGTCTTCCATGACTTTACCGAATATTGCACCTGTCAAGAACATCAAATACCAAGAGGCGATGAATCCTGTAAATCCGCCCATATAGTTCGTTAAGAAGTTAACCGCGCCTTCTTCTACTAACTGTGGGAACAGCGGGATTCCATTCAAAATCGCGATAAACAGCGCTGTAATTGGCGCCGCAATAAGAAGGTTCATCCCTTTCATTGTCAAAAAGATCAAGATCGCAAGTCCCCCAAAAAGGCCGATCATCCCTAACATAGTCATTCCTCCTAATTACCTTGCTACCTTAAAAGTTCTCTTTAGTTTTTTCCGTAACGATCTACTCGAAGTTGAGCTTGTCTTGCATGTCCTTCAAAGTTTTCCAATAGACAAAGTCTTGCTGCGTATTCGCCGATATAGGCTGAAGCTTCAGGTGTTGTGATCTTCTGATAAGTAACTGTTTTGATGAATTTACCAACCCATAATCCACCTGTATAACGAGCTGCCCCTTTAGTCGGTAATGTATGATTTGTTCCAATTACTTTATCCCCGTACGCTACGTTCGTCTCTGGTCCCAAGAACAAGCAACCGTAGTTAGTCATATTCTCAAGGAAGTAATCTGGGTTCTCCGTTAAAATCTCTACGTGTTCAAATGCCAAGCGATCCGCTTCTACACGAGCTTCTTCAATGGAATCCACGACCAATATTTGACCATAGTCTTCCCACGATACGCTTGCAACGTCTGCTGTCGGAAGCGTTTCCAATTGACGCGCAATTTCTTTAATAGTTTCATGTGCCAGCTCTTCAGAAGTCGTAATCAATGCGCCAGGAGACGTTGGTCCGTGTTCACCTTGTCCTAGAAGATCAATCGCTATCATTTCTGCATCTGCTGTGTGGTCTGCTACAACTAATGTCTCAGTTGGACCTGCAAAGAGGTCTATTCCTACACGACCGTATAATTGACGCTTCGCTTCTGCAACGAACGCATTACCAGGTCCGACAATCATATCAACAGATTCAATTGTTTCTGTCCCGATCGCCATTGCACCCATCGCTTGAATGCCGCCCAACAAGTAAATTTCGTCTGCTCCTGCTAAATACATAGCCGCTATCGTCGCTTTTGGAATTTCACCATTAATCGGTGGTGTACATGCGATCACTCGTTTCACTCCTGCAACCTTCGCAGTCAATACGCTCATATGCGCAGACGCAACCATCGGGTAACGGCCGCCAGGGATATAACAGCCTACACTGTTTACAGGAATATTTTTATGCCCCAAAATAACTCCTGGAATATTTTCCACTTCTACATCATGCAATGAAGCCAGTTGTGCTTCTGCAAACGCTTTAATATTAGTTTGTGCAAACTTAATGTCTTCAATGACGCTATCAGGCACTTGTGCCACGATATCTTTAATTTCTGATTCGCTCAATCTGAATGATTCAGGGCTCCACTTATCGAACTTCTCAGATAATTCACGAACTGCTTGGTCACCACGAGTTTCTACATCTTTCAAAGCTCCTGCAACAATTTCGGATACCTTTGTGTCGTTTGCTACTACTTCTTCTTGAGATTTACCTGCTTTAATCACTTTTACCATGAGTACGCCTCCTATTTTTTAACCGCTTACATTATTCTTTGGACATTTTACTGATCTATATTTCTAAAACTTGTAAGAGTACTTACTATTGCATACGTATGCAAGAGACTCTATATGAAAATACTAGTCCAACAATTCATTAAAGTCAAGCAATTATGTGGTTTTTCTTTCAACTAATTTTCCATCCACTTCTATTGTGCGGACTAATCCTGTATAGGACTGGACTTCATCCATCAGATAAGTCACTGTTTTCTCGATCATTTCTTCTATTGGCTGTTCCCATGTAGTTAATTCATATGCAGGCCAAGAAGTCATCGCGATATTATCAAATCCAATAACCCTAGTGTGTTCTGGTATAAGAACTTTATACTTGCGAAAGGCATCCAGCAGTCCAAGTGCCATAATATCATTTGCAACAAAAATTGCAGAAGGTAACTGATTTTCTTCTAAAATGGACATTGCCGTATTATATCCACCTTCGTAAGTGTAATCTGAATTATACGTACGGAGTGGGATATTTTGTTGATCGAGTATTTCACAAAAGCCTTTTTTTCGTTCAATACTTGTCGACGTATCTTCATTACCTGTCACCAACGCTAATTCAGTTGATCCAGTAGCTAATAAAAATTGTGCGATAGAGCGACCTGCTTGTAAATTATTGCAACTTATTGAATGATAGACGTTATTACGTGGCTTTCTATTAAAGAATACTATGGGAATATGACTTTGCTTGAACTCTTCCCCCACTTCTTGGGACATCGTAGCATCCGTCACGATTACGCCCGCTACATTGTAGTTGAGTAATGTTTCCACGTCTTCATCTTGGATTTCATCATTATTTGTTGAAACAAATAAGATACTGTATCCCTGCTGTTTAAAGATGGAGCTGAATCGTTTCAACACATGCGCATAAAATGGATTTTGCACATTTTTCATTACCAACCCAATAATTTTAGATTGGTTCGTAATTAGACTTCTCGCGTATACGTTAGGACGGTAACCAAGCTCGGCTGCCGCCTCCAGAACCCGTTTCCTAGTTTTATCCGAAACAGAAGCACCTTCAAAATAAACTCTTGAAACTGATGACTGTGAAACGCCAGCTAGCTTAGCAACGTCCATCGCAGTTACTGTATTTCGCATTTTTATCCATTCCCCCTGGTACTAGTTTTTAATTTACTGTATATGTATGACGGCTTTTTGTTTACTATATAAACAGCATGTCTGAAGTTTATATCTTAATTTTAATTATATCAGAAAAGCTCATGTGAATTGACTACTAGTATGTATTGCTATCCAAAATAGTACACTGCACAACGGGAACGATTTGTGTGTTGTATGATTTCTTGAAAATTAATAAGCTGCCAGGTACCAACACAGTCATCCTGTGCTCGTACCTGGCAGCTTTAAATTTGTTCAGTTATTCATAAAGTGCCACGTTTAACTCGTTTTAGTTACGAGTTCAGCGCACCTTCAGCTTCTGGAATATTTGTCATGTCAATCGCATTCATTCTACAGAAGTAGTCCATGAAATTTTGTGCTTCTTTGATTTCTTCTTCATCCGTTTTCAACGCAATGATATCTCGTAATATTTGAGCTGTCCAAATATTATCAAAATAGCGGAATGTTCCCGAATTCCATGAAGTACGGTCTGGGTAGTTTTTATTTTTGTAGTAATTCCAGAAAAGCATTTTCTGAGATTCTTCTTCTGTCAGTGTTATTCTATATTCAGGGTGGTAAGGAACCAATCCGTCTTCCCCAATAGTACCTGTAAATGTATCATCAACCATGAAAAGACCTAAAATGATTCTTTCCGTTTCCGTTTGATCAGAAGTTCTTACGGTTAGAATACCTGCACTGTTCGGGCGCAAACGTGTAACAGGGTTCGGTAGACCTTTGTTCTTCCCGCTCTGAATGTTGCCTGTAGTTATTTCCCAACTATTCAAAATGTCTGATTGCTTTTCTGAATCTAACCAGAAAACGATTTGTGAGCTTTCATGAATTTTATGATTCTTGAGTATTTCTCTACGTTGCTGTTCTAATCTTTGAGCAGCTTTTTCTTCTTTACGTTTCTTCTCAAGAATTTTCTCTTCAGCTTTTCTTTCTACAAAGACTTTTTCTAACGACTCTGCCATACTTCGATCATTTAATTTAATAAAGTTTTCAAAAGCATCGGGATAAACAAATCTTTTAAGATCCTTGTTAAAATCAACGGTGATGAATGATTCCTCGTGTTCCACAATATTTCCTTCACCAAACACGTTATGAGTTATTTCTTCGTTAATCAAATTCACTAGACATTCTCCTCCTATTAAATTCTTTGATACACGTCTTGACAGTTAGTCTTATCAAGACCCCCTGCTACAACCTGCTTTTTAAAAAGATTATTAAATTAAATGGAACAAGCCAATTTTCAAATTCAAAAAAGCGCCCTCCATTCCTTGCTGGAATAAGCTGCGCAGGATCATCAAATGCAGTCCCGATTACTTGTACTTATATAGTATAACATGTAATCAGAAATTTCTCAAATTTTTAGTTGACATCGCTCAATTGTTTATCGTATAATATACAATTTTCATTTTGGTAGAGAGTCTGTGAGTTACTAGTATTATGATCACTATTATTTACATAGAGATTACAATTTCATCATGAGCAATTGAAAAAAACATAATGTATTGGTGTCTTTGACAGTATATAGCTCTCAATTATATTCACTAGAGCTTCCTAATATTCCTCTGAAAATAATGAAATACCTTGTCTGGCGTCCAGTCTATGTGATGTTGAAGTTCAATAAAATTACCCCGGAAAATAATTAAAGAGCACCGCTATGTTTCAACGGTGCTCCATTATCGTATATTTATTGTACAGTTTCTTCTACAGGTGACTCTTCTTTTATATAACGCAACACAGGCTTACGCGCTGCCTTAGTTTCATCCAAACGACCGATGACAGTTGTGTGTGGTGCCTCTTGAACGATTTCTGGATTCTCTTCTACTTCTTTCGCAATTTGAATCATCGCTTCGATGAAGTTATCCAATGTTTCTTTTGACTCCGTTTCTGTCGGCTCGATCATCATAGCTTCCTCGACATTCAACGGGAAGTAGATTGTAGGCGGATGATATCCGAAATCTAACAAGCGTTTCGCCATATCAAGTGTACGCGCGCCAAGCTTCTTCTGGCGACGGCCTGATAAGACGAATTCATGTTTACAATGCTGTGTATACGGAAGGTCGAAGTATGGCTCTAGACGACGCATCATATAGTTTGCATTGAGTACTGCATATTCAGTAACAGCTTTCAAGCCATCCGGACCCATTGAGCGGATATACGTGTATGCACGTAAGTAAATACCGAAGTTTCCGTAGAATGGCTTCACGCGACCGATAGATTGCGGTACATCATAGTTTAGTACGAAACGATCATCCACTTTTTCAATGACTGGTTTCGGCAGGAATGCAGCGAGTTCGTCAGTTACCCCAACTGGACCTGAACCTGGACCACCGCCACCGTGAGGACCTGTGAACGTCTTATGCAAGTTCAAATGTACCGCATCGAAGCCCATATCGCCTGGGCGTGCTTTGGACATAACGGCATTCAAGTTTGCTCCATCATAATACAGCTTTCCGCCAACTCCGTGAACTGCTGCCGCCATTTCCAAGATATCTTCCTCGAAAAGCCCCAGCGTGTTTGGATTCGTCAACATCAATGCTGCAGTATCGGGACCTACTTTTGATTTCAAGTCTTCAAGATCAACTAAGCCTTTTTCATTCGACTTAACTGTCACTGTGTCAAAGCCTGCAACCGTTGCAGAAGCTGGATTTGTACCGTGAGCAGAGTCAGGAACAAGTACTTTCGTACGCTGTGTATCACCATTTGCTTCATGGAAAGCACGAATCATCATCAATGCCGTCCACTCACCATGTGCACCTGCTGCAGGTTGCAATGTAACTTGTGGCATCCCCGTGATTTCAGCTAAGTGCTCTTGCAGATCATACGCTACTTCGAGTGCACCTTGAACCGTAGACTCGTCTTGTAACGGATGAACGCGTGCGAATCCAGGGAAGCGTGCAACCGCTTCGTTGATTTTCGGATTATACTTCATCGTACAAGAACCTAATGGATAGAATCCTGTATCGACTCCATGGTTACGATTAGACAATGCAGTGTAGTGACGCATGATGTCCAGTTCAGATACTTCCGGCAGTTCTGCGTCTTCTGTGCGAATAACACCTTGAGATAAAATAGACGCAACATCTACTTCAGGTACATCTAATTCAGGTAAGCTATAACCGATTCGTCCAGGTTTGGATACTTCAAAAATGAGTGATTGGTTTTCCTTATGCATGGATAGCCTCCAATTCTTGCACGTATGCATCGATTTCTTCTTTCGTACGTTGTTCTGTTACTGCGATCAGTGCGTGGTTTGCAAGACTTTCGTCCACAAGACTCAAATCGTATCCACCGATAATACCTTGATCCAGCAAACGTTTGTTAACGTCTTTAATCGGTGATTTGCAATCTACGACTAGTTCATTGAAATGAGCAGCACCGAATTTCACTTCAAAGCCTGCTTTTTCAAATGCTTGTTTCGCGTAAGCTGTTTTCGCGATGTTTTGATACGCAATTTCTTTAATTCCTTCTTTACCAAGGGCTGTCATCGCAACAGATGCTGCAAGAGCATTAAGCGCTTGATTCGAACAAATATTGGACGTCGCTTTATCACGACGAATATGCTGCTCACGCGCTTGCAAAGTCAGAACGTATCCTCTACGACCTTGATCATCATTCGTTTCACCGACTAGACGACCTGGTACTTTACGCATCAACTTTTTCGATACAGCAAAATATCCACAGTGTGGTCCACCGAATGACTCTGGAATGCCGAATGGTTGTGCGTCTCCAACAGTAATATCCGCTCCAAGCGCTCCGGGTGGTGTTAAGAGTCCTAAAGCAAGTGGATTCGCCGAAACGATCGACAATGCACCGTTTTCATGTGCAATATCACTGATTGCCTGAAGATCCTCTACTTGTCCGTAGAAGTTCGGGTATTGAACAAGCACTGCTGCAGTCTCGTCATCAATCAATTCCTTGAGCTTATCCATGTCTGTTACGCCATCTGTATGAGGAATTGTGACAACTTCAATATACTGCCCGTCAGCGTACGATTTCACCACTGCGTGTGATTCGTTGTGAACAGTAGCCGATACAAGCAACTTCTTGCGGCGTGTATGGCCTGCAGCAAGTGTGCCCGCTTCCGCTAGTGCTGTTCCGCCATCATACATAGAAGAGTTCGCAAGCTCCATGCCTGTCAATTCACAGATCATCGTCTGGAATTCGAAAATCGCTTGCAACTCACCTTGTGAAATTTCTGGCTGGTATGGCGTGTATGCCGTATAGAACTCAGAACGTGAAATGACATGATCTACGATGATCGGACGATAGTGATCATAGACTCCCGCTCCTAGGAACGAAGCATAGTCTTGAGCGTTGATGTTTTTCGCAGCTAAACGTCCAAGTTCTTTTAAAAGAGATGTTTCGGATTTCGCAGGCTTGATCTTATATTCACCTTTGAATCGTACTTTTTCGGGAATATCCGAAAAGAGTTCATCGATGGAAGAAATTCCGATTGTTTCAAGCATGTCTTTCTGATCTTGCTCCGTCATAGGTAGATAACGATGCTTCATAATAGTTTACCCCTTTTCACTTATGATCTTTTATAGAAAGGTGTTGCAATAACTTTTGCTTTCAGACGTTTCGTGCGAATTTCTACTTCAACTTCTGTATCGAGCTCAGTGAACTCTGTAGACAATAGCGCAAAACCGATGTTCTTCTTTAATGTAGGAGACTGCGTACCAGTTGTTACTTCACCGATCTCTTTGTCGCCCGCAAATACTTTATATCCAGTACGCGGAATCCCTTTATCGATCATTTCGAGTCCAACAAGCTTACGTTCGACGCCTTGTTCTTTTTGCTTCACTAATACATCTTTACCAATGAAGTCTTCTTCTTTATTCACTTTCACGACGAAACCAAGTCCTGCTTCGAGTGGAGATATATCTTCTCTTAGCTCTTGACCGTATAGTGGCAGTCCCGCTTCGAAGCGCAATGTGTCTCGTGCACCAAGACCTGCAGGTACGACACCATCTTCTTTGCCTTCTTGCAAAATCTTTGACCACAAGTTCTGGATGGCTTCAGCTGTACCGTAGATTTCAAATCCATTTTCTCCTGTATAACCAGTACGTGAAACAAGCACATCTTCCCCGCCTACTTGAACATGCTCTTTAAAGCGGAAAAATTTGATCTCTTCAAGCGTTTCATCTGTTAGTTTCTGTAATATTGTTTCCGCCACAGGACCTTGCAATGCGAGTAACGCATAGTTCGAAGACTGGTTATCGATGACCACATTGTCTGTCTGCTGCTTTTCCATCCATTCAACATCTTTTTCAATATTGGATGCATTAACTACTAATAAATAGCGTTCATCTTCTAATTTATAAATTAAGAAATCATCGATCGTTCCACCTTGCTCGTTACACATCACTGTATACTGTGCTTGGCCGATCTTCAGTTTCGAAACGTCATTCGTTACAAGTTTCTGCAAATAGTCAAGTGCTCCGCTACCACTAACAAAAACTTCTCCCATATGCGAAACATCAAACAATCCCGCTTTTGTTCGAACGGCTTCGTGTTCTGCCTTAATGCTAGAAAACTGCACAGGCAACTCCCAACCGCCAAAGTCGATTGTTTTACCTCCGTACTCTTTGTAACTTTCAAATAACGGTGTACGTAATAATGGATTCGTCAAACTGTTTCCTCCTTTGTGTTCTAATCAAGAAACGATCAGTAGGTAATTCATCAAAAAAAGGACAGGGGTCTCCTATGAAAGAGAACCCCTGTCCTTTTGCCTGAAAGCTTTACAGTTTCCATACTTTCTTCGGCCGCTGATTACTCAGCACTCTCCAGAGATGCGTCATGTATGCGTTTTGTTACCTGAGAGATTCATAACGTTTGTTACTTGCTCCTTCGGCGGCGCCTAATGCGCGCTCTCCCCATACAATCATTCGCATGATTCAATTAATTTTTTCTTCACTGATATCTTAACATTTAACAGAAGTAAGCGCAATCTATTTCTTATAACAGTAAAAAAGCGAATGATAGTTTAATCCACAACTAAATCATTCGCTTTTATCCTTAGTTATTGATATCTTTCGATTTGAAAGATAATATACTCCGAAATATCCGTTAAAGACTTACCCGTCGTCTCCACTGTAAAATGAGATGACTTCAAATATTTTGGTTTACGCTTTTTATACAGCGCTTCTAATTCTTGACGCGAAGATTGTTGCACGATCGGTCGATTGACATCTGTCGAGATTCTTCGCCAAATATCGCGGAATGAGGCATTAAGAAAAAATACGATGCCGGTTTCTCGCATTAGACGAATATTCTCTTCCTTTACTGCCACACCGCCACCAGTCGCTACAATACAGTATTCTTCCGGAAACTTCTGCAGGAATTCTGTCTCCAATTGTCGGAAGTACAGTTCTCCATACTGATCAAATATTTCAGGAATCGTCATTTGCATATGTTCTGAGATCTCATGGTCCATATCAAAGAACGGAATACCAGTCAGCGTATGCAGCCGTTTACCAATTGCGCTTTTTCCACACCCCATGAAACCCACCAAATAAATCCTTTTCATTTTCATCCATCCCGTTTCATTAATTCAACTGCTTTACGCTCATAATAGATTTCGAGCCAGTCGTATATTCTGTAGATACTATCATGCCATGAAACGAGGGAGAAAAGAAAGAGACTTACGAAAAATAATAATACAATCGCGAAAATAAATGATCCTCCCTTCTCATTCTTGATATAATCCAATCGCAAACGTCCTTTCTTTGCGCCTACCATCCATCATTTCGACAGCAATCTGCAATTCGCTACCGTTCACTGTAAATGCGTAGGTTTTTACATTCATCAACAGTGGAACATGACCGTCGCCATCTACCACCTTTCGAATCATTTGCTTGTATTGCTGTATAATGATTTCCCCTCTTTTAGTTTGAAAAGATAAAATTGTAGGGTTGATTTCAGTGACTGCTGTTACTTCTTCTAATACTTCCTGAAACTCTAAAGAAAACAGTTCCCATTCACCAAGCAAATCTCCTTGATATACTTTTTCTATAGGTGTTTGCCAATAAAAAAACAGCACCGTTAGTTGGATAAGCATGGTGAAAATGAGTAAATGAATAATACTTTCCAATAATGAATAGCCTTTTTCATTCCATGATTTCATATACTCACACACTTACGATTTGCGACTCGTTGTACTTCATAAACTACACAAACTTGGCCATCCTCGACAGTCCAATCATAATGTAATTCTTCATACGATCTCCGTCCTGTTGCTTGTCCTGAAGATTTAAACAGTATAGCCGCTTGATATGTGGTCTGTGCTGCAATCATCGCAGACTTTTTTCCAGCCACAGATGACGTCAATGTGGTAGCCAAGGGCAAAAGCGAACTAAAAATGACCATGACAATTACTAAAGACAGCATAGCTTCAGGCCACGATTGCCCTTTTTCATTCATAGACGATCATCCTTCCCCGTTCAAACTGGAATGATATTTTGACAAGACCTTTACTTTCTGTATTAATAGTTATTATTCCTGTACGAATCAAATATCCTGTTTCAGCGAAGTCCAACTGTCTTAACGGAGAATTTTTCGACCTGTGCATTCCTGAAGGAAGTTCACCATGTAATATCTCTACTAAACCATTCGTTTCGACCGTATATTTCTGACCCTCTTCATAAAACTTTAAACTAACTCTTTCCTTATGTGTAATAGCATATAATTGTGCTTCATGAACGGTCGCGATGAATAATTGCAACGCATCTTCTTCAGTCACTCTCTGTAAACGTTTCTCACTAAAGGGAAGAATAACGGCTGTTATAATCATCATAATAGATAACACAAGCAAAAGTTCTAAAAAAGTAAAGCCGCGCTGGTCGTCAATAGCTTGTTTAACCTCCTCCATTAGTTGCTGTGACTTTACCGTCTCCAGTAATTGTGATCGCGTTACCATTCGGGCACGCAGGATTATCTGGTAAATACCCATCTGTAGTCAGCGCCGTAAGTGTGGGAACGGATTTCTTGTCCATTTTATATGCTTGCACCTGACCTTCTACCATTTTCACGTACGCCTCACAGCCCTTTTCGTCTATCGATTTGGAATGCTTTGTGACGTTCGGGATTGCAATCAAAATCAAAACAGTTATGATCAGCAACACGATCATCATTTCTATTAACGTGAAACCTCTTTCATTCTTTAGCAATGTTTTTCCTCCTCTTAAATACTGTCGATCATTTTATAAACTGGTAGCAGAATAGATAAATAAGATAATAGGATACAGACGGCAAGCACACCAAATAGAGCGGGTTGTAGAATCGCAATCCATTTACTAGCCTGCTCTTCTAGCTGTTGCGTCGTATGTTCGCTATAGAGCATAAGTTCCTTCGACAAATAGCCCGTATCAGCACCATGCTTCGCAAAATCTGCAAGTCTCGGTGACAGCCCATCAGTTAAACGGATCGCTTCATGCAAAGATTCTCCATAAATAATTTGTTGACTCAGTTCGTTTGTGATAACAGATAATATAGGGTCTTCTGTCTGTTCATTCAGAACCGCTAAGGCGCTTTGCATCGATAATCCTGACTGCAGTAAACTACCGAGTTCACTCGCAAAATCTCTAGTTTTCATTTCACTATAGAATGTCTTCAGCCCAGGAACTTTCAAAATATAGTGTAAAGCCTCGTATGGGGACAACTTTTTCAACCATATTCGGCTTAACAAAAAAACAACACCTAAAATAACTGCTAGCACTAACAATACATCTGGTATGGAAGACACAAGCTTTGGCAGTAATTGAACGAGTCCACCTTCTTCATTCGCCCGCATTACAGTCAACGCTTCAAAATTCGGCAGAAAAAACTGTCGGAATGCTACTAATAAAAGTAGTAAGAAAGAAAACAGCACACTTGGATAAGCTAATAGTTTACGAATCTGTTTTTGCTTCTCCACTTTACGATTGACACGATCCGCTACTTCTTTCAACGCGCGTATCAAGTTGCCATCTACTTCCGCAATCACAATAGGAAGCATAATACTATTACCGAATCCTAAACCTTTCAAAATATGTGAAACCCCATATCCCATCTTTAATTGCTCTTCAACTTGTTGAAGTTTCTCTTCATATTCCTTTGTGTGGTAGGGTAAGATCAAAATAAGACCTTCATGGAATGTATAGCCTTCTTGTATTAACACGGAAAGTCGCACTAAAAACTCGGCTGGTTTTATTAACTTTTTATTGGCAGACTGACTGAATATTTTATTCCGAATCATAAGGAACCTTTTCATACAAAGCTTGCTGTACTTCGATTTTCTTATCAAATGGCGTTATAAACCTTTGACCATTACCCATAGCTTCGGTCACTAATTGCAATTCTGCTTCTTGTAATATCTCAAAAACCGCTGCTGTTTCTCCAGACTGTTGGGTAATCAAGCGTTGAGCGGATATTGCGATAATCGTCTGTCTAAGTTCTTCCATATGAATGCCAAGATCCAGCAAACGATACAAGCAACCGACAGGATCTTTCGCATGGATGGTGCTAAGAACCAAATGTCCAGTCAACGCTGCTTCAACAGCGATCTTAGCCGTCTCTGCATCACGTATTTCACCGATCATAATAACGTCAGGCGAATGTCGTAAAATAGCTTTTAATCCCGCAGAATATGTAATACCCGAGCGCTCATTCACTTGGATTTGCAGTAGATGACTGTGATTATTCTCAACAGGATCTTCTAGTGAAATGACATGACGCTTAAGTTCGCTTACACAATGCGATGTCAAAGAGTAAAGTGTAGTTGTTTTACCTGAACCAGTGGGTCCTGTGACAAGAAACAGCCCCTGTTTGCATGCAGCGGCTTCGACTAATTGTTCAGTCCAGTCAGGATTAAAGCACAACTGATTTAGCGGGACGATCTTGTCATGTTTTTGAATGCGGATGGCAACACTTTCTCTCAATTGAATAGATGGGATTGTTGAAATGCGAAAAGAGAAGTTACAGTCGAAGAATGATCGATGAAAGGAACCGCTTTGGGGACGACGCTGTTCACTAATATCTAATGAAGATAAAAATTTTAAGAATGAAATTAAACGGCCACCTAATGTGTGTGGATACTCACCGATCTTTGAAAAGTACGAGTGCTTGCGAATGGTTACGTCATATCCTTGTGTCGTGGGAACAAAGTGAATATCCGTCGCTTCAGACTCAATCGCTTTCTCAAGCAGTTGTAAACATGTTTTTTCTATAGGGTTCTTATCAATTTCCATAGTTTTCTCCTTTCTCCATTCGACAAAAGACCACTTTTCATCTTAAAAAGAAGTATATAGGGAAATTAAATTGTTTAAAAACACACTACATTTGTGTTAATTCATTTTTGATAGTCAATATTCAGTCAAAACTTATTTCTTATCAAGAATTTGCTATCAAAAATCAATTTTCACATTATTTTAGTTCATGTTCTGTTATACTGTAACTAGCTACTGTCTAAAGCCGTACACATAAGTACACTCTTTTGTCACAATGTAAAATCGATTGGAGTTTACTTTTAGGCTGACGTTCTATTATAATGGATAAGAGCTTATTGTAATGTTGTGAAGGAGGGATTCTTAGATGGATAATATGTTTAAACTTTTAGGATTCTGGTCAGGTATTTTTGCTGTAATGTTCTATGTAGGAAATATGATTCCAGCTTCTTTACTTATGGTCGCAGGTACTATCTTCTTTATTCTACTTGGATACTTGAAGCTTTCAGAGCGTATGTATATTTACTTATTCGGAGCATACCTGATGATCTTCATGGTTGGTTTCAGTTACTATTCAATCTTCATTCACGTACCTGGTGGAGGACACTAATCCGTACATACAAAAAACAGCTTCCTCAATGGAAAGCTGTTTTTTGTTTATTTTACTTTTGATCAAAATCCGTGCAAGTAGGGATTCTGATCTTTTTCGTTTCCAGGTGTCGTTGCAGCTCCATGTCCTGGATAGATCAACATTTCATCGTCAAGTGTCAACAGTTGTTCATGGATCGCTGTAAGCAATGTTTCTGTGTCGCCCCCTGGCAAGTCCGTACGACCGATACTTCCTTGGAACAATGTATCCCCTACGATGGCGAATCCATCCTCTTCAAAGATATAGCAAACGCTTCCAGGAGAGTGTCCAGGCACGTGACGCGTCTCCATCTTAAAAGGACCTACTTCTAAATATTTTTCATCATGAAGTAGGACGTCAGCTGGATTACAAATGACATCTGGCAGTGCCGGATATTTCGCTGAACCGTTTAACTCGGGATTTGCAAGCCACTTCTTTTCTGCCACATGCAAATATACAGGGATATCATATGCAGTACGAATTTTTTCCAACGCACCTATATGATCAAAGTGGGCATGTGTCAGCATAATAGCAACAGGCTTCAGTGATAACTTTCGCAATTCAGAAAGCAAAGCTTCCCCATCTTCGCCTGGATCAAAAATTAAACAATTCTTTTTTTCGTCTTCCAATATGTAACAATTCGTCTGAATTGGACCTAGTGGATGTATATGTACTCTCATTTATCTCACCTCTTTGTCTAATATTAATGAATACGGACACAAATTTCAAATATTGTTCATTATTTAATCTCGACAAAACGTTTCATTAACAGTACAATAGAAGAGGAATATCGCTTTATGGCATTCATTTTTTCAATGTTGAAAGGAGTGTCTACTCAATGAATTTATTAGTCATCATTTTTGGATTGATTGCAATCTTAGCAGTCTTTGGAACGGTCCAAGCTTTTAAAGAGCGGAATCTTTTAAGTATTGTTTTCAATGTGGTAACGGTTGTAGTTATCGGAGGATTTACGATTGCTACTGTTATATATTCAGGATACCCACCACAATTACACAAATAAGTTCCAAAAAATAAGGACACCCCTTTATCGGGGATGTCCTTATTTTTTTGGTTGGAGAGTGCTTCGTCAGCCACATACTTCGATCAAACTCACTTACCTTTTATAGCTAGTTTTATTCCAATGGTCCAATCTCCAACCACTTCACAGCCTCACCAGTCTCTACATCAATCCACGTATCCAAGTTGTACCCCGTTAGACACTTGTTACCTTTACAATCAAGCGAGCCGCCTTCTGATAGCTCTTGACGCTTCACTTCCTTGCCATCCTGTATTTCTACTAGAAAACTCGTCGGCATCATTTCAGTTTGATTGGTGACGGTCATCATCAGCGTATTTTCATCCATAAACACCACTTGGTCCATCATAAAAGAATCATCTTCTGCAAGCCATGTGTTCATCTCTTCTCCCACTGTATCTAGCACGGAATACCGTATGTGCTCACCGTCAAACGTTTCAATCAATACTCGACCACCCGCTGAATAAAACTGATTGACATCTTTCGCGAGCACTGTTTTCTCACCAGTTGATAGTGATTCTTTCAATAAGTCCGTCTCTTCCATATATACCAGCTCTTCGGTGCCTAACCAGCCAGGAAATGGATCAGCAAGTTCTACTGCCACCAAAGTATCGTCATTCGCATCATATCGTATAATGTCATAACTCCAATCTTCAGCGAAAGCTGTAATCAGTATTTGCGAAGCATCGATATCATTCCATTGAATCTCAAGTTCTGAAGATTCTACTGACACTTCATTTAATGCATTCCCATCATGATCGAGTATATGTATAATCGCTTCAGTTGAGTCTTTTGCTGTTTTGACGAGTAGTTGCGGAACAGAAGAGTGAATTTTTACCTCAGAGATTATGGAAGAACTCGTAAATATAGTATGTATTTCTCCAGTCTTCAATTCAAACGATTGAAGACGATCATCTGCAGCATGATGATCCACGTACATAATTGTTGTTTCATTTAACCAACCTACAACGAATCGAATCTCGTCTTCAGTAGTAGTTAATATTTTCAAATCTTGTGCCTCTAGTGGAACTTCATTTTCTGTTGTTTGCATTTCAGTTTTAGCATCTTTGGTTTGCGTACAGCCTATGAGGAGACCTGCACACGCTATTGGTATAAGTATTTTCCTCATTTCTTGCACTTCCTTTACTATTTATACTTATAAAGGGTCTACATAAAACGCTGAAATGTAGTGAATAATATGCAATTGTAATTTATTAATCACAATCAGCTATCGGACTCATGATACCACTTGTTCGTCCACAAAGCAGTTGAAAGCTTTAATAACTTTATAAATTGGGGGCGATGAGCGGTTGCGGGAGGCTATAGAGCGGTGAGCACGGCTGATAGAGCGGTCGCAGCGTGCGATAGAGCACTTAGCGATGCCAATAGAGCAGTCAACGCGGTGGATAGAGCGCTTATGGAGAAAGATTGATCGATACATATTTATTGGTGAAAATTAGCTACGTATTGAAGGCTATGAGCGGTTGTGGGGGATGATAGAGCGGTGAGCACGGCGGATAGAGCAGTCACGGGGAGGGATAGAGCACCCAGCAACATCAATAGAGCGGTCAACGCTACGGATAGAGCGCTTACGAAGAACGATTGATCATATCAAGCTAGCTAGATAACACAAGAAATGAAGGAATCATCCACTTATTACAGCAAACATGCACGATCCCCTAAAACCACAAAAAAGCCACTCCCCAAAGGGAATGGCTTCGCGTGCCTAGCAACGTCCTACTCTCACAGGGGGAAACCCCCAACTACCATCGGCGCTGAAGAGCTTAACTTCCGTGTTCGGTATGGGAACGGGTGTGACCTCTTCGCCATCATTACTAGACTCTTTGAGTAAAGCTTGTTCACTCAAAACTGAATAAAAGACATTGGCGTAGTTCAAGTAACTACTTTTTAAAATAGGTTAAGTCCTCGATCGATTAGTATCTGTCAGCTACATACGTCGCCGTACTTACACCCCAGACCTATCCACCTCATCATCTTTGAGGGATCTTACTTACTTGCGTAATGGGAAATCTCATCTTGAAGGGGGCTTCATGCTTAGATGCTTTCAGCATTTATCCCGTCCATACATAGCTACCCAGCGATGCCTTTGGCAAGACAACTGGTACACCAGCGGTATGTCCATCCCGGTCCTCTCGTACTAAGGACAGCTCTCCTCAAATTTCCTGCGCCCGCGACGGATAGGGACCGAACTGTCTCACGACGTTCTGAACCCAGCTCGCGTGCCGCTTTAATGGGCGAACAGCCCAACCCTTGGGACCGACTACAGCCCCAGGATGCGACGAGCCGACATCGAGGTGCCAAACCTCCCCGTCGATGTGGACTCTTGGGGGAGATAAGCCTGTTATCCCCGGGGTAGCTTTTATCCGTTGAGCGATGGCCCTTCCATGCGGAACCACCGGATCACTAAGTCCGTCTTTCGACCCTGCTCGACTTGTAGGTCTCGCAGTCAAGCTCCCTTATGCCTTTGCACTCTACGAATGATGTCCAACCATTCTGAGGGAACCTTTGAGCGCCTCCGTTACTCTTTAGGAGGCGACCGCCCCAGTCAAACTGCCCACCTGACACTGTCTCCTGCCCGGATCACGGGCAAGGGTTAGAAGTCCAATACAGCCAGGGTAGTATCCCACCAATGCCTCCTCCGAAGCTAGCGCTCCGGAATCCTAGGCTCCTACCTATCCTGTACAGGCTGCACCGGAATTCAATATCAGGCTACAGTAAAGCTCCACGGGGTCTTTCCGTCCTGTCGCGGGTAATGCGCATCTTCACGCATATTATAATTTCACCGAGTCTCTCGTTGAGACAGTGCCCAGATCGTTACGCCTTTCGTGCGGGTCGGAACTTACCCGACAAGGAATTTCGCTACCTTAGGACCGTTATAGTTACGGCCGCCGTTTACTGGGGCTTCAATTCAGAGCTTCGCTTGCGCTAACCCCTCCTCTTAACCTTCCAGCACCGGGCAGGCGTCAGCCCCTATACGTCATCTTACGATTTTGCAGAGACCTGTGTTTTTGCTAAACAGTCGCCTGGGCCTATTCACTGCGGCTCTCTCGGGCTATTCACCCTACCAGAGCACCCCTTCTCCCGAAGTTACGGGGTCATTTTGCCGAGTTCCTTAACGAGAGTTCTCTCGATCACCTTAGGATTCTCTCCTCGCCTACCTGTGTCGGTTTGCGGTACAGGCACCTCCCGCCTCGCTAGAGGCTTTTCTTGGCAGTGTGAAATCAGGGACTCTGGAGATAAATCTCCTCGCCATCACAGCCTAGTGTTATATGAGAACGGGATTTGCCTCGTTCTCCACCTCACTGCTTAGACACACAACCAACTGTGTGCTCACCCTATCCTACTGCGTCCCCCATTACTCAAACGGCGGGGAGGTGGTACAGGAATATCAACCTGTTGTCCATCGTCTACGCCTATCGGCCTCGACTTAGGTCCTGACTAACCCTGAGCGGACGAGCCTTCCTCAGGAAACCTTGGGCATTCGGTGGAAGGGATTCTCACCCTTCTTTCGCTACTCATACCGGCATTCTCACTTCCAAGCGCTCCACCAGTCCTTCCGGTCTAGCTTCAACGCCCTTGGAACGCTCTCCTACCATTGACCCTAAGGTCAATCCACAGCTTCGGTGATCTGTTTAGCCCCGGTACATTTTCGGCGCAGCGCCACTCGACCAGTGAGCTATTACGCACTCTTTAAATGATGGCTGCTTCTAAGCCAACATCCTGGTTGTCTGGGCAACGCCACATCCTTTTCCACTTAACAGATACTTGGGGACCTTAGCTGGTGGTCTGGGCTGTTTCCCTCTCGACAATGGATCTTATCACCCACTGTCTGACTCCCAAACATAAATCATCGGCATTCGGAGTTTGTCTGAATTCGGTAACCCGGGATGGGCCCCTCGTCCAAACAGTGCTCTACCTCCGAGATTCTTTCGTTTGAGGCTAGCCCTAAAGCTATTTCGGAGAGAACCAGCTATCTCCAGGTTCGATTGGAATTTCACCGCTACCCACACCTCATCCCCGCATTTTTCAACATACGTGGGTTCGGGCCTCCAGTCAGT